>NZ_KI915002.1:35334-46801 GCF_000520595.1 Arthrobacter sp. H5
AAGTTGTTCCCGGATTTCAACCTAGCTGCGAAGTTGTTTGCGGATTTCAAGTACAACCCCGCCGCAGGGATTGTTGCGCAGTTCAAGCACATGGACGTGGCAACAACCGTCCTTGCTCAGTCGTCGGCGGTCAGCATTGCGCAAACGGCGCTCTCGCAACTTGCGACGGCCGGGCTCACCAAACTCCTCACAGAACAACTTGGAACCGCAGCTCTCGTGAACAACACCGGTGCCTCGTTCTCCCGTCTGACAAGCGAAGCAGCCGAACGATTCGTTCATGACGTCTTCAATACCGACGACGACCAAGATCTGGTGGAGGAGCGGTTCGCGAACCTCGCTGCCGCGTTCTTCGAGGAGGACCTTGACGAGGACGTCAAGCTATACCTGGAACGACTGGCCGAGAACGACCAGCTCATGAGGACGGCTGCTACGAGTTGGCGCCTCACGGACAGGGTCCTCAGCCCATCCGGCCGTCTCATGCTGGCTCTCCTGGTGGGCTACACAGTGGGTCTGATCTACCTGCTCGGTGTGACTACAGGAGCAGAACTCACCGTCGAAACCGCCACTCGGATTACCTTCGAGACCGTCACCCACGGCGGCGTCAGCGGAGGCCTCGTATACAAGTTCTCATCAGCAGTCAGAAAGAAACTTGATGAGATGGGACCGCCAGACGAAACGAAGGGCAGCTAGGCGCCGATCGGGCTTCTGAAGCAAAGAAGGGGTGGGGGTGCACCCCTTCCCGCCAGGTCGGAAGCCCGGACGTAGTTAGCGCCTCTTGTTACGTACGGGTTTGGGAACTTTTCCACAGCCTGTGGATAACTGTTGGGTGAGAGCAAGATAGGACAGTCACCACCAACCGATGAGATTAGTGGTGACTGTCCCCCTGTCACAGAGCCGGGCGCGCCAGCGTCCCGCGCTGTGTAGACCGTTGTTAGGCGAACTCTCCGCGGATCCGCTCGGCGTTCTCTGCGAGTGCAGTGCGTCGCGCCGGTTCATTTCGAGCCGCCCGGCGGCGCGTCAGCTCGGAACTAGCTTCGTCGAGGATTCGCTGAACGCCATGGGCGCCGCCTGCTCCGCTGGTGTACGTCACGCTGTCGATGATTACGTCGTTGTTGCGGCCAACACGGATGGGTGAGTCTGGGGAGCCGTTCTTGTAGTGGAAACCTTCGCCGTAGGCAGTGGTGTGGATGAGCGAGCCATACCACTGACCGTGGACGCTTTGCTTTTCCTCTAGTTCGAACTCGATGGGCTCGAGCATGTCCGCGAGTTTTGCCCCAGCCGACTTGGAGTGTTCGAGGCGAGCGCTTTGTGATTCGATTCGCCCTGCCGTGGTCTCAGCGATTGCGGCGTCGGTGCGCGCGATTCGCAGTGCTTGCTCGAATGCTGGGATGGCGCGCTCGTGCGCTGCGGCGAGCTTGGTCTGCCGTGTGGTTTCGTACTCGTGTTCGACCATCTGTTCGATGTCTACCGTTGCGTCGCCGGAGTCGAGGCGGGTGCTCAGTGACGCGGCGCGATTAGATGCCAGGCGTGCGGCCTGCTGTGCGTCTCGGGCTTTCGTGCGTGCGTTCTGCAGATTCGCCTGAGCTGCTTCGACGGCCTGTGCTGCAGTGGTGGTGGTGTCATTCGTTGTCATTATGGGCACTTCCTGTGTGGGTGTACCCGGCCCGATTGGGCCGGGTGTTGGGGTGAGAGCGTTCCTGTCCGGTTGGGCGGAAACGCCGGACGGATCTGAGAGCCTTTCAGCCCGCATGTGGGTGATGGGATGGGAGTGTGTGTACTAGGCCGCTGGAGCGGAGTGGTCCTGCGTGCCACTGAATGCTGAGAGGGCTCGGGAATGGGCACCGTCTCGGACGTTCCCGGCATTCCCGGTGGTGGCATCGCTGGGACGGCTAGGAAACTGCCGTTAGTTCGGCTTGTTCGGTCCCATGTGTTGACCTGCAAGCGCGGGTGGAGGGCGACGCGGAACGCCATTCACCAGCTTCGTTCCGAGGGAAGGCCAAGAGAACCGGGAGGCAATTTGCGCAGGGAGACTTGATCGCTGCGAACCCCTGTTGGTGGCCCCAGGCGATCTGACTGGCACAGACTCCGCAGAGACCGACACCAAGGTAGTGCCTCTTCATAGCATCCCAACGTTGGGCCTGCCGGTGGGTTTCAGGTTTGGTAGTCATTGTCGTTCCTGTCTGGACCGTTCGGGTCCGGTTTAGTGTGGAGATGGGTAACCACTGCTACGACAGCAGTGGCGGTATCCGGTGCCGTGAACGCTTGGACGGATATTCACGGCGGTGTGCAATGTTGTTTAGCTGTGCTTCTTGACCATGCGGCTCGGGTCGCCTAACCAACTCGGCCTTAAGGGCAAGGCTGGCGCCTCGCTGCCGGAAGGAGGCCTGCCGTTGTTCGTCCGGGCAATAACAAGGACCTTGAGCGTCAGCCGGAGCCCGAGAGGCTACGTAGGGAGTCGCAGGCGAGGCGCGCCAGCGCCGGAGCCTGCTGTCAGATACAGAGAGGCGGGCCGGAGGCCCGCTCCTGAAAGCGAAAGAAGCGAGTGGACTAAGCGAAAGAAGCGAGTGGACTAATCAGACGGGCCGGGCTGCCGCCCGGCCCCTTTGCACCCTTAAGGCTGTAAGTAAAGTCATCCTGGTGCCGATGGCGGCGGGGCGGCGGACGCTGGCGCGCCCGCGGTTCCGCCATGGCACGGTGATGACGGCGTATGTACTTATATAGGGAGAAGAAAAATACATACGTCAGAACGGAGGCAGTCCGCCAGAGTTCTGGACCGGGACGGAGGGCCAAGGGAGGTGAGCGGGATAGAGTGCGGCAAGTGCGTCGAGTCCAGGATCTCCGGAACCTACGTGCCGTCCCGGCCATGTGAGCCAGTGATCAGACGTTCTGCGTAAAGTCTCCGGATAGTCGTAGCTTCGGAGAAACCCGCGCTGTCTCGCTACTTTCCAATGGTTTTGGACTGTACGGGTAGTGGCTCCGGTAGCTGCAGCGATGCGGACCTTACTTATGCAGGTCCAGCCGTCCTCATTTGTCCAGTCGAGCATGACTTTAATGGTGTCGGCAGTCTTCTTGAGTCCGGCCTCTGCCACTTTCCGACGCATGACCTCCCTGTCAAAAGTTGCCGCGTTCATCGAGACACCGTTTGCTGGCGCATCCAGTTTTCGACGTCGGCCAGTCGGTAGATGATCTTGGACCCGACACGCAAGCGACGGGGACCGTCGCACAAATGGGTAGCAAGAAACTTCTCGGAGACGCCCATGTAGGCTGCGCATTCTTTCCGGTCGAGATAGACGCTGCCAGTAATTTCGCGCGCCGTGGCAGCGGTGATGGGACCAGCCGTAGGGCTGGCGCTGGTAAGGGTAGAGATGATGCACTCCCGCAAGGTTTGAACCACGCATAGGCGCGGCACCGGTGAATTGTGGAAGTCCGATAGGCTGGGTCCGCTATATCACGGCGCGACTCGCTAGCCTGGCGTTCTTGTAATACTGGGATGGGTGAGGATTTCCATTGCGGCCATTCGGTGAGCTACCGCGCGCCACAATGGAAAAGCTCTGACGGGCTCCAGCGTTCCGCCATGATAGACAAGAAATATGCGGCCCTTGGCTAGCCGCTTGCGTTCCTGTCTCTTATAGTGTAGGTCTAGTGCAAGGCCGTGGCTGCGACCCCAAGATGATGTGCCACGTGCGCGGTATTTGTATGCGAAGCGTCCACAGCTTATCCACACTCCGCGGTTGCGATCAGCCCGCAGCCCGCCCCACAATCTCCCCTCTCTTCCACAGGCTGTGGATAGATTCGGCCCACAAGGTTCGGAGTAGCGTGTCGCGATTCATCGGCGAGTCGTAAAGGCCAACGTAGCCAGATTTCCACTATCGACATTCTCATTACTTCGTCAGTGACGATAGGCTGTCCGTATGGCGATAAAAAGGGTGGACTCCCCTAAACAACCGTGGGAGCTGGACTGGACCGATCCGAACGGGAGGCGGCGACGTAAGCGTTTCAAGACCAAGCGCGAGGCGGAGGACTTCGACGCGAAGCGGCGGCAGTCCGTGCGAGGTGGCACCTACGTTGATCCCAAGCTGTCTCAGAAGCTCACGGTCGCGGCACTCTATGCTGAGTGGTTCAACCGGATCAGCACCTCTGGAGCGAGAGGAAAGGGGCCAGCGACGCCCAAGACGTTGGACAACTACCGCCGCCAGTACATCAACTACATTGAGCCTCGATGGGGAGATACGCCGCTGTCTGCCGTGTCCTATGACGACATAGAGGCGTGGGCAACGTCCCTGCTGGGGCGGGACGGGAAGCCAGCGGGCGCAGCGACGCGGCGGGAAGTGGCCCTGACGTTCGGGCGGCTGATGGGTGAGGCGGTGCGGCGGCGGTATCTTGCGGAGAATCCTGCGAAGAACGCGGCTGGTCAGGCTGACTATGTGCCGGGCAAGGGGCGCAAGAGTGGGCACGTTTACCTGACGATGCCGCAATTGCTGGCGATAGCCAGCCATGCTGGGGACTATGAGCTGATGATCCTGCTCGCCGGGCTAACGGGTCTGCGCTGGGGCGAGATTACGGCGCTTACAGTGGGTGACGTGAAACTGGGTGATCGACCTCAGTTGGCGGTAACTAAGGCGTATTCGGAGGTCAGCGGTCGGCACGACCTCGGAGCGACTAAGGGCGGGGAGAGCCGCACCGTGCCGATACCGGCTCCGATTGCCGAGCGGCTCCGTTTGGTCATTGAGGGACGCGATCGCAGGGAGCGTGTGTTTAGCTCTGCGAATGGTCATGTGCTGAGAAACAGTCTGTTTGCCAAGCGCCACTACAAGCCAGCCATTGCCGCTGCTGCTGGTACTGATGAGGATTTTCCGCGTCCCAAGTTCCACAGTCTGCGGCATACGGCCGTCAGTCTTGCAATAAGCGAGGGTGCCAATGTGAAAGTGGTTCAGCGGATAGCTGGCCATGCTTCCGCGACCATGACGCTAGACACCTATGCGGGACTGTTTGACGATGACCTGCACGACAGTGCGGACCGCCTCAGCGCCGCCCTGGTCAAGCACGGCTTCAAATAGAGTCGTCACTTTTCCGTCACCTGTACCGCCTGCTTCCCTGTATTCATAAGGAGAATCGTTCTTTCTCGTAATGAGAAGGTCGCCAGTTCGACTCTGGCAGGAGGCTCCACAACTTTCGTGAGCAGATTGGACATTGGTGAGCAGAATCCCCTGCTCACCAATGTCCATCTCGCTATCCCGGCCTCGAGCCTAAGGCATGCGTGTGATGCACTGAGTATGCGACGGCGGCAAGTGGCTTCCTGCTTCATCACGCGAACGCACGATCGCTCAGACGGCCAGCCCTTCCGAGAGCTGCACAAATTGGGCGCTCTGCGCCAACATTCCGGGCAGCGCCGCCGCGACGCCTGCCGCCGTCCCGCTGAGAGGCCGGTTCGCGTGCGCTATGACTATATCGCCGGCAACTGACACTCCAACAGATTGGGCAACGGTCTCCGCCGTAAACGTGGCACCCGCGTCCCCGTTGACGCTGAAGTTCACCGGTACCAGACCAAGCGCGCGGACAAGCTCCGAGGACACATCGTCCAGGAAAGCGGTGCCTGGCCGAAACCAGCGGGCAGGTTTCCCGGTGAGTTGGTGAAGCAGGTCCTGGTTGACCATGACCTCGTCATATACCTCGCCGGCGTTTCGCGTTCCCGGGATTCCGTAAGCGCTGTTGCCGGTCGTCGAGAGGGGGAGATGCGCGGAGCCGTGGTTCGCGATTTCGACCAGCGGGTCCGCGGCTAGCTCATCGGCGAGAACGGGATTGGCATGGATCCAGCGGGCGTTCAGGAAGAATGTCGACATCACCTGGTGGGTTCGCAGAGTGTCGATCAGCACACGGTCCAGCGCCTCGCCGCCCGGACCGCCGCAGCAGTCGAACGTCAAGGCGATACCCGACGCGCCGGGAGAGAGTGTTTGAACTACGCCGGGCGCGTCCAGTCCCCAATACGTGGACACTCGTTCAGAGAATTGATCAACGATCTGTCTGCGAGTAGGTGTGGATGGCGGCGGCGATGTTGACGGGCTGAGCACAGCGCTGGGCGAAGGCGAGGGTGGCGGTGGTGGCGTTGGGAGGGCGGGCATCGTCGACGTACTGGGGGTCGACTTGGGTGACGCCGCTGAACAGGCCGTGACGGCAAACCCGGCAAGTCCCATGACGATGGCGCGCCGAGCGACGCTTCCGACACCATCGTTACTGATCACGTCCACTAGGGTCGCACACAGGTTCACCCATCAGTCGGGTGCCACGCCCGAGACTTGAGCGCCTGCAGCCCGCAGATTCGTTGCTTTCGCGCACACCGCGCGGTGTCTACGCTGCTGCGGCTGCATCAACCCAACGAATCTGCGGGTTACGCGCCGGGCAGCACGCACGCCGGAGCGGGTAACGCATGCGTGTCGAGGAGCACCCCCGCGCCGCTGCGATGATCCATCCGCAGGACAGCCAGCTCGGACGACAGCTGATTCGCAACCACCACAAGGTCCGCCTCGGCGCCACTGATAACAGCGAAGTGCCGCGGCCAGCGCCCCGCCACCGACGTGTCGCTCAGGTGTTCGACGGCGGTGACCCTCCCGTCGTCGTCGGTTGTCACTGAGAAGGTGGCAAGGACATCCGGCCCCCTCACAGCCACATAGAGGCGGGTGCCATCCGCATTGCGCGCAATGTGGGACGGGAAACTGCCGGCTTCCGACGTCGGCGCCGCCGTCGCTGAAGCGCCCGGCAGCGTGGTGGTCCCATCCAGATGGACAACGTGCAGCGCGCAGTCAAGCTCGCCGGCAACCACAATACTGCCGGGGTAAGTGGCGAAATGGCGCGGACCGGTGCCCGGCGGCAGCGTCGCGGCGATGCCGTCCGGCTCCAGCCCATTCTGACCACGGGAGTAGCGCCGGATCTGGTCCGTGCCGAGATCGGCGACCCAGGCGGCGCCATCAACGTCGCCGGAAAAGTGCGCGTGGGGACCCTCCTGCCGCTCGGTGTTGGGGCCGCTCCCTTCATGCGGAAAGGTGCGCGGCGCACCTTTGAATGCGCCGTCATGGTCCACATCCACGACTGTGAAGGTGCCGTCGCCGTAGTTCGAAACCCAGACGGCGTCCGGCTGCGCCAGGATGTGGCACGGTGCCGAGCCTCCTGACGAAAGCGCCGGGCTGGGGCCATGCGGAACCAGGGAGGTGGCGCCGTCGTCGTTGCCTGTGACTGCAAACGCGGAAACAGTACCCGGCTCACCCTCGGACACCGCGTACAGCACGCCCCCACCCGGGCGCTCAGCGAGGAAGGAGGCCGACGGCGTTTCCACCACCAGCCGCGCACCGCTAAGCTTCCCGCTTGTCCGGTTGAGCGTGATCTCCCAGATGCCCTCACCGCTCCCGGGCGACGTGTCCTCCGCAGGATAGGTGCCGATCCACAATCTTGCCTCTACAGTTTCCACGGCCATCATTCTGCCCTCTCGGAGCGCGCAGGCACAGTCCGCCGCGCGGAAGCGGGACTCTACCGACGCCGATTTCGCCCTACGTCGCGGCCATCTTCTCGTGTGATGGGAAACCCGCCTCCCGGTAATAGCCCTCGATGTGCCCGGTGACCAGAGTGGAGGCGTGGGCGGAATCGCCCGCCAGGATTGCGTCGAAGATTTGGTGGTGCTCCGCCCGGAGCCGCGACGCTGTTGCGGACCAGTCGGGCAGATTGACGATTATATCCAGCGTGTACTGCCCGATGGAATCTCGCAGCGAGCCCATCATGGTACTGATCAGCACGTTGCCCGCCGCCTGCGACAGCGCTACATGAAACTCGGCATCGAGCTCAAGGAAGTGTTCGGCGTCGACGGAAGGGGCATCCATGGCTTCGAGCAGTGCACGGACCGAATCCAGGAACGGCGATGAAGCATCGACATGCCCAACGGCCCAGGATTCCAGCAGAACGCGGGTTTGGACGATGTCACCTGCAGGCAGGTGCGACGTCGCAAAATGCAGACGCATGGCGGAAGTAAAGGGAGCCGACGGATCCGCGGTGATCAACGTCCCGGCGTCGGGCCCCGACCCCACGCCGGAACGCACCATTCCCATGGCCTCCAGCACTCGGATGGCCTCCCGCACGGAAGTCCGTGAAACTCCCAACTGCTGCGCGATTGCGCGCTCCGCAGGCAGGCGCTGTCCGATCCTGAGCCGGTCTCCGGCGATTTCCTGCTCGACCCACTCGAGGACAATTTGGTGCGCTTTCATAGCGCAACATTACTTGATGTGGTCCAACCACTGCTGTAACGTGCTCTATATCACCTGTGGTCCAACCATAGTTTTGTGTCGAGAAAGGACCCTCATGACTCAGCAGACTGCAGCCGAGCAGCAGCCTCAGCCCGCCCAGGCGGGCGCGGTGCCGACGTCGTCGTCGTCGTCGAACGCCAGCGGCACGAGGGGACGGGAAGCTGACAGCAGGCCGGACGCATTGCGCCGCCGGATCCCCAAGGCAGCGGATCTCACGCCACTGCTCAAGTTCAAGGCACCTTCGTTTCCCACAGCGCGGAACCAGGTGGCCAAGGCCAACACAATCGCAGACCTGCGCACCATCGCCAAGCGCCGCACGCCAAAGGCCCCCTTCGACTACACGGACGGCGCCGCGGAAGAAGAGATCACACTGCGCCGCGCACGCGAGTCGTTCAGGAACCTGGAGTTCCGTCCTGGCGTGCTTCGCGACGTGTCCAAAGTAGACGTCAGCACGTCGATCCTGGGCGCAACATCGGCTCTGCCGTTTGGCATTGCCCCCACCGGATTCACCCGGATGATGCAGTCGGAGGGCGAATACGCCGGTTCGCAGGCGGCCCAAGCAGCCGGCATTCCCTTTACCCTCTCGACCATGGGCACGGCATCGATCGAAGACGTGGCCGCGGCCGCGCCCAACGGCCGGAACTGGTTCCAGCTCTATCTCTGGACCGACCGGGATAGATCGATGGAACTGATCAACCGCGCGGCTGTGGCTGGCTACGACACCTTGATGGTTACGGTCGACACGTCAGTTGCGGGCGCCCGGCTGCGGGATGTGCGCAACGGCATGACCATTCCGCCCGCGCTGACGGTCAAGACGGTGCTGGATGCCTCCTACCGGCCGGCCTGGTGGTTCAACTTCCTGACGCATGAACCGCTGACCTTCGCCTCGCTGTCCCGCTACTCGGGGACAGTCGCGGACCTGATCAACTCCATGTTCGATCCCACGCTGACCTACCAGGACCTCGACTGGCTCCGTGAAGTCTGGAAGGGAAAGCTGGTGGTCAAGGGCATCCAGACGCTCGACGACGCCAAGAAGGCAGTGGAACACGGCGCCGACGGGATTGTGCTGTCCAACCATGGCGGACGCCAGCTGGATCGGGCACCGATCCCACTGCATTTGCTGCCCGAGGTCGCCGCGGAACTAAAGGGCAAGACCGATATCATCCTGGACACCGGCATCATGAGCGGCGGCGATATTGTTGCCGCTCTGGCGCGCGGCGCGGACTTTACGCTTGTTGGGCGGGCCTACCTGTACGGGCTGATGGCGGGAGGGCGCATCGGCGTCGACCGAACCATCGAAATCCTGGCAACGCAGGTCGCCCGAACCATGCAGCTACTCGGAGTGACCAAGGTGTCGGAGCTGCACGAAGACCACGTTCGCTTCCTCGACCAGGGTACCGCCCCTGCATCGACTCTCCCCAAAATGACCGTCTGAGGGCCGTTTCGGCGCTGAGAACGTCATTTCGGGGAGAGTCGATGAGAGCTGATGGCTAGGCGAAGTCCGCCGTGGCAGGGTCTGCTCCGATGCGGCCGGAGGCGCCTTTATCCAGCGTGTCGATCGCGTCAATGTCTTGCTGGTCCAGGGTGATGTTGAGCCCGCCCCAGTTCTCCACAATCCGTGACTCGGTGACGGACTTTGGAATCACCACAATGCCCAGCGCGAGGTGCCAGGCAATCACAACCTGAGCAGGCGTGGCATTGTGCTTTGACGCGATGTCCTGCAAAACAAGATCCTCCAAGAGACCCTTGCCGGAGCCCAACGGGGACCATGCCTCATGGAGGATACCCTTGTCGGCCTCGAAGGCACGCAGTTCGGCCTGGTTCAAGTACGGATGCGTCTCCACCTGGTTGATCGCCGGCACAATCCCGGTGGCGTCGATGATCTCTTGAAGTGCCTCGACCGTGAAGTTGGAGACGCCGATGGAGTGCACACGGCCGCGCCTCTGTAGTTCAACCAGGGCCTTCCATGTGTCCACGTACTTGCCCTGCTTGGGCTGCAGCCAATGGATCAGGTACAGGTCCAGGGTTTCCAAGCCAAGCAGATCGATCGATTTTTCGAAGGCCTCCAGGGTGCTTTCGTAGCCCTGGTCTGCGTTCCACAGCTTGGTGGTGATGAATAGGTCCGCGTGATCCAGGCCCGATGCAGCGATTGCCCGCCCGACGCCGGCCTCATTTCCATAGATCATGGCGGTGTCAATGTGGCGGTAACCGGCCTTGAATGCGCGGCCTACAACGTCCTCGGCAGTTACGTCATCAACCTGCCACACGCCGTAGCCCAGCTGGGGGATGGTGCGGCCGTCATTGAACGTAAGGTTTGGTGAGGTACTCATATACGCCTTCGGTTGATGTTTCGGGTTCAGGGTTGGCAACCATGCCGCTGCGGAATTTGTCAAGGTGAATGAGGCCAGTGGGAATTAGGCTGCTGCTTTTGTGTCGTTTTTCTCGGCTGGTTTGTTGATCCAGGCGGTGTTGGGGATGGCGAGGATTTTGGGGTCGTTGTTGGTGGTGAATCGTTCGGGTGTTTTTGCCCGTGCGGCGGCCAAGATTTTGGCTCGTTCGAGGGCTTTGCTGGCGGCCAGTCCGTAGTGGACATCCGCCGGTGTGTTGAGGCCGATTCCGGTGTGGCAATGGGTGTGGTTGTACCCGTCGACAAAGAAGTCCATGAACGCTCTCGCATCGGGTAGGGAACCGAAGCGTTCGGGGAACGCGGGAGCGAACTTCAGCGACTTGAACCAGGCCTCACTGTACGGATTATCATTGCTGACCCGGGGACGGGAATGGGACCGGGTGACCTCCAGGTCCGAGAGCAGCGCCGCGACTGTTTTGGAGGTCATCGAGGTGCCACGGTCGGCGTGGACGATCTGCGGGATGCCGTGGATGCCGAAGATTTCCTTCATCATTTCCACGGCCAGTTCCCCGGACTCGTGGGCATGGACGTAGGCGCCGACGATGTAGCGGGAATAGATGTCGATCATGACGTAGCAGTCGTAGTATTTGCCCTTGATCGGGCCGGCGAGTTTGGTGATGTCCCAGGTGTAAACCTGTCCGGGTCCGGTCGCGACCAGCTCCGGCACGGCCCGCGCCGGGTGGCGTGCGATCCGTCGGCGTTCCTTGACCTGGCAGTTCTCCTCCAGGACGCGATAGAACGTGGAGATTGAGCACAAATAGACGCCTTCGTCCAG
>NZ_KI915003.1:0-11007 GCF_000520595.1 Arthrobacter sp. H5
ATGGAACAAAATCGAGCATCGTCTTTTCGCCCAGATCACCCGAAACTGGGCTGGCAGGCCGCTGCGGACCCACCAGACCATCGTTGAAACGATCTCCAACACCACCACCAGCACGGGCCTGACCGTCCAATGCGTCCTTGACACCTCCGAATATCCCACCGGACTCAGATACACCAGCCACGACATCGAATCACTGCCCCTCACCCGCCACGATTTCCATGGCGAATGGAACTACACGCTCGCACCACCCGACACGCCGTAATCAACCAGATTATTTATTCGCGAGCCCTAAGGTCGATATGTGCCGCGAAAACAACCACATCTAACGAGTCGGCGGGCTGGGAGAAACTAGCGGCCCCGCTGCGCTGAACCCTCCGTTGCGGTGGAACACTCCACCGACAGTTTCAGGTCGCCATCCACTTCGACCAGTCTGGGAACGTACACCTTCATGGGCCGCTTGTGTGAGAGGTAGGCGATGCAGCCGCGCGAGGACGCGATCTTCTCCAGGATCAACTCCACGGCGGGAACCGTAACCTCACTCAATGTGCGCCCCACCGTGTTGGGCTGACCCACCTCGTCGCCGAGTGTGCTGTTGGTGCGTGCGTCAATTTCCTTTGCTGACCAGCGCCAGGCGCCCCAGATGCCCTTGCCGGCGAGCACCGAGGGCTCCTGATTCACGGGCTGCGCCGCCGCAAAGTACCGGGTGTCGAAGCGGCGGTGCGCAAAGTCGGGGCTCAACCAGGTGGAAAGAGGTTTGAGGAGGTCTGCCCGCACGCCTAGCCCGCGCCGGCGAAGCACATCCGCGAAGGTTATCTCCTCCGAGGCGATCGCAACCCGCGCCTTCATCCACTCGGGGTGGTTTGTACCCTCCACCAGACTCGACGCATCGGGTCCGGCCAACAGGACGCCGGTCTCTTCGAACAGCTCACGTATCGCGGCATAGACAAACCGACGCGCAGCACTATGGTCCTCGGTGGCCAGGGCTGCACACCAGTGGCCGGGCGAGGGACCAAACCAAGGGACGTCGTCGTCGTCCGTCGGTTCCACACTGCCGCCCGGAAAGGCGACAATACCCAACGGCGACTCGCCGCGCCGGTAGGAAAGGTAGGTCTCTGTGCCGGCGGCTGAGTCACGGATGAGTACCACCGACGACGCCGGCCGCGGCTTCAAGGGCGTGCGCTCACCATGGTCAATCCAGCTTCGCGCGGCCCCTAGCTGGTCCTGCGGAACGGGAAATAGCCTGGTGCTTGAACGGTCCACGGGCTTAAACGAACTCCGCGATGACTTCAACTTCCACCGGCGCATTGCGTGGCAGTACTGCGACGCCGACGGCCGAGCGGGCGTGTGCGCCCGCCTCGCCCAATACTTTGCCCAACAGCTCGGACGCCCCGTTGATAACGCCGGGTTGACCGGTGAAGGCCGGATCTGAAGCAACAAATCCCACGACTTTCACAATCCGGCTAATGCGGTCGAGGTCACCGATCTGGGACTTGATGGCGGCCAGGGCATTGACGGCGCACGTTGCAGCGTACTCCTTCGCGTCCTCAGGGCTTATATCACTGCCTACCTTGCCTGAAGCTGAGAGTTCGCCGTTAATTATCGGGAGCTGTCCCGAGGTGTAAACATAGTTGCCCGAAACAACAGCCGGCACGTAGGTGGCGATCGGTTGAACGACCTCCGGAAGGGTTATTCCGAGCTCCAGCAAACGGCTCTCAACGGCCGATGTTGCACTATCCGTACTGGTCACGACTGGTTTTTCTCCCTCTTAAGATAGGCGACCAAACCGTTGCCGTCCGGGCCTGGAACAACCTGCACCAACTCCCAGCCGTCCTCTCCCCATTGGTCAAGAATCTGTTTGGTCGCATGGATGATCAGCGGAATTGTGGAGTACTCCCATTTGGTCATGGTTCATAGACTAGCGCGTGCTTGTAAACTGGAGAACATGGCTGCGCGTAAATCACCTTTCTTTGACACTGCAACCACCCTGGGGAAGATCATTGCATTTCTTGGAATCAGTGGACTGAGCGGGGTGCTCGCAGCAGGCCTCTTGGTGCCCGTCGCGGCGGCGGCCGGCACGGGCGCGTCTGCCTCGATCCAATTCTTCGAAAATCTCCCGGCCGAGCTGGAGCGGGGTGCGCTGGCTCAGCCCTCAACGATCCTGGCTGCTGACGGTTCCCTGATCGCAACGCTGTATGAGGAGAACCGGCAGCCGGTGACCCTTGACCAGGTGTCTGAAAATATGACGGATGCCCTGCTCGCGATCGAAGATGATGCTTTCTACGAGCATGGCGGCGTGGACCTTCAGGGCATCATCAGCGCAGCTTTGAGCAACATCAGCAGCGACACCACCCGCGGCGCCTCCACCATTACGCAGCAGTATGTCAATAACGTACTTATCGACGCCAGCATGCAGACCGGCGGAGATGTCACCTTCAGTGGGCAGAAGACCATGGGTGACAAACTGCGTGAAGCCAAACTCGCCATTGCCGTGGAGAAGGAGCTCAGTAAGGACGAGATCCTTGCCGGCTACCTGAACATTGTTCCATTCACGGGCACCACCTATGGTGTGCAGGCTGCGTCGAAGTACTTCTTCAACGTCGAAGCGAAGGACCTCAGTATTCCGCAGGCCGCGCTGCTGGCAGGCGTTGTCAACGGACCCACGTTCTACAGCCCGGAGCTGAATCCCGAACGTTCGCTTGAGCGGCGCAACCTGGTGTTGGGACGGATGCTGGATACCGCCAAGATCACCCAGGAAGAGTACGACGCCGCTGTGGCAACCGATCTGGGACTTGCCATTACACCGGTACTCAGTGGATGCGTCGCCGCGGAGCAGGCACCGTACTTCTGCGACTACGTCACCCACCTGATCCTCAACGACCCGGCTTACGGCGAGACACTGGAGGACCGCGAGAATCTTCTCTATCGCGCGGGCCTGACGATCAAGACCACTCTGGACCCGCGGGCACAGACAGCTGCGCAGACCGCGATCAACGAGACTGCGAGCCGGGAAAGCACAGATCCTTCCGTTGGGCACTCAATGGTCAGCCTGGAGCCCGGTACGGGTGACATCCTGGTGATGGCCCAAAACACGCGTTACATGCCCGGCACGGAGCCTGGTGATTCGGTGCAGAATTTCAACGTCGATCAGTATGCCGGCGGGGATCCCAACAGTCCGCTTGGCGGCCTCGGTGGATATCAGCCTGGTTCAACGTTTAAGCCATTCACAGTTGCGGCATGGCTGGAGGACGGTCGGGCACTGAACACGGTTGTGGACGGCAGCAAGAAGGAATATCCCCAGGGAGATGTCTGGGAGGCCAGCTGCCTGAATGGCGGAGAGTACGTTCTCCCCGACGAAGACGGGTACGAACCTCAAAATTACGGTGACATCAACTACGGAAACTACACCGTGCTTGAAGGCCTGGCACAGTCCTACAACACTGTAACTATGGAAACCGCGAATCAGATTGATCTGTGCAAGCCCTTCGAAATCGCTGCCAGCCTCGGCGTGCACGACGGCAAGAGTGCCGGCGGAGAATACGATCCCCTTGACGTCTCCCCCTCAGCGCTGATTGGCGGTGGCAGCGAGGTCTCCCCCATGTCCATGGCGACGGCATTTGCGGCTCTCGGCGCCGAGGGTCTGACCTGCCAACCGCGTGCGCTGGTCGAGGTGGTGGCAGTTGATGGAACAAGCTTCCCCGTCCCTCCTGAGCAGTGCGAGCAGGCGATTCCGAAGGAACTTGCCCGCGGCGTGAACTATGCCACGCAGGCGGTCATTGACCGTGGCTCCGGCCAGCTCCTGGAGTTCGGCGATGTTCCTATGGCCGGCAAGACAGGCACCAATGATCAGCGTTCACAGACCTGGTTCATGGGTTACAACTCAGCAATGGCTACTGCCAGCTGGGTAGGTAACTGGAAGGCCAACAGCGGCTCGCTCTCCGAGCTTCAGATTGGCGGCCGTGTTTACGAGGAAATTGATGGTGCGTTTGTGGCGGCCCCCTCGTGGGAACGCTTCATGCAGCAAATTCCCGGCCTCTACCCGGCTGAGGATTTCCGGGATCCGCCCTCGAATATGATCAACGCCGGCCGGCCCGTTCAGCGGGATCAGCCCTCCCCATCGCCGAGCGACGATGGCGGAAATGACGACAATGACAACGGTGGCGGCGATAACGGCAACGGAAACGGTAACGGCGGGGGCGACGGCGGTCCCCCGGCGGAAGGCCCCCCTGGCCGGGGCGAGGATGACAACTGATAGTGGAGTCTCATCTGCGGGCGAAGCCAGCGGGCGGCGCCTCACTAGCACTCGGTCTCACCGCAGCCGCTGGCGCTGCAGTCCTCGGCTACGCCGCTCTCGTTGAACGAAACCTTTTCGAACTCCGCGAGGAAAGGCTTGAGATCCTGCCTCCCGGAAGCAAGCCGCTCCGGATGCTGCACTTGTCGGACATCCACCTGGTCCCCAGTCAGGCAGGCAAGATCAATTGGCTGCGCGGCCTTGCCGAGCTGGAGCCCGACCTTGTAGTCAATACGGGTGACAATCTCAGCCACCCCAAAGCCGTTGAGCCGTTGCTCGACGCGCTTGCCCCGCTCATGCAGTTTCCCGGCGTCTTTGTTCCCGGCTCCAACGACTACTATGCCCCCAGGATTCAAAACCCGTTCAAGTACTTCACCGGACCGTCCAAGTCCAACGGCCGAAAGGGCCCGAAGGAACTCCCCTGGGCAGAGCTGTTCCGCGGGTTCGGCAATGCCGGGTGGGTTGACCTCACCAACCGATCACAGTCGATCGCAGTCCCGGGCCTGCGCCTGGACTTCAGCGGAGTGGACGACCCCCACCTTGGCCGGGACCGGTTTTCCGGATTCCCACCGGGCAGCACCACATCGGGGATTGCACCGCACATCCGGATCGGCGTTGCCCACGCCCCGTATCAGCGGGTTCTCGACTACTTCGCCGACGGCGGCGCCAGGCTGATCCTCGCGGGACATACCCACGGCGGGCAGGTTTGCCTGCCCGGCTATGGTGCTCTGGTCAGCAATTGCGACCTTCCCACCTGGCGGGCCCGTGGACTCACCCAGTGGGAGCACAATGGCACTTCCGTCCCGCTCAACGTCTCTGCGGGCATCGGCACCTCCCGGTTTGCTCCGGTGCGACTGGCGTGCCGGCCTGAGGCCGTCCTGTTGACGCTAACGGAGACTTCCTAGGGATCCACGAGGTTGCGCGGCTGCTGTGCGTATGCGTAACCGCCGCACGTCGTCACGGCAATTGTCAGTACGCTGACATAGGATAGTTGCTACGGGCCACGAACCGCCTTCCGGCATCCCAAAATCCACGCTCCAAGAGAAAAAGCATGCTGACGCAAACTACGCTCTGGGAATCCCTCAGCCGCCTCTATCCGCACGTCAAACCGATCGTTCCACGGTTGGTCCTTGGCCTGCTCTGTGCCCTCGGCGCGAGCCTCATGGCACTCGCCATCCCACAGGTCTTCCGTGTCCTGATCAATGACGCCCTCGCGGAGGGCAGCGCAACGTCCACGGTGTGGATCGCGTCTGGCGTCGTACTCCTGCTGGGCGTCCTGGAGGCGACCTTTGTTGCCCTGAGGCGGCAGTTCGTCATCGCGCCGGCCACTACGGTCGAAACGAACATGCGCACCTCGTTTTACCGTCACCTGCAGGATTTGACGGTCGCGTTCCATGACCGCTGGGGCAGCGGTCAGCTGCTTTCACGCGCGATGACAGACCTCAACCTGATGCGGCGATGGATGGCGTTTGGCCTGATCATGCTCGTGGTGACCTCCCTGACCGTGGTGATTGGCGTCGTCGTCATGTTCCTCACCAGCTGGGCGCTCGCGCTCATCTTCCTCGCCGCTGCCCTGCCGATCATCATCTACGGTTTCAAGTTCCGCACCTCCTACAGCGCTGTATCGCGCAAGAGCCAGGACCAGGCAGGTGACCTTGCCACCACTGTGGAAGAGTCAGTGCACGGCATCCGGGTCCTGAAGGCATTCGGGCGCAGCCGCGAAGCGCTGGAGGGATTCAACCTGCAGGCAGAAGAGCTGCGGCAGACAGAAATCTACAAGGCGCGCAGCCTGGCCAACTTTTCGCTGATCGTCACGCTGCTGCCGGAGCTGGCCCTCGGAGCCTCTCTCGTGGTGGGTGTCCTGTCCGCGGCAAACGGCGACGTATCCATCGGCGCATTGGTGGCCTTCTTCGCGACGGCCGCCGTGGTCGCTGGACCGGTGGAATTCATCGGCCCGCTGCTTGCCATGACGTTTACCGCCAAGACGGCCATCGACCGCCACTATGAGGTCATGGACTCCGTCAACTCCATCACCGACCCGGAACACCGCGAAACGTTGAGGAACCCGCGCGGGGAGGTGAAATTCAACGATGTCCACTTCCGCTACCCGGATTCGCAGGACCATGTCCCCGATGTACTCAATGGCATCGATCTCACCCTGAAGGCTGGCGAGACCATGGCTCTCGTGGGCATCACCGGCTGCGGCAAGAGCACACTCCTTCAACTGGTACCGCGGTTGTATGAAGTGACCGGCGGCGGAATCAGTATCGACGGAACCGACCTGCGCAGCCTGACCGTCGAGGAACTGCGCACGCATGTATCGGTTGCCTTCGAGGACACCACGTTGTTCTCCAGTTCCGTCCGGGACAACGTGCTGATGGGAACAAAGCCGCAGGATGAACAGGAAGCCGATGCGATCCTTGAGGAGGCCTTGGACGTTGCACAGGCACACTTCGCCCACTCCCTACCGGCCGGCGTGGACACGCTGATTGGCGAGGAGGGCCTCAGCCTCTCCGGTGGTCAGCGGCAGCGCATTGCCCTTGCACGGGCCATCGCGGCTAAGCCCAGGGTGTTGGTGCTCGATGACCCACTGTCCGCCCTTGATGTCCGCACCGAGGAACTGGTCGAGGAGAGGCTTCGGGAGGTTCTTACGGATACCACCACGCTGATTGTTGCGCACCGCCCGTCCACGGTGTCGCTTGCGGACCGGGTGGCGCTGATGGAGCGGGGCCGCATCTCGGACGTTGGCACGCACACCGAACTCCTGGCCCGCAACACGCATTACCGCTACGTGATCGCCAGTCTCCAGGAGGAACCGGTTGATCTCGACACAGAACTTGAAGATCTAAAGCACGACGACGAGGAGGCACGCGCGTGAACACCTCACCACAGCGCAAGCCCGGGCAGCAGCCGGAGGAGGAACCGGCGTCGGGCCTGTCCTCCGGAGTGCAGAATGAGGACGATGTCCTACTCAACCGGGCACAGAACAAGTCCGTGCGGGCAAGGTCCTTCAAGCTGCTCGGTTCGCTCATCAGCCCCAATAGAACCCAGTTCATCTGGACCATCACACTGGTGGTCTTCTCCCAGGCGGCGAGGGTTGCCGGACCGGCGATCATCGCGTTTGGCATCGACCATGCACTGCCGGCCCTGCTCGACGGCGACTCTTCGCTGCTGTGGATGGCGGGCGCCACCTACCTCATTGCAGCGATTCTCACCGCAACCCTCACGGCAGGATACGTTCGCGCCACCGCCAAGCTGAGCCAGGCCATGCTGTTGGACCTCAGATTGCGGGTGTTCCGGCATACGCAAAGGTTGAGCCTCGAGTTCCACGAAAAATACACTTCGGGCAGGATTATCGCCCGGCAAACCTCGGACCTGGAAGCGCTGCGGGAACTGCTTGACTCCGGCGTAAGTTCGCTGGCGTCCGGTGTGATGTACATGCTGTTTACGGCCATCACAATCTTCCTGCTGGACTGGCCCACCGGACTGCTGATCATGGCGGCGGCAGTGCCCATGTACTTCCTGGCCCGCTGGTACCAAAAGCACTCACAGATAGCCTTCCGGGCCTCCCGGGTGGTCTCTGCGAAACTGATCGTGCACTTCATCGAAACCATGACCGGCATCCGCGCCGTCAAGGCTTTCCGCCGCGAGAAGATCAACGCCGCGAAGTACGACGAACTGGCCGAGGACTACCGCCGGGTCACCGTCCGCTCCATCAACCTGAACGGCGTCTTCCAGCCGGGCCTGGTGCTGATCGGCAACGTCACAGTAGCCGTGGTGCTGCTGGTGGGCGGCTTCAGGGTGCTGGACGGCTCGATAGAGGTGGGCGCCCTGCTGGCACTGCTCCTCTACAGCAAGCGTTTCTTCCAGCCGGTGGATCAGATGGCCATGTTCTACAACTCGTTCCAGTCCGCGTCTGCTGCCCTGGAGAAGGTCTCCGGGCTGCTGCAGGAGGTTCCGACAGTGCGGCCGCCCAAGAATCCTGTGCCGTTGAAGAACCCTCGGGGCGAGATCGAGTTCCGCGGCGTCGAGTTCAAGTACGGCGACGGACCGGTGATCCTGCCGACCATGGACCTTCATATACCGGCCGGACAGACCATTGCCCTCGTGGGGCAGACCGGTGCCGGTAAATCGACCCTTGCCAAAGTCATCGCACGGTTCTACGACGTGTCCACGGGCGCCATCACCCTGGACGGTGTGGACCTCAGGAAACTTAGCCCCCGTGACCTGCGCCGCGCCGTCGTCATGGTCACGCAGGAGGCGTTCCTCTTCAGCGGGACGGTCGCGGACAATATAGCGCTGGGCAAACCGGAGGCAAGCCGCGACGAAATTGTCGCCGCGTCGCAGGCCGTGGGTTCCCATGAGTTCATCGAGGCGCTTCCCGACGGCTACGACACCGATGTCAACAAGCGCGGCGGCCGGGTCTCAGCGGGCCAGCGGCAACTCATCAGCTTTGCCCGCGCCTTCCTGGCGGACCCGGCGGTGCTGATTCTCGACGAGGCAACATCGTCCCTGGATATCCCCAGCGAAAGACTGGTGCAGGAGGGTCTGCAGAAGCTGCTGGGCAACCGAACCGCCCTGATCATTGCGCACCGCTTGTCCACCGTGGAGATTGCCGACCGTGTGCTGGTGGTACATGACGGAATCGTCGTTGAGGACGGGACACCGGAAGATCTGATCGGTGGAACCGGACGCTTTGCCACCCTCCACGCGGCGTGGAAAGACTCCCTGGTTTAGTTCGTCCTGACAGGGATTCTCCGTTATCCTTGAGAGGTTGCTTTTGTCACAGATAACAGACAACGGCGAGAAGTATTCGGGGTGTGGCGCAGCTTGGTAGCGCGCGTCGTTCGGGACGACGAGGTCGCAGGTTCAATTCCTGTCACCCCGACCAGTAAAGGGTTCCTACCTGCACGGTAGGAGCCTTTACTGTCGAAGAGCGGACCGTTAGAAGATGGCGTTAATCCCGTTCCATCCGGATCCAATCTGCACCCTCGGCAGCCACGTTCCACTGGCAGAGCGCGGGTAGAGCCACAGAATGCCACTGCGGTCGCGTGCCAGGACATCAGCGGTGCGGTCGCCGTTGAAATCACCCGGTCCCATAATTGCGGTCATCGCATTCCAGCCAAAGCCAACCAAAACCCGGGGCAGCCACCCGCCCCGCCCGTTGCCGGGATACAGCCAGAGGTCACCGGTTGACGTTTGACGTGCCAGAACATCCGCTGTTCCGTCGCCATTCATATCCCCTGGTCCAACGATGCTGTTGAACGCGTTCCACCCGGAACCTACCCGCACCCGCGGCAACCATCCTCCGGAGCCGTTACCGGGATAGAGCCAGAGGATGCCGGTAGCGGTGTGCCTCGCCAGGAGATCCACCCGCTGATCGCCGTTGAAATCGCCCGGACCAAAGAAGCTGTAGCTGTTCCACCCGGAACCGACGCGCAACCGAGGGAGCCAACCGCCCTTTCCGTTCCCACGGTAAAGCCACAGGGAACCGGTGGCCGTTTCCCGCGCCAGCACATCCACTGCGCCGTCTCCGTTGACGTCCCCGGGTGTCTCAAGCAGGTTGAAACCACCCCAACCTGTTCCGATCCGGGTTCCCGCCATGAGCCGGCCCCGTCCCGTTCCCGCATACATTCGAAGTTCAGCGGTTGCACCCACACGCGCGAGCACATCGTTATTCCAGTCCCCGTTGAAGTCTGTTGCGGCGCCTGACAGCGTGGAGGCCGGTACAGGCAGCGGAGTAAAGGCATACGGATCGCAGGTTCGGTCGTAGTCCCGCACAGTGTCGTACCACTGGGAGATATAGACCCTTCCCCCGGAGAAACTGGGCTGACTGCAGCGGTCCAGTGCTTCGGTCGGGTAGTTCAGGGTGCCCGCCGTGGCCCACACCGGAACGCCGGGCAGCCGCCAGGAGCCGGTGATGCTGGCCCAGCCCGAGGTGAACGAGTACAGGCCGTAGGAGAATCCTGCGTCCCGCAGCCCCCGCATCAGGCCTTCAATGATGTAGCGGTTGTCACGCTGCTGTGCCGCCGTTGCTGTAGGCCAGGGTTGCGCCGGACGGGGCTCGACGTCGATCCACACGACCGGGGGCCTGAATCCGATTCTGTTGAGCGAGGCCACCGCAAACCGGGCTTCGGAGTAGCCCACGTTGGAGAGCTGCCCCGCACGTGTGCTGGACGTCCATGGGCCCTGCGTCCGGTAGGTGGCGAGCTGCGCTGCTGTGGGGAAGGCTGCCATGGCATAGCCATGGGCGGGTTTTCCATTTGTTCTGGCCCACCCCACTTGGCTGGCCAGGCACGGGTTCTCCGTGAACGGGAGCCCGCGGGTGAGGCCAATAACAACAAACTGCGACGACGCCGGCGGCAGCGGGAGGCCGAATCCGCCCACCGACGCGGGGCACTGCGGCCATGAGATGTCATGGCCAAACAGCGGGGCGGCGTGGGCCGGCGGAGCAGTGGCGGGCGCCAGTCCCAGGACAAGCGCCAAGGAAGTAAAAAGGCCCACGAGAAGCCGCCGGGCTGAAAGTGAAATCATAGCAACCACCTGCTCGCTGAAGGAACACCACGGCGCTCCACCGCAGCTCCCAGCCACGAATATTGTACGTCCGTTATGGTTTGTCGGCGCCCGGATGTGGGCAACGATTTAGGTGTCAGTCCGCCAGGTGCCACACCAATCTGCCCAGTGAGTCGGGGCACTCGGTGGGCATAACCAGTTGTGCC
>NZ_KI915003.1:11107-46888 GCF_000520595.1 Arthrobacter sp. H5
GGGCATAACCAGTTGTGCCCACCGAGTGCCCCGAGTCAATGGGCGGGATGAGACCCAGCTGGCGGGATGGCTGCCTGGGCAGGATGAAACAATCCTAAGAAAATGTCCGCCCAGTCAACCGCTCATAGGCCTCGACGTACCGGGAACGGGTCCGCTCCACCACGGCGGACGGCAATGCCGGCGGCGGGGACACCCTGTCCCACCCCGCTTCGTCGGAGGTAAGCCAATCGCGGACAAACTGTTTGTCAAAGGACGGCTGTGACTGCCCGGGCGCATACAGGTCCGCGTCCCAGAACCGCGACGAGTCCGGCGTCAGCACCTCATCGCCGAGCGTGATGTCCCCGGAGGATGACAGCCCAAACTCCACCTTGGTGTCAGCCAGAATGATTCCCCGTGACCGGGCAACCGACTCTGCCTGTGAGTAGATGTCCAGGGTCAGCGAGCGCAGCCTGGCCGCCAGGTCGTCGCCCACCATCATGACGACGGCGTCATAGGGGATGTTCTCGTCATGCTCCCCCACCTCGGCCTTGGCGGAGGGAGTGAACACGGGGGGCGACAGGTGTGATCCGTCCTCGAGTCCCTCCGGCAGCGGCAATGAGCATACGGTGCCGGAGTGCTGGTACTCGAGGAGCCCGGAACCGGTGAGGTAGCCGCGGGCGATGCATTCCACCGGGATCATGTCCAGCCGTCGGCAGATCATGGCGCGCCCTGCCACGGCCGCCGGCACGTCGGTGGACAGCACGTGATTGGGTACGGGAAGCTGCTCAAACCACCACAGGCTCAGTTGGGTGAGCACCCGGCCTTTGTCGGGGATCTCGCTGGAGAGCACAAAGTCGTAGGCGCTGATCCTGTCGCTAGCCACCACCAGCACCCGGTCGGACGGGCCGGACTCCGGCTCGTATAGGTCTCGTACCTTACCGGAGTAGAAGTGCCGCCACCCCTCAACCTCCGCAGGCACGGTCATGCCTCCTTCGAAGCGGAGCCGAAGACCTCGCCGCGTGCGGCCTTCAAACCGATGTCGGTGCGAAATTGGCCGCCCTCAAGATCGAGGAGGCCCACGCCGTCGTACGCTTTTGACCGCGCCTCCACCAGATCATCGCCCAACCCGACGACGGCAAGCACACGGCCGCCCGACGACACCACTTTGCCCTCCTCCGACAGGGAGGTCCCGGCGTGCAGCACATGAACACCTTCGAGTGCTGAGGCCTTTTTCAAGCCCCGCACGCGGTCGCCGGTGCGCGGAGTGTCAGGATAGTTCGCTGAGGCGAGTACGACGGCGACGGCGGTCTGCCGCGACCAGGCTAGGTCATTGATCCGGTCCAGTTCCCCCTTCGCGGCGGCCATCAGCAATCCGCCGAGCGGGGTCTTGAGCCGCGCGAGGACAGCCTGGGTTTCCGGGTCGCCGAAGCGGGCATTAAATTCGACCACACGCACCCCGCGTGAGGTGAGTGCCAAGCCGCAGTACAACACGCCGGTGAAGGGAGCTCCACGGTGCGCCATCTCGTCGATGGTGGGCTGCGCCACCCGCTCAATGACCTCTTCCACCAGGCCTGCAGGCGCCCACTCCAGCGGCGAGTAGGCGCCCATGCCGCCGGTGTTGGGGCCGGCGTCGTCGTCGTAAATCCGTTTGAAGTCCTGTGCGGGCGCCAGCGGCAGCACGTTGTGGCCATCCGATAGAACAAACAGGGACACTTCCGGTCCGTCCAGGAATTCCTCGATGACCACCGAACCGCCGGCGTCGAAGCAGGTCTGCGCGTGGGCCAGTGCCTCATCGCGGGAGGAGGTGACCACAACACCCTTACCTGCGGCCAGGCCGTCATCCTTGACCACGTACGGGGCGCCGAACGTGTCCAGTGCCTCGGCCGCCTCGGCCGCGGATACCGCAACGCGGGCCATGGCTGTGGGCACATTCGCCGCTGCCATCACCTGTTTGGCAAACGCCTTGGAAGCCTCAAGCTGCGCCGCTGCCCGCGACGGGCCGAACACCGGAATACCGGCCGAGGCAAGGGCATCGGCCACTCCTGCGGCAAGTGGTGCTTCGGGTCCGATCACCACGAGATCGGATGCGAGACGCTCCGCCAGCGCTGTCACGGCGGCAGGATCGCTTGCGTCAATGCTGTGGACGGGCACAACCTGCGCAATTCCGGCGTTGCCGGGTGCGGCGTGCACCTCGCTGACATACGGGTCGGCCAGCAGGGAACGGACAATGGCGTGTTCGCGGCCACCGGGGCCAATCACAAGAACCTTCACAGTAGTTCAGGGTACTGGCTGGGCATGGCGCCGGTGAAGCCCGCGCGTGGTACGTGACATTCCTTACGACAGTGTGACGGGTCCCCTCCATACCCATACACGCCGTGCCGCGCTGCGAACATAGAGTATGAAAGCCGTGAAGAACTTCCTCCTGAGAGCGTCCACGCTCGCCATGCTCGCTGGAATCCTGGCGGCGGGGCTGGTGCTGGGTGTCGCCGAGCTGGTGGGCTCGTTCTTCACCAGCCGCTCGGCGCCTCTGATCGCTCTGGGTTCCACCTTCATCGACTTCACCCCGCCGTGGCTGAAGGACTTCGCGATCGACACCTTCGGCACCAATGACAAGCTCGCCCTGTTTGTGGGCATGGGAGTCACGATCGTGGCCCTGGCCGCGCTGCTTGGCTATGTCGCCTGGCGCACATGGGTCCTTGGCGTTGCGGGTGTACTGCTGCTGGGTGTGGTTATTGTCGCTGCCGTGGTTTCGCGTGCCGGCGCTTCGCCGTTCGACGCCCTGCCGTCCGTCCTGGGAACGGTTGCCGGGCTCGCTGCGCTCCGTTGGATGATCCGTAAAGTCCACGCCTCCACGGCACCCAAGACACAGCACGACGACGGCGAGGGCGCCAACAGCCACGCCCGAACCGACGCCGCGGACGGCGAACCTGCCACCAGCCGCCGCTCCTTCTTCGCAGCAGCAGGCGTGACCGCCGTCGTCGCAGCCGTTGCCGCGACGGGTGGAGCCGTCATCGGCGGGGTCCGCAATACCGTGAATGTGGTCCGCGAGAAACTGACTTTCCCTTCCCCCGCGAGCGCCGCGCCACCCGTTCCCGAAGGCGTGGAGGTAGACGTTGACGGTGTGGTCCCGTGGGTGACCCCAAACGAGGATTTCTACCGGATCGATACCGCGCTGAGCATCCCGCAGGTGGACGTCGACACGTGGGAGCTTCGCATTCACGGGATGGTGGAGGAGGAAGTCACCATCAACTTCCAGGACCTGCTGGACTCCGAGCTCATTGAACGGCACATCACCCTGACCTGCGTATCCAACCCGGTGGGTGGTGACCTGATCGGCAACGCCAAGTGGCTGGGCTTTCCCATCCGTGAACTGCTGGCGCAGGCGAAGCCGCAGGAAGGCGCGGACATGGTCCTGTCCACCAGCACCGATGGTTTCAGCGCCTCCACGCCCCTGCCCATCCTGCAGGATGACCGGGACGCCATCTTGGCCATTGCCATGAACGATGAGCCTCTTCCACTGGAGCACGGCTACCCGGTCCGTATGGTGGTCCCCGGGCTATACGGCTATGTGTCGGCAACCAAATGGGTGGTTGATCTGGAGGTCACCCGCTTCGCCGACCAGACGGCGTACTGGACCAACCGAGGCTGGTCCGAGAAGGGCCCAATCAAAACCATGGCACGGGTCGAGGTACCGCGGTCCTTCGAGCAGATGGCCGCCGGCACCGTGATGGTTGGCGGCAGCGCTTGGGCACAGCACCGTGGCGTCGAAAAGGTTGAGGTTCAGATTGACGACGACGACTGGCAGGAAGCCACGCTGGCCGCCGAGGCATCGGTGGATACCTGGCGGCAGTGGTCGCTGGAGACGGAGCTTGAGCCGGGCTCGCACCGGATCCGCGCCCGCGCTTATGACCCCGAGGGTGTTCAGACGGAACAGCGCGCGGACACGGTGCCCAACGGTGCATCGGGCTGGCCCTCCGTTCAGTTCTCGGCGGAGTAATTCCCGTCGACCACGTCTTGTGTCCATCGGATGACCGTTCTCTCCGGTGGGCACAAGTTTCAATAGGGAATACTGGAACCATGCCTCAAACCTTCACTTCTTCCAGCGCCGTGGACCTCGCCGTCCTGGAGCGCAACGGTTTCATCGAATCCCGTCACCTTGGTTCGGCGGTGGTGCTGTCCGCTGACGGAAGTGTGGTGACTGAACTTGGCGACATTAATGCGCCTGTCTTCCCCCGATCAACCCTGAAACCGTTCCAGGCGCTGGCCACCATGCAGGCAGGCGTCCCCCTGCGCGGCGCGCAGGTTGCGCTGGCCGCGGCCAGCCATGTGGGCAGTCATGAACACATGGACGTGGTGCGCACCATGCTCCACGCCGCGGGAGTCACCGAGGATCACCTGCAGTGTCCCGCCGACTGGCCACAGGATGAGGAGGCCCGCAACTGGCTGGTCCGCACCGAGAAGGGCCGGCAGCGGATCGCCTTTAATTGCTCCGGAAAGCATGCGGCATTCCTGTGGGCGTGCACCGAGAACAACTGGGACCACAGCACTTATCTGCAGCCGGAACATCCCCTGCAGCAGCAGATCGCCTCCCTCATCGAGGAATACACCGAAGAGAAGATCAACCACTGGGCGGTCGACGGCTGCGGCTCGCCGCTCGCCGCGGTCTCCCTCACCGGCCTTGCGCGGGGGATCGGGAAAATTGCCAAGGCTCCCGGAGACAAGAACGCCGATGCGCGTGCAGCCACTGTGGCTACCGCCATGCTCGACTACCCCTGGGCCGTCCATGGCCGCGGCCGCGAGAACTCGGTTGTCATGGAGGACCTTGGCATCATCTCCAAGAACGGCGCCGAAGGCGTGCTGGTCATGGGAACATCCACCGGTGTTTCCCTTGCCTTGAAAATGCTTGACGGCAACATCCGCGCCACCACGCTGGTGGGTCTGACGCTGCTTGCGGCAACAGGCGCTATCGACATCGAACGCGTCGCCGCCGTGCTGGAGAAGGTTGTGCAGCCCGTGATGGGCGGCGGTGTCCCGGTGGGCCGGCTGCGTATCGCCGGCCCGGTCATGGCGCTGCTGGACTGATCATGGCACGACGGCGAATCGCGGCTTCCGCGGGCCAGTCAGCCCTCGCGGCGATGGCTTCCGGCAACGGCGAACGCGCCGACCGGGCGACGGCGGTGCGCTACGCACTCGAGGAGCTTGGTGCCAGGGCACCCGGGAACAGTGTGGAAGTCCGGGTGCCCCCACTCGGCGTCGTGCAGTGTATTGAAGGCCCGCGGCATACCAGGGGCACACCTCCCAACGTGGTGGAAACCGATGCCGACACGTGGCTTTCCTTGGTGACCGGCGGCCTGTCCTGGACCGACGCCGTTGCTGCCGGGCGCGTATCGGCTTCCGGGCAGCGGGCGGATCTCTCCGATGTGCTGCCGTTGTTCGCTGCGGAGCTGCCGTGACGGACCAACGCTCACCCGCCACGGCGAACTTCCTCTCGCGGGGCGCGAGGGACATCAGCGCCGCAGTGAGCCGCCAGCCTGCCGGAGCGTGGCTGGTTGCCGGTGCTGTGACGGCCCTCTACCTGGCGTTTTCGACCGCGCAATGGAACAGGTTCGACACACCGTCCTGGGACCTTGGCATCTTCACCCAGCTCGCCAAAGCGTACGGCGGGTTTGACGCGCCGATTGTTTCCATCAAAGGCGAGGGCTTCAACCTGCTCGGGGATCATTTCCATCCGCTGCTGGTACTGCTTGGGCCCGTCTACGCGTTCTTCCCGACTGGATTCAGCCTGCTGATGGTGCAGAATCTGTTGGTCGGGCTGTCGGTCCTGGTGATCACCCGGCTAGCCATCCGGCGCATCGGCAACGCCGGCGGGATGTTGCTCGGCGCTGCCTACGGGTTGTCGTGGGGTGTTCAGGCCGCGGTCGCCGTGCAGTTCCACGAGATCGCCTTCGCGCTGCCACTGCTCGCCCTGGCATTGGAGGCAACGGTCGAGACCCGGCTGCGGGCGGCGGTAATCTGGGCCGGCCTCCTCGTCTTCATCAAAGAGGATATGGGACTAACGGTCTTCGCTTTCGGGCTGGTCATTGCCTGGCGGTTCCGTCACCAGGCCGGCCTGTGGCTGGCGGTGTGGGGCCTTGCCTGGATGCTGATATCCGTTGGGCTGATCCTTCCGGCACTGAATACCGGTGGAACCTACGACTACGCCGACCGGATTGACGTCGGCGCGATGCTTGCCAACCCCGTAGACAGCCTGTTCACCATGCTGAGCGCAGAGGAGAAGTACCAGACGGTGTGGCTGCTCCTCATCGCGGGCGGATTCCTGTGGCTCCGGTCCCCGCTGGGTCTGATTGTGGTGCCGACGCTGCTCTGGCGCTTCGTTTCGGAGAACCCCGGCTACTGGGGACCGGGATGGCACTACAACGCGGTCCTCATGCCCATCCTGTTTGTCGCGCTGATCGACGGGATCCTGGCGGCCCGGCAGAGCAGGCGGGCCTGGCTGCGCTCCTACAGCGCCGCCGTCGTGCCGGTGGTCAGTGTGGTGGCCGTGATGCTGTTGCCTAGCCAGCCGCTTGCGGCGCTGGCCAATCCGGAGACCTTTCAGCAGTCGGCGCGCTGGGACGCAGCCCACCGGCTGATGGAGCGGATACCGGCGGGCGCAACTGTTGAAAGTGGGGTGGTTCTTATGCCGTATCTGGTGCCGCATACCGAGGTGCTATGGATCGGCAACGAGAACCCCGCGCCGGATTACCTGATAGTTGACGCCGACGACTGGAGTTGGGGGCCCGTGCGGCCCGAAAGCGCCGAAGACCATGCCGAGGAAACCTATCCGGGTGAGGACTATGAACTGGTCTTCCAGGAGTCCGGGTATCAGCTGGTCAAGCGGAGCGGTTGAGGGCCGGTAGCCTTAACGCATGAGCACTACGCCGCCCACCCCACCTTCACCCGAGCGCCGTCAGGTCACCGTCCGCCGGGCGCCGAAGTTCGCGCCGATCATGGCGTTGGGGGCGTTGCTCGGTTTCGTTGCGGCCTTGATCATCACGTACGCGGGGCCCGGCGATCCCACGCTGACCCGCGCATCTGTGCTGGGATTCTTCAGCATGGTCCTTGCGATTCCAGGCCTGCTGCTGGGCGGGCTGGTTGCGCTGCTGCTGGACCGCCGGAGCGTGAAACGCGCCACGCGGGCGACGGCTGAGCGTATGGACGACGACGAAGACGGCGAGGTTGAGCCTGCCTCCGCGCCCGAGACCGGGTCGAAACCCGTCACGGGTAACCCGCCCTCGGGAAGCTGAGCCGGGCGCTCAGTACGGTGTTGCATAATCCCCGCCCAGCTGCGGGACGCAGCCTTCAGGACTTCACACTCGTATAACGGTGGGACCGCCCACGCTTTCGATCGCGTCGAAGTCGCTGTCCTGGCTGATAACATCCATCCCATTGGCCGCGGCCACCGCCGCAATCCAGAGATCGTTGATCTTGGCCGTACGTCCTTCTTCTGCCAGTCGCACCCTCAGCCTGGCCCACTCATGGGCCGCCGCTGCGGTGACCGGCAGTGCCTCCACCACAGAGACAGCATCCAGCGTGGTTAGACGGCGCGCACGGGTGCCCGTATCGGTCGCGGCCAGTACACCCGCGTGCAGTTCGGCAAGCGTCACAACACTCACCGCGGTTTGCTCGGGTATCGACTCGGTATCCAGAGGACGTCCGCTCTCTTGACCTATCAGTACGCTGGTGTCCAGCAGCGCGCTTCGAGAGGTCATAGCGGATCGAGGGTGTCGGTGGTCTCCCCAGCAAGCGTCTCAAGATCGTCACGCAGTCCAGGATCAGCCTGCCTCCGAGTCATGATCTCGATGAGATCGGTCTTGGTCAGGAACTGCTTGCGTGCGGATCGAATGGGGCTGATCTCGGCTACCGGCAAGCCGTTCACCGTAATCGTGACGTGCGTTCCGCCGGAAACTTGACGCAGGACATCAGCCGTGTGATTTCGCAGATCACGCGAAGCGATAGTCGTCATGTGTTTGATCGTAGCACTCTCGCCACACAAAAATTTGAAGCCTCTCCCGTTCCCGCTGACAACCCCCGAACGGGGGCCCAGTTGCCGATCGATGACCACTGGATGCGGACAGTGGGTGTCCGCATCCAGTGGTCAGGAGGTGGCTCGTATATCGCATAGTCGTAACTGATGGAAGGAGAGCACGTTGCAGACGTATGACATCAAGAGGGACCGCAAGCACCTATACGCGCCGAAGCCCGGCGGCTTCGAGATCATCGACGTGCCTGAGATGGGGTTCCTCATGATCGACGGGCACGGCGACCCAAACACGACAGTGACCTATCGAGAAGCGGTTGAGGCGCTCTACGCCTCCTCCTACGCAGTTCGAGCCGTGGCAAAGACACGGTTGGAAAGGGTGCACACGGTAGCGCCACTCGAAGGACTGTGGTCAGCGGAGAACCTGGAAGTCTTCCGCACCCGCGACAAGAACGCGTGGAACTGGACCATGATGATCGCTCAACCCGACTGGATCACCCCTGAGATGGTCGATGACGCACTGGCCGCCGCGCAGAAGAGGAAGCTGCCGGCGCTCAGGCTTGTCCGCTTCGAGCGCTATACAGAAGGCCGCAGCGTGCAGGTCTTGCACGTCGGCTCCTATGACGATGAAGGCCCCACGCTCGAACTCCTGCATGACGGGTTCCTCCCCGCGAACGGACTCGCCGCGACCGGCCGGCACCACGAGGTCTACCTCTCTGATGCCCGCAAGATCGAACCCGCCCGGCTAAAGACCATCCTGCGCCAACCCGTCACCAGCACTCCTCGGAGCGCGGCAGTTAGTGGCGTTTAGAGCCGTAGTTGGTGCATCGGTGAAGCAGAATGGTATTCATGACCGCGGGCGACGACGAGCAGCTATTCCTGGATCTCATCCAACGCAATCGAATCAACAGCGAGATTCTTACCCTGGCTCCGCAGCTAGGCGTCCCGGATTGGTGGCTGACGGCCGGCGCGTTGTTTCAGACAGTGTGGAACGTGCTCGAAGGTCGAGACCCGGCCAGCGACATCCGCGACTACGACCTGTTTTATTTCGACGAGGACACCTCCTATGAGGCGGAGAATGCAGTAATTTCCCTGGCGCGGACGTTGTTCCAGCATCTTGGCGTGGTCGTCGAAGTCCGCAATGAAGCCAGAGTCCATATCTGGTACCAGGATCATTTTGGGGTTCCGGCCATGCCGTTCGTCAGCACCCGGGATGCTATCGATCATTTTGCCGCCAAGACCTGCTGTTTCGCCGTCACTGCAATGGAGGACGGCAGCCTTGCCACATATGCGCCATTCGGTTACCGGGATATCTTCGAGCGACGGGTCGTGCCGAATCCCGTTCTCGCGCCGAAGGATGTGTTTGACGTCAAAACTGCGCGGTGGAGAGCTGAATGGCCGTCGTTGACCGTTCTTCCGTGGCCGGCGCCCGTTTTGCGAAACACATAGTTTTACGTTCAATCCCCGCAGCGAGCCGTCTGGTGATGATCCCTTCAGCACAGACACGCCCGGCCAGCCTCCACAAAGCGAAGGATGGGCCCACAGGTCGTCGGCGAGGTCTGTGAGGTCGCCGATCAGAGCCGCCCTCCGCATACACCAGGGACCAGATTTCGCTCATGAAGCGAACCCAACAGACACGCGACCCGTCTACCGCTGACTCTGACGATGCCGGCCCCGATGTCCGCTTGAGTATGCCCTAGGGGCCGGGTATTGAATGAAAAAGCACCGCACACTCCGCCCACCAAGAAGGGGAACTTATGTCCATGCACACCCGCAGCACCCGAGTCGCAGCGACCGCCACCATGCTGCCACTGCTCCTCGTATTGACCACGCCATGGCATCTCCCTCAGAAATCACGTCAACGCGCATTCCAGTCAGCTCTTCCAGTGAAGTGACGAGGTCAGCCAGGTCGAACACATCGGCATTGTGGTCGAAATTAACGAAGAGGTCGAGATCGCGGGCAGAGACGTCCTCTCCGCGGGCAACAGAGCCGAAAACATCAGCCGTTCGCCCGTGAGAGAATGGTCCAATGGTTCGCGGCGACGGAATGCTTTCCCATGATCTCTTACCCGGCGAGAAAAGCCCCCAGGATGCCTGTGGTGTATTCGGCGTCTGGGCACCCGGCGAAGAGGTAGCAAAACTCACCTACTACGGCCTGTACGCACTGCAGCACCGTGGTCAGGAGTCGGCCGGTATTGCCACGAGTGACGGCAGCCGCATCAGCGTCTATAAGGACATGGGCCTGGTCTCCCAGGTCTTTGACGAAACCACCCTCAACACGCTCACCGGGCACATCGCCGTTGGCCACTGCCGCTACTCCACCACAGGATCATCCAATTGGGCCAACGCCCAGCCCACCCTCGGCGCCACCGCAGCGGGGACAGTAGCCCTGGCGCACAACGGCAACCTCACCAATTCAGCCGATCTCTATCAACTGGTGCTGAACCGCCATGGCAAGCCGCGCAGCGGGGAAATGGCTCAGGGCAACACCTCGGACACGGCACTGGTCACTACCCTGCTTGCGGGGAATGACGGCCGCTCCCTTGAAGACACGGCGCTTGAACTACTGCCAAAAATCCAGGGTGCCTTCTGCTTCGTCTTCATGGATGAGGGAACCCTGTACGCCGCCCGCGACCCGCACGGCGTACGTCCACTGGTGCTTGGCAGGTTGGAACGCGGCTGGGTGGTTGCCTCCGAGCAGGCCGCACTGGCTACCGTTGGCGCCAGCTTTATCCGCGAGATCGAGCCCGGCGAGTTCATCGCGATCGACGAGGAGGGCGTGCGTTCCAGCCGGTTTGCGCCCACAACTGCCGCTGGCTGCGTCTTCGAGTATGTTTACCTGGCACGTCCCGACGCCTCCATCGCTGGCCGTTCGGTCTACGACTCCCGCGTGGAGATGGGTCGTCAACTGGCGCGCGAGAACCAGGCCGAGGGCGACGTCGTCATCCCCGTTCCAGAATCGGGTACACCTGCCGCCGTGGGCTTTGCGGAGGAATCCGGGATACCTTTTGCGCACGGATTCGTGAAGAACGCCTATGTGGGCCGCACGTTCATTCAGCCAAGCCAGACCCTGCGCCAGCTCGGCATCCGACTCAAGCTCAACGCGCTGGAATCCGTAATCCGCGGCAAGCGCATCATTGTGGTGGATGACTCGATCGTCCGCGGAAACACCCAGCGGGCCGTCGTCCGCATGCTCCGCGAGGCCGGCGCCGCATCCGTCCACGTCAAGATCTCGTCGCCGCCCGTGCGCTGGCCCTGCTTCTATGGCATTGACTTCGCATCACGCGCCGAACTCATTGCCAACGGTGCGGCCGTGGAGGAAATCGGGAAGTCGATTGGCGCCGACAGCCTGGCCTACATCTCCGAGGACGGCATGATCAACGCCACCCGTCAGCCCCGTGAACGGCTCTGCACCGCCTGCTTTACCGGCGAATACCCCATCGCGCTACCGGACGAAGACCGGCGTGGCAAAAACCTTCTGGAACGCGTCGATCCCGCTGACAAACCAGGCGCCACCGGCTGTGATCCCGGCCCGGACAGTGAGCTGGAAGCAGTCCTGACCGACGAAGACAAGAAGGAACGCGTATGAGCTCCAACCCCATCACCTATGCAAGCGCCGGCGTGGACGTCGAGGCAGGTGACAGGGCCGTCGAGCTGATGAAGGATGCCGTCAAGGCAACCCATACGGATCAGGTGATTGGCGGCGTCGGCGGTTTCGCCGGCCTCTACGATGTGTCCAGGCTCCTGACCTACCGGAGGCCGCTCCTCGCCACGTCCACCGATGGGGTAGGCACCAAGGTGGCTATTGCGCAGGCCATGGACATCCACGACACCATCGGCTTTGACCTGGTGGGCATGGTGGTCGATGACATTGTGGTGGTGGGCGCCGAACCGCTGTACATGACCGACTACATCGCCTGCGGCAAGGTGGTTCCCGAGCGGATCGCCGACATTGTGCGCGGCATCGCCGCCGCCTGCTCGGTCGCGGGAACAGCCCTGGTGGGCGGCGAGACAGCCGAGCATCCCGGCCTCCTGGGCGAACACGAGTACGACGTCGCCGGCGCGGCAACCGGAGTGGTGGAAGCGGACGCGCTGCTTGGCCCGGACCGTGTACGGGACGGCGACGTGGTGATCGGCATGGCGTCCTCCGGCCTGCATTCCAACGGCTATTCGCTTGTTCGACGGGTCATTAATCAGGCGGGCTGGGCGCTGGACCGGCAGGTGTCGGAACTGGGCCGCACACTGGGTGAGGAGCTCCTCGAGCCCACGCGTGTGTACGCTGCCGACTGCCTGGATCTCGCGCGGTATCTGCCGGTAAACAACGACGACGGCGCACCGGGATCAGTTCATGGCTTCAGCCACGTTACCGGCGGCGGACTCGCCGCCAATCTCGCCAGGGTGCTGCCGCAGGGAATGGAAGCAACGGTTGACCGTTCCACGTGGGAGCTCCCGCCGATCTTCAAGCTGGTTGCAGAGCTGGGAAATGTCCCTCTGCCTGACTTGGAGCGCACGCTTAATCTCGGCGTGGGCATGGTTGCCGTGGTGTCCCGCGAAGGTGCGGATGCCGCCGTCGCGCGCCTAACCGAGCGCGGTGTGCCCGCCTGGGTGATGGGCCAGATTGGGGAAGCCTCGGGCTCTAGTACAGACGGTCCGGACTACGTTCAGGGCGCCAAAGGCGTTAACGGTGGATCAGTGCGGCTGATGGGCGCCTACGCCTAACCGCCGCCGGCGGACCCTTGAGGAAGTTGAGATCGGGGCATCCTACCCGGCCTGCCGCTGCTTTTGCGGTCCAGGGACACGGTAGCGACCGGAACCCGTGTCCGCGGGTGGATCGTCTGGCGGGAAGTATCGCTGGCACGGCACCCGGTCCACATGACTTCGGGCGCACAAAAGAGAAGCGGCAGCTGCCGCATCACCGGTGGTGCAGAAATGGTGAGGTTAGCCCGTGCGGCGGTTTCCGCCGTCGTCCCCATCGTCCTCAAACTGGTCCGCATACTTATCCGCGTACTCTGAGTAATCCGGTTCAACCGGATCATCATGACGGGAGGAAGCACGGCCACCCGGGCCTGTGAGCTCTCGCTGCAGCGCCGTGTAATCGGTGGACGGGCTGAAGTACTTCATATCCCGTGCCTGCTTGGTGGCTTTCGCCTTCTGACGGCCGCGCCCCATGGCGTGACCCCCTTTTTGCGTCGATCCGGAGGTGGTCGCTGTAGCTTTGGGTCTCAAGGACCCAAGGCAGCTGCGAGGCCCCGGAGTATTTGGTCAATTTGTCGTAACTATAGGTTACATGTTTTCGGAGCGGCTGGTGCGCGGGCAACGCAGTACAGGCTACGCCCGCAGGGCCTTGATCCGACCTGCCCGGACGCCTGACCGTGCCTTATGGGCTGAAACTTGGCTAAAGTCGTGGTTAGCCACCTACTTTAGTCCGGATTTACGTGCAATCTACAGGAGGATTCCGTTCACTATGAGCGATCAGCCGAACAAGCCGCAGGACGCTGATCCAGCATCCCCCGACAACGGCGTCCAACCGCCGGAAGAGAACGGATTGACGGCTGGTGACGCCGGATCATCCGCAGCGGAGCCGGAGATTGAGGAGCCCGCGCTGGTGGATCCCGACGAGGTTCAGTTGACCGACCCGTTGGTAAGCTCCGAGACGCTTGAGCCAGAGCTGGGAACCACGGCGGACGATGTGACGCTCACTGAGCCTTCACTCGAGCCTGTGAGAATCAGTGATGACATTGTTCAGGCGGCGTCACTCGACGAGATCGCTGCCGAGACCCGGAGGGTTGAGCGCGAGGCCGAGGAGGCCGGCACCCTGGTGGGCGGTCCCATGCCTGCGGATGTCCCGGCCGAAAAAGCAGTGCCGGCCGGGACGGCGCCTGCAGGTGGTCCCGCCGGTGATACGGGACGCCCATCCTCTCCACCCGCACCGTCTGCACCACCGGTCGAATCCGCTGCTGCGCCGCCCGTGGGGGCCGGAACCAACGGCGACGGCGCACTTACCAGTTTCGCTGTCACGGGCGAGTCCCCCACGTGGATGGGAGCGACAACCGATGAGGAACGTTGGGCTCGCCTCTATGACGACCAGGAGCTCGCGGCATCGGGGACGGATCGCCACGAGGCGGTGGCCCAGCTTGCCGAAATGGCTGAGGAAACACCGTCGGCGCCACAGCCAGAGCCGACACTTGCTTCGGGCGTAGCGCCCGTAAATCTCCCGCCCAGCATTCCGGCTCCGCCCGCCAGCAAGCCGGACGCCGCAGGAACACCTCCGGTCAGCTTGGGCACACCAACCGGCCAGCAGCCGGAGCCACCGGAGGAGCAGCCTGTAGAGCCCACCGATGCCCGGCTCCCGCAGGACGCTGGTCAAGAAGAGTCACCCGCCGACAGGCCCTGGGGCGGACAGCACGCGCCCTACCCGCCTGCCGATCCTTCTCAGCAGCAAGCGCGCGGGCCGCAGGAAGTGCCGCTGGGCGGCCACTATGGCCTCCCACCAGCCGGCATGCCACCGGGACCCGGCACCGGTCAGCCGGGCGGGCAGCACCGGCCGGAAAACAGCGGTACCAGTAAGCGGACGCTGATTATCATCGGAGTAGTGTCGCTGGCGGTGCTCGTCCTGCTGATCTTTGCAATCTTCGTCATTTTCGACCGGCTCAACTCCGGCCCAGCGGAGGAGCCCAACGGTGGATCGGCAACCATTCCGGCAACCGCAGGAGCGGACGGAATCATCGCTGAAAGCGTTCCACCACTGGACCTGCCCCTCGCCGCATGCCTGCTCGACTTCGAGACCATCAATGACAACATGACAGTGGTCACATGTGCTACACCGCACAACGCTCAACTGCTCGCCACCGAGAACTATCCTGACGACTCCGAGTTTCCCGGTGACGAAGCGTTGAACCTCCGGGCTCAGGAGCTGTGCGACGGGGTAATGGTGAATGAAGCAGCAGCTGCGGAGTATCCGGGGCTGCAGTTGACGCAGGCCAGTCCGTCCCAGTCGACCTGGGCCAACGGCGACCGCCGGGTGGACTGCTTTGTCTTCAGCGAGGACGGAAACATCATCACCGATGATCTGCTCGCTGAATAGCGTGCAGCCGGATCAGCTGGTTCCTACGACGATAAGTCCGTCGGAGGATTCGTCGGCGGTCCTGTCCACCTTGACGGTGTCGCCGTCGTTGATCGTGCCCGCCAGGATTCCACGCGCTAGCCGGTCACCGATCTCGCGCTGAACCAACCGGCGCAGTGGCCGGGCACCGTATGCCGGGTCAAACCCTGTGAGTGCCAGCCACTCGCGCGCTGCGTCGGAGACTTCAAGGACGAGTCTCCGCTCCTGCAGCCGGGCAGCAAGCGACTGAACCTGCAGGTCCACAATCCGCGAGAGCTCGTCAAGGCTCAAGGCATCAAACATGACGATGTCGTCGAGCCGGTTGAGGAACTCCGGCTTGAAGCTGGCGTTCACCACCGCCATCACGGCGCCGTGCCGATCCGCGTCCTCCAGCCCTGGGTCCACCAGAAACTGCGAACCCAGATTGGAGGTCATCACCAGGATGACGTTCCGGAAGTCCACGGTGCGGCCCTGCCCGTCCGTCAGGCGTCCATCGTCGAGCACTTGAAGAAGCAGGTCAAAGACCTCCGGGTGGGCCTTCTCCACCTCGTCCAGCAGCAGAACACTGTATGGGCGACGGCGAACCGCCTCGGTGAGCTGGCCACCCTCCTCATACCCGACGTATCCGGGAGGTGCCCCCACCAGACGCGCCACCGAATGCTTCTCCGAGTACTCTGACATGTCGATCCGCACCATGGCGCGCTCGTCGTCGAACAGGAAGTCCGCCAGCGCTTTGGCGAGCTCCGTCTTGCCCACGCCCGTAGGTCCCAGGAAGAGGAACGAGCCGGTTGGACGATCGGGATCGGAAATCCCGGCACGCGCACGTCGTACCGCGTCGGACACTGCCCCCACGGCCGTGGACTGGCCGATCAGCCGTGCGCCGATCGCCTGCTCCATCTGCAGCAGCTTCTGGCTCTCCCCCTGCAGCATCCGCCCGGCGGGGATCCCGGTCCAGGCGGAAATCACCTCAGCGATGTCAGCCGCGGTCACCTCTTCAGCGACCATCAACTCAGGCTTGCCCGACGTCGTTTCCTCCTCTGCCTGGGCGGCATCCAGTTCACGTTGGACCTGTGGGATTTCTCCATAAAGCAGCCGTGACGCTGTTTCCAGGTCTCCCTCGCGTTGGGCCCGGTCCGCCTGGGAGCGCAGCTCATCCAGTGCTGCCTTGAGATCGCCCACGCGGTTCAGCCCGGCCTTCTCCGCTTCCCAGCGGGCGTTGAGGGCTGCCAGCCGTTCCTTTCGGTCGGCCATGTCGGCCCGCAGCGCATCGAGACGGTCCCTGGCAGCGTCATCACTCTCCCCCTCCAGTGCCAATTCCTCCATGGTTAGACGGTCCACCGACCTGCGCAGTTGATCGATTTCCTCAGGGGCGGAATCGATCTCCATCCGCAGGCGTGAAGCGGATTCATCCACCAGATCAATCGCCTTGTCCGGAAGTTGGCGTCCCGTAATGTAGCGGTTGGACAGGGTGGCGGCGGCTACCAGCGCGGAGTCGGCGATGGAAACCTTATGGTGCGCCTCATAGCGCTCCTTTAGCCCGCGGAGGATGCCAATGGTGTCCCCGACGCTGGGCTCGCCCACGTAGATCTGCTGGAAGCGACGTTCCAGTGCAGCATCCTTTTCAACGTTCTGCCGGTATTCGTTGAGCGTTGTGGCGCCGATGAGGCGCAGCTCGCCCCGGGCGAGCATGGGCTTTAGCATGTTCCCGGCGTCCATTGAGCCCTCCGATGCGCCAGCGCCAACAACGGTGTGCAGCTCATCGATGAAGGTGACAATCCGGCCGTTGGACGCCTTGATTTCCTCCAGTACCGCTTTCAACCGCTCCTCAAACTCCCCGCGGTACTTGGCTCCCGCGATCATCGAGCCCAGATCCAGGCTGATGAGCGTTTTTCCGCGCAGTGACTCGGGCACATCGCCGGCCACCATGCGCTGGGCAAGACCTTCCACCACGGCAGTCTTTCCCACGCCGGGCTCACCGATGAGCACTGGATTATTCTTGGTGCGCCGGGACAGCACCTGCACCACGCGCCGGATTTCCGTGTCGCGCCCAATGACGGGGTCAAGCTTTCCTGACCTGGCAATCTCCGTCAGGTCCACGCCAAACTTCGCCAGCGCCTGAAAGGTGTTCTCCGGATCAGGGGTGTTGACCCGCCGATCACCCCGCACTCCGGGAAGCGCGGCTTCCAACGCGTCTTTGGACGCCCCTGCCTCGCGCAGGATGTGGCCGACGGCGCCGGCATCCGCTGCCAGTCCCAGCAGCAGGTGCTCGGTGGAGACGTAGCTGTCCCCCAAGGCCTCGGCTTCCTGCTGCGCTGCGTTGACGGCCTGGAGCATTGGCCGGGAAAACTGCGCCTGTGCCACCGAGGCGCCCGACGACGACGACAGCGCCTTGATTGCCGAGCTCGCCTTCACGCTGATGTCATCAGGACCCACGTCTGCAGCCTTCAACAGCGCAACTGCCACCCCGTCCCGCTGGTCCATCAGCGCCTTAAGCAGATGGACCGGTTCCACCTGGGCATTTCCGGCGGTCGACGCGTTCATGGCGGAGGCGGAAAGAGCTTCCTGACTCTTGGTGGTGAACTTGGTGTCCATGATGATTCCTTCCCCTCGCACTGACAGCATGCGCCCGGCAGGCGCTGAAACTAAGTTGAGTCTACTACGCTCAACTTCTTCCCGCTGCCGGCTCATTTGCCATTTCACTGCAGGCGAACCCGGGCTCAGGGGCGGAATGGGTGTCCCGCCGCGTCATAGTGAGACACAATGCTGTCGGTGTTCACCGGTTTGCGTGAGGGTGTTTACGTACCGGCGGCATAATGCCAGAGGAACAACCGTCGCAGGAGGAAAAAGTGGGCTCAGGAAACATAGACCGACCGATACTTCGCCTGAAGTGCGTACTGGACGTGCTGGCCGAGGACATCTGGACCGGAAGGCCATCCGGCAACGGATCTGCGGCAGGACACGCCTTGACAGAGGCCGTGGCCCGCGCTCCCTTCACGAAACATGAGGGCGAGCTGCTCAGCGGCGGAATTCCCCGCGGTTACAAGGCCCTCACAACCGCCTCCGCAAAGCTGGTCAAGGCTGGCTGGTTAGTCAAGGGCCGCAGCGGCTGGACAATCACAGAGGATGGCCTGCGAGCCGTGGTGGCCTTCCCTGACGCAAACTCCTTCGGGGAGGCACTGGCCGCCGGGACGCGTGTCCCCGAGATGCCCGTACCTATGGGACCGGCGAAGAAACCCGCAGCCAAGAGAAACCGGGCCAAAGTGAAGGCTGTCGATGCGTTTCCCCAGCCGGTCGATGCGTTTCCCCAACCGGTCGATGCGTTTCCCCAACCGGAAGCGGTGGCAGTGGCCGGCAACTTCAGTTCAGCTCTGGGAGCGCCCGAAGACTGGGCTCCCCGGTTCGACGAAGTGCAGCTCGCTCTGGACCCGGCCGATCAGTCGTGGAAGCTGACAGCCGACCTGCCGGCTGGTTCCTATGCCTACAAGATCGCCCTTGACCGGTCATGGACGGAGAACTACGGCGCGTTTGGAGTGCGCGACGGCGCCGACCACCAGCTTCATCACGCCGGAGGCTCGATTACCTTCAACTACGACCACCGCACCCACGACATTTCCATCACAACCCCTTAGCTTTCGCGCCCCTTCGACACCCACTTTGGGTCGGCGCTTCGCTCCCCCACCACCAAAGCAGCTGCAGCGTCAAGGACATCCAGATTGGATTCAGAAAGAACAACGACGGCGGCGCCGGCATTCTCATCGATGCGCTCCGGACGGCGGGTCCCCGGGATCGGGACAACAGGCAGTCCAAAGCGCCGGCCCTGCGATGCCAACCACGCCAGGGCCACCTGGGCAGGCGTCGCGCCGGATTCCTGCGCCACGGACTGTACTGCTTCGACGACGGCGGCATTGGCTTCCAGCGCATCGCCGCCGAACCGCGGAACCCGGTGGCGGAAATCACCCTCCTTCAGGGTGGCAGCCTGGATGGTGCCGGTAAGGAATCCCCGGCCAAGGGGCGAATAGGGCACAAATCCCACACCGAGCTCAGCAGCTGCTGGCACCACCCGCGCCTCCACGTCCCGGCTCCAGATTGACCATTCGCTTTGAACGGCGGCAATCGGATGAACTGCGCAGGCCGCCCTGAGTTCGCTAGCTGTCACCTCGGACAGACCGAGGTGGCGGACCTTCCCATCGGCCACCAGTTCCGCCATGGCGCCAACAGTTTCCTCAATGGGGACCCGCGTGTCCCGGCGGTGCATGTAATAGAGGTCGATGACGTCGGTCTTCAACCGGGTCAGACTGGAATCCGCCGCGGCACGGACGTAACCGGCATCACCGCGGACACCAGTGTAGCCCTGGGCGGGGCTCCCTTCGATGCCGAATTTGGTGGCTAGCTCCACCTCCGACCGGCGGTCCCGCAGCAGCCTGGAGATAAGCTGCTCATTGCTGCCGGCACCATAGACATCAGCGGTGTCTATGAAAGTCACGCCGGTATCGACTGCATGGTTGAGGGTTGCCAGCGCCTGCTCATCATCGATGCCGCCATAGACATCGGTGAGTGCCATGCCGCCAAATCCCTGTGCACTGACGGAGAAGCCTGGGAACAGTTCCGTGCGCGAGAGTGTCATGGGAGGCATGCTATACGCCTCCCATGACACTCTCGCGCAGGGCGTGGAAAACTCCTCCGCCCACAAGCGGGTCACCAACACCGATGATCAGGATGGTGGGGACCACAACGGCCAGGACAATTTTCAGCGTTGCCCTGATTTCCCGGGCGACGTCGTCGCGCATTGACTGTGGAAGGTGCCTTTCCACCTGGGCAACGTATTTGTCTTCCAGGTTCTAGCCCTCGGACAGGGTATTGAGAAGTGAGTATCCATAGTGTGGCCCTCGAAGGACGCTCAGGCAGGCGAGCACAACCGAACCCCGCCGGACTTCCTGCACGTGCTGGGCAAATATCGGGTCCGTCTGCGCAATAATGGCGTCATGGGGAAATTCCGACACTTTACTTCTGTCCTGACCGTTGCCGCGCTTGCGCTCACTCTCACCGCCTGCACCGACGAGGGTCCAACCGCACAGGATGCAGCTACGGCCCTCGCCGAAGGCCTCACCTCGCAGGATGTGTCCGCAATAGTTTTCGGGGATGTTCCCGCCGAAACGGTCACCGCCGAGCTGCAGGAAATCACCGCTGCACTTGAGCCCTCTCAGCCCCTGGTTTCGGTCCTGGAAGTTGAATCCGCCTCGGAAGATGAGGCCACAGCACAGCTGAACCATGTGTGGGACGTCGACGACAGCGATACCGATTGGGCCTACACCACCACCGCGCAACTCACCAGGGTCGACGACGTGTGGCAGGTAGCGTGGGATCCCGCCCTCGCAGTGGACGGTCTTACTGCCGGAGAGGCACTCGTGGTTTCCAGGACGCCCGCGGAGCGGTCAGAGATCCTCGGCGCCGACGGAGCCGTCCTGGTCACCGACCGCCCGGTCATCCGGGTGGGCATTGACAAGACCCGCATCGAAGAGGCCGAACTGGAGACATCGGCGACGGCGCTGGCGGACCTGGTTGGCGTTGATCCCGCCGCGTTCACCGAGCAGGTGCTTGCATCCGGCGCGGAGGCGTTCGTCGAGGCGATCGTCCTGCGCGATGATGCTTCGCGCACTGTCACCAATGAGCAACTGGAGGCCATTCCTGGCGCCCTCGGAATGCCGGACACCCTGGCGCTGGCACCAACCCGAACCTTTGCCCGGGAACTATTGGGAGCGGTAGGCCCTGCCACCGCCGAGCTGATCGAACAGTCCGAAGGTGAATTGGCAGCCGGCGATGTCACCGGCCTGTCCGGACTCCAACTCCAGTACGACGACCAGCTGAACGGCACACCTGGGCTCACCATCGAGGCCATCGCCGGCGAAGGCGAGGCGCAGACCCGGGAGGTCCTGTTCGAACGGGAACCCGCGGCCGGTGACCCCCTGCAGACCACCATTGATCCGGCCATGCAGACCCTGGCCGAAGAGGTGCTCGCCGAGGAGCCTTCCGCTTCCTCCTTCGTTGCGATCAGACCGTCAAGCGGAGAGATCCTGACCGTCGCCAACGGCCCCGGAAGCGAAGGACTGCAAACGGCCCTGCTGGGCCAGTACCCTCCGGGGTCCACCTTCAAAGTGGCAACCTCGCTGGCCCTTCTGCGCAATGGATTCACCACCGAGACCGCCACCAGCTGCCCCGAGGAGATTGTGGTTGACGGACGGGCCTTCAACAACGTCCCCGGATACCCCGTTGAATTCACCGGCGAAATCCCCCTGCTGCAGGCGCTTGCACAGTCCTGCAACACCGGTTTCATTTCCAACCGGGAGGTGGTCTCCCAGGAGGACCTCGCCACAGCTGCTTCGGACCTTGGTCTCGGCGTGGAAGCCAGCATCGGAACGCCCGCCTACTTTGGCTCCGTTCCCACAGAGGCCGACGGCACTGCACACGCTGCATCGATGATCGGTCAGGGCGAGGTCCTGGCCTCGCCGCTGGCGCTGGCCATCTTGGCCGCATCCGTTGGCGCCGGCGAGCGCGTCTCGCCAACCCTGCTGGCAGCCGAGGGGACCGCGCCGGAGGACGCGCCGTCGTCGTCCGCTGCACCCACCGAAGCCGCTGAAAGCGGGTCGGCGGAGCCCAGTGCATTCACCGAAGAGGAAGCAGGGGCACTGCGCGAAATGATGGGTGCCGTAGTCACCGTAGGCGGAGCGAACCTGCTGGCAGATGTCCCGGGCGAACCCGTGCTTGCAAAGACAGGCACCGCGGAGTTTGGCTCCGAGGACCCACCGCGCACGCATGCCTGGGTGGTCGCCCTGCAGGGCGACCTTGCCGTTGCCGTATTCGTGGAGGAAGGCGAGCGCGGTTCCATTTCAGGAGGGCCTCTGATGGAGGAGTTCCTCCGCGGCGTCGGGCAATAGTTTTCGTGGTGGGTTTCGAGCTGAAACGAGGCGCCGACTAACGCATCTGCGGGACCCTGCTTCCGCGTGATTTCACGATTTCCTTGCCCAGCCGCATGAGCGATACGGGAATCATCTTGATGTTGGCGATCCCCAGCGGGATGCCGATGATGCTTAGGAGCATGGGGATTGATGTCAGCACGTGTCCGATCGCGATCCAGATGCCGGCGACCACCACCCAGATGACATTCCCCAGCGTCGACATGAAGTAGCTTCTGCCTCCGCGGTCAACCACGGCGCGGCCAAACGGCCAGATGGCATAGGCTGCGATGCGGAATGAAGCAACCCCAAACGGAATGGTAACGATCAGCAGGCAGCACACTATGCCTGCGAGCACGTAACCAAGTGCCAGCCAAATTCCGCCAAAAACAAGCCACATGATGTTCAGGATTGCATTCATGGGTCTATTGTTCACAACAAGTGCTCTGACGGCTATGGGGCGAGCCCCTGAGACACCACCCATAGCGGCGTTCACAACTACCGACGGAGACCGTCATGACAGCCCAGGACCCACAGTCAATCATGAGGCGGAAGTCCATCGCCCAGATGGACGACGAGGCCGAGAAGAGCGGCCTCTTTAAGAGCCTGGGACTCTGGCAGCTCACCGCTATCGGAGTCGGTGGCATCATTGGCATCGGCATCTTCACTCTGGCCGGTCTGGTGGCCAGCGGCCAGGAAGGCGGCGAAGGCGCCGGGCCCGCCGTGCTCATCTCCTTCTTGATCGCCGGTCTCGCCAGCGCCGCCGCTGCGCTGTCCTACGCCGAGTTTGCGGGCATGATCCCCCGCGCCGGTTCCGCCTACACCTACGGCTACGTGGCGTTGGGCGAATTTGTCGGCTGGTTCATCGGCTGGGATCTGCTGCTCGAATACATTGCCATTGTTGCGGTGGTGGCCATTGGCATTTCGGGATATTTCACCGAGTTCATGAACGGGATCGGCATTGAGGTTCCCATCTGGATGCAGGGCACGGCGGACGTTATTGACGGCGGATTCGTCAATCTTCCCGCGATTGTGGTCTGCCTGTTCATCACGTTTATCCTGAGCCGCGGCACCCAGACGTTCGGCAGATTCGAAGTCATTGCAGTGGGCCTGAAGGTCCTGCTGATTCTTTTCATCATTGGGCTCGGCTTCTTCTACGTCAACGGCGAGAACTACACACCGTTCATGCCCAACGGGTTCGGCGCCGTCTTCACCGGCGCCGCGACGGTCTTTTTTGCGGTGTTTGGCTACGATGCGATGAGCACCGCCGCCGAAGAGGCCATCGACGGCAAAAAGCATATGCCGAAGGCCATCATCCTCTCGCTGATCATTGCGATGACGTTGTACGTGCTGGCCACGCTCGTCCTCACCGGGATGCAGAACTGGGAAGAGATCGACACCAGCGCCGCGTTTGCGGTGGCCTTCCAGTCCGTCGGTCTGCCGGTTATCGCCACCATCATTTCGGCCTTCGCTGTGGTTTCCATCCTGACCGTGATGCTCACCTTCCTCCTCGGTGTAACCCGCGTCTGGTTCTCGATGAGCCGCGACGGGCTCCTGCCCAAATGGTTCTCCGGGACGGACCGGAACGGCACCCCCCAGCGTGTGACTTGGATCGCCGGCATCGCCTCAGCATTCCTTGCGGGCGTCTTCCCCATCGGCCTGATCGCGGACCTCACCAACATCGGTATCCTCGCGGCCTTCGTAGTGGTCTGCATCGCAGTCGTTGTGCTTCGCTACAAGCGCCCAGACCAGCCGCGCACTTTCCGGCTGCCATGGATGCCGGTCATTCCTGTCTTCGGCGTCATCGCTTCCGCTTTCCTGATCCTTCAGCTGGATCCGGAGACGTGGCTTCGCTTTGGTGTCTGGCTGGTGATCGGGCTGGTGATCTACTTCGGCTACAGCAAGCGGAATTCAGTCATGAACCCGGACAGTCCGCGGTACGAAGAGGTCACTCACAAGGACTGACCGGCGACAAACCCGCACGTTCGTTGCCTCGGTGCAGGGTCGCGGGATCCAAGCCGCGAGCCCTGCGCCATCACAACGAATCTGTGTGAGCTCAAACAGAAAGCGCCCCCTCCCGTGACCGGGAAGGAGCGCCTCAAACTGTCACATCGGGCCTAGCGCGGGCGGCGTTCGTTGGAGGCCGGGGCCGTTGCCCGGCGGGTTCCGGAGCGGCGCGCTGCGGCGGGACGGCCGGCCGAGGACGACGACGGCGCGTGGTTACGCTGATTGCCGGGCGTCTGAGTGCTTGCCTGGTTTCCGGCGCTGCGGGCGGACTGGCCGTGAGCCGCAGCATCTCCGGTGCGCTGGCCCTGCGCCGGGCGGCGGTTGCGGTTGCCTCCGGTTGAGCCTGCGTCCTCCGAAGTGCGGCGACGGCTTGTGCCGTCGCTGCCAAAGCGGGGTGCCTGTGGCTGATCTTTGCGGCGATCCGCGCGGTTGCCCTGCGATTCAGTACTCGCGGCAACCCGTCCACGTCCGCCTCTGCCACCGCGGCCTCCGGCTGCCGGGGCTGCGGCACCGCGGCGCTTGCGCTGGGCGTTGGCTCCGGTTGAGGTGCCTCCGCCGCGTTGGGTGTCGCGAGCGGTTACCAGTGCGGCCCGGGTGCGGGGATCCACCTTCTCGGCAATCTCACCGATCAGCTTTCCCACCAGGGGCGAGGTGGCCTTGACGTTCTCAAAGGCCACATCCACGCCGGCGGCGCGCATGAGTTTCTGAACTTCGGACTTCTGCTCGGGAAGGGTGATGGTCACTACCGTGCCATCGGATCCTGCACGGGCTGTCCGCCCGGAGCGGTGAAGGTAGGCCTTGTGCTCCGTGGGAGGATCCACGTGGACCACCAGTTCGACGTCGTCCACGTGGACACCGCGGGCAGCCACGTCTGTGGCAACGAGGACGCGCACATCGCCCGTGGAGAACTCCGCCAGGTTCCGGTCGCGGGCATTCTGCGAAAGGTTGCCGTGCAGGTCAACGGCGGGGATGCCGGCGTCGGTCAGGGTCTTGGCGAGCTTGCGCGCCTGATGCTTGGTGCGCATGAAGAGCAACCGACGGCCGGTGCCGGAGGCGAGCTGAACAATGAGCTGCTTTTTCTGGGTCTGATCGCCGATCAGCAGCACGTGGTGCTCCATGGTGGTGACAGAGGCCTGCGGCGTGTCCACGGAGTGCGTCAGCGGGTTGGACAGGTAGCGCTGGACAATCTTGTCCACGCCGTTGTCCAGGGTTGCCGAGAACAGCAGGCGCTGTCCTTCGGCGGGAGTGGTGTCCATGATCTTCTTGACCACGGGAAGGAAGCCAAGGTCCGCCATGTGGTCGGCCTCGTCAAGAACGGTGATTTCCACTGCCTCAAGGGTGATGAGCCGCTGGCGCATCAGGTCCTCAAGCCGGCCCGGGCAGGCGATAACAATGTCGACGCCGGCGCGCAGCGCCTTTTCCTGCCGCGCCTGGGACACGCCACCGTAGATCACGGTGGTGTTGAGACCCAGCTCATTGGCCAGGGGTTCAACGGTGTTGTTGATCTGGGTTGCCAGCTCACGGGTCGGCGCAAGCACCAGTGCAAGGGGACGGCCGGGCTTGCGCCGGTAGGCCGCTTCCTGCTCGGCCAGCCGTGAAACCATGGGCAACGCAAAAGCGAGGGTCTTTCCGGAGCCGGTGCGGCCGCGGCCCAGGACATCGCGTCCGGCCAGGGTGTCCGGCAGGGTTTTGACCTGGATGGGGAAAGGCTCGGTGATTCCCTGGACTGTCAGGGTCTGGACAAGCGCCTTGGGCACGCCAAGGGCAGCAAAAGTAGTCATGTAAAGTACACGAACTTTCTTCTCATCTTCCCCAGGAGTCGGATGACACCAGGGGTTCGCCGAAGAAAAGTCAGACAGTGTCCACCGCGCTCACGATCCTGGGAGCATAGATGCGGGACAAAAGAATGCGTTCATCGACGCAGGCTGCGAAGGCGTGTAAAAGCCGTTGGTATCGCAGGCAAGTCATCCAAGTCTAACAGGGATGCGGACAGCCCCCGAGCCAGAAGGAGTGCTGCCCTCTGCCGGGGCTGCATCCCCGCCGCCCGCCGGCTGACCAGGCAGAGGCTGCAACAGCAAGAAAATCGGGTCCCGCTTCGAGGGGGCCTCCACACTGCCGCCCACACGGACCCACTCCAGTTGATACTCCGCTTCGCCCAGGTTTGCCCCGTCTGTATCGAGAGTGCGGACCGTGACCTGTCCGGGCGTCGAGTTAAAACCCTCAATGGGAGAAGTATCCACGTGGATTCTCCAGAAGTCCTACGCCATCGCCGCCGGATACTGCGGTACCACCACCTCTCCCGTCGACGTTCCGTCGGGGGCAAGCCGCCATCCAACCCGTTTGAGAAAGTTCACTGTGACGGAGCTCTCCAGAATCCGTGCGGTAGGAACGGCAGCTAGGAACTCGGACTCGATTTCGGCCACACCCGAGGCATCCCTCAGCCACAGCACAAAGGTGAAGTTGCTGCTGCCGGTGGTTGACGCGCAGAAACGGAGGTTGCGGTAGCGGGCCAGAAATCCGGCCGCAGCCGTGTGGTCCGACGGCGGCACATTGGCGTACCACTGGCAGCTGATAGGGAACCCCGAGTAGTCCTGTGCAATCTCACAGCGGAACGACAACGTTCCGCTGTCCAGTACCTTAGCCAGTTGCCGGCGGACGGTGGATGGATGCTGTCCCGTGACGGCGGCAATGTCCGCGGCGGTAGCGCGACCATCGCGTCCGAGCACCCTGACGATCGGCCAGTAGGCCGCTGGGAGACGGACAACCACGGGCGACGACGGCGGGCGGGCCAGCCGTCGCAGCGCCGACTGCTGCGCCGGGCTGAGAACATCCAACCTCCAGGCATTTCCACCTGCGTGATGGGCAGTGACCAGGGCGCTCTGGTATCTCACCATTCCCGGTATGTCAGCAAACTGGGGGATCACCCGACGGGTCAGCTCCGCCCAGTCCCGGGTAATCACCGTCAACGTGAAGTCCCGGTTCCTTGCAGTTTCCTCGACAGAGATGACCTCCGGGATGCAGCACAGCGCTTCGGCCACGTCGGAGCGCTGGCCGGGCTCGCAATCGATGTCGTGCAGCGACAGCGTCATCTGGTCCGGTGACCCCATCAGATGCCCGGTCACCCAGGCCAGCCCTCCGGCCCTCAGCCTCGACCAGCGGGATGCCAGCGTGGTGGGATGCCTGCCCAGCACAGCCCCGGCATCGGTCCATCCAACTCTTGGCGCGATCTGCAGGGCATGGATAAGCTCCAGATCATCCATTTCCAGTTCCATAAGGTAATTATGTGCGCGTTTCTTCGGAATCTTTGTTGTGTACTGAATTTTTACTGCAATTCGGGATCACTGTGAGCCGGGTCACCCAGACTGGAATCACACCGCAGTAAGACCCAGAGGGAGATCCGTGACCACGGCAACCGAAATTCTCGCAGACGCCTACCAGATCAAAGACGAAGTCACCCGGCTCCGACACCGGCTCCACCAAGAGCCGGAGATTGGACTCGAGCTTCCGCAAACGCAGGAAAAAGTGCTTGAAGCGCTGGACGGTCTGCCCTACGAGATCACCCTCGGAACCGACACCACGTCGGTGACAGCAGTGATCCGTGGATCGGCCGCGCACGGGTCAGCGCAGAAACCGGTTGTCCTGCTTCGCGGAGACATGGATGCCCTGCCTGTGCAGGAACAGACCGGGGTCCCGTTTGCCTCAACAATCGACGGTGCCATGCACGCCTGCGGCCATGACCTGCACACGTCCATGCTCGCGGGAGCCGCCACGCTCCTGGCCGACCGCCGGGATCAGCTGGCGGGCGACGTCGTACTGATGTTCCAGCCCGGCGAAGAGGGTTTCGACGGCGCGGGCGTCATGATCCGTGAAGGCGTCCTCGAAGCCGCCGGCAGGCGCCCGGATGCCGCCTACGGACTGCACGTGATTTCGTCGCTGCTGCCGGGCGGCACCTTCGCCAGTAAACCGGACACGCTCATGTCCGCCTCGGACGCGCTGTTTGTCACGGTACATGGATCCGGAGGCCATGGATCCGCGCCGCACACCGCCAAGGATCCGGTGACAGTCGCCGCGGAGATGGTAACTGCACTGCAGACCATGATCACGCGGCAGTTCAACATGTTTGACCCCGTAGTCCTGACCGTGGGTGTCCTCCATGCCGGCACCAAACGCAACATCATTCCGGAGACCGCCCGCATTGAGGCAACCATCCGCACCTTTTCGGAAGAGAACCGGCAGAAGATGATGACTGCGGCCCCGCGGCTCCTCAACGGCATCGCTGAAGCGCACGGACTGAGCGCCACCGTCGAGTACCACACCGAGTACCCGCTGACCGTGACAGACCACGCCGAAACCGCCAACGCCGAAAGGCACATTGCCGAGCTGTTCGGCGAAGACCGCTACACCCGGATGGCTCAACCCCTCAGCGGTTCGGAAGACTTTTCACGGGTGCTCGCCGCGGTGCCGGGGAGCTTTGTGTTCCTCTCCGCCGTGCCGCCGGGAGCCGATCCGGTGAAGGCTGCGTTCAACCACTCCCCGTACGCAACGTTTGACGACAACATCCTGGCGGACGGAACCGCCCTCTACACGCAGCTGGCAATCGCACGCGTCGCGGAACTGGCTGCCGGCAACTAGCCATCAAGGAGCATTACATGAGCACCACAACCACCACGCGCGCGCCTCCGTCAATGCGCAGAACCCTCATAGGCACCGGGATCGGCAACGCCGTCGAATGGTACGACTGGGCTATCTACGCCACGTTTGCCCCCTTCATTTCCGCTCAGTTATTCAGCCAGGCCGATCCAACCTCTGCGATTCTCGCCACTCTGGCGATCTTTGCCGTCGGCTTTGTTGCCCGCCCATTTGGTGGCTACGTGTTCGGGTGGATCGGCGACCGGATTGGGCGTAAGACGTCCATGACGATTGCTGTGGGACTGGCCTCTGCTGGCAGCCTGCTCATCGGAATTGCACCGACTTTCGAAGCGGTGGGTGTGTTTGCGTCCCTGCTGCTGCTCGTTGCCCGGCTCAGCCAGGGACTGGCGCACGGAGGCGAGCTGCCGTCGTCGCAAACGTATCTATCGGAAATGGCGCCGAGGGAGGATCGCGGCTTCTGGGCCACGCTGATCTACTTTTCAGGAACCATCGGCATCCTGTTCGGCACCCTGATGGGAGCCGTGCTCACCGCTGTGCTTTCCGAGGAGGCAATGGGCTCCTTCGGGTGGAGGATTCCCTTCCTGGTGGGGTGCCGCGATGGGTTTGTACGCCCTCTTCATGCGCGTCCGTATGAGGGAAACCGAGGCCTTCGAACAGCGGGACAAGCGCCGCGAACCCATGTGGCCGCAGATCGTCAAATACCGCAAGCAGGCCCCGCAGGTCATCGGGCTGATAGTTGGGCTGACAGTGGTGTACTACGTGTGGGGCGTATCGGCTCCGGCGTTTGCGATCAGCGCACTCGGCATTGACCCCGGTGCAGCGCTCTGGGCCGGAGTGGGCGCCAATCTGGTGTTCCTTGCCGCGCTACCCCTGTGGGGGAAGGCCTCCGACCGGTTTGGCCGCAAGCCGGTTCTGTGGACAGGTGCCATGGGTGCTGCCCTGCTGCACTTCCCAATGACCGCGCTGCTGCAGGACTCGGCGTGGCAGTTGTTCCTCTCGATGTCCGTCATGCTGGTGTTTATCGCAGCGTCCGCGGCCATCGTTCCCGCGGTTTACGCCGAGTTGTTCCCCACCAGCATCCGCACCGTCGGAGTGGGCATCCCCTACTCCATCTGCGTCGCAACGTTCGGGGGCACGGCGGCCTACCTGCAGCAGGGACTCGGCGTGTGGTTCGGTGACACCGGCAGCACGCTGTTCACCGCATACGGCGTGCTGTTGCTGGTGGTCAGCTTTGCCTTCGTCTTCACCATCCCTGAGGCCAAGGCCAAGGATCTCACGCACTGAGACTCGCGCTGGTCCGCGCGCCCGCGCTCACCTAGGGTGGATAAAGGACGAAAGGAGCACCTCATGAAGAAAGTCCTGCTTGTACTGACCAGCGTCTCCGAACTCGGAGACACCGGTGAGAAGACCGGATACAACGTTGCCGAGGCCGCGCATCCCTGGAAGGTATTCAAGGATTCCGGGCACTTTGTGGACTTCGCATCCATTGACGGCGGAGCGCCGCCGCAGGACGAAGTGGACAAGTCCGACCCCATCCAGGTTGCCTTCACCGAGGATGAAACCACCCGCGCCGGGCTCTACAACACCGCACGGGTGGAGGTTGTGGACCCCGAACAGTACGACGCCGTGTACCTGGTGGGCGGCCACGGCACCATGTGGGATTTCCCGGAGAGCGCCGGGTTACAAAAGCTGGTGGCAAGCGTGTACAACCGCGGCGGCGTAGTGGGCGCTGTCTGTCACGGGCCGGCCGGGCTGATCAACGTCGAGCTCGACAACGGCTTCCGCCTGGTGGAGGGCCGCCGGGTGGCCGCCTTCACCAACGAGGAGGAAGTGGCAGCGGGTAAAGACAAGATCATCCCGTTTTTCCTTGCCGACAGGTTGGAGGAAAAGGGTGCAACCCATGTTTCCGCCGACGTGTTCGAGGAGAAGGTTGTGGTGGATGAACGTCTTGTCACCGGCCAGAACCCAGCCTCCGCTGCGGGAGTTGCCAAGGAGATGGAAAAGCTCATGGCCGAGGTGATCCATCAGGAGAAGGCCGAGGAGCAGCACGAGTCGGAAGCGCTTCGCGCGGAGAAGGACGCCCAGAAGGCGGCCTCCGCCGACCAGGAAAGCTGACGAGTCTCCACGCGCTCCTTTGTCGTTTGGTCGATCGCCGGGCTGAATCCCGGTGATCGGCCAAGGGTCGCCGGGCCCGCGTGGAGATCAGCCGGACGATCTCGGAAGTTCAGTGGTACAACCCCGCTTGGCTACCCTTGTACCAATGAGCATTCCTCCGGTAACCCCGCATCCTTCGCAGCCCGTTTCGTTTGTGCGCCGCGGCTCGCGGCTTCAGGGCCGGCGTCGTGACGCCTGGGCTGAATTGGCCGAGGGACTGGTCATTGACGTGCCGCGCAGCACCGCGGCGGACACGTCCGTGGATCCGGATTACAGGTTCGACGCCGGCGCTTCCTTCGGGCGCACTGCGCCCCTGGTCGTGGAGGTGGGGTCAGGACTCGGCGAAGCAGTAACCCATGCCGCGGAGCTGCGCCCGGACACCGACTTCCTCGCTCTTGAGGTCTATAAGCCAGGTTTGGCGCAGACCCTGCTGCGAATCGACCAGAAGTCGCTGACCAACGTGCGGGTCGCGCAGGTCAACGCCGCGGAAGCCTTGTCCTCCATGATTGAACCGGCCTCGGTCCAGGAGCTATGGTTATTCTTTCCCGACCCTTGGCACAAGACACGCCATCGTAAACGCCGCCTGGTGAAGGAAAGCTTCATTGGGCAGGCCGCGCGGGTGCTGGTTTCAGGCGGCAGCCTCCGCCTTGCAACCGATTGGTCGGACTACGCGTGCCAAATGCGTGAGGTTGCCTCAGCCTCTCCGCTGTTTGCCAACTTGCACGGCGGCGAGCGCACCGGTGCAGACAGCCCGCTGACGCAGGTGTGGGCAAGCGGCGTGGAACACCTGGTTGGTGGCGCTCCACTGCGCGAGGGCAAAGACAAGGCCGGGACGGCGTCAGTCAGCGAGGGCGAGGATGCGCTTGGCGGCTGGGCTCCCCGCTTTGACGGACGCATCCTGACAAGCTTCGAGAACAAGGCCCATGAAGCCGGACGGATGATTTTCGACCTCGCATACCGCCGGAGGTAGAACCTACCAGTTCCTCAGCCGTTCACGTCGTGCAGGTGATGCACCACATCATGCAGCCCGTACTGGGCCAGGGTGGCAACGGTGAACTGGGAGCCATTGCTGCGCCGGCCGGTGCGGTCCCAGGCGGTGGTGGCCTCCAGAAGCGCCGCATACTTTTCACCGGAATCGACGAGGTCCCTGGCAACCACCAAGGGCACCTGTCCCGCGTAGTTCAGCTCCCGGGCTGCCTGGTCTTGATCCCAGTCGGCGAATACTGGATTATCCTGCCCCAGCATGAGTTCCGTTCGCTCAGTGAACAGCACAAAGACATCGCGAACGTGCGCGGCGTACTCCAGGCCGGACCAGGTGTTCGGGCCCGGCCGCTCCGCTACCGTGCCACGGCGCAGCGCCTCCTCCCAATGGGGCAGGTCCTCCCGGATCCGATCGGCGACCTTCGTCGCGGGAAAGTCCCCCGCCGAAAATCCGCACTCGCCGCAGGATTCATTCAGAACCCAGGTCCAGTCCTTGGTATCCGGTTCGATTGGCATGGTCCGAGCCTACTCGTGTGTGCGCGTCTCCACGCGCACACACGAGTAGGCGTTCGGTCGGCCACAAGGAGGCAACACTTGACGCAAACTGGTTTGCAGTACAAACTAGTTTGCAGAAGCCGAGAGAAAGCAGGACCCAATGTCCACCGCACCCCAATCACCCAATGACCCAATGACCCAATGACCCAATGACGATAAGCCGCTGGACCTCCACGCCGCCCTGCAACTGGTCACCGCCGCCGAAACCCACGCCCGCAAGGAACTGCGGGGCAATGAGGCGTTGACCTACCTCATCTGGGGACTCGCCTGGCTGGTTGGGTTCGGCATACTGCATGGTTCGCGGTTCGGTTGGCTGCCGTTCGATTACGAGGTGGCACTGCTGGCTTTCGGCGCCATCCTGCTTGTTGCCATCGTCGGAACCATCCTGATGGTAGGGCGTTACGCGCGGGGGATCCGCGGTCATTCCGCGTTCATCGGCGCCATGTACGGTGTCGCGTGGGCACTCGGATTTCTGGTGATGGGTATCCTCAGCGGCATCATTGCGCAGGTAGTTGAAGATTTCTGGCTGCGTGGGATGCTGATCAACGGCATGGCCATTCTGATTGTTGGTCTCCTCTACATCACCGGAGGCACAACGTTCAATGACCGGATCCAGTCCTCCATGGGTATCTGGTTCCTGTTGATCAACATTGCAGCCCTCATGAGCGGCCCGGATCATTACCTCACCGTGTTTTTCATCTTCGGGTCCGGCGGGTTTCTGGTCGGCGCTCTTGTTGCAACTCTCCGCCGCAGGAGTGCCCAGCATGCCTGACCTCGACCCGGTCATCCATGCCGAATCCCGCCTCCGGGCCATCACCACCCTCAACGAGGTAGGTGACCGGGACCGTGTCGCCTTCACCAAGCTCCGCAAGATCCTCGGAATGACAGCAGGCAATCTCTCCACCCACCTGCGCAAACTTGAGGACGCCGGTTACGTGTCGGTCACCAAGACCATCGAGGGACGCACCCCCGCCACCTACGTGGCCATCACGCCCAAAGGCAAAGCGGCCTACGCCGAGTACCGGATCGCTTTGACCGAGCTCCTCACCGGAAAGGAACGCCCATGAACACCGCCACGGCAGCCATTCCAACAACACGCACGACGGCGGCACTCGCCTCCGCAACCAGTGTCACCAAGACCTTCGGCGGCACCCCCGCCCTGAGTGGTGTCAGCCTGGACATCCATTGCGGTGAGTCGGTGGGGTTGCTCGGACCCAACGGTGCAGGCAAGTCCACACTCATTGGGCTTTTCTGTGGACTCCGCCGCCCCGATTCCGGTTCCGTGGAGCTTTTCGGCCGGAACCCCTCGAACCCCCACGCCCGGCTTCGGCTGGGAACCACACCCCAGGCAACCTCCGTTCCGCAGACCCTCAAGGTCCGGGAAACGGTCGACTTTGTTTCCGCCCACTACGCGGATCCCATCCCGACGGCCAGACTCCTGGCGGATTTTGGTCTGGTCGGCATGGCGGACAAGCAGTGCGGCGGACTCTCCGGCGGCCAGCAGCGCCGCCTGCTCGTGGCGCTTGCCCTGGTGGGCCGGCCGGATCTTGTCATCCTCGATGAACCCACCACCGGGTTGGACGTCGACGCCCGTGAGACCCTCTGGACCCGGCTCCGCGAGTATCGGAACAACGGCGGGACGCTGCTGATCACCAGTCATTACCTCGAGGAAATCCAGACACTTAGCAGCCGCGTGGTGGTCATTGACCACGGCGCCGTCATCGCGGACGGCACAGTGGAGCAGATCCGGGGCCGCGTGGCAGTGAGCAAGGTGTCCTTCCGAACGGAGCTGCCGCCGTCGTCGTTCGCTTCCCTGCCGCACGCCGTGGGCGTTGAAACGCACGACGACGACCGCGTCACCATCGTCACTCGGGACGCCGATGCCACTGTCCGCACCCTGGTTGAGCAGCGACTCCCGTTCTCCGGGCTCGAAGTGCACGGCGCCAGCCTTGAAGAAGCCTTTCTCGCCCTGACCTCTAAGCTGAAGTTACGTTAGACAGAACGCCAGGAACCCCGGTTTGTCGGGGTTCCTGGCGTTTTTGGGTCCGGGGTGTCTGGCTACTTTCTGTGGTTTCGGGCGTGGTGGTCGACGAGGTCCATGGCCCTGCGTTGGCGGGCTGTGGGGACGGTGAGCAGTTCGAAGGTCAGATCGCTGGCGGGCTCGTGCTGGCCGTTAATGCTGTCGTGCTCCGGGGTCTGTGGTTTGGTGAGTTTAGTGGTGTTCCGCGTGCGGGTTGCCATGTGAGCCAGGAGGTCCTGGTAGCTGGTGGCGGTGGTCCCGTCGTCGAGTTTTCGGGTACTGGCCTTGCGCTCCGCGTCCGTGGATCGGGCCACTTTGGTGACCGGTTCCTCAGGTGTTGGACGGTTCTCGTCGGTGAAGGTCAGCGGTGCCCAGGCGGTGCGTAGGTGCCAGGTGAGGTGGGCTGCGAGCATGCAGAGGAAGACGTGGGCGCGGGTGCGGGGCTCGGTGTAGTGGCGGATCGGACGGATGCCCAAATCCCGGCTCTTGAGGGTCTTGAAGATCTTCTCCACGTTGGCCAGGGACTTGTAGGTCCGTACCGCTTCGGGGGCGTCCATTGTGGTTTCAGGGACGTTGGTGCGGATGACATAGATTCCGTCCAAGTCCGCTTCGCGGGCGATGGATTCGGTGTTGCGTTCATAGGTGAACTTCTTATCGGTGATGACCAGGTGGAAGTGCTTGGCCATGTTGTAGGTGCCGACGGTCTTTCCGACCCGCACCCCGGTGGTGCCGGCGTTCTTGGAGCGGCCGGCCTGAACCGCTTTCTTGATGGCTTCGAGCTTCTCTTCGGTGGCCTTGAGCAGTTCGGTGCGCTTGTGGGCGCGCTTTGCTGCCAGGGCGGGGTTGCGACAAGCGATAAGACGTTCGCCCGGGTATTTGGGGTGGGTGATTTCGGCGAGGTTCTGCTCGTCGAACAGGCTCATCTGCAATGACCCCTCATCGTCGGCGAGCTTCTGGATGTCGGTGTTGCGCAGCGCGGTTACCCAGCTGAAGTTGGTGTCCTTTTTGAGGTCTTCCACCCGGGCGTTGGTGATCATGCCGCGGTCCCCGACCATGACCAGGTCATCGACTCCGGAGAGGTCATGGATTTCGGAGGCGATCTGGATGAACGCGGCCGGGTCGGCGGTGTTTCCGGGGAACACCCGGACCGCGATGGGCAGCCCTTGGCGGGTGGCGAGCATGCCGTATTCGATCTGCTCGCACCCGCGTTTCCTGTCCCTCGAATACCCGAATTTGGCCAGTGGGTTGTGGGTTCCGGTGACCCAGGAGGAGGACAGGTCAAAGAGCGCGAGGCGCTCGGGGTTGTGTTCGGGTCCCAGGTGGGTGCGGGCGAGCTGTTTTTCGATGCGGGGTTGCTGCTCGC
>NZ_KI915004.1:0-8509 GCF_000520595.1 Arthrobacter sp. H5
AACAAAATCGAGCATCGTCTTTTCGCCCAGATCACCCGAAACTGGGCTGGCAGGCCGCTGCGGACCCACCAGACCATCGTTGAAACGATCTCCAACACCACCACCAGCACGGGCCTGACCGTCCAATGCGTCCTTGACACCTCCGAATATCCCACCGGACTCAGATACACCAGCCACGACATCGAATCACTGCCCCTCACCCGCCACGATTTCCATGGCGAATGGAACTACACGCTCGCACCACCCGACACGCCGTAATCAACCAGATTATTTATTCGCGAGCCCTAAGGAAAGGTGAAGGCCTGAACCGTCGGCGTATAACCGGCAGTCTGCAGCTTTTCAACAATGTAGTCCACGGAATCGTCGTATCCCTTGGTTCCCGCTGCCCTCGTCTTTCCATTGGCCAGGGCAATGTCATCCAACGCGTCGAGGTGGCCCACCACGCGTTCCACCGAGACGGCGGTGCGCAGCTTCTTCGAGTTGTTGTTATTGCTGTTCTCGTGCGTTGGCGTCGCGTGTGCAACAAGTCCGCCGGAGGCGACGAGGGCAAGTCCACCAACAATTGCACATGAGGCCCGGCCGAAGCGGGCGCGTGGAAGTCGATCGAGTGGGGTCACTGGAGTTCCTTTGTCGCGAGTGATGGTTGCGGTTGCAAACATGCAAACACCTGTGAGGTGGATCACAACACAGGTGCCCGCCCAATCTAGGCACCTTCGATGTTCTGCGTCAAGGATGCCGCCTTCGACTCTCCGGTCGGATGTGGTGCGCGCCCGATACCGCGTGCCCAAGTACCCGCCGTCGTTAGCCCTTCGGTAGGCTAGGGTGGTACCTTCGCCCGTCCGGCCCAGCTGACAGCTGCGTTTCCGGCGGCACACTGACGGACCGCACCCAGCGGCCTGTAGAAATTGGAGAAATTTCCCATGGCCAAGAACCAGTCAGCACTCGATCCGATCATTTCCCTGGCCAAGCGCCGCGGCTTTGTCTTCCAGGCGGGGGAGATCTATGGGGGTTCACGGTCTGCCTGGGATTATGGGCCGCTCGGCGCAGAGCTGAAGGAGAACATCAAGCGGCAGTGGTGGCAGTCGGTTGTCCGCGGACGCGACGACGTGGTTGGCCTTGACTCCTCCGTCATCCTTCCCCGCAAGGTCTGGGAAGCCTCCGGCCACGTTGATGTGTTCAGCGACCCGTTGGTGGAATGCCTCAGTTGCCACAAGCGCTATCGCGCTGACCACCTCGAGGAAGAGTACGAGGAAAAGAAGGGCCGCGCCGCCGAGAACGGGCTGGCGGACATTGCCTGTGTCAACTGTGGAACCCGCGGCCAATGGACGGAGCCGCAAGAATTCTCGGGTCTGCTGAAAACCTTCCTGGGCCCGGTGGCCAACGAAGAAGGCATGCATTACCTGCGCCCCGAAACAGCCCAGGGCATTTTTGTGAACTTCAACAACGTGCTCACCACCTCGCGCAAGAAGCCGCCCTTCGGCATCGGCCAGATCGGCAAGAGCTTCCGCAACGAGATCACGCCCGGTAATTTCATCTTCCGCACGCGTGAATTTGAGCAGATGGAGATGGAGTTCTTCGTTGAGCCGGGAACGGACGATGAGTGGCACCGGTACTGGATCAAGGAACGCCTCGACTGGTATACCGGCCTCGGCATCAACCCGGACAATCTTCGGCTCTTCGAACACCCGCTGGAAAAGCTCAGCCACTACTCCAAAGGCACCACGGATATTGAGTACCGATTCGGTTTCCAAGGCTCCGAATGGGGTGAGCTTGAGGGGGTGGCGAACCGCACCGATTTTGATCTCTCCACCCATTCCAAGCACTCCGGCACGGACCTGAGCTACTTCAACCAGGCAACCAATGAGCGCTTTACGCCGTACGTGATCGAGCCGGCTGCCGGCCTCACCCGGTCCTTCATGGCGTTCCTGGTTGATTCCTACACTGAGGACGAGGCGCCGAATTCCAAGGGCGGCGTAGACAAACGCACAGTGCTGCGGCTCGACCCGCGTCTGGCTCCTGTGAAGGCCGCGGTTCTTCCGTTGAGCCGGAACGAGGATCTCTCACCCAAGGCAAAGGATCTCGCGTCCACGCTGCGCCGCAGTTGGAACATCGACTTCGACGACGCCGGCGCGATTGGCCGCCGCTACCGCCGGCAGGATGAGATCGGTACCCCATTCTGCATCACCGTGGACTTCGACACGCTCGACGACCACGCAGTGACCATCCGTGAGCGGGACAGCATGGCGCAGGAGCGCGTGTCCCTCGACAAGGTTGAAGGCTACCTGGCGCAGCGCCTGGTCGGAGCATAATGGCGGTCCAGTACCGGCCCTGGCGTGAGGGCGACGAGCTTGAACTGCTGCAGCTGTGGGGTGGTCCGGAAGGAGCGCAGGCCGAGCAGTCCCGTGCCTTGCTGCGACCTTCGTCCGTCGATCCGTGGCTGCGCTGCATCGTCGCCGAGGACGTCGTGGGGACGGACCAGGCGGCCGTGCCCGTGGCAGCCGGCTACGTGTTCGCGCCGCGGCTGCACAACCAGCGCCTGTGGGCTTACGTTGAGGTTGCCGCGGACCATCGCCGGGCCGGAATCGGTTCCACGCTGCTGACCATGCTGCGCCACGAGGCGGGCCAATCGCCGTCGGGCATCTCGACCCTCCGTGCCAAGGTGACGCGGGGCTCAACCGGTGCGGCATTCGCCGGGTCTACCGGAATGAGTCAGATCCAGCGTTCCCGCATTGTCGAGGTCTCTCCGGGCGCACTGCCGGTATCGGAATTCAAGGACGACGCCGGCCCGCAGCTTGAGGAGGCGGCCACCGGTTCGGTGGAACTCACCTCTGCGGTCACCCAGTGGTACAACGCAGTGCACCAGTGGGATCCGGCGGACATGACGCTGGGGCAGGCACAGCAGTTCCTCCTCGCGGAGTCCACCGGCGCAGGCGGGGCTGTGGTGCTGCGCGACAAGCCCAAGTCACACGGCGGAACGATCGCCGCTTTCGCGCTCAGCTATACGCAGACCCGCACCGATGAACCGGCCGATGTGCTGGTGGGCTGCGACACTACGCTGCCCGCGTCCGAACAGCAGGCGGCCGTTGCTGCACTGCTTGCCATGCTGGTGTACCAGTATCCGGTTCAAGTGGAGGTGGACGACTCCATGACCGCGCTGGCCACCGTGCTGGAGCCGCTGCTCGTGTCGGGTTCAGCGCGTGTTATTGGCGAAACCCTGGTGGTCAGCGACTAGGTTTTCTGTGCCGCGCGGAGCATCCCCAGCGCGCCCTGCATTAGCCAATGATCGGCCCAACAACGTGCACCTCCGGGTGGCCGTTCACTGACGCTTGTGGCGTCCCATTTCGACGTCGTGTGCGTCCGCCGCTATCCGTTCCGTCTCCGTCATGGCACCGCCGCCCAGGCGTGCTGGCTGCCACCAGGCCCCCGGCGCCGGAACCAGAGGGAAGTCGGCGATGCCCCGGTTGATACCGTCCTGCAGTTCCGCGCGCAACTTTTCTGTTTCGTGCACGACGTCGGCATCCGCTGTGTGGCGGATCGGCTCGCTGATGTGCACGCGCACCGGCGCCCGCCAGGTTTGCCTGATTGAGAACTTGCGGCCGCGGCTCATCAGGCGGTGTGAGCCCCAGACGGAGATCGGAACGATGGGAACCCCTGCTTCGGCGGCCAGGCGCACTGCCCCGGTTTTCAGCTCGCGGACCGTGAAACTGCGGCTGACACCGGCTTCCGGCAGGATCGCCACGTACTCACCCGCACGGAGTTTCTCCAGGGCGCCCTGGTAGGCGGAACTCCCGGCACCGCGGTCCACGACCACGTGTCCTGCGGCATGGATGGCTGGGCCGGCAAACCAGTGGGACGCTGCCCCTTTGGTGATCAGGAACCGCATCTGGGCCCGCGCATGCTTCCACAGCATCAGCTCTGCGAAGGCGAAATCCAGGTAGCCGAAGTGGGTGATGGCAACCACTGCGCCCTTGCCCGGAACGGGCTGACGGGAGAAGCCGTTCAGGGGATCAGGCGGGAGGAGGTTCTCTGTTCCGGTGACCAGCACGCGGACCCGGAAGACCCACCGGAGCAGTTGGCCGGTGCGCACAATCAGCCGGTAGAAGCGGTCATTGGGCGGCGGTTGCCAGGCCATGGCCTAGGCACCCCGTCCGGGTTTGGGCGGCAGCGGGAAGAAGCCGCTCGTGTTCTCGATGTACTCCTTGTAGCCCGGGCGTGAGTTCATCCGCTTCTCAGTCAATGGCTTGCCGGTCTTGTTGGACAGGGTCCAGAACATGAGCAGCGGCGAAAGGATGGTGAGGACGCCCGGCCATGAGTCGGCGGACACCAGGAACAACCCGGTCCAGACCATCGCATCGCCAAAGTAGTTGGGATGCCGGGTGTACTTCCAGAGCCCGGTGTTGAGCACAGTGCCCTTGTTGGCAGGGTTGCCCTTGAACGCCGCCAGTTGCCAATCGCCCACGGTTTCGAAGAAGAAGCCAACCAGCCAGATCGCCGCGCCCACCCACGCAAGCCAGCCCAGTGCCGACTGGGAGTACATGGCCACCTGGATTGGCAGCGACACGAAGAGCATCACCACGCCCTGCGTGAGATAGACCCGCCGGATCGCATAGACGTTCCGCGATCCCGGTGCGTTGCTGAGCATGTCTTCGTATCGGGGATCTTCCTTCCCGTCACGGGCACGCCAGCCAATAAACCCGGCCAGCCGAAGTCCCCACGCTGCGGTCAGAACCAGCATGAGCCAGCGCCGGCCGTCGTCGCCGTCGTTCATTGACGCCAGGAAGGTCACCAGCGCAATCACCACGAAGCCGAGGCCCCACGCGGTGTCGATTACTGCGTGGCGCTTTTGTGCGAGGGCCACAGCAAAGGTCGCGGCGAGAAGCACAACCACGCCAAGGACTGAGAGGCCGAGCCCGGCAAGGAACTCGGGAAAAGGAAAGGCGGGCATGGTGGTCCTTCCAATCGAATATGTGGCTCAGGCGGTGATGGAGAGTGGCTCATCGTGTGTGAGCAGCGATTCGGCGCGCTGAAGCTGTGCCGGGTCAATGACGGCGCCGGTGTCCTCCGCGAGGGACTTCATGACATAGGACGCCGTGATCTCGTGCCAGATCCTCACCTTGCGGAACATGAAGTGCCCGGCACCGGTCAAGGTGACGTAGAGAAGTTGATCCGCCAGTTTCCTAGCCCCGTGCGCAAACACCAGGGACTGGCGCTGGGAGGTCCAACGGTCGGAATCGCCGTGAAGGATCAACACACGTTTGCCGGTCACCGGCTTGGCCGGAGTGTTGGTCTCGAGCCATGGTGCAAGGGAGACCACCGCGCGGACTTGCGGGTCGTCCGCCACGCACAGCGCCACCAGGCCGCCCATGGAATGTCCCACCACATACACGGGCACTCCCGCGTGCCTGGCGCGGATCTTGTCCAGTGCCCAGCGGGCGTCATGCAGAGGTGACATTTCCTCGCCGTTCCACCCCCGCACGCGATTGCGCAGGGACCACACTTCAAGACCGTGGCTGCTTCCCCAAGAATGGATGAGGCGCGCAAAAGGAATCATCCTGGCTGGGCTGAGGTGGCGGCTCCGCACCGGCTCAAAACTGTTGGACCGGCCCCCATGGAGCACCAATGTCACGGCGCGGACTTCGCCGGCCGCCGAACGGACAGTCACCACGGGAGCATGTGCAACCGTTCCGGCGGGTACTTCATCCGATTCGCTAAATCGTTCCCTGGTCATCCATCACTCCATTTATCAAGCCACTGCTTTAGTTCTCAACGATAACCACCTTATGCGCGATCACGGGCGGCTTCCTGCGTAGAATCCCTAGCAGAACGAACCCAGCCAGGATCGCGTTCCCGAAGCCGGCGGACGGCAGATCGACAACAGCAAGGAAACCTTTGGGTCACAGCCACATCCACCACGCCATCCAACGTGATCACATGGAGAGTTCGGAACAGCGGGCCTCTTTGATTGGAACCAGGCGCAGGGCAAACCTGCTGCTAGGGGCAATTCTGGTGCCGATCGGCATCATCACCATCATCGGGATGATGCTGCTGTGGCCCAGCGGTGACCGGTCGGAGCTTTCCGTGGCGGATCCCTACGCCACGGCGCCGGGGGCGTCCTTCGATACCGGCAAAGTGCAGCGCGTTGCACTGGAGGACTGCCCCTCCTCACAGCCCACGGTGGATGCGGGCGGAGAGGCGCAGCAGTGCCAGGTTGCGCATACGGTGCCCGACGCCGGCGGGTCAGCCGTCCCTGTTGAACTCAACCCCGAGATTGCCCGTTCCGGTGCAGTGGAAGCTGGCGACACCATCCGGTACCTCAATCTGGAAGGAATCATCCAGGGCGGGTCGGCGCCGTACGTTTTCGTGGACTCGGTCCGAACCATTCCGATGGCGGCGCTCGCGGTGCTGTACGCCGTCGTCGTCATTTCCGTTGCCCGGTGGCGCGGGCTGCGCGCCATCGTGGGCCTGGTGGGTGCACTTTTTGTCCTCGCGCAGTTCATCCTCCCAGGACTGGTGGAGGGGAAGCCGCCGCTGCTGCTGGCGCTCGTGGGTTCGGTGGTGATCATGATCGCGGTGCTGTACTTTGCCCACGGCTTCTCGGCACGAACGTCGACGGCGCTGCTTGGCACCATCTTTGGGCTGGGCATTACCGCGCTGCTTGCCGCCTGGGCAACGGATACCGCCAATCTGACCGGGACGGGGAACGATACGTCCACCACACTGGTCAATGCGGCCCCTGAAATTTCACTGACCGGAATCATTCTGTGCGGGTTGATCATTTCCGGACTGGGTGTGCTCAATGACGTCACCATCACCCAGTCTTCGGCCGTCTGGGAGCTGTACGAGTTGGCGCCGAATACTTCCGCCCGCCGCCTGTTCGCCGGTGCCATGCGTATTGGCCGGGATCATATCGCCTCCACTGTCTACACCATCGCGTTTGCCTACGCCGGTGCCGCCCTTCCACTGCTCATCCTCGTGTCCCTGTACGACCGTTCCCTGGTGGACACCCTGACCAGCGGCGAGCTGGCGGAGGAAGTGGTGAGAACGCTGGTCGGTTCCATTGGCCTGGTGTTGGCCATTCCGTTGACCACCCTGGTGGCGGTGCTGGTGGTCAAGGCAGTGGGCGTGGGACAGCGTGCGCAGCACACCGACGACGACGACGACGTCAGCTCGGCCGCGCTGGCCGCCGAGGACGCAGCGGGGTTGGCTGTCGGCGAGCGGATTATGGCGCAGGGGCCGGCGGCCGGTTCCGAGGGGACCGATGCCGGGGCGCTTCCGCGGCGGCGTGACATTCGGAACTGACACCTTTTGCGCAGATTCGCCCGGTTGGTGCAGGATTCGCGGGCTTGGAGCAGCGAATCCTGCACCAAGCCAACGAATCCGGGTTCCCTGGTCCCACTCCGGTTCACGATTTGCCTGTTCTTGAGACAATGGACCCGTGAGTATTGCACCATCCCTTCCCGCCACCCGGCTTGATCTGCCTCCGTTGCAGCTCGGCGGCATCACCGTGGACACCCCTGTGGTCCTGGCGCCGATGGCCGGCATCACCAACACCGCATTCCGCAGGCTGTGCCGGGAGTACGGCGGTGGCCTCTACGTGTCCGAGATGGTGACGTCGCGGGCGCTGGTTGAGCGAAATCCGGAATCACTGCGAATCATCTCGCACGACGACGACGAAAAAGTGCGCTCCGTCCAGCTATACGGGGTCGACCCAAAAACAGTCGGTGCGGCAGTCCGCATTCTGGTTGAGGAGGACCGGGCGGACCACATCGACCTGAACTTCGGCTGTCCGGTACCCAAAGTCACCCGCAAGGGCGGGGGAGCCGCGCTGCCGTGGAAGCTCGACCTTTTTACCGCCATTGTGCAGACGGCGGTGCGGGAAGCATCAAGGGGTGGTATTCCGCTGACCATCAAGATGCGTAAAGGCATTGACGAAGATCATCTAACGTTCCGGGAAGCCGGGAAGATTGCCCGCGACGCCGGGGTTGCCGCCGTAGCGCTTCATGGGCGCACCGCGTCGCAGTTCTACTCCGGCTCGGCGGACTGGAATGCCATTGCTGAACTGCGGGAGGCGCTGCCGGACATCCCGGTACTGGGCAACGGAGACATTTGGAGTGCCGAAGATGCTGTCCGCATGGTGCAGCAGACCGGCGTCGACGGTGTGGTTATTGGCCGCGGCTGCCAGGGCAGGCCCTGGCTGTTCGGCGATCTGGTCAACGCCTTCGAGGGAAATGACGCACGGCACCGGCCGGGGCTCGGCCGGGTTGCGGAGACGGTTTACCGCCATGCAGAGCTGCTCGTGGACACCTTCGGAAACGAGATGATGGCGCTGCGGGATATCCGCAAGCACATGGCCTGGTATTTCAAAGGCTATGTGGTGGGGGGAGAGCTGCGCGCCAGGTTGGCCGCAGTGCCCACGTTGGAAGTGCTCCGCGGGCTGCTGGCGGAGCTGGACCACAGCCTGCCGTATCCCGGGGCCGACGCCGAGGGCCCGCGCGGGCGGGCCGGCTCG
>NZ_KI915004.1:8609-12052 GCF_000520595.1 Arthrobacter sp. H5
GGGGCCGACGCCGAGGGCCCGCGCGGGCGGGCCGGCTCGCCGAAAAAGACAGCCCTGCCGGAGCACTGGCTCAGCGCCCGGCACCTGAACGACGCGCAGCAGGCGGATATCGCCGCGGCCGAAGTGGACGTGTCCGGTGGCTGAGTCCGGCGGCACCCGGATACCGGGCTTCCCCGACGCTCCCTTGACGGCCGGGTATTCCGACGCAGACCTTCAGCGGTGGGTTGGCGAACCAGTCAAGAGCACTCACCGGTCGCACTTCGAGCGTGACCGGGCGCGGGTGCTGCATTCTTCGGCACTCCGCCGGCTGGGGGCGAAGACCCAGGTGGTGTCGCCGGACACCGACGACTTTGTCCGCACCAGATTGACCCACAGCCTGGAAGTGGCGCAGGTTGGCAGGGAGCTGGGACGGGCACTGGGCTGCGACCCCGATATTGTCGACGCCGCCTGCCTGTCCCACGATCTTGGCCACCCGCCGTTTGGACACAACGGCGAAGCCACGCTGAATGACCTTGCCCACACCATCGGCGGCTTCGAGGGAAATGCCCAAACCCTGCGGCTGTTGACCAGACTTGAGCCGAAGGTCATCCGGGAGGACGGCACTCCTGCCGGCCTGAACCTGACCCGTGCCAGCCTCGATGCCGCCTGCAAATACCCTTGGACCGCCGCGGATGCGCCCGTGATCCATGGGCACCGCACCTCCAAATTCGGCGCCTACGAGGATGACCTGCCCGTGTTCTCATGGCTTCGTGACGGTGCTCCGGCCGGCCGGTCCTGCCTGGAGGCGCAGGTCATGGACCTGGCAGATGACATCTCCTATTCCGTGCATGACGTCGAGGACGCCATTGTCGCGGGCCATTTCCAACTGAAATGGATGGACAGCGCGGAGCAGCGTGCCCGGGTGGTCGGCTACACCCAGCAGTGGTACCTGCCGCATAGCGACCCCGCAGCCGTGGACGCAGCACTTTCCCGCTTGGAGAAGACGGATGTCTGGGTGCGCGAGGCCGATGGCAGCCGCAGATCCATGGCGGCCCTGAAGAACATGACCAGCCAGTTGATCGGCCGGTTCTGCCTGAGTGCACTTGAGACCACGCGCGGGATCTACGGCCACGAACCGCTCACCCGGTACCACGCCGAAATGATGGTGCCGGAGGAAACGGTGATGGAAATTGCCGTCATGAAGGGGCTCGCCACCACCTACGTCATGACCAGCTCGCACCGCCAGCCCATCTACGAGCGCCAGCGCGAAGTGCTCACTTCCCTGGTGGCCCAGATGTCCGCAGCCGGAGACCGCTACCTGGAACCCACCTTTGCTGCGGACTGGCGGGAAGCGGTCGACGACGACGAACGCCTCCGGGTGGTCATCGACCAGGTCGCTTCGCTCACGGACGGTTCGGCGCTGACGCTGCACGAGCGCGTCGTGGGTCCGGTGCCCGCCCTCTGGTAGGAAATTCCGGTGGTCGACGAAGCGCCGCCAGGCCCGCGTGGAGACCCGGCACTGTTGGGTCACCGTCGGCGCTTAGACTGTTTTCATGGCCGGACTCATCAAGCGCGAAGACATCGATGAGGTCCGGCAGCGCACCGATATCAAGGAAGTGGTTGACGGTTACGTCACGCTGAAATCCGCCGGTGTGGGCTCCTACAAGGGCCTGTGCCCCTTCCACGATGAGCGTTCGCCGTCCTTCCACGTGCGCCCGCAGATGGGCTCCTACCACTGCTTTGGCTGCGGCGAGGGCGGCGATGTGATTTCGTTTGTCCAGAAGATGGATCACACGTCCTTCTCCGAAACCGTTGAGAAACTCGCCTCCCGGATCGGATTCGAGCTGCGGTATGAGGATGGTGGAACGGGTCCCCGCCGGGAGGAGACCGGCAAGCGTCAGCGGCTGCTGGATGCCCACAAGATCGCCGCTGAGTTCTATCGTGACCAGCTGTTGACTCCGGGCGCTGCCACCGGCCGTACGTTCCTGCAGGAGCGGGGGTTTGACCGCGCCGCGGCAGAACAGTTTGGTGTTGGCTTTGCCCCCCAGGGCTGGGACGGGCTCCTCGGCCATCTGACCACCAAGGGCTTTACGCATGACGAGTTGAAGCTGACCGGTATGTTCAGCGTCTCGTCGAACAATGCTCAGCGCATCTATGACCGCTTCAGGGGCAGGCTCATCTGGCCCATTCGGGATATTACCGGAGACACCGTGGGCTTTGGCGCCCGCAAACTGTTCGAGGAAGACCAGGGCCCCAAATACCTCAATACTCCTGAAACCGCGCTCTACAAGAAGTCGCTGGTGCTCTACGGGATCGACCTCGCCAAGAGGGAGATCGCCAAGAGCCGTCAGCTGGTTGTTGTGGAGGGTTACACGGATGTCATGGCGTGCCACCTTTCCGGGGTGGGCACAGCTGTGGCGACCTGCGGCACGGCGTTTGGTACGGACCACATCAAGATTGCGCGGCGGCTGCTCTCGGATGACGGCACCGGCGGCGAGGTGATCTTCACTTTCGACGGCGACGCCGCTGGCCAGAAGGCTGCACTGCGGGCTTTCGAGGAAGACCAGAGGTTTGTGGCGCAGACCTTTGTGGCGGTCGAGGCGAGCGGTGCGGATCCGTGCGAACTGCGGCAGACCAAGGGCGACGACGCCGTCCGTTCCCTCATCTCGTCCCGCCGTCCGCTGTTCGAGTTTGCCATCAAGGCGGCCTTTGGCAACTACGATCTCTCCACTGGCGAGGGCCAGGTCAAAGCTCTCCGGCACGCCGCCCCGATCGTCGCGCAGATCAGGGACGTCTCGCTCCGCTCCATTTATACCCGGGAGCTATCGCGCTGGTTGGGCATGCAGTTCGTGGGGGAGGACCAGGTGGCGAGGGCTGTGTCAACTGCGGCAAAGCGGGGCGCTGCCGGTGCTTCGCCGGGTGGACGGAACTCCTCCTCGACGCAGCAGGGCCCGGGCTCAGCCGCAGGTCCTCACGGCGGGAGCCAGACGCAAGGGAGCAGCCAGGGTGGCCAGGCGTCGTCGTCGTTCGCGGACAACAATCCCTCCGCGGTGGAGGACATGCCTCCCCGGTTTCAGCGTCCGGACCCCAAGGATCCCGTGGGCCGCATGGAGCGGCAGGCGCTCGAAGTGGCTCTCCAGCATCCCGACCTGCTTGACGCCGTGCAGTGGGAACGCTTTTTGGGCACGGGCTTTTCGGTTCCGATGTACGCGGCGCTGCATGACGCAGTGCAGGCGGCGGGAGAACCTGGAAAGGATCCGTCCAAATGGCTGGAAAGGGTGCGCCAGGAGGTCCCCGAAACACTGCGGGGGCTGGTCACCGAACTGGCGGTCACACCCTTGCCGTCCAAGCCGGCCGAGGCAATGGTGACCTACTGCCGGGACATCGTGAATCGGCCCTTTGATCTGCACATCACGCGGCTCAAGGCCGAGAAGCTCGGTGCTCTCCAACGGCTTGATTCGACG
>NZ_KI915004.1:12152-14901 GCF_000520595.1 Arthrobacter sp. H5
AACAGGGAGCTGATGGAGCTTGAAACCCAGCGCCGGGCCCTGCGGTCCGACTAGCTGGGAGCCAATTTCACTTCACTGCTGAACCTATGTAAAGTTGTATCTGCTGCTTTCCTCCGTAGCTCAATTGGCAGAGCATTCGACTGTTAATCGAAGGGTTACTGGTTCAAGTCCAGTCGGAGGAGCAAATTATGAGGGCCTGACCAGAGAAACTGCTGGTCGGGCCCTTGTTTTGTACAGATGGCGGGCCGAATGCCGAACAACGCGTAGGCTGGGTTGATGGATCCAACCGGAAGAACCATCCCTCTCCAACGGCTTGATTCGACGGCCGATCCGAGCCTCTTCCAACAGCTCAACAGGGAGCTGATGGAGCTTGAAACCCAGCGCCGGGCCCTGCGGTCCGACTAGCTGGGAGCCAATTTCACTTCACTGCTGAACCTATGTAAAGTTGTATCTGCTGCTTTCCTCCGTAGCTCAATTGGCAGAGCATTCGACTGTTAATCGAAGGGTTACTGGTTCAAGTCCAGTCGGAGGAGCAAATTATGAGGGCCTGACCAGAGAAACTGCTGGTCGGGCCCTTGTTTTGTACAGATGGCGGGCCGAATGCCGAACAACGCGTAGGCTGGGTTGATGGATCCAACCGGAAGAACCATCCTTGTGACGGGCGCCACCGGCTACCTTGGCGGCCGTCTGGTTTCCCGCCTCGTTGAAGCCGGTCATCAGGTTCGCGTCATCGTCCGGTCGCCGGAGAAGCTGCGGGACGTCCCGTGGGCGGCGGCGGTGGACGTTGTAAAGGGTGACCTGCAGGATGCGGATGCCATGAATTCCGCCTGCCGCGACGTTGACACCGTGTACTACCTGGTGCATTCCATGGGCTCGGGGAGAGGGTTCGAAAAACGGGAAGCAGAAATCGCACGGATGGTTGCAGCGGCGGCTGAGAACGCCGGGGTCAAGCGGATTATCTACCTGGGTGGCCTCCACCCGAAGGACGCGGAGCTTTCCACCCACATGCGCTCGCGTGAAGCGGTGGGAAACATCCTCCTGACGTCCGGAACGCCCACTATCGCCTATCAGGCAGGGGTGGTGATCGGGTCGGGATCGGCATCCTTCGAGATGATCCGTCATCTTGCCGACGTACTGCCGGTCATGCCTGCCCCAAAATGGGTACTGAACCGGATAGAACCTATTGCCGTGCGGGACGTCATCTACTACCTGATGGCGGCGCTGGACCTTCCGGCGGATCTCAACCGGACCTTCGACATCGGATCGGGAGACGTGCTCACCTACGGCGAGATGATGAACCGGTACGCTGAAGCCGCCGGCCTGCCGCGCCGGAAGATCCTCGCGCTCCCGGTGCTCACCCCCAGACTGGCCGGCCACTGGGTGAACCTGGTGACTCCCATTCCGCGGGTCATGGCCATGCCCCTGATTGAATCCCTGCAGCATGACGCGATTACCGCCGAGTCCGACATCCACCAGCTTGTGCCGGCGCCCGACGGCGGTTTGACCAGCTACCGGAGCGCAGTTGACCTTGCACTGGGCAAAATGCGCGACGGCGAAGTGGAGACCAGCTGGGCCGGTGCTTCCCAGGCACAGACGTCGGCAGACCCACTGCCGTCGGACCCGCAGTGGGCAGGTCACACCGTCTACAAAGATGTGAGAACCTACCGCACTTCCGCGTCGCCCGCGGAGATGTGGAAGGTCATTGAAGGCATCGGCGGCAACAATGGCTGGTACTCCTGGCCGGTGGCGTGGGCCGCCCGTGGCTGGTTGGACAAGCTGGCCGGCGGCGTCGGCCTGAGACGGGGCCGCCGTCACGCCTCGGAGCTCATGGCCGGTGAGGCACTCGACTTCTGGCGTGTGGAGGAGTTGGTCCGTGGCGAGCGGCTGCGGCTGCGGGCGGAGATGAAGCTCCCCGGCCGGGCGTGGTTGGAAATGTCGGTCAAGCGCGATGGTACATCGAGCGAGTACCTTCAACGTGCGGTGTTCTTTCCCCATGGATTGTCAGGCAGGCTCTACTGGCTTGCGGTGCTCCCATTCCACGGGGTCGTTTTCAAGTCCATGGCCCGGAACATTGCCCGCCAGGCGGAGCGGGCCTCACAATCGTGACCCGATAGCCCCCTGGGACTATTGGAGCGCCGGAACTGTCCGTGGCCGCACAATAGTCCAGAGGAAGATTACGCCGAGGGCAATGCAGGCGGCCATGACTGAAGCCATGGGTGTTGCCGATCCGATCCCCAGTACGCCAACGATCGGTGAAATCACGCCGGCAAGCCCAAACGTCACTGCGCCAAGCAGCGATGCGGCTGTTCCGGCCTGCGCACCGTGGTTTGCCAGCGCCAATACCTGTACGCACGGGAAGGTGAATCCGGCTGACATGATGTAGAACCACAGCGGCACGGCAGTTCCCCAGAACCCGAATTCCAGCTGGTCGAAGAGCACAATCAGTAGCGACATCAGAAGCATCGACGCCGTCGAGTACGCGATGACCCATTGGGGCCCAATCCGCCGGACCACCCTCGCACTGATTTGGACGGCTGCGACAATTCCCAGGGAGTTGACCGCAAAGAGCAAACCATACTGCTGCGGATCCAGGCCATAAACGTCTTGGAAAAGGAAGGGCGACGCAGACAGGTAGGAGAACAATCCGGAGAAGTTCATGCCGCCCACCAGCAGCACTCCAATGAAGATGCGGTCTGTAAGCACGGCCCGGTAACGCTGCAGGGCCGTCGAGCCTGAGCTCTTACGGCGG
>NZ_KI915004.1:15001-27373 GCF_000520595.1 Arthrobacter sp. H5
CGAGCCTGAGCTCTTACGGCGGTCGGCGGGAAGGGTCTCGACAATAAATCCTGACGCCGCGATGATCACGAGCAGCCCGTAGCCGGCAAGGAACCAGAAGATGCCAGGCCACGGCATCACAATAAGCAGTTGGGAACCGATGACCGGCGCAAAGATCGGAGCCATCCCGTTCACCAACGCCATGTAGGAGAGCATCCGGACCAGCGGGTAGCCACTGAACAGATCGCGGATCATGGCCATGGCCACCACCCCGCCGCCGGCGGCTCCCATGCCCTGGAGCACACGGAAGATCATCAGCATGGTGATGTCCGTGGACAGTGCGGCGCCGAGCGATGCTGCGACGTGCAGGGTTGTCGCCATGATCAGCGGAAGCCGCCGGCCCACCTTGTCGCTGAGCGGGCCAACCAGTAACTGCCCCGCGGCGAAGCCAATGATGGTGCCGGTGAGAGTGAGCTGCACAGCAGCCTCGCTCACCTGAAGGTCGCTCTGCAAGGCAGGGAAGGCGGGCAGGTAGAGGTCAATGGTGAAGGGACCCAGGGCAGTGAGTGCGCCGAGGATCAGCACGTAGATGAGCTTCTCACGCCTGCTCAGTGCTGCGCCTGGATGGATGATCGTACTCAACTAAAACCTCACTGGACAAATCTGGATGGCTTGTGGATTGGGAGTGCCGCAGCGACGTTGCTGGCCAAAAGGGAATGTAACGGGTGCGGGCTGCGGGGGCTTCCATCGGGATTTGCGGCAGCGCATCAAATCCCTTGGGTGCCGCGGCGAATCATCACCTCTTCTATCCTACGGTTATTGGACAGCGGCGTCTTGCTAAGGGTGCTTGCTATTGACGTAGTCTGACATGAAGCGATCAATCAAAGGAGTCCCTGCGTGGCCACGAATTCCCGCGGCAGTAATGCCCCGGACAGCCTGAACCGTCCCCACACCGCCAAAGTTATCGGAGTTACGGTCGCGGCCGCCGTGGGCGGACTGCTGTTCGGCTTTGACACGGCCGTCATCAACGGTGCCGTGGACGCCATTCAGGAGGACTTTGGCCTCGGTGAAGCGGTGCTCGGGTTCACGGTTGCGATTACGCTCCTCGGCTGCGCCGCGGGCGCCTGGTTTGCTGGCGAGCTCGCGGACAAGTGGGGCCGGAAGGTGATCATGGTCGCCGCGGCCATTCTCTTTGCGCTCAACTCAGTGGGATCCGCCTTTGCCTTCAGCGAATGGGACCTCATGCTGTGGCGCCTGGCCGGTGGGCTGGCCATTGGCATTGCGTCGGTAATAGCACCCGGATACATCGCGGAGATCGCGCCGGCCAAATGGCGGGGCGGGCTGGGCTGCGTCCAACAGCTTGCCATCACCGTGGGAATCTTCGCGGCCCTGCTTTCCGACGCGTTCCTCGCGAACAGTGCAGGGGCGCCGCGAACGAGCTCTGGTGGGGCCTGGCCGCCTGGCGCTGGATGCTGCTGGTCGGTGTGCTGCCGGCGATTGTCTACGGCGTACTGGCACTGATGATTCCGGAGTCACCGCAGTACCTGATCCGCAAAGGCCGGGATGACGACGCCGCGCGCATCCTCTCGCGGGTGACCGGCGTTGCAGAGACCGCCGGGACGTTGGATGAGATTCGGGCAAGCCTGCGCATTGAGGACAAAACAAGCTATCGGGACCTGCGCGGGCCGATGCTGGGTCTCCAACCCATCCTCTGGGTGGGAATGGCCATAGCCGCTTTCTAGCAACTGGTCGGCATTAACGCCATCTTCTACTACTCCACAACGTTGTGGCAGTCCGTGGGCTTCAGCGAAAGCGATTCATTTACGACGTCGGTCATCACCTCCATCATCAACGTTGCCATGACTTTCGTGGCCATCTTTTTGTGGACAGAATAGGGCGGCGGAAGCTGCTCCTGGCAGGTTCGGCCGGAATGTTCGTGGGGCTGCTGGCAGCTACGGTGTCATTCTTCCAGGCAAGCGGAGCCGGGGAGGACATCATCCTCCCCGGAATCTGGGGCCCGGTTGCCCTCGTTGGAGCCAACCTGTTTGTGATCTTCTTCGCCGCCACCTGGGGGCCGGTCATGTGGGTCACGCTGGGCGAGATGTTTCCGAACAAGATCCGCTCCATTGCGCTCGGCGTTGGCGCGATGGTCAATTGGATTTTCAACTTTATTGTCACGCTGGCGTTCCCGTGGGTCAGCGGGAACCTTGGGCTATGGGTGATGTATGCGGCGTTCACAGCGTTTGCGGTGCTCTCCTTCTGGTTCGTCAAAACCCAGCTCACGGAGTACGCCGGACGCGAACTGGAAGACCGAGATGAACTTGCTGCGCGCTGAGGGGTGGAGTGGTGCCTGCATCCGGAAAACACTCGGGCGCGGGTCAGTGGTAATTTTAGGAACAGGTTTAGGGTTTGAACAACTAGTGGACGGAGGCAGGGCGGATGGACAGCTCGGCTAGCACTCGGGAAAAACGCTCCAACGGCACACCATCGGTAGTTGGGCTAATCAGGCTCCTCGCCCGGCTCACCCCGCGCCAATTCAGCGACGAGTATTCGCTTGCGCTGGAGCAGATGAAGCAGAAGGGTATTAAGGCCGGAATTGCGGCCGCCTTCTTTGCAGTTGCCCTGGTTTTCGGGGCATTCCTCGTCATTGCCTTGATCGTCGCTGCGATCATGGGACTCGCAACGATCATGCCGCCGTGGCTCGCGGCACTGTGTGTTGCGGCACTGTTCCTCATTATCGCCGTCATTGCGGCGCTCATCGGGCTGGCGCGGTTCAAGAAAACCTTGCCGTTGATGCCAGTGGATGCCATTCGTGGCGTGAAGTACGACATCGGTGTGCTGAAGGAGGGCCGCCGGTTCGACCCGGCCACGCTCGATGTGCAGAAGCCCAAGGAAGAGAAGAAGCCCAAAGACAAGGCCGACGGCGCCCCGAAGCCGCCCGCGCCGTCGTACGCTGAACTCCGCAGTCGTTCGGGACGGCGCCGCGACCACCTCGCCGAAGCCCGCGATGACCTGGACCGCGGCCTGGACTTCAAGACCCGCTGGCGCGCGTTCTCTGCGAAGACAAAAGCCAAGGCCAGCGAGGGTGCAGCCAAAGCCAAGGAAGCAGCCGCTTCCACAACGGGTCAAAGCCATGCCGCAACACCTGGGCCCGCGAGGCACAACATCACCCTGGCAGATCGGTGGAAGCCACTGAGCGTCGTCGCGGCGTCGGCAGCCGCGATTGCAGTCATGGTCCGAAGGCTGATGACCAGGTAGCCAGGGAAATAACCCGATAGCGTCATCACTGCCTGCATAATGGGAGCGGAGGGATAGTGATCAGACTTATTGGCGCCGGGGGACGGCCAGGGCAGGAAGCTGCAGAGCTGGACACTTTCTGGACCATACCCAACATCATCACGGTGGTCCGGTTTCTCGGCGTTCCGCTGTTTGTGTGGTTTATCGTCCAGCAGCAGTATGCGGCCGCAGTGATCACCCTTGTGGTTCTGGGTTCCACCGACTGGGTGGACGGCTATATTGCACGGCGATTCAACCAGGTCTCCTCAGTGGGCAAATGGCTTGACCCGGTGGCTGACCGTACGGCCCTGATCGTCATCGCCATAACTTTTGTGGTTGACGGAGTGGCTCCGGCCTGGCTGGTGTGGACCATTGTTATCCCTGACACGATCCTCATCCTCAATGCGTTGATTCTGTTCCGGGGTCCACTGCATCTGCCGGTCACCAACGTGGGCAAAATTCGCACTGCGCTGCTGCTGGTCGGCTCGCCCATGCTCCTGCTCCATCGGGTACCGGGCTTCAATCAGGAATGGCTGATTGTCACTGCGCACATCATTTTGATCATCGGCTGTGTGGGTCACCTGATCGCCTTCTACGGGTATTTCACCGCAGCTCATCGGAAATACCGTGCGGAGCGGACCCCGGTTCCCGGCGAGGGCGCGGTCGATGACGCCTGACCCTATGCTGTCCTCTCCGGTTTACGGACTCACGAAAGCTGGCGCATGGCCTGGCTAGCAATCGGGCTGGCGCTGCTGGGCGCATGTTTCCTTGCGGTGGGAGCGCAACGTCAGGGCAGTGCCGTGCGTTCCAACACCGGCGGACTTTCGCTGAATTCGCGCGGCCTCATCCGGCTGTTCGGCAACCCGCGCTGGGTGTTGGGCTTGGTGCTGCTGGGTGCTGGAATGGTCCTGAATGTCATTGCTCTGAGCCTGGCGAGCCTTACCGTGGTGCAGCCGATCGGCGCCATTGCGCTGGTGATCACCACCATTGTGAATTCCAAGGATCAGGGCGTGAGGATCAACCGGGCCACCGTCGTAGCGATTTCCGCCTGCGTGAGCGGGAGCGCCCTGTTTGTCCTGCTTGCCGTGAACGTCACGCGCAAAGACCACGTTGTCCTGCCTCATCAGGAGCTGACGGCGGTTTTGCTGCTGTTTGCCGCCGTGGCACTGTTTGGCTCATTGGCAGTGATGTTCAAACGGAGGCTCGGCGCATTCGCCTACATCCTTGGAGCCGGCGTGCTGTTCGGATTTGTTGCCGTTCTGACCAAGATCATTGCCACGCACGTGCTCGATCCCAACGGTCGGTTCCTCTTGAACGTGCCGCCGTACAGTCTCCTTGCGATCGTTGCGGCGGCAGCCCTCGGTTTCTGGTTTGTGCAAAGTGCCTACGCCACGGGTCCCCCGGATCTGGTGATAGCTGGCCTGACGGTCATTGATCCAATAGTGGGAATCGCCGTCGGCATTGTCGTTCTGGGTGAGCTGCAACCCAACGTGGAATCTGTCATAGCGATATCCATGGGAGTAGCAGCGTTCGTTGCTATTGTGGGGGTCATCGCGTTGTCCCGGCATCATCCTGATGTGGTTCAGCGCCGAAAAGAGACGCGGCGGTAGTGTCCGCCTGACGCATATCCACCGGCTGGAAGACTTGGGGAACACTGAAGTGACAGACCCGGCACAAAGAATGCCGCTCACCATCCTTATTGCCGCAGACACGTACCCGCCCCACATCAACGGTGCGGCGCAGTTCGGATACCGGCAGGCCAAGGGGATGACTGCGCGCGGCCATAATGTCCACGTACTGGCCCCCAATACCCGTAACGGAAAAAGCTACACGGAACCGGGCGGGGAATGGACGGTGCACCGGCTCAGGTCCCATGGCGTCCCAACCCATGAGTACTGGCGTATCTGCCTGCCCTGGGAGATCAAGAAAGAGATCAGCTTGCTTTTTGACCGGGTCCAGCCCGATGTTGTTCACATCCAATGCCACTACATGGTGGGGGAGTACACCCTCTACGAAGCGGTCAAGCGCGGCATCAGGGTGGTTGCCACAAATCATTTCATGCCCGAGAACCTGAATCCGTTTCTGCCCTTCCCCCAGTGGTTCAAGGACATCTTGGCTAAGAATTCATGGCGCGACATGGGCAAGGTGATGGGAAGAGCGGCCGTGGTCACAACTCCAACGCCCCTGGCTGCCAAGGCGATGCACCAGCACGCTTTTCTGCGCAAGGTTCTCCCGCTCTCAAACGGAATTGACTCGGCGGATTATGAGTTGAAGCCGGGCGAGATGCTGGAGACGTCCGATCATCCCACAGTGCTATTTGTTGGCCGGCTTGCTGAGGAGAAGCACGTGGACGTGCTGATCGACGCGGTGGCAAAGACGCCGGCCCATCTGAACGTGCACTTGGAAATCGTGGGGGGCGGCGAGGTCAAGCCCGCACTGCAGGCACAGGTGGAACGCCTTGGACTTGGCGACCGGATCAAATTCCTGGGCCTGATCAGCGATGAGGAATTGCGCCTCGCGTACCTTCGGGCAACCATCTTCTGCCAGCCCGGCACCGCTGAGCTTCAGTCTCTGGTGACCCTGGAAGCGATGTCCGCGTCCACCCCCGTCCTGCTGGCCAATGCGATGGCTCTGCCCCACTTGGTGGAGGAGGGCAGAAACGGTTATCTCTTCACACCCCACCGGAGTGATGAACTTGCGGAGCGGATCGGGCAGGTTGTATCCCTGCCGCCGGCCGAGCTTGAGCGAATGGGCAAGGTCAGCCGCGCCATGGTGGAGCGCCATGGAATCGGCACCACGCTTACGACTTTCGAGAGCCTCTACTACGGCGAGTCGCATGAACGGGAAACTGTCTAGCCACGGTGTCCCTTGTGGGACGCCCGTTCCGGGCTGAAAATGTTGGTGCGGTCACCTGCCGACTCCGTGCTCCTGTGGTTCATTCAGGCCGTCATCCAGCCGGGTGACTGTGGCGTCCCAAGCTGCCGTTAGAATGGACCGTGCATTAATTCAGGCCCTGCTCCGGCGGGAGCCGCGGGGCTGTAGCTCAGCTGGTTAGAGCAGCGGACTCATAATCCGTTTGTCCTGGGTTCAAGCCCCAGCAGCCCTACGAGCAAGGAACCCCGGCAGTTCAACTGCCGGGGTTTTTTGTACCTCTTGCCGGTCCGCGCACTCGAAACCGGCTGGCGCACTGGAAATGTCTGGAGCGCTGAACGGTTTCGGGTGCAATGTTCGGCATTGTGTGCGCCGAATCTATTGAGTGCACGCGCGCGATTGTGAACTAAGTTACTGGCGGGTAACATTGCGGGTAACATTGCGGGTGAGCGTGTTGACGCTGAGCCGCCAATATGCGGCTGACGGGATCACAGTGAGGAAACTAATCCATGGGTAAGCCTGCCATCGACGCCAACAATCTTCCCTATGCGGACGGCGATTTCTATGCCTTCGAGTCGTTGTTGACCGGCAAGGAACGTGACCGCCTGGGTGAGGTGCGAGAATGGCTTGCCGCCGAGGTTCGCCCGCACGCGGCCCGGTGGTGGAACGAGGGCGAATTCCCTCAGGAACTGATCCCCAAAATGGCCGAACTCGACGTCATGAGCCCGGTCCGCCGGCAGGGGTTCTCCAACCTTTACGCCGGTCTGCTGCACGCGGAATTCACCAGGGCTGACACGTCCATCGCCACCTTCATGGGGGTACACGACGGGCTCTTCACTGGTTCGATCGAAACGCTGGGATCGCCTGAGCAGCAGGAAGCCTGGCTTCCGGACATCTACGCAATGAAAAAGATCGGCGCTTTTGGCCTGACCGAACCACTTGGGGGTTCCGACGTGGCCGGCGGAACCCGTACCACGGCAGTGCGCGACGGCGCCACCTGGATCTTGAACGGAGCCAAGCGTTGGATCGGCAATGCCACCTTCTCCGACTGGGTGGTCATCTACGCCCGGGACCTGGCAGACAACCAGGTCAAGGGCTTCCTGGTGGACACTTCGCTTGACGGGTACACGGCCACCAAGATCGAGAATAAGATTGCGCTCCGGACCGTCCAGAACGCTGACATCCTGCTGGAAAACGTGGTGGTTGACGATGATTTCCATCTCAAGGGCGCCAACAGCTTCAAGGACACCAATAAAGTCCTCAAGATCACGCGGCTGTCGGTGGCGTGGCAGGCAGTGGGCCAGCAACTGGCCGCCTTCGATGTCGCCCGCCGGTACGCGGTGGAAAGGCAGCAGTTTGGCAGGCCGTTGGCGTCCTTCCAGCTGATCCAGCAGCAATTGGTACAGATCCTCGGCAACGCAGTGAGCTCCATGGGGATGATGGTGCGCCTCGCGCAACTCGAGGATGACGGCATTGCAAAGGACGAACAGTCCGCCTTGGCCAAGGCATTCACCACAGCCCGGATGCGCGAGAGCGTCGCGCTTGGGCGCAGCATCTTCGGCGGGAACGGCATCGTCACTGATTATGAGATGGCGAAGATCTTTTCCGACGCCGAGGCCATCTACTCCTACGAAGGTACTTACGAGATCAACACCTTGGTGACCGGCCGCGCAATAACCGGTATTGCCGCCTTCGTCTAGCAGCCACGGGAAGCCGCCCGTCCATCCTCACCTGTTCCGCCTACCCATCCTCACCCATCCCGCCCGCCCGTCCTCACCCGTCAAGGGGCAGCAGGATGGACGGGCGGCGGTCCGAAACATAGTTCAACGGGTTGACGTATTCCCCATTCAGCCGGACTCCCCAGTGGACACACGCCACCGGGCAGTGCGCTTCGGTGCTGAGCTGGCCAATCACCTGGCCCTCAGTGACCTCCTCGCCCTTGACCAGACTGCTTGACACTGGTTCGAAGCTGCTGAGCACACCATCCCCGTGATCCAGTGTGATCACCGGACGGTCGACCACCGTTCCGACAAACGCCACGACGCCGCCGGCGGGACTAAGAATTCCGCCCGCTTCAACCGATGCAAGATCAACCCCGCGGTGCCCGGGCATCCACTTCTGCGGGGGCGGCTCGAAGTGCCGTAGGACAGCAGGATCGGGGGATACGGGCCACTGCCACTGGCCTACGCTGCTGTCCGCAGACGCTGTGCCTGGCAGCACCAGAAACATCAGCGCAGCCGCGGCCAGGAAAACGGGTGTGGTCATCCGGGAGAGCTTGCGGACCCCGACGGAGGAAGAACGTGGTGGCAGGTGCAACATGTACTCAGTTTCCACTGCGATCGAAGGGTTAACCCGTGCGATCAACGCTATGTGGATAACTCCAGGGAGCTTGCCTCTGTGCGGCCTTTCAACGGGAGGCGTGCGGTGCGGACCGTCTGTGTTGCTGTAGTACACTTATCGGAGCAGTTTGCTGTGCCTGAACCTGTGTTCTTACACCTGTCCCGGCTTCGGTAGCTGACTACGCGTGCCCCGATCCGATTGTCTTCTCCTCCGGGAGATCCAATACGGCGCGCATCCTACGGTCCGGAGCAATCCGGTTGGATGCATGTGTCTACAGGACTGACGGGCACCAGGAGAACCGCCAAACAGTGCGGATCACTATCAACCGTTAACCGGCAGACTCCTCACTATTGAGGTTGAAACTGCCCTAGGAAAGGAACGGCATGCCAGTCGTTACTATGCGTCAGCTGCTCGACAGCGGCGTACATTTTGGCCACCAGACCCGTCGCTGGAACCCGAAGATGAAGCGATTTATCTTCACCGAGCGCAACGGCATCTACATCATCGACCTCCAGCAGTCGCTGTCCTATATCGACCGCGCCTACGAGTTCATCAAGGCAACTGTTGCCCACGGCGGGACGGTTCTCTTTGTTGGAACCAAGAAGCAGGCTCAGGAAGCTATCGCAGAGCAGGCCATGCGTGTCGGCCAGCCTTACGTGAACCAGCGCTGGCTCGGCGGTATGCTGACCAACTTCCAGACCGTGTCCAAGCGGATTCAGCGGATGAAGGAACTCGAGGAGATCAACTTCGAGGACGTCGCCGGATCGGGACACACCAAAAAGGAGATGCTGCTCCTGCGCCGCGAGCTCACCAAGTTGGAGAGCAACCTTGGCGGAATCCGGAACCTGACCAAGGCACCGTCCATCGTGTGGGTTGTTGACACCAAGAAGGAACACCTCGCCATTGACGAGGCCAAGAAGCTCAACATCCCCGTGGTTGCCATCCTGGACACCAACTGTGACCCGGACGAGGTCGACTTCCCGATTCCGGGCAACGACGATGCCATCCGCGCCGTCAACCTTCTCACCCGCGTTGTGGCCGACGCCGTTGCCGAAGGCCTCATCGCACGCAACAACCGCGCGTCGGGCAACGACGCCGCAGCTGTTGAAGAGCCGTTGGCTGAGTGGGAGCGCGAACTGCTGGAAGGTAACGCAGCCCCCGAGGCGGCTGCTGCCACAGCACCGGAGGCAGCCGGTTCGGAGGAAACTCCAGCAGCTGTTGCCCCCGCCGAGGCGACTGTTGCCAAGGCAGCTGAAGCCCCCGCCGCCGAAGCCCCAGCCGAAGAAGCCCCAGCCGAGGCGACTGTTGCCAAGGCAGACGAAGCCCCCGCCGCCTCAGCTGCTTCCACGGAAGCAGCTGAGGGCAACAGCAAGTAATCAAAGCCACAGGGGTGCGGGACATAATCCCGCACCCCTTTCCATGTGCCCCAGGCTTCAGTCCGGGGCCCGCATATCTTCGAGAAGTAATCTATCTGAGGAGTTCAAATGGCAAACTACACTGCCGCTGATATCAAGGCACTCCGTGAGCGCACGGGCGCAGGCATGATGGACGTGAAGAAGGCGCTCGACGAGGCCGACGGCAACGCGGACAAGGCCATGGAGCTCATCCGCATCAAGGGCCTCAAGGGTGCCACCAAGCGCGAGGGACGTTCAACGGCCGAGGGCCTTGTTGCTGCCAAGGTCGACGGTGGAGTGGGCGTCATGGTCGAGGTCAACTGTGAAACCGACTTCGTGGCCAAGGCGGGCCCTTTCGTTGAGTTTTCCAACAAGGTGCTCGAGGCAGCCGCGGAATCCGGCGCAGCCGATGTCGCGGCGCTGCTCGCACACTCCGTGGACGGGCGTCCAATGTCCGAACACGTCATCGAAGCCGGTGCACTGCTCGGGGAGAAGGTCGACATCCGCCGCGTGGCACGTGTGGAAGGCGCAATTGTTGACGCCTACCTGCACAAGACCTCCAAAGACCTGCCCGCCCAGGTAGGAGTGCTGTTTGCCGTCGACGGCAATGGCTCCGCAGCTGAGGAAGCCGCGCATGACGTGGCCGTGCACATCGCCGCCTACGCGCCGACCTACCTGACACGGGAGGAAGTCCCCGCAGAGCTGGTGGAGACCGAGCGCCGGATCGCTGACGAGACTGCCCGCGCCGAAGGTAAGCCTGAGGCCGCTTTGACCAAGATCGTGGAAGGCCGCCTGACGGGCTTCTTCAAGGAGGGCGTGCTGGTTGACCAGGCGTTCGCCAAGGACGCCAAGAAGTCCGTAGCACGGGTTCTGGCCGATGCCGGCGTCGAAGCGAAGGGCTTTGCCCGGTTCCGGGTTGGTGCATAACCTGTAATCGCTTGCATATTGTTTGACATGATGGAGGGGTGGTCACCGCGGTGACCACCCCTTCGTCTTGTCCGTACCTGCGGACACACCACACCGGTGTGAAGCACAGACTTTCAACGCATGCACAATTGCCGGGGAGGCACCATGGACAGCTATAAGACGGGTAAAAGCGGCACGGAGACGGGAAGACGCCGTGTGCTGTTGAAGCTCTCCGGCGAGGTTTTCGGCGGCGGCAAGCTGGGCGTTGATCCGGAGACTGTGCGGGGAATCGCAAAGCAGATCGCGGCCACCGTCGGTCAGGTGGAAGTGGCCGTGGTCGTGGGCGGAGGAAACTTCTTCCGCGGCGCGGAGCTATCCGTGAGCGGCATGGACCGCTCACGCGCCGATTACATGGGGATGCTCGGCACGGTTATGAACTGCCTTGCCCTTCAGGACTTTCTGGAGCAGGCAGGAGTGGAGACCCGGGTGCAGAGCGCCATCACCATGGGACAGGTCGCTGAGGCATACATCCCACGGAGGGCCATCAGGCACCTCGAAAAGAGCCGGGTGGTCATCTTCGGTGCTGGAGCCGGGCTGCCCTACTTCTCCACCGACACCGTCGCTGCGCAGCGGGCTCTTGAGGTCCACGCAGATGTGGTGCTCATGGCCAAAAGCGGCGTCGACGGCGTCTACACAGCCGATCCGCGGAAGGATCCGGACGCCCGCAAGCTCGACAACCTGTCCTACGATGACGCGCTGCGCCAGGACATCCGCGTGATGGATCAAACCGCCATGACCATGTGTAAGGACAACAACCTCTCCATGGTGGTCTTCGGCATGGAAGGTGAAGGCAACGTCACCCGGGCCATTCTCGGCGAGACCATTGGAACAGTGGTTTCCCCCTGACGAATGAGGATTGTTCGCACCCCGCAGGCTGCCCGGCCACGCGTTCACCGTGAACTAGGATTAGGAACTGAACCGGAAGCGGCACCAAAGGAGAAATCGTGATTGAAGAGACATTGTCAGAGGCCACCGGAAAAATGGACAAGGCGGTTGAGGTAGCCAAGGAAGACTTCGCCACGGTCCGCACCGGGCGCGCGAACGCTTCCCTCTTTTCCAAGGTGATGGTCAACTATTACGGTGCGCCGACGCCACTCCAGCAGCTGGCGTCCTTCCAGAATCCTGAAGCACGCACGCTTTTGATTACGCCCTTCGACAGGGCAGCGCTCTCGGACATTGAACGGGCATTGAGGGACTCTGATCTGGGCGCCAATCCCTCCAATGACGGCAACGTCATCCGGGTGGTGCTTCCGGAACTGACTGAGGAACGCCGCAAGGAATACGTCAAGCTGGTCCGGGCTAAGGCGGAGGACGCAAAAATTTCCATCAGGAACATCCGCCGGAAGGCCAAGGACGGCATTGACAAGTTCGTCAAGGACGGCGATGCAGGGGAAGACGAGGGATCGCGGGCGGAGAAGGAACTCGATGCCCAAACCAAGGCCCATGCAGACAACATTGATGAATTGCTGAAGCGCAAGGAATCCGAGCTCCTCGAGGTCTAATGAGCGATGTCCAGCCTTCCGCAAAGGCTGGCGGAACGCCTGCC
>NZ_KI915004.1:27473-28829 GCF_000520595.1 Arthrobacter sp. H5
CTGACGCAGCACCAGAGGCGGCAGCCCGCCACGCACCCACCCACGCACCTCCGGGCCGCCGGGCCCTCCGGGAGGCAGCCGCCCAACAAAAGCACGGCAGGTTTTCGCGAAAGCCCAGGCAGGCTGGCAACGGAAGCGAATCGCGCGCGGGCAGGAACCTGCCGGCAGCAATTGCGGTGGGCCTGGCGCTGCTCTTCTCCGTGCTGGGAGGCATCCTTTTTCTTCCCATAGCCTTCGTGGCCCTCAGCACCATGTTTGGGGTGGTCGGCGTTTGGGAGATTTCCCGGGCACTGGAGGTCAGACAGATAAAGGTGCCTCTGGTGCCTGCCGTGGCTGCAAGCGTTGCGATGCCGTTTGCAGCGTTCCTTGGCGGACCGGAAGCGCTGGCCTACGCCGTCGTCCTCTCGGTAACAGCACTTGCCCTGTGGCGAAGCCTCGATCCGGCACCGGATGCCGCGCGAAGCATGATGGCGGGAGCATTTGTGCTGCTGTGGGTCCCCTTCCTGCTCAGCTTCGCCATGCTGCTGCTGCATGAGCCGGAAGGTTCACTGAAGGTGGCAATCCTTTTGCTACTCGTGGTGGCGAACGATACCTTCGGCTACCTCGTTGGCGCCTTCTTCGGGAAGCACGCCATGGCGCCGAAAATCAGTCCGAAGAAATCCTGGGAAGGATTTGCCGGCTCGGTGGGCGGCGCGATGGTGGTAGGCGTGCTCGCCACCGTTTTCCTTTTGGAGCGGCCGTTTTGGGTGGGAATCCTGCTCGCCGTGGCGGTGGTCGCCGCAGCTACCGCCGGCGACCTCGCGGAATCGATGATTAAGCGGGAATTGGGCGTTAAAGACATGAGCACCATCCTTCCGGGGCACGGTGGACTGATGGACAGGTTGGATTCAATAGTCTTTGCTTCCCCGGTGGCATTCCTCCTGTCGGTTACATTGGTACCGGGATTCCTCTAGGCATGACATCACGCAGGGTACTCCCATGACGCAATCGACGATGAGAAAGACACACATCACTATGGACGACGCCAGCCGCGGCAGCTCACCTTTCGCCCGGGTTGAACGCCGCGAACTCGGCTACAACACCAAACAGGTGGACCGGTTCCTTACCCGAGCCAGGGCCTATTACAACGCCGATGACCTGACCGGCGAAGCTATCACCAGCAGGGATGTCCGGTCAATGGCATTCGAGCCGGCCAAGGGCGGCTATGAACCCCGTGCCGTGGACGCGGCGCTGGACCGCCTGGAGGATGTCTTTGCCCAGCAGGAGCGCGACGCCATGATCGATTCGAAGGGCGAAGAGGCCTGGCTGATGCAGATCGGCCGCATTTCCGCTGTTCTCCGGGGCAGGCTGCACCGG
>NZ_KI915004.1:28929-31444 GCF_000520595.1 Arthrobacter sp. H5
GGCAGGCTGCACCGGCCGGCCGGTGACCGGTTTCGCCGCCCCGCCCGCGCCAACGCCTCAAGCTACGACGTGGAAGATGTCGATGCGCTGTGCAACGAACTGTTGGGCTACTTCGAGAATGACCTGCCGCTGAGCGTTGACTTTGTCCGCCGGTCGGTCTTCAGAGAGGCCGTTGGTCCCGACGGATACGAGGAAGCCCAGGTGGATGCCTTCCTGGACAAAGTTGTCGAACTCATGGCCGCGATCGACTGACACGGGCCCGGTTTTACGGTTGCTCGGGCGTGTGCAGGCGGGCGAGGATCCGGGAGGTACCAGCCGGCTTCCTGCCCGCAGTCAGCCGGGAGACCACAATCATCACGGCAAAAGCGCTGGGTACCGTCCATAAGGCGGGCTGCTCAAGCCATTCCCTGCTGGAGGGTGCCGACGGACCAAGAGCCGCGGACAGCAGGATTGATCCGCCACACAGAACCGCTCCGGCGAGCATCCCGGCCACTGCGCCAATATCGGTAAGGCCCCGCCACCAAATGCCAAGGACCAAGAGCGGGCAAATGGTGGATGCTGTGAAGGCGAAGACCATGCTGACGCTTCCGGCCAGGGCGAGCGTATCCGTCAGGAGGGCAAACCCCAACGGAATGACTGCAGAAATTACCGCCGCCCATCGGAAACCCTTCACGCTCCCGTGAAAAAGATCCTGGCTGACCACGCCGGCCAGGGAAACCACCAGCCCACTGGAGGTCGACAGGAAAGCAGCAAAAGCCCCGGCTGTGACGAGCGCCGTGAGCAGGTCTCCAGCGGAGCCGTCGAAAATCCGGCTGGGCAGCAGCAGCACAGTGGCGTCTGCGGAACCGCTAGCTGCCAGTTCCGGGGTGTGAATCCGCCCCAGGATGCCGTAGAGGGTGGGAAACAGGTAGAACACCGAGAGCAGGCCCAGCACAATCAGCGTGGTGCGGCGCGCGGAGGCGCCATCCGGATTGGTGTAGAAGCGCACCAGGACATGCGGCAGACCGAGAGTTCCGAATAGCAGCGCTATGACAAGCGAGATATTGCGGTAGAGCGAGGCGTCGTCCGTGACATTGAGGTCGGCGCTGAAAACCGCACCTCCATTGGTGATGGGTCCGCCGGTGCTGCCCAGCTGCAGAAGGATGAAGACGATGGGGACGGCCAGAGCGGTCAACTTGAGCCAGTACTGGAACGCCTGGACAAACGTGATTGAACGCATCCCGCCGGTGACAACGCTCAGGCAGACCACCACCACCACGGCCACGGATCCCACCCAGGACGGCAGTCCCGTGGTGATTCGGACAGTCAGCGCGGCGCCGTGCAGCTGCGGCACAATGTAGAGCCAGCCCACGGCGATGACCAGCAGGCTGGTGACCCGGCGTACCATCACCGAGTCGAGACGTGCCTCGGCGAAGTCGGGAATGGTGTAAGCACCTGAGCGGCGCAGGGGCGCGGCAACAAAGAGCAGGAGCATCAGGTAGCCGGCCGTGTAGCCGATGGGGAACCACAGCGCGTCGACTCCAGAGATCAGGATGAGGCCGGCCACGCCAAGGAAGCTCGCTGCGGAGAGGTACTCACCGCCAATCGCCGAGGCGTTCCACCAGGGCCGGACAGTCCTGGATGCCACGTAGAAATCGCCCGTGGTGCGGGAAATCCGCAGTCCATAAATGCCGATGAGCACAGTGCTCAGGGAGACGAGGATCAGGGAGACGTAGCCCACAGCCGGGTTCAGTTCAGGAATCATCCACCAGGTCCCTGAATCTCTTTTCGTTCCGGGAGGCACTGCGGACGTAGAGTGCCGCGCAGCTGATCACCAGCGGATAGATGCCCAGGCCCAGGAGTACCCAAGGCAGCGGGACGGTGAACACCGTGAGGTCGCTGATCACCGGAAAGGTCGCGATCACCACGGGAATCCCGATGAGGATGAACAGGAATCCCGATGCGACTACAACGGCAAGACGCAGCTGTGACCGGATGAGCGACCGGATGAAAAGCTCGCCGACGTCCGACTGTTCTGCCATCTCGCGCGAGACGGGATAGGCTCCGGCTGCGGATTCCAGGCGGGTCCGCGGTGCCGTGACCCGAACGCGCGGCGGTTTGGGCGGGTCAGTGCTCACATGCGTCTGCCCATCACTGGCCTGGCCTGAGCCGGGTCTCTTCGAGCCGGCCGCGGATGTCCGCGAGGTGCCTGCGGCTCACGGGCAGTTCGGCGTCGCCAACCAGGACACTTGCCCTGCCGGCGCCCAGTTTGACCTGGTGTACCTGATCCATGGCCACAAGATAAGAGCGGTGTATCCGGACAAATCCCGCGTCCGCCCATTGGCGTTCCAGGTCATTCAGTGGAATGCGGATGAGATAGCTTGACTCGGCGGTGTGCAGCCGCGCATAGTCACCCTGCGCCTGCACATACCGGATCTCGTCCCGCCGGATCATGCGGCTGATACCGCCTTGATCCACCGTGATCACCTCGGGCGGCGGTGTGCCTTCCTCCATCAGCTCACAGATCCGCCGCACC
>NZ_KI915004.1:31544-35402 GCF_000520595.1 Arthrobacter sp. H5
ACAGATCCGCCGCACCGATTCGGCCAGCCGCTCGGTACGGACGGGTTTGAGCAGGTAATCCACTGCGCGCAGTTCAAAGGCTTCCAGCGCACGATCCTCATCGGCCGTGACAAAAACGACGGCGGGTGGCCTGCTGAAGCGGGAGATGACGCGTGCAATGTCCAGGCCTGACAGCGAGGGCATGTGGATGTCGAGAAACAAGGCGTCCACAGGGTGGGTTTCGAGTGCGCGAAGGGCCTCAGCGCCATTGGATGCGCGGTGGATTGTGTCGATCCTTGCGTCCTGCGAAAGCAGGTACGCCAATTCCTCGATTGCAGGCAGTTCATCGTCCGCGATGACAACATTGACCATGGGCCAAGATTACGCTGTCACGGCGCCACGGATGGCCGCCGCCGCATCATGTCTGATGCCCCGGCTGGGACTTGGGAATGCGCATGGTAATCAGGGTGCCGGCGCCGGGAGCGGTGTCGATCACGAGCCCATGATTGTCTCCATAGACCTGCCGCAGCCGGGAATCGACATTCCTCAGGCCAACATGCACGCCTTCGGTGTGGCCGGCCAGTACGGAGCGGAGATGCTCCGGGTCCATCCCGACGCCGTCGTCCTCTATGGTCACTTCGGCGAACGCTCCCGAATCGTGGGCAGCAATGGTGATATGTCCTGTGCCGTCCTTCGAATCCAAACCGTGCTGCACTGCGTTCTCAACCAGGGGTTGCAGGCTGAGGAAGGGGATGACGGTGCTGAGGACCTCGGGTCCGATCTGCAGGCTGACCCGCAGCCGGTCGCCGAAGCGCGCCCGTTCGAGGAGCAGGTAGCGGTCTATGGACTTCAGTTCCTCGGCGACGGTGGTGAAGTCGCCGTGTCTGCGGAAGGAATAGCGGGTGAAATCGGCGAACTCCACTACCAGTTCACGGGCCCGCTGCGGGTCTGTATTGATGAAGGACGCAATGGCATTGAGGGAGTTGTAGATAAAGTGCGGGCTGATCTGCGCGCGCAGGGCACGGACCTCGGCTTCCATCAGAAGGGTGCGCGAGGAATCCAGTTCGGCAAGCTCCACCTGCGTTGCCACCCAGACGGCCACCTCGTTGGCTGCCCGGACCAACCCCGCGTTCACGTGCGGCGCGAAGGCGCCCACTGTGCCAACCACCCTCTTGTCCACCTGGATGGGGGAGATGACCACCTCCGTGGCGCCGTCGTCGGCTCCTACCGCGGCCATCTGATCCCGACGGAATATCTGGGTGCGGCCGCTCTCCAGCACTTTTCGCACCAGTTCCAGGACGCGTTCCGGCATGACACCGGTCCCGTCCCAGGCGAGCACGGCGTCAGTGTCCGTGATGAGCAGGGAATCGCAACGGAGTAGCCCGCGCAGGTGACGGCTGGCCTTGGACGCACCGCCCGGGGTGAGGCCCGCCCTCAGGTGCTCCGAGGCCAGTGCGGCGGTGTGCAGTGTGGCGTAGGTGGCACGGTCGGCATCGGATCCGAGATCGCGGTAGGAACGGGATAACTTGAAACCGAGCGCTGCGACCACTGCGACGGCGATCACGACGACGGCGCCCACCAGAGCGATGTCAACGGCTGGACTGACCATCCGTCAAGAGTAGCCGCCTGCGAAGTGCCCACCGTTCAGCGCAGCAGCCCGCCCGTTCACCGCACCTCCCGGTGCATTCAGCGATCCACCCGGCGGAGGTACTGGAAAAGGCCACCCACGTGGTCGAGAGTGATGGGAGTCACACCTCCACGCCTAATGCCGGGACAATTCACAATGTCCCGGAACCGGTGCCGGAGACATCCTTAATGAGGAGGAACAATGGGTCACGACCCGTCCGCACCGGGAGCCGCACAAGCGGCTGCCGTGGACTTCACCGAAGTCCAGCAGCGGCCGCAGTTCAAGGAACTGCGCAAACGCCATCGAAGCTTTGTTTTTCCCATGGCAGTGGTCTTTCTGCTGTGGTACTTCCTATACGTCCTGCTGGCCGACTACGCGCACGACTTCATGTCCACTCCCGTCTTCGGCAACATCAACATTGGTCTGATTCTTGGACTGCTCCAGTTTGTCAGCACCTTTGGAATCACCATGTGGTACGTCAGTTACGCCAACAAGCGCCTCGATCCGATCGCGGAGGAGCTACGGAACGAACTTGAGGCCGAGGCACCAGAGGTCTTCCACGAAAATGGAGACAACAAATGAACCGCGCCCTTCCCCTCCAAACCGTGGAGTCCACTCAGGTGGGCGAGCCATGGCTGAACATCACCATTTTTGGAGTCTTCGTAGCGATTACCCTCGTGATCGTCCTTCGGGCAAGCCGGAACAACAAAACCGCGGCGGACTACTATGCCGCCGGCCGGTCCTTTACCGGGCCCCAAAACGGAACCGCAATTGCCGGTGACTACCTCTCGGCGGCATCGTTCCTGGGCATAGTCGGCGCGATCGCAATCAATGGCTATGACGGCTTCCTCTACTCGATCGGCTTCCTGGTGGCCTGGCTTGTTGCGCTGCTCCTGGTTGCTGAACTCCTGCGCAACACCGGCAAATTCACCATGGCGGACGTTCTGTCCTTCCGTCTGAAGCAACGGCCGGTGAGGATCGCTGCGGCGATCACCACGCTTGCTGTCTGCTTCTTCTATCTGCTGGCGCAGATGGCCGGCGCCGGCGGCCTGGTTTCGCTGCTGCTCGGCATCGATGACCGGGTGGGTCAGTCCCTGGTGATTACCGTTGTTGGCGCGCTGATGATCCTCTACGTGCTTGTTGGCGGCATGAAGGGAACAACCTGGGTGCAGATCATCAAAGCCTGCCTCCTGATCGCCGGCGCATTCGTCATGACAATCTGGGTCCTGGCCATCCACGGGTTCAACCTGTCCACCCTGCTGGGTGCGGCCATCGAAACGGCCGGAAACCCCGACATCATCAATCCCGGACTGCAGTACGGCGCAACGGGAACCTCCAAGCTCGACTTCATCTCACTGGCGCTCGCACTGGTACTGGGAACGGCTGCGCTGCCTCACGTCCTGATGCGCTTCTACACCGTTCCTACGGCCAAAGAGGCCCGCCGGTCGGTGGTCTGGGCCATCTGGCTTATTGGAGCGTTCTACCTGTTCACCCTGGTCCTGGGTTACGGAGCCGGAGCGCTGATCGGCGCCGACCGGATCACCGCAGCTCCCGGTGGCGTGAACTCGGCTGCCCCGTTGCTGGCCTTTGAGCTGGGCGGGCCGATCCTGCTCGGTGTCATTTCCGCCGTCGCGTTCGCCACCATCCTTGCGGTGGTGGCCGGATTGACCATCACGGCAGCCGCTTCCTTCGCCCACGACATCTACGCGAATGTGGTGCGGAAGGGCAACGTCGATCCTGACGGAGAGGTCAAAGTCGCGCGGCGCACCGTCGTCGTCATTGGACTGCTGTCCATCGTGGGAGGCATCGGCGCCCAGGGCCAGAACGTGGCGTTCCTGGTGGCTCTGGCCTTCGCCGTGGCGGCCAGCGCAAACCTTCCCACCATCATCTACTCGCTCTTCTGGAAGAGGTTCAATACCCAGGGCGCGGTGTGGAGCATGTATGGCGGGCTGAGTGCTGCGATTGTGCTGATCGCTTTCTCGCCGGTGGTGTCAGGAGGCGAGACGTCAATGATCCTCGGCGCCGACTTTGCGATCTTCCCGCTCAACAACCCGGGCATCGTGTCGATTCCGCTGGCGTTCTTCCTTGGCTGGCTGGGAACAGTCCTCTCGAAGAAGACCGAGGATCCGCAAAAGCAGGCAGAGATGGAGGTTCGGTCCTTGACCGGTGTGGGTGCCGAGAAGGCAACCAACCACTGATCGATTCCAGCTGAATACCGTAAGAGCCGAAGGGTCCTGGTTCCGCCGATCCAG
>NZ_KI915004.1:35502-39967 GCF_000520595.1 Arthrobacter sp. H5
TCCGTGTGGTTCCGACGGCTGCGGCATGGGCCCGGGTTGGCCAGTTTCGTGCTCACCGTGGGGGACGGCGAAGTCGCCCGCTGTGGACGCCGCAAGTCCCGGAGTCGCGACGCGGGCAACGAGCAGCGCGGAGGCAAACATCGCGGCGAGAAGCCTGCCGGCGGAAGGAGGACGTGCCGGTTTCGGAGCAGCGGCAACCCGCCGCCGCAGGTAACCCAGGCAGGACAGGAGAATGAGTTGAAGCACGACGGCGGATATCAGCGTTGCGCTCAGGGTGCGGGTGGTTGGGGGCACCAGGAAGGCGCTCCATCCCAGAACCGCGATCGATGTTGTGCAGGCAATCGGCAGGAGTGCCGGCAAAGTTGCCAGGAGGAGCCTGCTGACAAAGGAAGGGCGTTGGTCACCGGCGCGGAGAAAGGCAACGGCCCAGGCCGTTTGAAGAACAGCCCAGACCAGCATGGCGCCGGCCGGTCCGTAGTACCAGCCGGACAAGTCCGGTGTGGAGGCTACGAGAACATCGGAGGCAAGCGCAAAGAACATCAGCCCTGACCCGAAAGCGGCAAAAGCGCCCAGCTGCCGCACAGCCTCCGGCAGGACGGCTGCCGGAGGCTGTGCGGGGCCATGCTGCCCGTCCGCCGTCGTGGGCGCGGGAGCACCCCGGTCTGCAAGCTGTGTGGAGGACATGGTGGGCATCAGATCCGGGCGGGGATCAGGCTGCGTGGGCGCGGGCGCGGGTGTTGCTGGCGCGCTTGTCCTGTGAGAGTCCAACTCCGAGGAGCAGCACAGCACTGGCCAGGTGGAGGACGTTGTCCGCACCATTGAGCGCGATGATGTTCAGGCTGGTTCCGACCAGGAACAGCCCAAGGATGCCAACGAGCAGGTAGACGGCACCCACAGTGGTGTTAACGCCTTTGGCCGCCGCCACAGAGTTGAGTCCTCCCAGCAACAGGGCAGCACCGATGGCGAGGTGAATCACGTTATGCAGAGGGTTGACCTCAAAGACAATCAGGACATTTCCCTCGGTGGCGAAGAAGCCGACACCCGCTGTGACAAAAAATCCCAGGATGCCCACCAGGAGGTAGACGGCTCCGAAGACTGTGGCTAAGAGACGGTTTGGAGAGGTGCGCATGGCTTGCCTTCTTTCAAAGTCACCAGATCCCACTATGTGGTTTCCGGTCGAGCTCCTCCTTCGGGAGCTTTGACCACTGTTCGAACCAGAGGCGTCCTTTGGATGGGTGCAAACCCTTTCCGGGATCCTGCAGTTAGCTGCGGGGTCCGCGCTCCAGGAGAGGCTCCACGCGGTAGGGGACCAGTTCGCCCATCGCGAGCGACGTGTCGCATCGCTCCACGCCATCGCAGCCCAGGATCTTTCCATTGATCCTGAAAAGGTCCTCCGCGTCGGCTGAGACCACCCGGACAAGAATGTCCGCCTGACCGGTCAGCCCGTATGCCTCCAGCACTTCGGGAATCTCGGACAGCCGGTGGGTGACTTCCGTCAGCTTCCGCTGGTCCACGTGGACGTGGATGAAGGCCATGAGCGGGTACCCCAGAGCCGCCGGGTTGATCCGGCGCTCAAAGGACAGGAAAACCGACTTCTTCTCAAGCTGGGTCATCCGTGCTTGGACGGTGTTTCGGGAGAGGCCAAGCTTCTGCGCCAGCGCAACCACGGTGCGGCGCGGGTCTTTGGCCAGGGCCATCAGGAGTCGGGTGTCGGTGGTGTCCAGCGGTTGCATAGTGCGCAACATTAGCACGACGGACGTTTGGCAAATAGTGCATAATGCTCAGTCAATGATCAATCGGTTGTGCTGTGTGGCCCCCGTGAGTAGGGTCACAATATCTTTGGGTAACGACGCCCGGGTGCCGGCGAACTCCCGATAACGGGGTCCACCGGCTGCGAAGACGAAGGTTGCGTGCAATTGTGGCTCTGAATGACGTTGTGTCTGGCGGCGACGGGAATGAGCTGGTCCAGCTCATCACTCCCCAGGGAGAGCGCCGGCAGAATGCTGTGTACGACCGCTGGGTGGAGGACATTGACGGCCCGGCCCTTCAGTCCCTGTATGAGGACATGGTTGTGGTCCGAAGGATCGACTCCGAAGCCACGGCGCTGCAGCGGCAGGGCGAGCTTGCCCTGTGGCCACCGTTGCTGGGCCAGGAGGCCGCGCAGATCGGGTCCGGCCGTGCGCTGCGGGTGGATGACTTTGTCTTCTCAAGCTACCGGGAGAACGCCGTGGCCTACTGCCGCGGAGTGGATCTGACGGACATCCTCAGGGTCTGGCGGGGGAACGCGTCCTCCGGTTGGGATCCGTTCGAAATCAACATGGCAACGCCCCAGGTGATCATCGGTGCACAGACCCTCCACGCCACCGGCTATGCGATGGGCATCCAACATGATGGCGACGATGCCGTGGCCGTCACCTATTTCGGTGACGGTGCCACCAGCCAGGGTGATGTCAATGAGGCGCTGGTCTTCGCAGCAAGCTACCAGGCCCCGGTCATTTTTTTCTGCCAGAACAATCACTGGGCAATTTCTGAGCCGGTTGGACTGCAAGCCCATGTACCAATCGCGCAGCGGGCGCCGGGGTTCGGCATTCCGTCTGTGAGGGTCGATGGGAACGACGTTCTTGCCTGCATGGCGGTCACCCGGGAAGCGCTGGAACGTGCACGGACCGGTGGCGGCCCCAGTTTCATTGAAGCGGTGACTTACCGGATGGGTCCCCACACCACTGCGGATGACCCCACCAAATACCGGGATGCCAACGAGTTGGAGGATTGGGCGGCCAAAGACCCCATAGCGCGGCTTGCCGGCCTGCTCGATGAGCGGGGACTGTTGTCATCCGACTTCACGGACTCGGTGAGGGCCACGGCCGACGACGTCGCGGCCCGGCTGCGCGAAGGCTGCGTCACCATGGCGGAGCCCGAGGCGATGGACGTCTTCAAGAACGTCTACAGCACCCCCAATTCCTGGCTTGACCGCCAGCAGGACCACTATGAGCGCTATCTGGCGTCATTTGACTCCACTGATTCTGATTCCTCCAAGGAGGTGAGCCGCTAATGTCCACCATGACATTTGGCCGGGCCATCAATGCGGGTCTCCGCAAGGCGATGGAGAATGACCCCAAGGTTGTTCTCATGGGCGAGGACATCGGCAAACTAGGCGGAGTGTTCCGCATAACCGAGGGCCTGCAGAAGGATTTTGGGCAGCACCGTGTCATGGATTCCCCACTGGCGGAGTCCGCCATCATGGGAACCGCCGTGGGCATGGCATACCGCGGGTACCGTCCGGTGGTGGAGATTCAGTTTGACGGCTTCATCTATCCGGCTTTCGACCAGATTGTCTGCCAGGTTGCCAAGCTCCATTACCGCACCCAGGGCGCAGTGAAGATGCCGCTGACTATCCGGGTGCCATTTGGTGGCGGCATCGGTTCACCGGAACACCATTCCGAGTCGCCGGAAGCGTACTTCACCCATACCTCCGGTCTGCGGGTGATCAGTGTGTCCAACCCGCAGGATGCCTACATCATGATCCAGCAGGCTATTTCGAGTGATGACCCGGTGCTGTACTTCGAGCCAAAGCGCCGCTACCACGTCAAAGGCGAGGTGGATGAGTCGGTGGACATCACCGCTTCCAGCATGGAGGATGCACGGATTGTCACGGAGGGAAGCGACGTCACCCTGGTGGCTTATGGCCCACTGGTCCCCACCGCGAGGGATGCGGCAATTGCCGCATCCGACGACGGCATCTCTGTCGAGATCATTGACCTCCGGTCCCTCGCCCCCATCGATTTCGCCACCATTGAAGCCTCCGTCCGCAAGACCGGCCGGCTCGTGATCACGCATGAGGCGGCCCAGTCAGGCGGGATCGGCGCGGAGATTGCCGCCAGCATCACTGAACGGTGTTTCCACTATTTGGAGCACGCGCCGGTGCGGGTGACGGGTTTCGATATCCCTTACCCGTACTCCAAGGTTGAATTCCATCACCTTCCGGATCTTGACCGGATACTTGACGGGGTGGACCGCGCAATGGGCCGCACCAATTCACTCAGCGGACTGGAAGGTTAGTGGGAACTGTGATTAAGGAATTCAAGCTTCCCGATCTGGGCGAGGGCCTGACCGAATCGGAGATAGTCAGCTGGCATGTGGCTGTTGGGGACACCGTGGAATTGAACCAGGTGATCGCAGACATCGAAACCGCCAAGGCCGTAGTGGAGCTTCCCTCTCCCTACGCGGGAGTGATCGCCAAACTGCATGAGCAGCCCGGCACGGTGGTCGAGGTCGGCTCACCCATCGTCTCGTTTGACGTACCGGGTACCGAAGGCGGTGGGCCTGGGCAGGATGGCGCGAACGGCGACGCCCCGCCCGCCAAACGGGAACCGAACCTTGTGGGTTACGGAGCTGCGCTGGAAAAGGGTGGCAGGCCCGCGCGGCGCGCAAGGCGGGGTGCGGAAGCGGAACCGGGAACGGCGGC
>NZ_KI915005.1:0-6225 GCF_000520595.1 Arthrobacter sp. H5
CGCACCGGCACCCGCACCGGCACCCGCGCCGGCGGCACCCATGCAGCCCCCGGCGCCGCCGGCCATCGCGCCGTCCAATCCCGCACCGCCCGCCGTTACACCGCCAGCGCCCCGCCCACCGGCGCCAACGCAACCACCGGCGCCGCCAGCGCCCGCACCCCGGCCGCCGGCACCTCCCGCACCACCAGCACCCGCACCCCGGCCGCCGGCACCTCCCGCACCTGAACCTCCCGCACCACCTGCACCAGCGCCCGCTCCGCCTCCGCCGCCGTTGAACTCGGGTGGTGTGGCTGCCGCCGTCGGCTACGCGATGGCACGCACGGGCTCTCCGTATTTCTATTCTTGGGGCGGCAACGGACCCCGTGGGTACGACTGCTCGGGCCTGGTGCAGCAGGCGTTCGCGTCCGCGGGCATATCCGTGCCCCGCACCGCCGCCGCACAGCACGGAGCGGGCACCCACGTCCCACTGTCCCAGCTGCAATATGGGGATCTGGTCTTCTGGGGCCAAGGCGCCGGGATCTGGCACGTGGCCATCTATATCGGCAACAATCAGGTGGTCAACGCACTCAACCCGTCTCAGGGCATCCTGGTTACGGACCTGTCCCACATGGCCGGCATGGGCGCACTGAACCCGCTCGCCGTGAGAATGTAGCGGGGCTCTCAAGCGGCTGCAGACATAAAAAGGTCCACCTCCAGGCATCATCCCGGGAGGTGGACCTTTTTATGTCAGTGGAACTAGCTGGTCAAGCCGTCCACCCATTCCTGATTTTCGGAAATCCACTCTTCAACAATGGGAGCGTAGTCCTCAGTTTCCTCACCGCTGTTGAACATGGCGTTCTCAAGCGAGTACAGCGTCTCGGAATCCATTGTGAAGTTCGCAAGCCACTCGGCGGCTTCGGGGAAGTCCTCCTTGAACGTGGATGAACCATAGGAGTAAATGCTCTCGGCATCCCCCAGGGTGCCCTCTGGATCCTCAAGGTCCTTGATGGGGAACTCGTCATAGGCCCAGTGCGGACGCCAAAGTGTGACAGCAACGTTCTCACCGGCGGCCAGCTTTGTCTGCAGCTCGGACAACATGGCCGGAGTTGAGGACGTGAGGTACTCCATCTCCTCAAGACCATAGGTTGGGATAACCTGTTCGGTTGTGGCCTTGGTCAGCCCGGCCCCGGCTTCAATTCCCACCAGACGGTTATCAAACGCGTCGGCGTTGGCGGCGAGTTCCTCGAGGGAATCAATGGGAGCATCCTCATTGACCGCAATCGTCAGGAGCGCCTCGTCATTCCACGCTCCCAGTTCGGTGATGTCATCGCCGAACTCCTCGATGTAGGACTCATGGGTCAAGGGAAGCCACACGTCCAGCACGGCGTCGTAATCGCCACTGGCTAGGCCGGTAAAGGCCGGGCCCGCGTCAGCGTACTCCAGCGTGACGTCATAGCCCTTCTCTTCGAGGATGGCTCGCCACAGCTCGGAGACGGCTTCTCCTTCAGGCCAGCCGTTGAACACGCCTATTGTCATTTCCTGGGTCTCGGCGCCTGCGGTGCTGCTCTCCCCGGACCCACCACAGGCCGACAGTGCCAGCGCGGAAACCATTCCCAGTGCGGCAATCGTTGTTGAACGCTTCTTGATATTCATCCTTGTTGTTCCTTCCACCTGCGGTCTAACCCGCCGGATTTATTGTCAAGCCATTGAGGCTGCCCTTGAGGGCCTGCCCAACGACGCTGATAAACGGTCAAGATAAATGGCCAGGATGACCACCGAAATGCCGGCTTCAAAGCCCAGCCCAATGTCGATCCGCTGCAGGGCGTTGACTACTTCGCCTCCGAGGCCGCCCGCACCTACCAGACCGGCAATAACCACCATGGACAGCGACAGCATGATCACCTGATTGATCCCGGCCATGATGGTGGGCATGGCCAGGGGAATCTGAATCTGACGGAGTATCCGCCAGGGGGTGGAACCGAACGCCTGCCCGGCCTCCACCACTTCCTTGTCCACTCCCCTGATGCCCAGTTCGGTGAAACGCGCACCCGGCGCCATGGCGAAGAGAATCGTTGCCACCACTCCGGGAACAACGCCCACGCTGAAGAGCGCTACCGCCGGAATCAGGTAGACAAACGCCGGCATGGTCTGCAGGAAGTCCAGCAGAGGTTTGACGACGGCCGAGATGCGGTCGGACTTGGCGGCCAGTATGCCCAGCGGAACACTGATAATCACAGCGATGAGGCTGGCCAACAGCACCAGCGCCAGCGACTCCATAGCCGCTTCCCATTGGTTCACGCCGTAGATGAGGACCAGTCCAACTGCAGTGCCGAGCGCAAACTTCCAGTTTTTGACCAGCCAGCCGATTGCCACCAGTGCAACCAGGATGATGGGGAACGACGGCGTCAGCAGGACCCATTCGATGCCGTCGTAGGAGCTCTTGAAAACAACCTTGACCACGTCAAAGAGCGCCGCAAGGTTCTCAAGGATCCAATCGACGCCGGCATCAACCCAGGCTCCCAGTGGAATTCGGAACTCGATCATTGGATGCCCTCCGCTGAATTGTGGGCCGTGCGATCAGTCGCATCGCCGCCCGGCGCCTTGGTAACGGCCGCACTCTCGGCGGCGGGTGCTGAGTTGCTGAGCGCGGAGAGCAGCGTCTCCTGCCCCACCGAACCGATAACGTGATCGTCACCGTCGACCACAGCGAGGGGGCGGCGGCTGTCAGCTGCCAACCCCAGAATGTCGGCAAGGGGAGCGTCCTCGCTGACCGTGGTGGCGCCGGGCAGCGATGCTGCGGTCACGTGATCGGGCGTGCTGTCCATGACCACGCCGGCCGTCAATACCCTGGTGCGGTCCACGTCCTGGACAAACTGTTCGACATAGTCGTTGGTTGGCTGCTTCAGGATCTCGTCGGGAGAACCAATCTGAACAATGCGGCCGTCGTGCATCATCGCGATCCGGTCACCCAGCAGCATCGCTTCATTGAGGTCATGCGTAATGAAGATGATGGTTTTGCCCAGTTCGCGCTGCAGGGTGATCAGCTGTTCCTGCATTTCCCGCCGGATCAACGGGTCCAGCGCGGAGAAAGCCTCGTCCATCAGGAGAATGTCCGTCTCGGCGGCGAGGGCCCGGGCCAGCCCCACACGCTGCTTCATCCCACCGGAGAGCTGCCCTGGATATTTTTGCTCCCAGCCCTCCAGGCCCACAAGCTTGAGAACTTTCAGAGCGCGCGCTTCCCGTTCAGCTCGGTCGATCCCCTGAACTTCAAGGGCGTAGGCAGCGTTTTCAAGGACGGTGCGGTGTGGCATCAGGGCAAAGTGCTGGAATACCATCGAGATTTTCTGCTGACGGAGCTTTCGGAGCGCTTTGTCCGATATCCCCACCAGATCCGTTCCGGAAACTGACACCTGCCCGGCCGTGGCCGGCAACAGTCCATTGAGCATGCGGATCAGTGTTGATTTGCCGGACCCGGACAGGCCCATAACCACAAAGATCTCGCCTCGACGAACCTGGAAGCTCGCGTCAATGACTGCCGCGGTGCCCATCTTGCTCAGTTCCTCACGGCTCTGACCCGCAGCAAGCTTCTTGACTGCTTCCTGCGGTCGCCTGCCAAACACCTTGTACAGGCCTTTGGCCTCCAGGACAATTGATTCGTTCACGCACTTACCCGTCCGGGGTACACCGGATGGCGGACATGCGGGTCCACCGGTCACAGCACCCGTTGCTAGTTCTTGGCCGTGCCGGAAAATCCGGCGCCAAGGCGAAATTCGGAGGCGGGACCTGTTTCGGTTTCCCATTTCAGCGCGGTCCGGCGGCACATGTGCGCCGCCAGAAAAACGCCCTCCCTATGAATTCCCACGCTAACAGCTGGGTGTTCGCTAACAGCTGAAATATCGAGGAATTCACCTCTGTCCGGGTTGCGTAAAGAGGCCAAACAGCGGGGGATCGGCTAGTTCAAGGGACCTGGCTTATTTATAGCTTCGTTATGCCAGCGTGGCTCTGAAGGATAAATCCGGCGCGAAGCATCGAAATTCGCGGCGACCCGCGGTGCCGGCCAAACCCAGTGGGCAGGGCCTTCAGTTCATGGGAATCATTGGGCCGAAGCTCTCGCGGTCCCGAAGACGCGGATCCTCGCGATCAGGCACCACCAGGACCGGCCCTTTGGCATGATGCAGTACTCCTTGGCTGGTCGATCCCAGCAGCATGCCTGCAAAGCCTCCCCTGCCGCGTGTTCCGAGGACCACCAGCTCGGCCTTCCGCGACGATTCGATCAACACCTCAACCGGAGGACCATCAAGGAGTTCCACGGAGATGTCCAGTGCGGGAAAGTGGCTTTGCAGCCATGCCATACCTGCCTTGAGCTGGACCATGATGTCTGAGTGCAGCGCATCCCTGTCCAGCGGCGCGGGCACCCAGGCGAGTGATCCGGTAAACGGCGGCAGTGAACACACAACCCTGAGGGGCAGCCCCATGGACAGTGCCTGTTCCGCCGCCGCGATGGACGCCATCCGGGCCTGCTCGGAACCATCAACGCCCACCACCACCACTTTCTCAACCTGGTCCGCGGGCGGGCAGGGCTCCCCCTTCCCTTTTGGCGCTTGAACGCCGGCCTCGTTCAGGCGCGGCGCGCACCACAAGGGGACGACGACCGTTGGGCACTTCGAATGCGCGGGGAGCGCGCTGCTCACAGAGCCCAGCAGGCGGCCCACAAAGCCACCGCGGCCACGTGAACCAACAACCATCAGTTCGGCATCCTCGGAGAGCTCCAGCAGCACTCCCGAAGCGTCTCCGGCCTCGACGCGAGGCACTATCTCGATTGAATGCGAAGCGATCTTGATGATGGCCTGATCAATCACCGCCTGCGCGCCCTCGCGGATGACGGCGTCGTCCACTGTTGTGTAGCCGGCATCCATGCTCGACGCCGCGAAGACCGGAACCGTGTAGGCGGTCACCACATGAAGCGGAGTCTTCCTGCGTTCGGCCTCATGGGCGGCCCACACCAGTGCACAAATACTCTGATCGGAACCATCAACACCAACAACAATTCCACGTCGGTTGGAAAGGCTCATACCGTCCCCTGCCTGCGCATCATCCATGATCCCGCCTCCTTGCGGCTTGAACTTTCCGACACCTGCGGCCAGCCTTCAAACTATTTGTAGCCTACTCTTCCGTAAGGGTCTATTCACGGTACAAAAAGTTATATAGGCTTCGAGAAATCGTTACCGGGCGGATGGTCCTAGGCAGGGATTCCGCCCGTTTCGAGTGCGCTTGGTTGACCCGTTCGCAATCAAGTGTCCGCACAGCCCGGAAGAGGCGCCGGGCTGTGCGGAATTTCTCTCCTTCAGAAGGTTTCTCAGTGACTTTGTTTCCGATCACCCTTGTGGCCGCTCAGTCTCCGTCGCCCTGTCCGGCGGAGATGACCACCACCGTTGTAGTGGGCTCCGGGCTCTCCGGCCTGGCTGTTGCGAGCGAGCTGAGCCGCCGCGGGGTCAAGTCGATTGTGGTCGAAAGCGCCGAGTGCCTTAGCTCGGGATCCGGGCGCACCGTGATGACTGATTCAGTCTCACTGACCGAGCGCAACGAACTTCTCCGCCTCCTGCGCGGATACGCTGCCAGCCACTGCCTCGACATCCGCCAGGACACCATCGCCGAGGACCTGTGCATGGTGGGATACTCACAACTTCTACCGGCGCCCGTGCTCGGCTCCAAGAAGTGGGCGGTGCAAACCGGTCATGGGGTTCTGCTTGCCGACCATGTAGTCCTCACCAAGTATCCGCAGAACCAGCTAAGACGATTCCTGCACTCCTTGGGAGTCGCCGTAGGCCGCGATTTGAAGGGGGCACTCAAATCGATCGGGTTGTACCTGATTGGTGTTGGCGAAGCACTGAATCCCACTACCCGCGAAATAGTTCGTCAGGCGAAGTCGATCAGCGACACCATCGTTACCCAAGGCGCTCTGGGCGCAGCAGCGGACGCGTCCGTGCCCGCAGCGCGGCCCACCGTGGTTTCAGCCGTCAGCACCTAGTCCCTGGAATTCCCCGGCTTATAGGCATGGTCCTGCGCCCGCTTTAAGCAGATTCGCTGCTTCCCTGCTTCAGCCTGCGGCGCGCTCCCATGGCAAGAACGACGGCGAGTACCACCAGCACGGACACCATAATGGTTATGCCCCACGGGAAGCCGGACTCCGAAGCGGCCTCTGAATCCAATGCTTCCGGCTCGCCTGGCTCGATCGGTCCTGCCGTG
>NZ_KI915005.1:6325-21008 GCF_000520595.1 Arthrobacter sp. H5
GATCGGTCCTGCCGTGCCAACGGAAGCGCCTGGTGCTGCTTCCCCGCCCGCTGCTGCCTCTGTGGCTGTGAAGGCAAAGCTTCCCTCGATCGAGTGGGAATCGGAGGAAACCACCCGCCAGTTGACCGTGTAGTCGCCCGCCGGCGCTCCCGCCCGCACAGCCTGCGTGGCGACCGCATCGGTGATGGAAACGGCGCCTTCCGACCAATTCTCGCCGGAGGCATCCAGGACCTGGATTTCGGAGCCGATCGCTGCCGGCACGTTGGAGAAGGTCAGCTCAATAGCCTCCGGGACCTGCTCAACCGAAGCGCCCTCCTCGGGATTGGACCCGGCGAGCTCGTCATGGGCATCTGCGGCGGTAGCCGTCCCAAAGACCGTGAACAAGGCGGCCAGGAGCATCGCGGCAAACAGAACCGCTGTTTTCTGGAGCCGACCGGTGGGCAGGGAGCGCGCAGCTGTGGATTCAGACCTCATACTGCAAGCCTACGTGCTTGGTCTGTCAGCGCGCTGGGAAGCTGATCAACAGGGCACGCCGTCAAGCCGCGCCCCTGCCTGATCGATGCGGGTGCTGGTCAGCGGGCCGACCAACCTCCATCCATCACGTAGGAGGTGCCCGTGACCATCCCCGCGTGATCCGAAGCCAACCACGCGACAAGCGAAGCCACTTCCTCCGGCTCGACCAGCCGCTTGATCGCACTTTCGGTGAGCATGATCTTGGACAGCACCTCGTCGTCACTGATGCCATGCAGGCGTGCCTGATCGGCTATCTGGTCTTCCACAAGCGGCGTGCGGACATACCCGGGATTGACGCAGTTGCTGGTCACACCGTGCGGTCCGCCCTCCAACGCGGTGACCTTGGACAGCCCCTCGAGCCCATGCTTGGCGGACACGTAGGCGGACTTGAACGGCGACGCCCGCAGCCCGTGCACCGAGGACACGTTGATGATCCGGCCGAATCCCTTCCGGTACATGAACGGCAGCGCGGCACGGATCAGAAGGAATGGCGCTTCCAGCATGAGCGTGTGAACCCGCCGGAAATCCGCTGGCACAAATTCCTCGATCGGCCGGACCACCTGGATTCCGGCGTTATTGATGAGGATGTCTGCGTCAAGGTGCAGATCTTCGAGTGCACCCGTGTCCAGCAGGTCAACCGTCCACACCTCGCCGCCGACATCACGGGCGACGGCGGCTGCACCATCCGAGTCCCGGTCGGCAACAATCACATGCGCGCCGGCGGACGCGAGTGCCCGCGCGCAGGCGGCCCCGATTCCGCTCGCTCCGCCGGTCACCAGTGCGCGCCGGCCGGCCAGAGGCCCCGTCCGGTGGCCGCGCGAAGCAGCGCCCGACGATGGCACGCGCGTGCCGCCGTCGTCGTCGTGCTGTTGTTGTTGTTCAGTCATTCCTAACTACCCTGGCTAGCCTGGGTTACCTTGATCCCGTGACGCTCAGCGTCAGCGGCGTCCACGTCGCGGAGCGAGATGCCCTTTGTTTCGCGGAGCGTGAGTACCGCAATGGCGGTGACAACGCACGCACCGAGGACATAGAGCGCAACTCCGAACCAGGACCCCGTGTCCCGCAGAATAGCGGTGGCGATGATCGGCGCCAGGGAACCGGCGAGGATCGAGGTGACCTGGTACCCGAGCGAAACACCCGAGTAGCGCATGCGCGTCGGGAACATCTCGGCCATGATGGCGGGCTGACCGGCGTACATCAGTGCGTGGAAGCAGAGGCCGATGGTGATGGCCAGGACAATAATGACTGGATTCTGGGTATCGAACATGGGGAAGGCGAAGAACGCCCATGATGCACCAAGGATGGCTCCGGCAAGGTACACCGGTTTGCGTCCAAAGCGATCGGAGAGCCTGCCGACCTGCGGGATGACCAGGAAGTGGATCACATGGGCGATCAGCAGAGCCAGGAGCAGCTGGGACGTGTCGTATCCGTGGACCTGCGACAGGTAGACAATCGAGAACGCAACAATGATGTAGTACAGAATGTTTTCCGCGAACCGCAGGCCCATGGCGCCAAGGATGCCCTTCGGATACTTCTTCACAACTTCGAACACACCGTAGCTGATGGCCTTTTCGCGCTCAACCTGCTCGCGTGCCTCAAGGAAAATCGGTGCTTCGCTGACGTGGGTGCGGATGTAGTAGCCAATCACCACGATGACGGCGGAAAGCCAGAACGCCACGCGCCAGCCCCAGCTGAGGAACTCGTCCTCCGGGAGAATCCAGGACATGGTCAGCAGCACCGTAGTGGCCAGCAGGTTGCCCACCGGAACGGCGGCCTGCGGCCAGCTGGACCAGAAGCCACGCGACTTATTGGGGCTGTGCTCGGCAACCAGCAGAACAGCGCCACCCCACTCGCCGCCGACGGCGAAGCCCTGGATGAACCGCAGGATCACCAGCAGTGCCGGCGCCCAGTAACCAATGGAATCGAAGCCGGGCAGGCAGCCCATCAGGAACGTGGCGACACCAACCAGGATGATGGTCACCTGGAGGGTGTGCTTGCGGCCGAGCTTGTCGCCGATCTGGCCGAAGAAGATTCCGCCCAGTGGACGGGCGATAAAACCGACGGCGTAGGTCAGGAAGCCCGCGATCACCGCGTCCAGCGGTGTGTCGGCATTGGGGAAGAACACCGTGGCGAAGACCAGGGACGCCGCCGTGGCATATAGGAAGAACTCGTACCACTCCACCACCGTGCCCACCATTGAGGCTCCGACGATCTTTTTAAGGCCCGAGGTTTCGGTCCGGTCCTGGCCCGCGGCGGGTTTCGCCGAGCGTTGATTGGCGCTCATGTGTAGCTCCTTCTGTGTCGGCAATGACACTTTTCCTGCCATCTTGCGTGTGACTGCGGTCACCCCATGGACAACGCTATTGAGTATCCCTGCACATTTGATTGCTTTCAATGACTACATGCGCAGGATAAATCTGCGAAAATGCAGAGGTGCTCACCAACCCCGATGACTTGCTGATCCTTCTCGCCGTCTCACGCACCGGGCGGTTCACCTCCGCCGCGGACAGCCTTGACCTCAACCACACCACGGTTTCCCGCCGGATCACTGCGCTGGAGAAATCCCTGGGCGGGCGTGTGCTGGTGCGGGCGAGCGGGGGTTGGGAGTTGACGGACCTCGGCGCCCGCGCTGTGTCGGCCGCTGAACGGGTCGCCGATGCGGTGGCCACGCTGGACGGGAACGACGACGGCGCTCACCGGCTTTCCGGCGTCGTGCGCATGAGTGCCACGGACGGGTTCAGTGCATACATCGCGGCGCCGGCCTTCGCCCGCCTGCGGCGCGTGCACCCGAAGTTGAGCATCGAGATTGTCGCGGCCACCCGTCGGGCGTCGCAGACCCGGAGCGGGCTTGACCTTGAAGTGGTGGTCGGTGAGCCGCAGGTTCACCGTGCGGAAGCTGTCCAGCTGGGCGAATACATGCTGGGTTTGTATGCGTCGCGCTCCTATCTGTCCGACTTCGGTTCACCCAGTTTGCTGGGAGAGGTGATGGAGCATCCGCTGGTGTACTTCATCGATTCGATGCTGCAGGTGGACAGTTTGGATACGCCGCGGAGACTGCTGCCGACCATGAAGGATTCCTTGAGCTCAACCAACGTCTTTGTGCACGTGGAGGCCACCCGCGCCGGTGCGGGGATTGGGCTGCTGCCATGCTTCATGGCGAACCTGCACGATGATCTGGTGCGGTTGCTCCCAGCCGTCGTGGCGGAAAAGCTGGGGTACTGGCTCGTGGCCCGGCCCGATTCGCTGCGGCAGCCCGCCGTCGCGGCAGTAGTCGCCGCTCTGCGTTCAGCAACGGATGAGTTCGAGGACAGGCTGCTGGGACGCTAGCTATCCCTCAGGACCGCCGCACCGTCCGCGAAGCGCCGCACCTGTTCGCCGGTCCACAGGTGGGCCGGAACTCCGCCGCCCAGTAGTTCCCGCGCAAGCCCGGGATGATCGCCCAGCGGCGCATCACTTCCCGCGATCACTACGTTGCCGTAGCGGCGGCCTTTGAGCATGGCCGGGTCGGCGATAATAACGGTGTTTTCAAAGACCGACGAGATGGTCGCCGCTTCCTTCCTGGCCACTTTGAGATCCGGGGCGTCCCCGCAGTTCACCACGTACACGCCGTCGGCAGCCAGGACCCGTTTCGCGTGCTGGGTGAACTCCGCCGTGACGAGGGGAAGAGGCGTCCGGCTTCCCGCGAAGACATCCCTGACAATCAGGTCGCGGCTGTTGTCGGTCAGCGACTCCGTGACCGCCCGGGCTTCGCCAACCCGGATGCGCATGAGCGGCGCCCGCGGCAGGTCAAACCATTCCCGCACCAACACGGCGAGTTTCCCATCGAGCTCCACCACCACCTGCCGCGCGTCCGGGAAAGTCACCGCCAAACTGCGGGCCAGGGAGCACGCTCCTCCGCCCAGATGCAGCGTCCTCAGCCGTTCGGAGACAGCCCAACGCGAGGAAACCAGAGAGGCTATCCACCGCATGTACTCGAAATCGAGCCGTTCTGGGTCCGCCAGGTCAATATGAGAGCTCGGGACCCCGTTGATGGTCAGCAGCCAGCCGTTGGGGTTGAACTTGTCGGACTGCAGCTCGCACGTTCCCGTGGCGATCTCGTAGATCCCGGGCACCGGTCCGGGTCCGGGGGCCGGCGCCACGGAATCCTTCCCTGGACGTTGACGGCCCACCGGTCAGTAGCCGCGCATCAGACTCTGGTTGACCGCGCGCACCCGTCCGGGCATGGTGAAGAGATCGATGACCATCATGATCCAGAGCGGGATCAGGAAGACAAACCCAACAAAGAACCAGACGGTCAGCCATCCTAGGGCGCTTAGGCCCAGGTAGATGAACCCCATCCCGTTCTGTTTGAGGTAGAACTTATGAACGCCTAGATTGCCCAGCAGGAACCACAGGAGGTAGGCAAGCCAGCTTTCCTTCGCTGATTGCACAACAATCTGGCGCGCTGGCTGGTTTCCGTAATTGTTCGACATCGTGTCCTTTGGGGTTTTGCTGGCGCTCAGGAAGGGTCAAGCCTAAGTTTAGGAGACGATCTGCGGCTGCGGTCCGCGCACCATGCGGATCTCAGCGCAGTTATTCCAGCGTTCAGACAACGGTTCGCGGGCGCCGTCCGGCTCAAAGCCGAGCTTTCGGTAGAAGGCAACGGCGCGCGGGTTGGTCTCGAGCACCCAGACCAGTGCAGCCGCGTGCCCAATGGACCGTTCCACCAGTGCCCGCGCCAGCCCTGTTCCATAGGCTTCGGCAAGGACGTAGACCATGTGCAGCTCTGTCCCCACCGGCGGGTAATCTCCCCTTGCCGGACCGCCTGCGGCAATGCCCACGATCCTGCCAGCTGGATCCACCGCCACCAACGGCGGAGCGATCCCGCGCTCAACTTCCTCACGCCACCACGAGGCCTGCTCATCCACCCGCTGGTCCAGGCCCGCGAGTACCTCACCGCTCAGTTGCCCTGCATAGGCCTCACGCCACGCAGCGTTCTTCATGCGGAGCGCGGCCTCAAATTCGTCGTCAGCAACGGGTCTGATCATGAACATGTTTGCGGGAAAGCCTGTTTTAGTCGACGACGGCGAGCGCAAATCCGTCCCAATCCTTTGTCCCCACCGTTTGCAGGGCGGTGGCATCCAAGCGCGGGTGTGTGCCGAACAATTCCAGGGCCCGACGGGTGCCGCGGATATCCTCGTCCCCGTCCGCGTTCAGCACTTCTCCCCCACGCACCACATTGTCGAGGATAATTACCGCGCCTGGACGTGCAAGCTTCACCGCCCACTCAAGGTAGTTCGGGTTGTTGGCCTTGTCTGCGTCAATGAAGAACAGATCATACGGTCCGTTGAGGGTCGGCAGAGTGTCCAGCGCCGCACCGACGTGGATGCTGACTTTATGCCCTACGCCGGCAGCCTCCAGGTTGCCGCGCGCCACCTCCGCGTGCACAGGCTCGAACTCGCAGGTGTCCACCGTGCCGTCGTCGGGGATTCCGCGGGCGAGCCAGATAGTGCTGAACCCGCCCAGGGTGCCGATCTCGAGCACCCTGCGTGCCCCGTGAATCCTTGCGATGAGCATCAGGAACTTACCCTGAGCGGCCGTGACCTCGATGGCGGGCAGGCCGGCGTCGTGCGTGTTCTCCACTGCGCTGCGCAGCGCTTCATCCGGCTTGACCAGAGTGTCCGTCAGGTACCGGTCAACGTCCGCCCATTCGCTCACGAATGCCCCCTGTACTCATCCATCTCATCGATGGCGCGTTCCAGCCGTTCCACCTTTCCGGTGAGCTCGCCGGAATGGCCGGGACGGATGTCCGCCTTGATCACAAGCGATACGCGGCTGCCGTGTTTGGCCACGGCGTCGGTGGCCCGTTTGATCACATTCATCACTTCGTCCCATTCGCCTTCGATCTCGGTGAACATGGAACTGGTGTGGTTGGGCAGGCCGGAATCGCGCACAATCTTGACGGCTTCAGCCACTGCATCGTGGACAGAGCCGGTGTTATCTTTTTCCGAACCGGACGGGGCAACTGAGAAGGCTACAAGCATGGACCCATCCTGTCAGGTTTGAGTGCCTGGGTCACTAGTGGTCACGGGCCAGGAATGAGAAATTCCCCTGTGGCGAAATACCAGCCGCCGTCAACAACAAGGACAAGGCCGGCGAGGGCAAGGACAGCGGTGAGGATGTGCTGCACCGTAGTTCGCTGGCGACCCCACCAGCGTTGAAACCAAGCGACCAACCGGTCGTGCCGTCTGAAGGCCACAGCGATCAGCAGCACGGTCAACGGGAGCTGGCTGATCAGAGCCCATAGGCTGTGCGCAAGGAACACTTGCCACACCGGCTCACCCCGACCGGCAACAACCACCAAACCAACGAACGTTGGGTCAAGCACGGCAGAGACCGCGAACAGGGCTCCGAACGCAACCAGTGCGGGACCTCCCGACCGCTTTCGCTGAGGCTTCCTGGCTGATGTGTCGGGCTTGCGCAGCCTGCGATATGCCCATCCGAGGAGCAGTGCGGCAATGACCAGTTCCGCCACGGCGCCGACTGCCCCGTCCGGAATCAAGAACGTCCAGTCGATGTCGGCGAGCTGCCGCCCGATGGTCAGGGAGAGAAATGATCCCAGGAGGGCGGTCCCGGCGAGCACCACCAACCCAAAGACGATGATCCACCGCATCCGCATGCCGCTGGCCAGGGCGCTGATGGCGATCAGGGCGCCAACGGGATCAAGGCCTGCCACCGCCAGTCCGAGCGCTGCTGCGAAAAGGCCACCCATGGGTGAATGCTAGCAGTGCCGCAGTTCGCCGAACATGGCCCTACCGCGCACTCGTGAAAGTGGCGTCGGCCTCGAGCAGCACCTCGCGAGAAGCCGTTTGTCCGCTGCCCGGCTCGATCAGGAAGCGCCGGACGACACCCACCGACTGAGCACTGACGGCCTCACCGTTGACCACATCGCGGGGAAGCTGCTGTCTCTGATCGACTGGGCGTAGATTCGGCGGCTGACAACGCTCCAACCACCCTGCGCTTTACCTGCACCGTCTGGGATGATGAACCCATGTTCCAGATCCGCGCCATGACCGGACCCGACTGGCCCGACGTCGAACGCATCTTCGCCGCCGGCATTGAGGGCGGCAACGCGACCTTCGAAACGTCGACGCCGGACTGGCTTTCGTTCAACGCGACCCGCCTGGTGAATCACCGCTGGGTGGCAGAGAGCGACGACGGCGCCCTGCTCGGGTGGGCGGCGGTGGTGCCTGTTTCAGCACGCGGCGCCTATGCCGGGGTAGTGGAGAACTCTGTGTACGTTGCCCCTGAGGCGCAGGGGCAGGGAGTGGGCCGCGCGTTGCTGGAGAAGCTCATCGAATCGACAGAGGCCGCCGGCATCTGGACCCTTTATTCGAGTGTCTTTCCCGAGAACACGGTCAGCCTTGCGCTCCATGAAAGCCTCGGATTCCGGCAGATCGGGGTCCGCGAACGGGTGGCAAAGAACCGGGGTACCTGGCGGGATACCGTGTTGATCGAGCGGCGGAGCCGGGTGGCCGGCGTCGGCTGAGCCCTCCCAGCGCAGACCCGTTAGATGATGCGTCTTGAGTCACCCACTCTCAGCGCCGACGCGTTAGCTATGACGATTCTGAGCATCCTCAAGCACCATAGCTAACCACTCGGCGGAGGAACAGCCACGGTTTAGTGCCCCATCTAACGCCTCGATGCCGGCAGTGGCAGGATGGGGTAATGACCCGCGGAATATATGTCAGTGCCATGGCCCCCGGCTCCGGAAAATCACTCATCTCCCTGGGGCTGGCGGACATGCTGCACCGCCACGCGGACCGCATAGGCTTCTTCCGGCCGATCGTCGACAGCGACGACGCCGCGCATGATCCAATGGTGCTGCTCATCCAGCGGACCTTCAACCTCCCGGAGGAGGCAGCCCGCGGCGGCCTTACCCGGGCGGAAGCGCGCGCGTTGCTGGTGGCCGGGAACCGCGAGGAGATCGACGCCCGCTGCGTCGCCATCTACAGCGAAATGGCCCGCGTCTGCGACGTGATCATCGTCGAGGGAACGGACCTCAGCGGGCATGACGCCGCCGTCGAATTCGACCTCAACGCCCGGCTCGCGAACAACCTCGGCGCCATGGTGCTCGCCGTGGTCAACGCCAAGGAGATGTCGGCCGCTGAGGCTGCCGACGCCGTCGACGTCGCCCGCCGCGAACTGGACGAGGCAAACGTTTCGCTGCTGGCCATGATGGTGAACCGCTCAGCGGACGACGCCGTCAGCGAGATCAGCGCGCAGGTGCGCCCTGGGCGTTCGGGGCGTCCGGTGTACGTGATTCCGGAACTCGCCGAGATTTCCCAGCCCACCATCTCGGAGGTTGCGGCGTCCCTGAAGGCACGCCACATTGCCGGCAGTGCAACCATGGAGCGGGATGTCAGTTCCGTCCGGGTCGCGGCGATGAACGTTGGGCATTTTCTGGAGCTGCTCACCGATGGCGCGCTGGTGATCGTTCCCGGGGACCGCGCGGACGTGCTCGTGGGAACGCTGGCGTCGTCGTTCTCGCCGGAGTTTCCGGTGCCGTCCGGGATGATCCTGACCGGCGGTCTTGCGCCGGATGCCAACATCCTTGCTCTACTCGCGCAGGCACCATTCCCGGTGTTCGCTGTCGACGACGATACCTACACCGCCGCGCGCCGCGTCAGCGAGGTGCGCGGCGAGATTGCAACGGGTCTGCGGCGCAAGTCGGCTGCGGCGCTGGGTGTCTGGGCCCGGCAGGTGGATGCCTCCGAGCTGCTGGAACGTCTCGAACTGCCCCGGCCGGTCACCATGACGCCGTTGCGTTTCCTGCACGAACTCATTGAGCGTGCACGGTCCCAGCGTCAGCACATTGTGCTGCCTGAAGGACTGGATCTGCGGATCCTCAAGGCGGCGGAGATCCTGCGGCGGCGGGATGTCTGCGACCTGACCATCCTGGGACCAGATGCCAAGGTGCGGGAGCTGGCTTCCGGGCACGGTATTGACCTCACCGGCATCTCATTGGTGGACCCTTCGACCTCAGAGCTGCGCGAGGAATTCGCGGCGGAGTACGCCAGGCTGCGGTCGCATAAGAACGTATCTCTGGACGAGGCTCGCGAACGCATGCTCGAAGGTGCGTATTTTGGAACCATGATGGTGCAGCTTGGGAAAGTTGACGGCATGGTGTCGGGGGCGGCCCACACCACGGCCAACACAATTCGGCCTGCACTGGAATTCGTCAAGACCAAGGATGGTGTGAAAATTGTCTCATCCGTGTTCCTGATGCTGCTGCGCGACCGGGTCCTGGTCTACGGAGACTGCGCCGTGAATCCCGAACCCAATGAGGAGCAATTGGCTGACATCGCGGTTGCCTCTTCGGAGACAGCTGCCCAGTTTGGCGTCACGCCCCGGGTCGCTATGCTCTCCTACTCCACGGGTGAGTCAGGTCACGGCGGGGCTGTGGACGAGGTTCGAAGGGCCACGGAACTGGTGCGCCGGCTGCGTCCCAACCTTCCAGTCGAGGGACCCATCCAGTACGACGCCGCCGTGGACGCGTCGATTGCCGAATCGAAACTTCCCGGGTCATCAGTAGCGGGTCAGGCGACGGTGTTCATCTTCCCGGACCTCAACACAGGCAACAACACCTACAAGGCAGTGCAGCAGTCCGCCGGGGCTGTAGCGGTTGGGCCCGTGCTTCAGGGACTGCGCAAACCGGTCAACGACCTGTCCCGCGGCTGCACGGTGGAGGACATCGTTAACACGGTTGCGATCACGGCGGTTCAGGCGCAGAGCTGACAAGTGTGGTCACAATCACTCCGGGAATAGTCTTATACTCAGCGGGGTTGCAGATTTCGCGTGTACGCTAATGCAGCGTCACCTGAAGGAGGGTACAGCCACATGGCAACCGATTACGACGAACCACGCGTCAAACCAGAAGATCAACCGGCCAATGAATCACTCGAGGCCATCCAAGCCCAGCGCAGTGCTAGCAGCCAGACAGCGCAGATTGATGTTGAAGACGGCGAAGGTGCAGAAGGCTTTGAACTGCCCGGTGCGGACCTTTCGCACGAAGAGCTGCTCATCCAGGTTGTTCCACAGCAGGAGGACGAATTCACCTGCATGTCGTGCTTCCTGGTCCATCACCGCAGTCAGCTTGCCCGCGAAACCAAAAAGGGCGACAAGTACTGCAGGGAGTGCGAGGGGTAACAACCACACCTGCTGAGCACTCAGCAGCAGCTCCGCCGGAGGCATCATGATCATTCTCGTCATTAACTCGGGTTCGTCCTCGCTGAAGTATCAGCTCCGGGACGGCTCCGATGTCCTGACCGAAGGCATCGTCGAGCGGATCGGCGGGGACGAGACCCCGGACCATAGTGCCGCCTTGGAACGGGTGGATGCGGACGTGTCGAAAGCACTTGGCGATATGGCGATCGACGCCGTCGGGCACCGCGTTGTCCACGGCGGCGAGCGCTTCAGCGCGCCGGTGCTCATCAATAACGAAATCACCCGGGCGATCGAACGGCTGAACCCGCTGGCGCCGCTCCACAATCCGGCCAATGTGCAGGGCATACGCGCCATCGCGGAGAAATGGCCGGAAATCCCGCAGGTTGCCGTCTTTGATACGGCGTTCCACCGGACGCTCCCAGAGCATGCCTGGCGCTACGCAGTGCCGGATGAGCTGTACACGCGGTTCGGGATACGACGGTACGGGTTCCACGGCACGTCGTTCGAGTACGTGACACGGCAGTCGGCCGGGTTGCTGGGAGTCCAGCCCGCAGATTTTACGGGCGTCATTGCGCACCTCGGAAACGGGGCGTCCGTCACTGCAGTCCGCGACGGCCGAAGCATCGACACCTCCATGGGTTTCACCCCCCTTGAGGGCCTGGTCATGGGAACCCGCTCCGGCGATATTGACCCGTCCATCCTCTTGTTCCTCAGCCGCGAGGGCTACTCCGAGCAGGATCTGAATGACCTGCTCAACCGCGAATCCGGGCTCAAGGGCCTCACCGGCCACAGCGACATGCGTTCAGTGGTTGAATCCAGCGATGCACAGTCGGAGACCGCCCTCGACATCGCCAGCTACCGGCTGGCTAAATACATTGGCGGCTACCACATTGCGGTGGGCGGAGCGCAGGCTTTGGTCTTCACGGCGGGCATCGGCGAAAACTCGTGGGATTTTCGGGAACGGGTGGTGGGCCGGCTCGGCGCGCTGGGAGTGTTCATCGACGACGCCGAAAACCGCAAGCGTAGCCGCGCCGCCCGCCAGATCAGCACCGAGGAATCCGCCTTTCCGGTCCTGGTGGTGCCCACCGACGAAGAGGCGGCGATCGCGGAGGCGACTGCCGCCGTCGTCGGCCGTTCCTCCTAATCGACTCTCCCCTCCCCGACCCCCATCGACTCTCCCCAAAATGACCTTCTCAGCGCCTTTTATGGCCTGAAAACGTCCATTTGGGGAGAGTCGATGCAGGAGGTGCTAGGGAATACCGGCAAGCCTGGCCAGTGCGGCGGCCGCGGCCCCGGCAAGGACGACGACGAGAAAAGGCGCCCGCAGCCACAGCGCCACTGCGGCTGCCGCGAGGGCGGCAACCCGCGCGTCGAGCACCAATGCCTGCCCGCTGGCAAAGGTATTGACTGCGGTGAGGGACGCCAGCAACCCGATGGTGAGCGTCCCGGCGATCCGCGTCATCCGCGGATTCTCCATCCACTTCGCCGGCACCAGGTACCCGGCGAACTTGGTGAGGTAGGCAACCGCGCATGCGATCAGAATCCAGATCCACAAGCTCACGGGTGGTCCTCCCTCGTGGCATAGGGGTCGACGTCGGGCTCCAGGCCTTCATCCGCCGGACCATGACTGACCCAGCCCAGCGCGCCGGCAACCGCGGCGGCGATGAGGATCGGAATGCCCGCTGGCACAAACGGCACCGCGAGGAGCGTCACCACAGCACAGACGACGGCGATCGCGACCGGCTCGCGGGCCTTCAACCGCGGCCACAATAAAGCGAGGAAGGCCGCCACCGCGGCACCGTCCAGGCCCCATTGCGCAGGATCACCCATGGCGTTGCCAAGGAGTGCGCCAACGGCCGTAAACAGATTCCACAGAACATAGATGCCAATGCCGGCAGTCCAGAATCCCCGGCGCTGCTCAAGATTGTCGGTCTGACCGCTGGCTGTCGCGGTGGATTCGTCAATGGTGACCTGTGCGGCGAGCAGTTTCCGCCAGCCGCGCGGCCGGACCAGTGCGTTCATCTGCATGGCGTAAACAGCGTTGCGGATGCCCAGCAAGCTGGCAGCCGACATGGCGGCGGCGCCGCTACCGCCGCCGCCCACGACGCCGATGAAAGCAAACTGCGATCCGCCGCTGAACAGCAGGAGACTTAGCGCCATCGTCTGCCACAGGTCAAGCCCTGAGGCAACCGACAGCGCCCCGAAAGACACCCCATAAAGCCCCGTGGCCACCGCAATCGATAGACCTATTCTCACGCCGGGCGACTTCGTAAACTCCACCGGTTTAGGTTATGCCCTTTCGGTATGCTGCCGGCAACCAGCAATCCACCTACAGCGAGCCGCTGTTCACCCCATGGATGGCGTCCGCCGCGCGGACCAGCGCAAGGTGGGAGAATGCCTGCGGAAAGTTGCCCGCCATGCGGTTGTTGCCGGCGTCGTACTCTTCCGACAGGAGGCCCAGTTCGTTGGCGTAGCCCACCAACTGATCCATGAGCTTCTCGGCATCCGGCATCCGGCCTGAGCGTGCGTACTGCTCCACCAGCCAGAAGGAGCAGGCCAGGAAAGGGTGCTCACCCGGCTCCAGTCCGTCGAAGCTGTCTTCGGTCCGGTAGCGCAGCATCAGGCCATGCTCGTCCAGTAGCTCCTTTTCCAGCCGCTCAACGGTGCCGAGCATCATCGGATCGTCGTAGGCGAGGAAGCCAACCTGGGGAAGCTGCAGCAGCGAAGCGTCAAGGGGTTCGCGGCCGTAGGTCTGGGTGAACGAGTTAATGTCCCAATTGAAGCCCTGCTCCAGAATTTCCGCGCGGAGTTCGTCCCGGCAGGTCTCCCAGCGGTCCGCCTGCCCCTCCAGGCCGTGGTCGCGGACAGCCCGGACACCGCGGTCAAACGCCGCCCACATCATCACGCGGGAATGGGTGAAGTAGTCCGGCTCGCCGCGCATCTCCCAGATTCCGTGATCCTTCACGTCCAAGCGCTTTTCAGCGAATCCCAGCAGGGAGTGCTGCAGCGGCCAGGAGAATTTATCCTCCTCCACACCCCGGTTGCGCAGCTTTTCCAGGGCGACCATCACCTCACCCACAACGTCGGCCTGGTACTGGGCGACGGCCCCGTTACCAACGCGGACCGGAGTTGAATTGGCGTAACCGGGCAGGTGCTCCAGCTCTTTTTCGGGGAGGTCCCTTTCCCCGGAAACGCTGTACATGATCTGCAAGTCCTTGGGTGCACCGGCCACGGCCCTCAGCAACCAGTTGCGCCATTCGAGGGCTTCGCCCTGGTACCCGTGCGTCATCATTGCCTCGAGGGTAAGTGCGGCATCGCGAAGCCAGCAGAACCGGTAGTCCCAGTTCCGCGCGCCGCCAAACTGCTCGGGCAGGGAGGTGGTGGGAGCGGCGACGATACCGCCGGTGTCCTCGTGCGTCAACGCACGCAGAACGAGGAGCGACCGCTTGACGATGTCGTCATACTTACCCTGCTTCTCGCAGCTTTCGGCCCAGTCAGACCAATAATCAATCGTGTCCTGAAGGGTTCGATCAAAATCCAGCGGGGCAGGCTGCGCCCGATGGGAGGGATACCACACCACCTCCAGGTCCACCTCTTCGCCCGCTGCCACGGTGAACTCACCCGCGTGCTTATGGTCCGCAGCCTGGGGCAGATGCTTCCCCCGCAGGAGCAGCGCATCCGGTCCCGCCATTGCCAGGATTCCGGGGCCGCCCTTTTCGTGGGTGCGCCTCACCCATGGCAGCACCTCGCCGTAGCCAAAGCGGACCACCAGTTCCTGCCGCATCGGAACGTTACCGCTGATTCCCTTGATGCGGCGGGCCAGGGAGGCGCGCCGGTCATGGATGGGCATGAAGTCGGTGACCTGCACGTCCCCGGCGTCCGTGCCCCAGAGGGACTGAACCACGAATGTCGAGTCGATATACTTCCATTCGATCAGCTCCGCGTTCCCCGCGTCCTTGGCGGG
>NZ_KI915005.1:21108-35100 GCF_000520595.1 Arthrobacter sp. H5
CGCGTTCCCCGCGTCCTTGGCGGGGGCAACAAGCCAATGCCCATGCTTGTCACTGCCCAGCAGAGCCCCAAACACCGACGCCGAATCGAAGCGGGGGTAGCACAACCAATCCACGCTTCCACCCTTGGAGATCAGTGCTCCCGTGTGCAGATCAGAAATCAGTGCGTAATCTTCGATCGGCGTATCCATGGAACCACTCAATCACACCAACTGCCCGCCGAGCAGCCTCCGTACATCCCGGGGACGGTTTGTGGTGATCTCCTGGATACCGAGGTCAACCATCAGTTCCACATCAACAGGTGAGTCAACTGTCCACACCCGCAGGCGAAGCCCTGCGTCCAGCCAGGCCCGGATCCGCTTCGGGTGCGCCTTCACGTAGTCAATTCCCGGCCCTGCGAGTCCGACGGCGTGCGCCCCGATTACGCGTTCGCCCTCGGACAGCGCCCGGCGCAGGATAGTCATGACAGCCGCCGCTGTCAGTGGTCCCAAGGATTCCCTGATGTCTTCAGGTTTGACGTCCGCAACCAGCTGGCAGACCACCTGGGCCGGTGCTTTCTCCAGCAGATGGCGCACCGAATCGGGATTGAAACTCATGAAGCTGACGCTGATGTTGTCCACGCGTGAAGTTTCGGGATCCCACCCTTCCTTCATCAGGAAAGCAATCAGCTTCTCTTCCAGCTTCAGTCCGAAGGGGCTGGGGTGCTTGAGTTCAATGGCCAGCGCAATCTCGCGGCCGGCCTCCCGCAGCAGATCGATCAGGTCCTCCAGGGACAGCAGCTGATCCGCTATCCCCCCGTACTCCGGCGGCATGTTGGCACCCTTCCACGACGCGAAGTCCAGCTCCCGGAGCTGCCGCAGCGTGTGGTCGGACACGTCACCCGTACCGCTGGAAGTCCGGTCCAGTGTTGAATCGTGGATGCAGACCAACCGCTGATCCCGCGTCAGGTGAACATCGCATTCCACGCCGTCGGCGCCGTCAGCCAGCGCCTGTAGATAGGCCGCCCGGGTGTGCTCGGCATACTGATGGCTTGCACCGCGATGCGCAAAGACCAAGTACTTCATGATGCACACGGTACGCGAAACCGGGTCCGGGTGGGACGCCGGAGGTAGTCCGGCTGATCAGCGGGCTGGCTAGACTGGCGGGTGGGTTGTATATGACCGCGGTGCGCGTTCTGACGGAGGTACTTTGAGCACACTTTTGACCGATACGGAACGCGCTGTGGGGCTTCGCCGCATGAAGGCCGTCGCCACCGGGCTGCTGGTGGCAATGGCTGTGGTGTTTGTCGTGGCATTCGCCTTCCAGGAGCAGTACCCGTGGCTTCAGTATGTTCGCGCGGCGGCCGAAGGTGGAATGGTGGGTGCTCTGGCTGACTGGTTTGCCGTTACCGCGCTCTTCAAACACCCCATGGGAATCAAGATTCCGCACACGGCCATTATTCCGCGCAAAAAGGACCAGATCGGCGAATCTCTGGGCCAGTTTGTGGAGGAGAACTTCCTTTCGGAGACTGTGGTTCAGCAGAAGCTCGCCTCCGTGGGCATGGCACAGAAAGCGGGCGTCTGGCTGTCCCGCCCCGAAAGTGCTGACCGCGTGGCCACCGAGGGCGCTGCTTTGATCCGCGGTGCATTCACGGTGCTCGATGACGACGCCGTCCAGTCCGTCATCGAATCCATGGTCCGCAAATACCTGGTGGAGCCGCCCTGGGGTCCGCCGGTGGGGCGGATGGCCGAGCGGATCTTCGAGGACGGCCACCACCACCAGTTGGTCGATCTGCTGGTGGACCGCGCAACCGACTGGGTGGACGCCAATTACGACGTCGTCTCGCGCGTGGTGTCGCAGCGGTCCCCCACATGGGTTCCCAACTTTGTGGACGGACTCGTTGGGGACAAGGTGTACATCGAACTGGCCAAGTTCATGCGGGCGGTGCAGTCCAACCCTAACCACGAAGTTCGCCTGGCCCTGGACAAGTACCTCAAGGAACTGGCCCAGGATCTGCAGTTCGATGCGAAAGTGATCGCCAAGGCGGAGGACATCAAGGCACAGGTCCTCGGAGACCCGCAGGTGCGCGATCTTGCCGCCCGCACGTGGAGCACCGTAAAGACCGCCTTGCTGGAGGCGGTGGACGATCCGCAGAGCGAGCTCACCCGCAATTTCAAGGCCGCAGTCCAGGACTTCGGGCGGCGCCTGTCCACGGACGAGGAGCTCGCAGGCAAGGTCAACCGGTGGATCTCCGACGCCGCCGGGTACCTCGTTCGCACGTACCGCAGCGACATCGCCGGCATCATTTCCGAGACCGTTGAAAGGTGGGACGCCGAAGAAACCTCCACCAAGATCGAACTTCAGGTCGGCAAGGACCTGCAGTTCATCCGCATCAACGGGACCGTGGTGGGGTCGCTTGCCGGCTTGGTGATCTTCTCGGTGGCCCACGCCATCTTCGGATAGTGGTTCCTAGCGCTATGCAGCCGCCCGTGGTGGTCGGCCAGCCAACCGGAGGCTGACCAGCAGGGCCAGGAATGGGAACAAAAGGAGCACGCCCAGCGCCCAGGAGAGACTAAAACTGTCCGCCAGCCAGCCGAACACGGGGGCGAATGCTCCGCCAGCGGAAACTGCCAGTCCAAGGGTCACACCGGATGCCGTTCCGATGCGGTTGGGTAAATACTCCTGGCCCAGGGTGGTCTGTACGGAGAAGGGCAGGTAGAGGCCCAGACCGAGCAGTGCCGTCGCGATGAACGCCACGGGAACGGAAGGTGCGGCCAGCAGGAGGATCAACGCGGGAACACAGAGCGCATAGCCAAGTCTGATGGCAAAAATTCGAGACCACCGGTCCGCCATCCAGCCGCCGGCCAACGTGCCCAAGGCACCCACCGCGAGGAAAGCGGTCAGGCTGGCCGAACCGGCAACCTGCGTGACGTCGTAGCGGGAGATGACGTAGAGCACCAGCAGGGATGAGATCCCGAAGTACATGATTGAGCGGATAACAACCAGGACTGTCAGCCAACCAAACGGGCGCCACTTATCAACGGCGGGCTCCCCGTGCTGCTGGCTTTTGGGGCCATGGGCCGCCGGCAGGCGTGGAGCCCCGCTTCGCCGGCGCAGCCAAAAGAGAAAAACAACCATCGCAAGGGCTGGCACCGCAAGGAACGGAGTCCCGGTAACTCCGTAGGCAAGGAGGACCGGCGTCACGATCACCGGCCCCAAGGCAAGGCCCGCGTTACCCCCAATTGCAAACCAGCTCATCCCCTGTGCAGAGCTTCCAGCCGCAACCCGCGCCGCACGCGCCGCGGCCGGATGGTAGGCCGCAACCCCAAGACCGGACAACGCGACGGCGGCCCACGTCCACCAGTAGGAATCGACGACTCCGGCCAAACCGATCCCAATACCCGCCACCAAAAGGCCCATAGGGGTCAACCACGGCGGTGATTTACGGTCGGCCAGCATCCCAAAGGCGGGTTGGACCACCGAGGACAGCACCGTTGCAGCCAATGTGATGCCGGTGGCCGCAAGGTAGGAGTAGCCGCGATCGAGCACCAGGAACGGCAGGATTGCGGGGACAGCACCCTGATAGAGATCGTCGACGAGGTGGCTGGCCGTCAGGACAGCCAGTCCCCGCCGATCAGGTATTTCCTTCAACCGCGGGGAATGTCGCCGTGTCCGGGTCCGTCGGTAGTCAATGGGCTGTCCGGGCCGGCGTCCATGACTGATGCTTCAGCTTCGTCGGGGCCGCCGGGTTCCGACGCTTCAGCTGGGGCCGCGGTCCGCTCAAGGACGGCAAGAAGCTCCCCGGGGATGACCTGGGGCGGCGGCCCGAATGCCTCGCGGGTTGCTTTGACCACTGTGCGGCCCATCATGTGATTTCCGGCACCACCAACTGCTGCGCCCACCCCAAAGGGGAGCGCCCGACCCAGTAGCGCTCCGCCCTGTCTGGCGAGCATCCTTTTGAGGAAACGCTTCCGGATACTGGCGCCGATGGTTCTCACCACAGAGGTGGGCATGGCTCCTCCCACTACGTTGCCCCAGTGCTTGGATACGCCGCTACCGGCGGTCGAGCCCAGCATCGCGTTAATGAGTGCGGACCCTTCCTCACCCATCAGGATGGCCATCACCAGGGTTCTTGAACGGTCGGGCTCTGCCGTGGAAATCCCGTGCAGTTCGGCAATGGATTGGGCGTAGAGTGCGGTGGCCTCCAGGAACCCGATGGTGGCCGCCGCAGACAGGCCCAGGGAAACCATCGTTCCGATGGCGGGCACGGTAGCTGTTGCCCCCACAGCGGCACCGCTCGCGGTGATCGCGGCAAGATAGTCACGCTCAAGCTTGGCGCTGAGCTCGGCTGCTGTTGCGTTGGGATGCTTCCTGCGAAGCCGCCGCAGGTTCGCGAGGACCAGCGGCCGCTGTACATCGATGGCTCTTTCGACGGCGCGCTGCACACCCGCTTTTGGCCTGCCGTCCTTATCGAAAACCGCGCCGCTCGCCACTCTCGTGGCTGGATTGAACCTCGGCTTTGCCATGGCGGATCCTTCCGTTGTGTCTTCCGGTTAAAGCTTAGTGGGCCGGATTAGACCGTATAACGCAAAAGTGCACCGCCGGATGGACCGGCGATGCACTTCTACTTGAATTGAAGAAGTTATGCGTGTGAACGGCCACGGTTCTTGGTAACGGCCTGGTAAATGAGGATGACAACGATCGCGCCAACTATGGCGACAATCCACGTCTGGATGGAGAAGAACTCTTCGAGCCCAGTTCCGAAGATCGCTCCGCCTACCCAGCCCCCCAGAAGCGCGCCGATGACGCCTAGGATCAGCGTAAGAACCCAGCCGCCTGCCTGCTTTCCGGGCAGGATCATTTTGGCAATAGCGCCGGCAATTAGACCAAGAAGAAGAAATGCGAGGAAACCCATGAAGTACTCCTAAAGGTGAATCTTGCTTTTGACTTATTCAAATAGCAACACATAAATCGGACGAATGCGCTGGTATGCGCAACTTTCAGCCACTCTACTTCATCAGCATGCTTAGTACTACATCAGGGCGGTGCAAGTTCTTTCATTAAACATCTTCATTGCTCTTTTACAATACCCTAATGGGGTACCAATTTGGCTTCATTGGGCAGTCCGTCCGCGGATACGGTCTTGGCGCTGCCAACCTTCAGCGTGTCACGCCACAGGCCGGAGTCTGACAGTATGCTGATAATTGCAGCATTCCATCCATGCATACCCCGGCCAAGGCGCCATGCCGTTGGCCACCATACATCCAAGGAGTAGTGGCCATGAGAATCGGTTCCTCGATAGTGCTCATAGCAATAGGCGCGATCCTCGCATTTGCTGTTGCAGACATAGTGGATTTCATCGACCTGACCCTGGTGGGATACATCCTGATGGGCGTAGGCGTGCTCGGACTCATCATCTCGCTGGTTATGCAGGCACCGCGCAACACCCGCAGGGTCACTGAGTCCCGTTCCGTTCAGGACCCCAACACGGGCGAGACCATCACGCGCAACGAAACCAAGGACGGCGGCACCACCGGGCTTTAGTTCGCGGAACCCCGCGCCGCTTGGGCGCACAACTTCATTCCGATGACGACGGCGGCACTCATGTGCCGCCGTCGTCATTTGTTGTGGGCATACCTCTTCATTCCGTAAATCTGTGTTTCTCCTCCGTAGGAGATTGACAAGCAAAAAGAAACACAGATATAGTCACTTAAACGCAAGTAGATGTGACGGCTGTCACCATAGCCGCAAGGGAGACCGATGTTCGCGGAGGAGCGTTACAACAGAATCGCTGGGCTTGTGCTTTCCGAGGGTCGCGTTGGGGTCGCGGAGCTAGCAGTCCGCTTTGACATCACCAAGGAAACCGTCCGCCGCGACCTGGCACTGCTGGAAAAGGACGGTGTTCTCCGCCGGGTTCACGGTGGCGCTGTTCCAGCTGGCAACGCCAGCACCAGTGAGCTCAGCCTCACCAGCCGGGAGAGCCGCCAGCAACCGCAAAAGGTGCGGATCGCCAAGGCCGCACTCGCCATGGTCCCACCCACTGGTTCAATCGTCATCGACGCCGGAACCACCACCGGCCACCTTGCCGAACTGCTCACAGCGGAAACCCGTGAGGACTTGCTGATCATTACCCATTCAGTGCCCATCGCGCATGAAATATCGCGCTCCTACCACTCGCTCGAACTCATCGGCGGACGCGTCCGCGGATTGACCAGCGCGGCCATCGGCAGCGGTACTGTTTCGCAGTACAACGGCTTCCGCCCCGATGTTGCCTTCATCGGCGCAAACGGCGTACACGCTCAGTTTGGGCTCAGCACTCCGGATCCGGACGAGGCCTCAGTCAAGTCCGCCATAGTGCACTCGGCCCGCCGGGTGGTTGCGCTGGTCGATTCGTCCAAGCTCGGCGAGGAAACCCTGGTGGGATTCGCGGCTCTGCAGGAAATTGATGCGCTGATCACGGACCAGGCGCCGCATGAGCAATTAGCCAGTGCCTTGGCAGCCGCAGACGTAGAGGTGGTGATCGCGTGATCGTCACTCTGACCGCGAATCCCAGCCTGGACCGAACCATTGAGCTGGCGGCGCCGCTTGCCCGGGGCGCAGTTCAACGCGCTTCCGCCAACCATCAGGAGCCTGGAGGCAAAGGCGTCAACGTCTGCCGTGCACTTACCGCCGGCGGTGCGGAGTCCCTCGCCGTGCTGCCTGGCGATCCAGCCGACCCGGTGCTGATCGCCCTCGCCGCAGCGGGAGTCCCCTACCGGAATCTTCCCATCAACGCCGCACTGCGACACAACGTGACCCTCACCGAGGCAGACGGCACCACCACCAAGGTCAACGAACGCGGGCCTGCCCTGGACAGCAGCCAGGCTGACGCCTTGCTGGAACTGCTTGTCAACGCGTGCGACGGCGCCAGCTGGCTTGTCCTGGCCGGCTCGCTGCCCCCGGGTCTGCCCAACGACTTTTATGCGGAAGCGGTGAGTGCCGTCCGCGGCCGGTATGGTGACCGGGCCCCCTTGGTGGCCATTGACACGTCCGGCGCACCCCTTTCAGCCGCCGTCGAAGGTGTAACAGCTCCCGACCTACTCAAACCCAACGCCGAGGAACTTGCCGAACTGACCGGTGGCGGCAGCGGTGAAGAGCTGGAAGCCGACCATGCGTTCGCCGCGCAGGCGGCGGAGCGCCTCCTCAGCCGTGGAGTCCGTGCCGTACTTGTCACCCTCGGATCAAAGGGCGCGCTGCTGGTCACTCCGGAGGGAGCCTGGCATGCACAACACCCACCTGTTGCTGCTTTGTCCACCGTAGGTGCGGGAGATTCGGCCCTTGCCGGTTACCTTCTCGCCCACGCCAGCGGAGGCAGCCCGCAGGACTGCCTCCGCCAAGCGGTTGCCCATGGCTCCGCCGCGGCATCGTTGCCCGGGTCCACGGTCCCTTCACTGGACCAGACCCACCCTGGCGCCGTTGTCGTCACGTCCTTTGCATTCTCCGTCCACCCCTAACGCTCCACCCTTCCAAAGGAGGAAGACCATGTCCGCACTCATTACACCGGACCTCGTCACACTCGACGAGAACCTTGGCGGTGACCGCGCTGCCGTCATCCGCCGGCTTGCCGAACAGGTGACCTCCGCCGGGCGCGCCAGCCAGGTCGAGGGACTCTACGCGGATGCCCTCGCCCGCGAAGAGAAGACTGCCACTGGAATCCCTGGCGGAATCGCCATTCCACACTGCCGGTCGACGGCGGTCACCCAGCCCACGCTGGCCATGGCGCGGCTGGACCCACCCGTCGATTTCGGCGCCAAGGACGGCCCCGCGGACCTGGTGTTCTTCATCGCTGCCCCGGAAGGCGCCGACCAGGAGCACCTGAAGCTGCTGTCCAAGCTTGCCCGGTCCCTCATCAAGAAGGACTTCACGGCTGCACTGCGCGCGGCGGCTACCCGCGAAGACGTTGTTCAACTGGTCGAAACGGCAATAGGCGCAGGACCCGCCACCCGGACGGCGAAAGCACCGGCTGCGGACTCCACGCCATCAGCGGAACCCAAGACCCGCCGGCTGGTTGCCGTGACCGCCTGCCCCACCGGAATTGCGCACACCTACATGGCCGCCGACTCACTGGTTGCTGCCGCGAAGGAACGCGGCGTGGACCTGCAGGTGGAAACGCAGGGCTCCTCCGCATCGACACCGCTGGATCCCGCGGTCATTGCGGCCGCCGACGCTGTGATCTTCGCTGTGGACGTCGATGTCAGGGACAAGTACCGCTTTGCCGGTAAGCCCGTCATCAACGCCCCGGTCAAGCGCGGCATCGATGAGCCAGGCGTCATGGTGGAAGAGGCACTCGCAGCAGCTGACAACCCCAATGCGCGGCGGGTGCCGGATTCCGCCGCTGCCGCGTCCGACCAACAGGACGACGACGGCGAACGCCTGGGCGGAAAGCTAAAGCGCGTGCTCCTCACCGGTGTCAGCTACATGATTCCGTTTGTTGCCGGCGGAGGCCTCCTCATTGCACTCGGCTTCCTGTTGGGCGGCTACGAACTGTCCCTCGCCAATGACGCCGGCGTGGCCAACGGCGACGACCTGCTCGCCAGCTATACCCTGTTCAGCCTGCCCCCGGAAGGGCTGCTACCGTTCCTCGGCGCCGTATTCTGGAAGGTCGGCAATCTGTCAATGGCCTTCCTGGTCCCGGCGCTGGCCGGCTACATCGCCTACGCACTGGCAGACCGGCCGGGAATCGCCCCTGGATTTGTGGCGGGTTCGGTGGCCGTATTCATGAATGCAGGCTTCCTCGGCGGGATTGTGGGCGGCCTCCTCGCCGGCTACATCGCGATGGTGATCGGACAGCAGAAAGTTCCCCGCTGGCTCCGCGGCCTGATGCCCGTGGTCATCATTCCCCTGGCGGCATCCATCGTTGCCTCGGGCCTGATGATTCTGGTGCTCGGCGGGCCAATCGCCGCGCTCACTGTCGCGCTGAATGACTGGCTGTCGAGCCTCACCGGCACTGCCGCTGTCGTTCTTGGAATAATCCTTGGACTCATGATGGCCATTGACCTTGGTGGGCCAATCAACAAGGTGGCCTACGCTTTCGCTGTCGCGGGACTGGGTGCCGGCACGGTGGACAACCAGGCGCCCTGGCAGATCATGGCCGCGGTGATGGCCGCCGGTATGGTCTCCCCGCTGGCTATGGCTCTGGCAACCGTGATCGACCGCCGACGGTTCTCCCTTGCGGAACGTGAGAACGGCAAAGCCGCCTGGCTGCTGGGCGCGGCCTTCATCTCAGAGGGAGCAATTCCGTTTGCCGCCGCCGACCCGCTGAGGGTAATCCCCGCAGGCATGGCCGGCGCTGCGGTAACCGGCGCCATGATTATGGGTACCGGCGTGACCTCCCAGGCACCGCATGGCGGTATCTTTGTCTTCTTCGCCATCGGCAACGTGATTATGTTTGTTGTATCGATCCTCGTTGGCATGGTGGTGTCAGCCCTCGCAGTAGTGGCACTGAAGCGGTTCGCCGTCAGGCACGCGGATACCGCAAAGGCCTCCGAACCGGTCGCCGCCTAACTGCTGCGGATTAAGGAGTGGATATGAGTACGTTTAGTGGAGTGGGAGTGAGCCCTGGCCGCGTCATCGGGCCGGTTCTGCAGATGCCGGGAGCGGTCAGCGAGCCACCGGCCGGCGAAAAATGGGTTGAATCCACAGTTGACGCCGAAACTGCCCGGCTCAAGTCCGGCGCCAAGAACGTCCAGGGAGAGCTTCGCTCACGGGCTGCACTGGTGTCCGGAGATGCCAAGGCCGTGCTCGAGGCGACCGCCCTGATGGCGGCCGACCCCATGCTCCTCAAGTCAGCGAACACGCTGATTGTGGCAGGCACTTCAGCCGAACGCGCCATCTGGGAAGCGGGGATACAGGTCGCGGACATGCTCAAGGGGCTCGGTGGGTACATGGCTGAGCGCACGCAGGACGTGCTGGATGTTCGTTCGCGCATAGTCGCGGAGCTGCTGGGACTCCCTGCGCCGGGTATCCCAGCATCCGACCGGCCCTTTATCCTTGCGGCCGAAGATCTTGCGCCCGCTGATACCGCCACCTTGGATCCCGACCAGATAATTGCATTGATCACCAGCAGCGGCGGGCCGCAATCCCACACGGCAATCCTGGCCCGCGCGCTCGGGCTTCCAGCTGTCGTGGCCGCCGTCGGCGTCGACAGAATCGAAGATGGTACCGAGCTCTTTGTGGACGGAGCGGCCGGAACAATCCTCAGCGAACCCGGTGACATGGAGCGCACCGCCGCAGCGACCTGGACGGAACAGTCAAAGTCACTGGCCACCTACACGGGCCAGTGCACGACGGCGGATGGCCACCGGGTGCCACTGCTGGCCAATGTAGGTTCAGGCGCTGACGCCCGGAAGGCCGCCGCTGCTGGTGCAGAAGGCGTTGGCCTGCTGCGGACGGAGTTCTGTTTCCTGGACCGCGACACCGAGCCGACGATCGCCGAGCAGGCCGCCGCCTACCGCGAAGTTTTTGATGTCTTCCCCACCGGCAAGGTAGTGCTGAGGACCCTCGACGCCGGTGCCGACAAACCGCTTCCGTTCCTCACCGATTCCACTGAACCCAATCCCGCCCTCGGCGTGCGGGGCTACCGGACGGAGACTACCTCGCCCGGCGTTCTGGGGAGGCAACTGGAGGCGGTTGCGGAAGCTGCCCGAGACGCCTCAGCAGAGGTCTGGGTGATGGCTCCGATGGTGGCCACCGCGGATGAGGCCCGGCAATTTGCCCACCTGTGCAGCGCTGCCGGGCTCACGACGCCCGGAGTCATGGTGGAGGTACCCTCCGCGGCGCTCACAGCCGAGTCGGTCCTCAAACAGGTCTCCTTCGCGTCCCTGGGAACGAACGACCTGACGCAGTACGCGATGGCAGCCGACCGTCAACTGGGAGCGCTGGCAAACCTCAACGATCCATGGCAACCGGCCGTGCTGCACCTCGTCAAGCTCACCGTGGACGGCGCGGCGGCCGCAGGCGCCGAAAAGTCCGTGGGTGTCTGCGGCGAGGCGGCCGCGGATCCGGCCTTCGCCGTCGTACTGGTTGGTTTGGGAGTGGACACACTGTCCATGAGCGCGCGTGCGCTGGCCGCAGTTGCGGCCGTGCTGTCATCTGTCACGCTCGCGGAAGCACAGGATCTGGCCCGGCAGGCGTTGGCGGCACCCAATGCACTGGACGCGCGGGGCAGTGTGCGCGCTGGCCTGCCCATCCTCGAAACCCTTGGACTGTAAAGACCCGAAACCCCCCTTTGGAAGGAACATCATGATTGAACGCAAGGCAACCGTCGCGAGCCGGGTTGGGCTTCATGCACGGCCGGCCGCCATCTTCGCGGAGGCCGCCGGGGAAATTCCTGTGGAGATTACCATCGCCTTGGCTGGCGAACCCATCGAGGAGGCGATGGATGCATCGAGCATCCTCTCGCTGATGAGCCTGGGAGCCTCTCACGGGGATGTGGTGGTGCTGCGCGCCGACGGCGAAGGAGCCGCCGATGCGCTCGACTCCCTGGTTCGCATCCTTGAAACGGATCACGACGCTTAAGACGAAGATGGGTGCGTCCACCCGTTCTAATGGACGCACCCATCAGTTCCGTAAATCTCCGCTGACCCCCCACGATGAGCGGAAGTTACATATTCATTATATTGACACACGATGATGAAAACGTGAACAGATAAGACGAAACCAGGCAAATAAATCATCCGAAAGGATTAACCCGGGCAGCCACCTAGGCAAGCAGGTTCCTCTGAGAACCGGCCTCTGACCGCCGGCGCGAGATCCATGCCACTGTCAGCCCGACCGTGACGAAGACAATCGCGCCGAACGGGAGAATCACGTCGAAGAGACCCAGCGGACCCCAGATCGAGGCAACGGCAAACACCACCACCAGAGCGAAGCCGAAGGCCATCAGGCCTGAGCAGATCCGATGGATAGGGCGCGCGGCGCCATCCAGCAGCCCTCCGGTTGCCGGAGAGAGCAGGCATGCTGCAACGTAGCCGGGGTAGTAGCGGCCCATGTCCGCATACCACTGGACGGCCTGTTGGTCTCCGTAGGCCCGCAGACCGGTCGAGCTCTCAGGCAGGTCGCTGACCACAAAGAGTGCCACGGTCACCAGCACCGTGATCGCCAAAACCGCCAGTCCAATGGGACCGGCGATGATTCTCCGTGTGCGTTGCGAGCCGAAGGCGATGGCTGTGCGGACGCCGAGGATGGCGAAGATCGCGTAGAGGCTCAGCCGGATCACCAGATTGGCGATGTTCACCCCGCCCAGAAGTTGGTCCACGGCGAGGTACAGGGGCGGCAAACTCAAACCAACCGCAAGGGCAAGCAGTACCAGTGAGAGAAACACCGACCGGTTCCTGCCACGCAATGCATCCGGTACTCGAATGAGCGCAAAGATCACGCACAACCCGAAAACCGACCATTTGATGACCTCCGCCGCGCTCATCCCAGATTCTCCCAAATAGCGCGATCCCGATTGTTGCCGTGTTCCTGTCTCCGCACCTGCTTTCCGAGCGAATCGAGACGGTCCCGCGCCAACAACAACAGGACGGAATCCGGCAGGTTGGACAGCGACCTCGCCCGGCTACCTTCAGCCCAGCCGCCCTCCGACGGCGTCAACAGGCCGGTCACCACCAGACCGCTGGTCAGTGAAACCCGGGCAATGCGTGCTGCTTCAACGGCCAGCCCGGTGGTCAGGCGTCCTGCGCTCAACTGTGCAGACAAATTTTGGGGCGCGATACCTGTGCGTGCCGCGAGGGTCTGGCGAAGTTCCCCGGGATCGATGGCATCAAACCACGCTCTCACGGAATGCCGGTGCGGCAGGTGGGCAATCTCAAGTCGAAGGTCGCGTCCAATCCCCTCACGCCCCTCACTTCGTGCCACGATCAACCGAAGCAGGTCCGTATCGGAAACCTGGCTGATCAATTCGGCATCGGTGGGTAGGGCAACGCCTCGGGGAATGTCGCGGTAGCCGTCAAATTCACCAAGCGCTTTGACCGGCGGCACGGCATAGGCCCGGGCAATCGCCACCACTGTGACTACCGCCACCTTGCCGCGTACCAGCTGCTGGGCAAGCGTTGACCGCTTGATTCCGGCTTCACGGCATAGATCGGACACGGTCGCCTGGGGTGCTATACGGCAGCGCCACAACTGGAACGATTTGGCTGTGACTGCCATATTCACCCTTCGATTGGACTTCCTACCCGAACTTTGAAGTATACTGAAATGGCTGGCTCCCCATTCTGCGATTCCCCCATACGCAGAACGCGGAGCCAGTTTCAATTTAAGCTCTATCCGCGGTGATGCTCCCGCAGTTTGTGTTAATACAGCAGCCAAAAATGGCCTACATCAACACAAACTGCGGGAGCATCGCTACGGGTTGTTACCAGCGGACCTTCTTCTCGCGTTTGCCCTGCTTGGAACTCGGCAAAACCGGCTTCTGCTTTGGCCCAGCGCTGTGGGCGCTGTCAAGATCGCCGAACGCCGGATTCTTTTTCGCCAGAGCCGCACGTGCCCGTGGATCGTCCTTCAGTTTCTTTGCTGCGGACTCCGTCAAGTGCGCAGATAGCTTGGGTTCTTCGTTGGGGTTGGTCATGGTCTCTCCTTCGATTCTTATGTTCACCTGTTAGTGGCATGCATCAATCAGTTGTGTGACGCTAACGCAGGTAGATCCACATGGCGGGTTCCTTTCGGGAGACTTGTTGAAGCCCTCGCCCGACCTATGACCGCTTTACTGGCGACGGTTATTGGGTCCAGTGTGTTTCGGAAAGTTCCTAGGGAACGACCGTGATACGAGGGGGTTGGAATCAACCTTGGAGGCGTGGCCTCAACAAGTTGGGTTTTCGGCTGGAGCAGCTGGTTCATCAGGGCTCAAAAGCCCACGGAAGCGCTGACTACTCGAAAATTATTGTTTCCATGCCGTTTAACGTACACGATGGGCGGCCCACCGTGCCAGAGGACCAAAAAAAATTGCCGCCCCGCCGGCTATCCGCAGTGGGGTG
>NZ_KI915005.1:35200-41726 GCF_000520595.1 Arthrobacter sp. H5
TCCGCAGTGGGGTGCGGATAGCCGGCGAGGCGGCAAGTATCTGTGTGGTCAGGCCTGCTTGGCCTTGGCCGCAAGCTTCTCGAAACGCTCAGCCACCGGCCAGCGGACCTTCGTGGCCCAGCCAAACTTTTCGAAGATCCAGATGGTGCGCGCAGAGATGTCAATTTGCCCCTTATCCACACCGTGGCGTGCGCAGGTGGGATCGGCGTGATGCGAGTTGTGCCAGGACTCCCCAAAGGATGCGATGGCAAGGGGCCAGAAGTTTCCGGCCTTGTCACGCGAGTGGTACGGGCGCTCGCCGACCATGTGGCAGATGGAATTTACGGACCACGTGACGTGGTGCAGCACCGCCACCCGGACCAGTCCCGCCCAGAAGAACGCGGTGAATGCGCCCCACCAGCTCTGCGTCACCAGACCGCCAATCAGTGCGGGAAGAAACAGTGTGACCAGAACCCACACGCCGAAGAGGCGGTCGATGCGAAGGATCATGGTGTCCTTCAGCAGGTCGGGTGTGAACCGGACCTTGTTGGTCTCGTCCCTTTCAAAGAGCCAGCCCATGTGCGCGTGCCAGAAGCCCTTTGCGAGCGCCCATGGGGAATCACCGAACGCCCATGGGGAATGCGGGTCGCCGTCCGTATCCGAAAAAGCATGGTGACGGCGGTGGTCTGCGACCCAGGTGATGACGGAGCCCTGCACAGACAGCGAACCCGCAATGGCAAGCGCGGCACGCAGCGGCTTATTGGCTTTGAAGGATCCGTGGGTGAAATAGCGGTGGTAGCCGATGGTAACGCCCAGGCCGCTGACAACGTAGAACGCGAAGAACAGGATCACGTCCGACCATGCAAGTCCCCATCCCCAGGCGAGGGGGACGGCGGCAATCACCGCGGCGATTGGCAGGAGAACGCCAATGTAAACAGCAACCTGTGTGGAGCGCGGACGCGGGCCATCGAGAATCGGGCGTGGGCTTGTCTGATCCGGATGCTCACGCGCGTAGGTCTGAAGGTCGACGCCGGATTCCGTCTTGGACGGGCGAAAGCCGGGTTTGGTGGACGAAGCACGCGAGTTGTCGATGCTGGTCATATGGAACCTGCCTGTTGAACTGTTCTGCCTGCGCGGCGTGCACTATCGAACGGAGCCGCGCGGCGCAGATGAATCCTGTGGAGATATGCCGATGTGGAGAACCGGTGAGGCTACGGGAACGTAACTTACGCCAGCGTAGGTTATAACGAGTGACCCATCAAGTTCTCTCCCCTGCATATATTCCCCGTTTGCAGGGAAACAGGGACCTGTGCGGAGATAGAATTCAGAGCAACCGCACTCAGGAGGAAACCATGGGCACTAACGAATCGGATATCGACAACAGGTACAGCCCCATTTACCAGCGCGGTGGCACAAACGGATCATCCTCCGGCGGAAAGGTCGCGGGCGCGGCACCAGCCCGCACAGAATCCGACGCGCACCGATCGCATCGGGAGGCCCAGTCCTTCGCCGCGATCCCCGAGACGGCTGACTTGGGAGCGACTGACTCAGGGCAGATCGCAGAGGTCATCCCAACCGACGCCCAACCGGGAAGAGACACGCCGAGGCGGGGCTTCTCAGCAGTAAACCCCTTTGTGGTCGTTCTGTGGATTCTAGGGATTGGGCTCACCGCTTTTGGACTCTGGGTCTTTTTTGCGCCGCTCCAGGTGGATGAGACCTCGATCATGAGTGGCCCCTACCCGCAGTGGATCTACCTCGCGTCCCAATCAGCGGGTGGTTTGCTGGTCAGCGGAACCCTCCTGCTGGGTGCTGCCATCACCCTCAGTGCTCTCCTCTGGGAGCGGGGCCGGAATACCTGAACGTCAGGGGCTCAGCGCTGCATAGCCTCTACATCAACGAACACGAGTCTGTGATCGCTGGTGGGGAAGGGGAACACTCCGGTGAGCTCCGAGCCAGGCGTCCCCGCCTGTGGCCAGAAGATCCCGGAATCGCGGACCTTCAGCGTCTTTGACGGCAGGACGTAATCGGCACGGATGTTCCCGGCGCCCTTGTCGTCGAAGTCCGCCGTGTCGTACTTGGGATCGCCGTTGTGGCTGCTGTTGACGCCGCCCTGCAGTGCGGAAGCTTCGGCTGCTCCCTGGGAGGCGGGCAATGGGTCCTGCACCAATTTCAGGTCCAGGAGCTGATTAATCGAACCTGGCAGCGAATCGCCATCCAATGGGTCGCTGTTCTGGTCGCCCATGACCACAAAGTTGGACTTCTCGTCGAGGCCGCCGCGGCCGCCGTCGTCGTCATAGATATAGCCGGCGTCCCTACCACCCTTGATGTAGTCGGCCCACAACCGTATTTCATCGTTGTTTCGCAGCCCGTTGCGATCCTCCGCTCCGTCAAAAACGGGTGGAGTGGGGTGACTGGCCAGAACGTGCACCGTTGAGCCGCCGACCGTCACCGGCACATCCCAGTGGGACTTGCTGGACAGCCGAACGCTCTCGAGCTCCCCGCGGGTGAACCAATCGGCGGGCTTTCTCGTATTCGGGTGGTCGGGCAGTTTGGCGCCGGGCATGTCCTTCCACAAAAAGTTTTGGAATGTCCTCACGTTCTCTGCCTCGATGGGGTACTTGGAGTAAACCACCATGCCGTACTGGCCTTCGAAGAAACCGAAGCCAAAGGCATCATCAGGGCCACCTACCGTGCCGTCGTTGTTCAGGTCCTCACCGCTTGGAATGCCCGTGTTTGACGGTGCCGCATAGACGTACGGATACTCGACGGGCGTCTTGCCGTTCTGACTGACCTCGAGGTAGTTGGTGCGGAACAGGTCGGCGGCCTTGTGCTCGCTGTCGTAGTCGAATTCGTTGATGAGCAGCACATCGGGATTGTTGATTTGGATAACTTCGGCAATATTGCGTGCCTGCTGGTTGTGCGGGGTACTGAGATCGCGCACCAAGTCACCCTGGTTGGCACGGTTGAGGCTCGCGTTGTAGCTGGCGAACCGCACCTCTTCCTTCGAGTGGCCGGGTGCTGCGTTTGCTGCTGCGGGTATGACGGCGAACGCCATGCCGGCCGCCAGGACTGACGCCAGGGCGCTTTTGGTCACTGATCGCATGGGTTCCTCTCAACGGTGCCGTTCCAACAACACCCGAGCGTACCCGGTCCGGCTGAACCACGCATGAACAGCCGGTTGCGATCACCCTCGGAGGCGACGAACCACGCCGGCGGCCCGCTCGGCGGCATCGAATGCAACCTCCAGCGCGCCCACGGCCGCGCTGTACCCGTCCGGGAGACGGCCGTCGTCGTCCGCCTGCTCCCGCAGGACGGCGGCCTGCCGCATGGACCTGATGAGGTGCGCTGTTTCGGGTCTGGAGAGGTCCGTCATGGCAGGGAATTCAATGGCGGCGCCCACGTCAAGCTCGTAGCTCACCCACTGCTGGAGCACGGCCTCGTGCCTGCCTCTCAGAGCGGACCGCACCTTTTCACACTCAGAACGACGACGACGCTCGCCGCGCTCATGCTCCCCTCGCCAGATCCAGCCGCCGGCGATCCCCGCTCCAAGCACCCCAGCACCCGCGATCCACGGACCGGCCCCCGGAATGGTCGCGGCTGCCACTGAAATGGCAGCAATCACCGCAAAGAAACCGGTAAATCCATACCAGAAAACTGAATCCTCGTCCGTCCGGCTGACAAGGCTGCGCGTTACCGCCAGGGCGGTCAGGGCGGTCAGGGCAGCGATGACGGCGACGGCGAGCGCCGCCTGGATCGGGATGGCAAGCAGGTCCATCAGTTCTCCTCTCAGCGGGTGTGGTGCTGATGATGAATCGTGGAGTTGTCCTCTATCCATTTCAAACGTATGAGAGCGCAGAGTCAATGCTTATTCCGGTGGGACGGGGTAAAAAGCGAGTCCCCGCCGGCTGACTGCCGGCGGGGACTGTTTTTGGGTGGGCCCTGAGGGGCTCGAACCCTCGACCCACGGATTAAAAGTCCGATGCTCTACCATCTGAGCTAAAGGCCCACGTCATTCGCCCCGCGCAAGCGCTGGCCGAATGACTCGCTTACTTTATCGCACACAGCCATCCCGTGAACAACTGGCTTCGTGCGGGCAGGTGAGCACTCACATCAGTAAGCAATCCAGATCCACGTCAGCAATTTGGGGAACTGTGAGCGGTATTCCGCTAACGATTCTCCGATCCGCTGACGCAGTCAGCCAAGCGCGGCGCCTTACAGTCGATCAATCGCCGGGCCTTCCTAGCCCGCCGCATAGTGCAGGAGTATCCTCAACACATGGACGGCCAATACGAGAACAACAGTCCGCGGCATCACAAACCGAAGCCCTATGCCCCCATCGACTTTGAAGTCTTTGCCGGCGGGGCCGATCCATCCCGGGTATCCGAAGCCGCGCATCTGGCAGCGCATGCCCTGGTGCATCATGGCCGGCAGTCCGATGACCCGGAGATCACTCAACGCCTCGTTGAACTCGCCGACCAGCAGGGCCTTGAAGCCATCGCCGAGATGTGGGCCGAGAGCCCAGCACGTTCCCTACCCGGAGCGCTCTGGAGGCTTTACGCGCTGCGCGCCGCAACCCAGCAGAATCCTGAGCGCATCTCCGCCTACTTCCAGTCAGGCAAGGAAGTGGCACAGGTGTCCAAGGTGGTGGCGGGAGTTGCGGAGCCACCGGGCGCCGATGAAGTCCGCGCCATGGCGGACACCATTCTTTCGGGTGCATTCGAAGGCGAGTTTGACGTTGCTCTGGAACGGTTCGCCGCCTTCTGCCGGGTGATCGCCCTGGGCCAGACCAATCACGCCGACGATGCCGATGTAGCCAACGGCGTGCACGCGGCCAAGCTCACCCGCAATTCACATCAGCTCATCAAGACGGCTGAAGACCTTGAGCACGCGGCGGCCTCCTGGCGCCGCGGCGAGCTCGACTGACGCGCTTCAGTACCGCCCGCCGTCGTCGTAATGTTGACATGCGGCCGGTCGAGGAGAACACTGAAAGTGGTGTCGAACTGTGGAACCCCCGGGCTTCAACATTTAGCCGCTTCGAGCGGCCTTCCGCCGAGAGGCGCTCCCGGTTCGGCACCATTTTTATGCTCTGAAGCGATCTTGGGCGGACGCAGTCCAGCGAACAGTATCCGATATTCTTAGGCAGCAACCGTTCGCGCCAACACCAAGGTAACCCATGAAGCTACGCCTTTTTCCGCAGGAGAACGCCGGCCTGGAGCTGCTATCCAGCATGGCGCAGCAACTGGTGCAAGGGGTACGCACCATGTCCGGCATCCTCGGCGCGGCCACCCAGGATTACGATCAGCTGGCCGAAGAACTTCACCAGTATGAGGCAACCTCGACGGACCTTCACTACGCACTTCTCACCTCCATGCGCACCAGTTTCATCAATCCCCTGCCCCGGGAAGACCTGTATGCGCTCTCGCGGCTCCTCAGCGAAGCAATCGAAAAACTGGACGGCGCGGCCGAGCTCATCGCGCTCTACAAGCTCAGCAAACTCAGCCGCCGCGCCACCGAACAGCTGGAGGTCATCAACCGGCAGGCCGAGCTCACGGCGACAGCCATGCGCCAGCTCGGCTCATTGGATGACCTCGAGGAGTACTGGATCGAGATTCTCCGCCTGGCGCGGCGCGCGGAGCGGACTCACCGGATCTGGTGCTCCGAACTCCTCGCCGATCACAAACCCCTCGTGTACGCGCGGCACCGCGATGTGGCCAATCAGTTGGTGGACGTCACCAAGGACATCCGCAAAGTGGCTACCCATGTGGGCGGCATTCTGGTCAAGGAATCCTAGGTGGAAGTATTCCTGCTGGCAGCAGTAGTGCTTTTTGCAGGTGGGTTCGCTTTCATCAACGGGTTCCACGACGTTTCCAACTCAGTTGCGACCGCCGTGAGGACCCGTGCGCTGACACCCACCGTCGCGGTGCTGCTGGTTGCGCTGTTCAACCTCGTGGGCGCTCTGATGAGCACCAGCATCGCCACGCTCTTCACCGGGGACAGCTTCCGGCTGCCGGACGGGCGCTCAGGTCTCGGCATTCTCCTCGCAGCGCTCATCGCGGCCTGCACCTGGGGTTTGTTCACCTGGTACCGGGGCAAGCCGTCGTCGTCCACCCACGCCCTGATCGGAGGTCTGATCGGCTCCGGTGGGGCGTCTGCGTTGATGGGTGGGGAGTCGATCGTGGAGTCTGAAAGGGTGTTTCTCTTTGAAATCGCACTGCCGCTGCTGCTATCCCCGTTGGTTGCCTATCTCCTGGCGTATCTGATAGTCTTCCCTGCCACCTGGCTGCTCCGCTACAACTCACCACGGAAGGTCAACACGGGGAACCGGATGGCGCAGGCGGTGCTGGCGGGCGCCTTTGCACTGGGGCACGGCCTGCAGGACGGGCAACGGACCATGGTGGTCGTTGTCCTCGCTCTGATGGGTGCGGGCCTCTACGAGGGCGGAGGAGTCCCTCTCTGGGTGCAGATCTTCGCTGCCGTGCTCTTGGCCACTGGATCCTTGTTTGGCGGCTGGCGCATTACCCACACGCTCTCAAGCCGGCTTGTGCGG
>NZ_KI915005.1:41826-50872 GCF_000520595.1 Arthrobacter sp. H5
CACGCTCTCAAGCCGGCTTGTGCGGATCGACCCGCTTCGCGGAATGACGGCACAGGGCGTCAGCTCCGCCATGCTTTTTGTAGGCGCACTGTCTCTCCAGATGCCGCTCTCCAGCACGCACACCATGACATCCGCGATAGTAGGCGCAGGAGCCAACCAGCGTTTCGCCACAGTTCATGGGCGTGAATTAGGCAAAGTGCTGCTGGTATGGATTCTTACCGCGGTGGTCACCGCGCTGCTCGCCGGCATCCTCTATCTCGCGATGACGCCCCTGCTCTAAGCGCCGGACCTCCGCGCGGGCCTGGCGGCCCTCGGTCGATCACCGGGAGACGAGACGCCTATCCGAAGCGGCCGGAAACGTAATCTTCCGTGGCCTTTTCCGACGGCACATTGAAAATGTCCGTAGTGTTCCCGTACTCAATGAGCTTGCCCGGCTTTCCAGTGCCCGCGATGTTGAAGAACGCGGTTTTCTCGGATACCCGCGCGGCCTGCTGCATGTTGTGGGTCACGATCACCACGGTGTACTCACTCTTGAGGTCATTGATGAGGTCTTCAATGGCGAGCGTGGAGATCGGATCAAGGGCGGAGCACGGCTCGTCCATCAGGATCACCTCGGGTGAGACCGCAATGGCGCGGGCGATGCAGAGGCGCTGCTGCTGACCGCCTGACAGACCCGACCCGGGACGTGCGAGGCGGTCTTTGACCTCATTCCACAAATTGGCTCCCCGAAGGGACTTTTCCACCAGCGCATCGGCATCGGACTTGCTGATGCGTCTGTTGTTCAGCTTGACCCCTGCCAGCACATTGTCGCGGATGGACATGGTAGGGAAGGGGTTGGGCCGTTGAAAAACCATGCCGATCTGGCTGCGTACGGTGACCGGGTCAACTGCCGAATCGTAGAGGTTGTCGCCGTCCAGGAGCACTTCGCCCTCCACCCTGGCACCGGGAATGACCTCGTGCATGCGGTTCAGCGTGCGGAGGAAGGTTGATTTTCCACAACCTGACGGCCCAATAAACGCGGTGACCGAGCGGGCCTCAATGTTGATGTTCACGTCTTCAACGGCAAGAAACTTGCTGTAATAGACGTTCAGGTCTTTGACGTCAATGCGCTTTGACATGTGAATCCTTTGGGGTTGTACCGTTTGGTCAGCGGCTGGTCTTGGGAGCGAACAGGCGGGCGATCAGCCTCGCCACGAGGTTGAGCAGCATGACCATGATGATCAGGACAAGTGCCGCCGCCCATGCGCGCTGTGTGCTCGGGTCGGTGGCGGTTGGCGAAGTGGGCGTGAGGATCTGATAGTAGATGAACGTTGGAAGCGTGCTCATCCAATCCCCAAAGACATTCCAGTTGATGGAGCTGGCGAATCCTGCAGTCACAAGGATTGGGGCGGTTTCGCCGATCACCCGGGCAATGGCGAGCGTCACGCCTGAGGCAATACCCGAGATGGCTGTAGGCACTACAACCTTGGTAATGGTTCGCCACTTCCGCACCCCGAGGGCGTATGCCGCCTCACGCAGTTCATTCGGAACGATCTTGAGCATCTCCTCGGTGGAACGCACCACCACGGGAATCATCAGCACTGACAGTGCGACGGCGGCAACAAAGCCTGTGCGGGTCCCCGGTCCAAAGAGTTGCCCAAACAAGGCTGCGGCGAAAAGCCCGGCGACGATTGAGGGAATGCCGGTCATCACGTCCACAAAGAAGGTAATTGCACGGGCCAGCGAGCCGCCGGTCGAGTACTCCACGAGGTAGACGGCAGCAAGCAGGCCGATTGGCACGGAAATAAGCGTTGCCCACAGGGTGATCTGGAGCGTACCGACGATCGCATGATAGGCCCCGCCCAGCACCGGGGTTCCTTCAGCCACGCTCTCGTTATCAATGGCGCCTGTGACACCGTTCATCGAGGTGAAGAGGAAGTTATAGCTCAGTCCCGGCACACCCCTCTCCAGCACCGTCCAGATGACGGAAAGCAAGGGCAGCAGCGCAACAATGAATGCGCCGTAGATCAGGAAGAGCGCCAGCCGGTTGCGGGCTTTGCGTCCGCCTTCAGCCACTCCTGTGACGGCGGTGCCCGCGATGATGAAGAAAACCGCTGAGAAGATTGCCCAGGAGATGATGCTGAATCCTACGAGTGCGGCTACCGCTGCGCCCAGAATCAGAGCTCCCGCAAGCACCGCCCACATTGCCCAGTTGGGAAGTTTTCCCTTGGTAAGCTGCGACCGTCGTGGGGTCAGGGTTGCATTTGCCATTAGTTTGCACCTGAGAATTCTTTATGTCGGCTGATGATCCACCGGGCGATCATGTTCACGGCGAGGGTGATGACAAAGAGCACCAGGCCGGCTGCGATCAGTTCGCTGAGCCTCAGCCCAAACGCTTCAGGGAAGTTCAACGCGATCTCCGCGGCAATGGTCTGATTGCCGGACTGGATGAGGCTCGCTGTCAGGCCTCCGCCGGAAAGAACCAGCGCAACGGCCATGGTTTCGCCGAGCGCCCGCCCCAACCCGAGCATCGCTGCGCTGATAATTCCCGGCCGCGCAAAGGGAAGCACCGCCATGGTGATCATTTCCCATCGGGTGGCACCCATAGCGAGCGCGGCTTCCTCATGCAGGCTGGGGGTCTGCAGGAAGATCTCCCGGCTCAGGGAGGTGATGATCGGCAACACCATGACCGCCAGGACAATGCCTGCGGTCAGCATGGTGCGCCCGGTCTGGCTAGCGGGTCCCTCAAAGATGGGGATCCAGCCCATGTTGCGCGCAAGCCAGTCATAGGCGAGCGCAAGCTGGGGTGCGAGGACGGAGTAACCCCAGGCGCCATAAACCACCGACGGGATCGCTGCCAGCAGGTCAATGACGTAGCCGAATGGCTGAGCAAACCGGCGGGGGGCGTAATGCGAGATGAACAGCGCAACACCAATTCCCAGTGGGGTGGCGATCAGCAGGGCGATCGCGGCGGCAATCACAGTGCCAATCACGATGGGGAAGATATAGGTAAAGAATCCCTCACCGCCCGTAATTTCAGCGGGGTCCGCACCAAAAACAGGCAGCGCCTGAATAATCAGGAAGACCGCGACGCTGAACAGTACGCCCAGGATCAGGCAGCCGGCGGCAAGGCTAGCGCCGGAGAATATCCGGTCTCCGGACTGGCCTCCACCGCCCGTCCTTCTCAATGCGTTCGTGGACACTTGGGGACCTTTCGGCGCGTTGCGGTCAAGATAGGGTGCTGGGAACAGTTTTCACCGGACTGCTCCGCCTTACAAGGTACCTGCAACCGATGCGGGCTGCAGACAGCGGACAGCCCCGCCTGCTCTCCTTCGGAGACCAGGCGGGGCGTCGAGGCAGTATTAAGAAGCAACCGTAATGGAATCGATTGCTTCCTGTGCACTCTCACGCAGGGTTTCGGAGATCGGTGCGTTTCCGGCCGATCCCTCAGCGGTGGTCTGGCCCTCTTCGCTGATTGCGTAGGATCCGAATGCCTTGACGAGATCCACCGTCTCCTGGTCAGCATAGGTGCTGCAGTAGATGTGGTAGGAGATCAGCACCACTGGGTATGCGCCGGATTCTGTGGTGTCCCGCTCCAGGTCCAAGGACATGTCCACCTCGGAGCGCCCTTCAACCGGCGTGGCTACTTCAACTGCCTTGGATGCGGCCTCGGCGTTCAGTGCAACGTACTCCTCGCCAACCTTGACCAGCGCCTGTCCAAGGTCGCCGACGGCGGAGGCATCGGTGTAGGTAACAGCACCTTCCGTTGACGAGGTGGTTGAAACGACTCCGTTGGTGCCCTGGGCGTTTTCAGCAACGATCTCTGCCGGCCAGTCGCCGGAGACCTCATAGGTCCACTCGTCCGGTGCGGCTGCCGAGAGGTACTCGACGAAGTTCTCGGTTGTGCCGGACTCGTCTGCGCGGTGTACAACCGTGATGGCCAAGTCTGGAAGCTCTACGCCCTCATTCTGGGAAGCGATGGCTTCGTCATTCCAGTTCGCCACATCGCCCTTGAAGATTGCCGCAATGGTTGGTGCATCAAGGTTGAGTTCTTCGACACCTGGCACGTTGAATGCCACGGCGATCGGGGAGACATAGGCGGGAATGTTGATGGCGCCGTCCGGGCCGCAGATTTCCTTCGAGGCTTCGTACTCCTCGTCGTCCAAGTAGGCATCGGACCCGGCGAATTGAACGCCGCTGGCCAGGAATGCCTCACGGCCCGCACCCGATCCATCGGGCGAGTACTGGACGGTGGCGTCCTGGTTGGCTTCCTCGAAGCCCGCCTTCCAAGCGGTCATCGCTGCCTGCTGCGATGATGCGCCCGCGCCGGTCAGAGTTCCGGAAACAGTGCTTTCCGGTGCCGCGCTCTCGCCACCGTCGCTGCCGGGGGTGGTGGCGTTGTCGCTGCCGCATGCAGTCAGCGCCAGAGCGGCCACAGAGATTACTGCCGCTGCGCGGCCAAAGCGAAGAGCCTTCACTTGATATTGCCCCTTCCAGGGATCGAAAGTCAGTGCGCCAAGGGCACTCATGAAGATGTACACGTTGAGGTACGTTCTTCAAGTTAGGCGCCTCAGGTAAAGAGACTGAACGGGCCAAGTGAACGGAACATGAACGGAAGTTGGACATTTGCCCCATTTGGGCGTGACACCCTTGCCAGATGAGATGCACGCCATACTAAATCCGCCGGATACTCTGGATTCCATGACATCGATGAGTCCCGACGACGCGCCGCCTGAGGAGGCGGAGGACCGGCATCCACGCCGGAGCGTCCGGGGCCATCCGCCGCGCTGGCAGCGTCTGCTCCTGATTCTTGGCCTGCTGCATGTGGCGATTGTTGCTTTCAGTCTCTTTTCGCCCCTCCTCACGGGAGAGCCGCGTGGACAGACTCCTTTCAGCGTCCATTTTGATGTCAATTACCAAGGAAATTTTCCCACCTGGGTGGCCGTGGTTCAGTTGGCGGCCGCAACCACGGTTCTCACTTTCACAGCGTTCCTGTCGCATATCCAGAAGTCCGGGGGGACATTGGCGTGGTGGATCCTTGCCGTCATGGTCCTGCTCCTGTGCCTCGATGAGGGAACCTGGCTCCACGAACGGCTGGATGTCATCGCCCCGCAGTTCGTTACCGTGGAGGATCTCACGTTTGTTTGGCTGATCTTCGGGATTCCGGTGGCGGTGGTAACGCTGATCGTGGCAATTCTCAGCGCCAGGAATCTGCCGGAAGATTGCACCAAGCTGGTGATTCTCGGCGTCGTCACCCTGTTGTTCGCCGCGATCGGACTTGAGTTCCTCGCCGGCGAACTCATCAAGATGGATGCCGCCACCGCGGTGGTAGCCGCGCTCTACCACCTCGAAGAGCTCATGGAGTTGGTGGCCGGCGCGCTACTGCTGGTGGCACCGATGGCCGGCCTGCGGCTGCGCACTGAGCATGGAGTCACCACTTTCGCAATGCTCGGGCGGTCGCGGCGGTAACGCCCTCCCCCGGCGACCCTAGACTGGGGTTCATGCCGCCGTCCGACAGTTTCACCCGAGCTCGGTCTTTCCTGCGCAACCGCACGCGCGTAGGGCTGCGGCGGAGCACCAACTCTGTGATACCCGCCGTCCAAATCACCATTTGCGCAGTGGGCGCCTATGTGTTCGCCGAACAGGTACTGGGCCACGAAGGACCGCTGTTCGCGGCCACATCCTCCATGATTGCGTTGGGGTTCTCCCGGGACCCCCGGCTGCGCCGGGTACTGGAGGTGGGGCTGGGCTGCACCCTCGGAATTGCGCTGGGCGATGTGCTTCTTGCCCTCTTCGGCACTGGAGTCTGGCAGGCCGCCGTCGTACTTTTTGTCTCCATCATGCTTGCCCGCTTCCTGGACAGCGGAACCATTTTCTCCACGCAACTGGGACTGCAGTCGCTCTTGGTGGTGCTGCTGCCCGCCCCGGACGGCGGGCCGTTCACCCGCAGCGTGGACGCCGTCGTCGGCGGTTTGTTTGCCCTGGTGATCACCATGCTGGCACCGCGCGATCCAAGGCGTGAACCCAAAATTAATATGCGGGAGCTGCTTGGTGAGCTTGCCGGCGTGCTGAGGGAGAACTCGGGTGCGCTGACCCGCAGCGATTCGACGCTGGCGTGGCATGCGCTGGTGCGGGCCCGAAACTGCCAGACATTGATGGACGGCTTATCCGGCAGCATGCGCGCGGCACGGGAGGTTGCCCGTATCTCGCCCGCCTACCGCCGGCACCGCGGCGAGTTGGGCGAACTCAGCGGGTCGGTGGGCTTCATTGATCTCGCCGTCCGCAACAGCCGGGTTTTCTCGCGCCGGCTCACATCGGTGATCAACCACGCTGCGCTGACCGATGAGGCAGTCCAGTCCCTCTCACAGGCGGTCGAGGACACGGCCGATGCGGTGGATGGTCTTGCCCGTGCGCTGTCCGCCTCGTCTGCCAACGAACGCGAGCTGTATCTTCGGCAGGCAAGGGAGGATCTGGCCGCCGTCGCCACCACCCTGCATCCTCGGGTGCTCCATATCCAGCGTCTTGAAGGGGAGGGTCTGGTGCTCCTCTACCGTCCGTTGCTGGTGGATCTGTTGGAAGCCACGGGGCTCACGCATGAAGAGGCTGCCGGATACCTACCCAAACTGTAGCGGCGCGGCGCACATGGTCGGACCCAGCGGGTACGTTTGTGGCATGGCAACCAAGACCTCCCGATCCGCCCGCGCCCAAGCACCGGCCTACCGCTGCGGTGAATGCGGTTGGACCACCGCAAAATGGGTTGGCCGATGTGGGGAATGCCAGGCATGGGGAACCGTGGAGGAAACGTCCACGGCGGGTGCACCGAGAACGACGGCGGCAACAACAGTTGCGCTTCCCGCGCAGCGGATTGCCGATGTGGACGCCACCACGGCCGCCTACCAGCCCACGGAGGTGGGCGAGCTGGACAGGGTGCTCGGTGGCGGACTGGTGCCCGGTGCGGTCATTCTGGTGGCCGGCGAACCCGGAGTAGGCAAGTCGACGCTGCTGCTGGATGTTGCGGCCCGCGTGGCGCGGCTCGGTAAAACGGTCCTGTATGTGACGGGAGAGGAATCCTCGGCCCAGGTGAAACTGCGCGCCGAGAGAATCGGTGCCCTCGCGGATTCGCTGTATCTGACCGCGGAGTCGGATCTGGGACAGGCGCTGGGTCAGGTGGAGAAACTGGAACCGTCCCTGCTCATCGTCGACTCCGTGCAAACGCTCAGCAGCGCGGCGGTGGATGGCAGCGCGGGCGGCGTCACGCAGGTGCGCGAGGTGGCGGCATCGCTCATCAGTGCCGCGAAGTCGCGGGGAATGACCACCCTCCTCGTGGGACACGTCACCAAGGACGGCTCAATTGCGGGGCCCCGGCTGCTGGAACACCTTGTCGATGTGGTGTGCCAGTTTGAAGGCGAGCGCCACTCGCGGCTGAGGCTCATGCGCGCCGTGAAGAACCGGTACGGTCCCACCGACGAGGTGGGCTGCTTCGACCTGACCGACTCGGGGATTGTGGGCCTCGCGGATCCCAGCGGACTGTTTGTGTCCCGCACCAAGGAACCGGTTGCGGGCACCTGCATCACGGTCACGCTGGAAGGCCGCAGACCATTGCTCGCGGAGGTGCAGGCGCTGTTGGCGGAAACCTCCAATGCCCAACCCCGGCGGGCAACCAGCGGCCTGGACAGCTCACGCGTATCCATGTTGCTTGCAGTGCTTCAACGCCGGGCGTCATTGCAGCTCCACAAGGATGACAGCTACGTGGCAACGGTCGGCGGGGTGAAACTGAGCGAGCCGTCCACCGACCTTTCAATTGCCCTTGCCATCGCCTCGGCGAAGACCAACCAGCCGTTGGCACCGCGCATGATTGCCTTCGGAGAAGTTGGCCTCGCCGGTGAAGTCCGGCCGGTGCCCGGCATTACCCGCCGCATCCTTGAGGCCGAACGCCTGGGCTTCACACATGCCGTCGTGCCTGAATCCCCCAATGGACCCGGACCCATTCCGGCGGGTTTCACCGTAAGGGAGGTCACCACCGTCACGGAGGCGCTGGAACTCCTCTTCTAGAACCGTTACGCGTTTGGTGCCCTGACGGGTGAACGGGTTTCCGCCCCACGCACACTAGGATTGAGAGCGGTTGTGCCCGTATTGCGCGGCACCGCGCGCGTTTCGGGAAGGAAGTGACGATGGTACGCAGTCCAGAGGACTCACTTAAGGCGACTTTGGCGCGCGTTGCACCCGGCACACAGCTCCGGGATGGGCTCGAGCGTATTCTGCGGGGCCGCACTGGCGCATTGATTGTGCTTGGTTTTGACCGCACGGTGGATGCAATCTGTTCCGGCGGTTTTGACATCGGAATCGATTTTTCCCCTACGCGGCTGCGCGAACTCGCCAAGATGGATGGGGCGATCGTTTGCGATAAGGACGCCAGCAACATCCTCCGGGCCGGCGTGCAGCTGGTCCCCGACCACCGGATCGAGACTCAGGAGTCCGGCACCCGGCACCGCACCGCCGAACGCGTGGCAATTCAGACCGGCGTCCCGGTCATTTCCGTCAGCCAGTCCATGCAGATCATTGCCCTGTACGTCAACGGCCTGCGCCACGTTCTTGAAGGCTCCGAACCGGTCCTCGCCCGCGCCAATCAGGCCCTGGCAACACTTGAACGCTACCGGGCGCGGTTGGATCAGGTGACAGGTGCCCTGTCGGCGTTGGAAATCGAGGCCATGGTCACCGTGCGTGACGTGGCCGTGACGCTTCAACGGCAGGAAATGGTCCGGCGCATCTCGGAGGAAATTTCGCAGTACGTCCTGGAGCTGGGCGTGGACGGCCGGCTCCTCTCGCTGCAGGTGGAGGAACTGACCACAGGGCTGGGTCCCGGCAGCGAAATGGTTCTGCGTGACTACACCGGTATCGGCGCCGAGCCGGTGTCCGTCGAAGAACAGCTGGCCACGCTGCAGGGGTTCAGCTCCACGGACCTGATTGACCTGGGAACCATCGCCAGTGTGGCGGGGTTCAACCCCTCCAACGATTCACTTGAGGCTGTGGTGCAACCCAAGGGGTACCGGCTTCTGTCCGGCATCAA
>NZ_KI915005.1:50972-52231 GCF_000520595.1 Arthrobacter sp. H5
CAAGGCCGTTCCGCCCGCCGTAGCCAACCGGCTTGTTGATCATTTCGATGGACTGCAGAATTTGATGGCGGCGACCATCGAGGACCTCATGACGGTGGATGGGATTGGGGAGCAACGTGCCCGCACCGTGCGCGAGGGACTCTCTCGGATTGCCGAAACGAGCCTGCTTGACCGCTTCATGTGACGTCTATTCGAGCGTGAACCCGGTCGGCTCGCTGACACGCTCACCGAGTTTCGTCACGAGTTCGTATTCGCCCGCACCGGTGAGGGCCTCCACCGCTTCGCATCCCGGCACGCTGCGGAGTCTTGGCCAGGTGAACTCGGCGGTTTCCGTGCCACCGGGCGGAATTGCCTTTTCCAGGTCCTGGGCGCCCTCCTGACAATCCAGCGAGGAGAAGATGCGGTCCCCGCCGCTGGAGATGAGGAACTCCATCTGCGACGTGCCAACGTTCACCGTGCATTCGGCGTCGCCGGTGTTGGTGACGGTGAAGGTGAAGACCGGCTGCCGGTCGGCTGGATACGATTCCGAGTCGGCGGAGGCCAGCACGGTGACCCCGGCAGGATCGCAAACCGGTCCGGCCGTCGTCGTCGATTCAGTGGGTTCCGCGGATCCGGTAAGTGTTGGGGTTGTGGGTGCCGCGCTTGTTGGGGTCGCGCTTTCGGCGGTGCCGGTTGTGGCTGTGCCGGTTGTTGGCTGCGAGGCGCGGAACAGCCCCGCTACCACGATGCCGCCCCACACCAGTCCTCCGAGCAGAATCAGCGCGAGGACCGCAACCACTATCCGACGACGCCTGGCCACCCCGGGGCTCGGCCTTCTGGGTGTGCCGGGAGCGCGCGTGTTGCCGTTGCCGCCCGCCGAGTTCATAGGTTAAGGCTAGGGACCGAAGCGTTGAATTCCGGACGCACCACGCCGGGCGACGACGAATATCATGGAAGGCACAATGGAAACGGTCAACGCTCCCGAGCTTCACGCCCGCATCACGCATTGGTTCTCCTCAGCCGCAAGGGACCTGCCCTGGCGCCTACCCACCCGCACAGCGTGGGGTGTGCTGGTCAGCGAGTTCATGCTCCAGCAGACCCCTGTTGTGCGGGTGCTCCCGGTCTGGACCGACTGGATGACCCGATGGCCAACGCCTGGAGACCTTGCCGCCGTTCCATCCGGCGAAGCGCTTCGCCACTGGGGCCGTCTGGGGTACCCGCGCCGGGCTCTGCGCCTGCACGCGGCGGCCACCGCCGTCGTCGTCAATCATGGCGGGCAG
>NZ_KI915005.1:52331-58478 GCF_000520595.1 Arthrobacter sp. H5
GGCGGCGGTGGCCGCATTCGCTTTCGGCCACCGCGAAACGGTGGTGGATACAAATATCCGGCGGGTTCACGCCCGGCTCGTGGGCGGGGAGGCACTCCCCTCGCCGTCGCTGACTGCCGCGGAGTTGCGGCGGGCGGCCGCGTTGATGCCCGACGACGACGCCACCTCCGTCCGCTGGAATGCGGCAGTGATGGAGCTGGGTGCGCTGGTGTGCACGGCGCGGAGTCCAACGTGCCAGGACTGCCCTGTGCTCGGGCAGTGCGCCTGGGTGGCGGCGGGGCGCCCGGAGCCGGCGTATGTGCCCAAGGGGCAGGCATGGGCGGGAACGGACCGGCAGGTGCGTGGGGCAGTGATGCATGTGCTGCGCCACGCGGATGCGCCAGTCCCGCGCCACTTTCTGCATGAGCAGGCCGTGGACCTTGGACATGGGGAGGCTGAAGTGTCGCCGCTGCTGAAGCTTCACCGGCTTAAGGCGCCCGTTGAACAATTGGACCGCGCCGTCGCCGGGCTGCTGTTGGACGGGCTGGCGGAGGAGACCGGCGAGGGCCTGAGGCTTCCGGCCTGATCGTCACCGAATTGCGGCCTGGTTCCCACCGACGCGGATGCCCGCCCGGCCTAGACTGCCGGTATGCGCGCTACCGTCGCCCTGCCGATTCTTGCGGCCAGCACCGCGCTGCTGGTGGCATGCGGTGCTGACTATGGCTTCCTCGGCCGCGCCTGCACCGAGATGGGAGCGCTACACGGATTCTCGCTGACGATCGCCAAGGAAATGACGCCGGACATCACGGATCCAGTGCTCGAAGTCTGCGATTCCACTTGCCGGACCCTCCCGATAGAGCTCACGGAGGGCTCAGATACGGTGGAACAGGGATGTACGGGGGACAATCCGGAGGACTCCTGTTCGGCGATCTCGGTCCCCAACGGAACCTTGGTGGCCTCAATCAATGACCCGACGCTCACAACGGCTGAAGTGACGCTGACGCTCACTAACGGTTCCACCGAATACACCCTCACGGCCACACCGGAGATGGTCTACCCCAATGGCCAGGACTGCCCCGCCGCAGGGCCGCAACTCAGCCTGCTCCTGGCGCAAGACCGGCTTTCGGTCAGCGCAACGGTGCCCTAGGTCTCGCCGAACCCGCCGGTGACCTTGTCGCCGATATAGTCGATGGCCCTTTGTGCGTCCGGCCCGCTGGCGCTGGCACTGAGTTTCCTTCCCTGACCCAGTCCCAGGCTCATCAGCAGCATCACCGACTTGGCGTCAACGCCATTGATGCTCACCTCAACGTCCATGTCGGTCAGTTCCCGCGCGAGCACCGCCGCCGGCCGGGCATGGAGACCCATGGGGTTGGGCAGATCCCACTCGCCAACTACTGACGGACCCGCAGCTGGCGGCGCTGGTCCGTCGGAAGGAACAGCGGCTCCGTGGCTGACAAACGGCTCGAGCGCACCGGGGTCGATCGACACGATCGCGGATTCAGCGTGGTCCACCACCTCATCCAGGCTCCCGCCGGACTGAGCACGGACGGCTGCCGCAATTGAACCCTCCACCAGCGCGGCGCGGGCAATCCGCACCGCTGACCGCGCATCACCGTCGAGGAACTCCAAGGCCATCTCAGCGGTCATCACGGCTGAACCAAGGTCAGTCAGCACCACAACACCGGAACCCCGCTCAGCTTCGACCAGTGCATCCTGAACCTTTTGGAAGCCCGTGCCTATCCGGGGCGGCACATCGTCGGTGCCGCCGGCGGCGATCAAGGGAACGTCGGGTGCCATTTGGGCTGCCAGCTCACAGACACCGTCGGCGATCTTTGCGCTGTGTGACACGATCACCAACCCAACGGTCACAGCATGTCCCCGGCCGAATCAGCGGCGGCCTGCAGGATCAATCCGGTGGACACCGCGCCGGGATCCCGGTGGCCCGCACTGCGCTCTCCCAGATAACTTGCCCGGCCTTTACGGGCGATCAAGGGCTCGGTTGCCGCTGCACCCGCCTGCGCGGCATTGGCAGCCGCTTTGAGGGCTTCCGCAGCCGATGCGCCCGCTGAAACCGAGGTCTCAGCGGCTTCAACCGCGGGTGTCCACGCATCCACCATCGTCTTGTCGCCCGGCTCCGCCTTGCCACGGGCAACCACCCCGTCGCGTGCGGCCGTCAACATCACGACGACGGCGTCAGCATCCACCTCGGCTGCGTCGCCCAGCCCGGTGGCTGCCCGGAGAAACGCGGTTCCGTACAGCGGCCCAGCGGCGCCTCCCACCGTGGACATCAGCGTCATCGCGGAAAGTTTCAAAACTTCACCCGGGGTGCTCGCGGCCTCCGCCGCGTTGAGCTTCTCTGCCACTGCGGCAAACCCGCGGTGCATGTTCTCTCCGTGGTCCGCGTCGCCGATGGCACGGTCCAGTTCGATGAGTTCCGACCGGTGCTCCGTCATCACCCGCGCACACTCACGAAGCCAGGCCGCAGCCCACTCTGCCGTCAAGGCCATTACACTCCCCAGCGCAGTGCCGGGGTCAATACCGGCGAGTCCCAAAGCTCCACCATTTCATCATCAAGCCTCAAGACCGTGATTGACGCGCCCTGCATTTCAAGCGCCGTGATGTAGTTACCCACGAGGGACCGCTCAACCGTGATGCCCCTGCTGTCCAGGACCTGCCTGGCACGGCGGTAGACAATGTAAAGTTCACTCGCGGGAGTCCCGCCCATTCCGTTGACGAAGAGCAATACCCGATCGCCGCTGCCGGCATCGAGGTCGGCGAGGATCGGTTCAAGCAAACGGTCGGTGATGCCGTCGGCTGACTCCATCGCGATGCGGTGCCGCCCCGGTTCTCCGTGGATGCCAATGCCGATCTCGATCTCCTCGTCCGTCAGATCGAAGCTCGGAACACCGGCGTGCGGCACGGTACATGCCGCAAGGGCAACACCCATGGACCGCACGTTGTCGTTGACTCTTTGAGCAATGGCGGCAACCGATTCCAGGTTGTCACCGCGTTCGGCTGCTGCACCAGCGATCCGCTCAACCATCACCGTGCCGCCTACTCCGCGCCGCCCGGCTGTGTAAAGCGAGTCTTCCACCGCCACGTCGTCATTGATCAGCACGGTGCGGACCTCAATTCCCTCCGCCTGCGCCATCTCGGCGGCGGTTTCGAAATTGAGCACATCCCCGGTGTAATTCTTCACAATGTGGAGTACGCCGGCTCCTCCGTCCACCGCCTGTGTAGCAGGGATGATCTGGTCCGGTGTGGGCGATGTAAAAACAGCACCGGGAACGGCAGCGTCCAGCATTCCCCGGCCAAGGAACCCCGCGTGCAGGGGCTCGTGTCCGCTGCCTCCGCCGGAGACAAGTCCAACTTTGCCTTGGACGGGAGCATCCCGCCGGGTGATAAACAGTGGGTTCGTGTGTACTTCGACGAGGTCGGCATGGGCGGCGCCAAATCCTTCAACGGATTCGGCGACCACGGACTGTGGGTCGTTGATGAGTTTCTTCACGGCGGAGCGCTCCTTTGACGGGCGGCGGGGGCAATGTGAACATTACTCCGCGGTGTTGAGGTTGCCTATAGGTCGCCGGCGGAAGGATTAACTGAGTGTGGGAAGAACTGCCTCCAACGGCAGCCCTTCCCACACCCCTTAGACCGCGGGCAATGCACGGTCCGCTTGCTTATCGGCGATCGTTATTCTTGAACGCGTCCTTGACGTTCTCACCGGCGTCCTTCAGATTAGCTTTCGACTGGTCGCTGTGACCCTCTGCCTCAAGCTTTTCATTGCCTGTGAGTTTTCCAAGGCCTTCCTTGACTTTGCCGCCAAGGTTCTCGCCTTTGTTTTGTGCCTTATCGTCTGCACCCATGGGTTGCCCACTTTCATTCGACGTTCCGGGCTCCGGTGAGGAGCCTGCACAAGCACCTGAAATGATGCCAAGCACACTTAGCTTATCCGCGGCGTTGTCCGATGGCCAGCGCCGCGTAAACCTAGAGGTCCCGGATCATCCGTGTGTTGCCCAAGGTATTGGGCTTGACTCTCGCGAGATCCAGGAATTCCGCCACGCCCTCATCATGCGAACGAAGCAACTCGGAGTAGACCACGGGGTCCACCGCCGATTGGTTCTCCATCACGTGAAAACCGTTCTTCCGAAAGAAATCCACCTCAAACGTCAGGCAGAACACCCGGGTAATACCCAGCGACCGGGCTTCCTCCAGCAACTCCTCAACGAGGGCGCGCCCAACTCCGCGGCCGCGCGCCTCCTCGGCCGTGGCCAAGGTGCGGATCTCCGCCAGGTCCTCCCACATCACGTGCAGCGCGCCGCAGCCCAGCACACCGCCGTCGTCCTCGGCGATTCTGAACTCCTGCAGGCCCTCGTAGTAGGCCACCGTCTCTTTGGCCATGAGGATGCGCAGCTCGGCCAACTGGGCAACGAGTTGCTTGATCGAGGGGACGTCGGCGGTGCGTGCCCGGCGGATACGGAAGGAAGTATTCACCCGACCCAGTTTAGAGGCCGAGCTCGGCGGGCAGCTCCACTTCCTCGCCGAGCACGTGCCTGGCCAGGAAGTGCTCCACCACCGAGTACCAGACTTTTGCGTGCTGCGGCTTCAGGATCCAGTGATTCTCATCCGGGAAGTAGAGGAAGCGGTGATCCGTCTTGCCATCCGCATCCGCAGCCAGCTGGGACCTGGAGAGCAGTTCGTACCACAGGCGCAGCCCTTCACCGATGGGCACGCGGTAGTCCTTGTCACCGTGAATGACCAGCATGGGTGTCTTGATGTCTTCGACGTGGTTGTGCGGGGAGTTGGCCAATGCCATTTCCGGGGTCATTTCCTTCTCCCAGTAGAACGAGGCGTCGGTGGTTGGACCGAATTGGTCCAACGCCCAGAGGCTCGCGTGGGTGACGATTGCGGAGAACCGGTCCGTGTGCCCTGCAACCCAGTTGGCCATGTAGCCGCCAAATGAGCCACCCATTGCGGCCGTCCGCGAGCCGTCAATATCCGCCCTTGCCGCGGCCGCATCCGTTGCCGCCATCAGGTCCGTATACGGCGCGCCTCCCCACTGTCCCCAGCCGCGGTCGATCATGTGCTGGCCATAGCCGGTGGACAGCGCGGGGTCCGGCAGCAGCACTGCATAACCCTTCGCTGCAAGCAGCCACGGCGACCAGCGCCACGTCCACGCATTCCACGAACCGAGGGGACCACCGTGGATCCAGAGCAGCAGCGGCGCTGGCTTGTCGTCGCTCGCGTTTTCCGGGAGCACAAGCCAGGACTTCACCGCCTGGCCATCCTCCGCGGTTGTCTCGATGCGCTCCAGCCGCCCAGTCAAAACCGGCCGCTCGACCGGTGCGGGCAGCGCCGCCACGGCCCCGGTAGCCAACTCGATGCGCACAGCTTCGGGCGGGAATTCGTAGGAGCTTCTGAGCGCGTAGGCGGTTTCTCCATCGGGTGCAACGACAACGTCCGTGTACGACGCCGCGTCCCGGGTGATGCGCTCAACCCCACCGCTGGCGACGTTCACGGTGAAGACCGGGGACGCGCCGTCGTCGTCCGCTGTGACCACCAGCGCGCTGCCATCCGGCAGCCAGGCCGCCGGAGACGGCCAGCGGTCCCAAGCTTCCGCAAGCGGCGCCAACTCACCGCCGGTCACTGGAAGCAGGGCGAGAGACACCTTCGGGGATGTCTCCGGGCCGGTCCGCCGGTTCACGCCCACCACCACAGTGGATCCGTCCGGGCTGATCGGGCCGGCAGCGTAATCAAAGGCTGGATCCTCAAGGATGACAGTGCGTTCTCCCGTAGCCGTGTCCACACGGACGAGCACCGACTTCATATCCCCACGGCCAATGGGAACGGACTGCGAAGCGATCAGGAACGTTCCATCCGGACTCAGCTGCGGCGTGGAGTCGCGAAGACCCCCGCCGATTCCCGGTGTGATATTCCGCAGTGCCATCTGCGGCTCAGTGTCCACGGTTGCCGGCTTCTGCTCGTCGCTCGTTCCTGGCTCCAGGGTGAAGTACCTGGCTTCGGCGGGCCCTAGATCGGCGTCCCAGTAGCGGACAGGGTACCCGGTGTGGAGGATCGCCTCGACCGTGGTGTCCTTGCGCGTTCTGCGGCGCTCGTCGTCGTTCTTTTCATCCGTGGAACCGGCCAGGACGTCCGCCACGACAACGGCGG
>NZ_KI915006.1:0-29077 GCF_000520595.1 Arthrobacter sp. H5
TGAACCTCTTCACCGCCACCACGAAAGCGGTCGGCTGGCGGTCCAACAAGCACGGGAAAAAGGCCCGCATCTACGACAAGCCGCGGACCCCGTACCAGCGCGTGCTCGATTCAGGGATCCTCTCCCAGGACAAAGCCACCGAGCTGGCCCAACTAATTGATACCACCAACCCGGCCGACCTCACCCGAGGCATCACCGCCATCCAGAACCAACTCATCAAACTCGCCGCAGAGAAAACACGGGCGCTGGAAGCATCATCCACGCGAGCACAAATAGCTGAAACAAGCACAATACTTACACGAGCATCTTGACGGTGATGATGGCACTACGCGGGGTCCCTGTGCGACCGGTACGCTTCGAAGTAGACCCGTCCTTGTCGCCGTCAGGCACAATGTCTCCAGGATTAGAGGCCATGACCACCGATACGCCGTTTCGCATCCTTGCCGTGTGTACCGGCAACATCTGCCGCTCCCCCATGGTTGAGCGGTTGCTTCAGAGTTCTTTCGACAAGCTGGCGCCGGGAGAGTTTGAAGTCTCAAGCGCGGGCACCGGTGCGCTTGTGGGACGGGAGATCGATCCGCAGGTGGCGGGTTTTGTGCACGTTTTCAATGGGGAGACCAGCGGTTTTGCTGCACGCCAGGTGGAGGAGCGAATTCTCGACGGCAAGGACCTGGTCCTGGCGCTGACCCGCGATCACCGTGGGCGGATTATCGAGATGATGCCGTCGCTGCTGCGGAAAACCTTCACCTTGCGGGAGTTTGCGCGGCTTCTTTCAACACTCGACGGCGACCCCACCCTGAGCGCACCAATGCGCTGGCGTGCGATCCTTACGAAAGTGGTGCGCGCCCGGACGATTCATCCGTCAGATCCCTCGCACGACGACGTTGTGGATCCGTTCCGGCGCGAGGAGTCTGTCTACCATCAGATGGTCCGTGAGCTGGTTCCCGCCGTGGAGTCGCTGGTTGATTGGGAACAAAAGCACCGTTGACAGCACAATCACCAATGACATTACGACGACGGCGCTTTCTCACCGCGCTGCTGGCCGGTTACCTGCTGGTTCTGTCACTCATTGCATTCTGGCCATCGCCGGTTGATGAAGGAGCGTCCGGATTCATCAGCCGCGCACTGCAGGTACTGCACCGACTGGGCGTTCCGGGCTGGTTCGATTACAGCCTGATCGAGTCGGGCGCCAACGTGCTGCTGTTCTTTCCGTTCGGCGTTCTGGTGGCTGCTTTTCTGCCGTTGCGCCGTGCGTGGGTGGCGTTGCCGGCGGGAATCCTCGCTTCCATTTGCATTGAGGTGGGCCAGGAGTTATTTCGACCCGAGCGGGTGGCGACCCCGCGGGACGTGCTGGCCAACGCGCTGGGTGCAGCGATTGGAACGGTGGTCGTGTACGCGTGGTCGCACCGCAATACCCATGACAATACCCACGACGCGGAACCCCGCTGAATCGTGTTCATGCGGGCATTGCCGGTATTCTCAAGGGGGACGCGGCGGCCGTGAGGCAGATCAATGAGGTTCGCGCGATTTAATCAGCGCGATTTAATCAGGAAGCTTGGGGGAAGAAGATACCTATGCGCATTTCCGTTATTGGGTGCGGTTACCTTGGCGCTGTGCATGCAGCTTCGATGGCAAAACTCGGTCATGATGTGGTCGGCATCGACGTAGACCCGAAGAAAATCGATGATCTTTCCGTCGGTCACGCTCCCTTTTTTGAGCCAGGGCTACCCGGCCTGCTTCAGGCTTCTCTCGATTCCGGCCGACTGAAGTTCAGCACTAGCATGGCCGATGCAGCAGGCGCCGAGGTGCACTTCATATGTGTCGGAACCCCGCAGCGGAAAGGCGAGTACGCCGCCGATCTGCGGTACGTCGACGCAGCTTTTGCGGGTGTTGCCCCCTACCTCAATTCTGGCGACATGGTGATCGGCAAATCGACTGTGCCCGTCGGTACGGCATCCCGACTCGCTGACGAATACATGGAGTCTGCACCGGAAGCGATCCTTGCGTGGAACCCTGAGTTCCTGCGCGAAGGCCATGCAGTGAAGGACACCCTTCACCCCGACCGCTTTGTCTACGGCGTACCCGACGGCGCAGCGGGTGAACGAGCAACCGCAGCGCTGGATGAGGTCTACGCCGTGTCCTTATCGGAGGGCACTCCCAGACTTGTCATGGACTACGCCACAGCGGAACTGGTGAAGACGGCAGCCAATAGCTTCTTGGCTACGAAAATCTCCTTCATCAATGCCATGGCCGAACTGTGTGAGGCAGCCGGCGCTGACGTTACGTTGCTTGCCGACGCCATTGGGCTAGACGATCGCATCGGTCGGAAATTTCTCAATGCCGGTATCGGTTTCGGGGGAGGCTGTCTGCCGAAGGACATTCGTGCCTTTATGGCACGTGCCGGTGAGCTAGGCGCGGACCAAGCGCTGACGTTCCTGCGGGAAGTGGACGCGATCAATATGCGCAGGCGTTCACGAACCGTGGAGCTGACTCGTCAACTCTGTGGTGGATTTCTCATCGGCAAGCGCATCACAGTGCTGGGTGCCGCTTTCAAGCCGAACAGCGACGATGTGCGGGACTCCCCAGCCCTGTCCATAGCGGCACAGCTTCAGCTTCAAGGTGCCGAGGTGACGGTAACGGACCCCGAGGCCATCGAAAATGCCCGAAGGCGCTTTCCGGACCTTCATTTCGAACACAACACTGAAGCTGCCCTCGCTGGGGCTCATGTGGTCCTGCTACTTACGGAGTGGAAGGAATACCGCGATATGGATCCCGCCTCGATCGCATCTCTCGTCGATGATCGGAGAATCCTTGATGGGCGCAACGCACTAAGCGCCCAAAGGTGGAAAGCAGAAGGGTGGCAGTACAAAGGAGTCGGTCGACCATGACCAAGAGCACTTGTCCATTGACCAATTCTCACGAAAGACCATCACCCGTCAAAAGACAGGAAAACTAAGATGGCAACAGAAGAAAGCAGACCAACCTTACAAATAAATGGGGCGCGGTTCAGCATCGGTCAAGTGGCGCTGACCGTCACCAATCCCGTTGAAGCAGTGCAAAGAATTTGCGATATCGCTGCTCGGCCTCTAAAAGTTGGACAGCATGTCCACTTTATTAACGCATACACGATTTCCTTGGTACAAGACCAGATACGTCTGCGTTCTGTCTTCGAAGATGTATCCATCAACCTACCGGACGGCAAACCCCTGTATTGGATAGGAAGGTTTGTTGGGAAAAATCGCCAGTTTTATCAAGTGCGAGGACCGCAGTTTTTTCTCGATACATTCGATTATGGGCGTAAGTATAATCTCCGACACTTTCTTCTTGGATCTACTCCTGATGTTCTCGAGAAGCTTGAAACCAACTTGAAGGCACTATATCCAGCCATCAAATTAGTCGGCAGCGAGAGCCCCCCATTTCACCCAATCACCCCTGCGGAATTAAAAAGACAAGACATAAGAATTTCCGAGAGCGGAGCACACATCGTGTGGGTCGGACTTGGCACGCCAAAGCAAGACTTCGAAGCGTACCGGATCTCTCAGTCGTTGCCGGTCGTAGCAATTGCTATAGGCGCCGCTTTCGACTTTACAGCCGGGACGATTAGAGAAGCCCCGAGCTGGATGAAAAAAATTGGACTGGAATGGATGTTTCGGTTGTTGTCAGAACCTAAGCGACTTTGGCGCCGATACCTCATTGGAAACCTGCGCTTCATTCGCGCTGTGGTGAAGCGAGGACGGCATGATAGATAACTTCAAGAAACGACTCTTAATCAGGCTCGGAGTAAGACAGAACGTTTCCTACGGATCAAACTTCCACATCGGCCCAGGCTCTATCGCTTGGGCACCTCAACATTTAAGCATTGGGAATGACGTCTATATAGGAAAAAATGTCACCGTTCAAGTAGATGGAACAATTGGCGACCATGTGCTTATTGCAAATTGCGTAGGTATCATCGGCACGACCGACCACGATATTTCTCAGGTAGGCGTCTCTGTTCGTGAAAGTGATTGGGCAGGGCGAGAAACCACAAGACTGAGCCAACCAACGACAATCGGTTCTGACGTGTGGATCGGATATGGCGCCATCGTCTTGTCGGGCGTGACCGTCGGAGACAGTGCGATCATAGGTGCCGGCTCGATTATAACAAAAGACGTGCCCCCGAACTCGGTGGTGATGGGAGCGCCAGCGGATTTCAAAAGAATCCGATTCACCGATGAAGAATTCACCGAACATTGGCGCGCCTTGAGTGTTCAAGGTCTACGTAGACTTTAGGGAAGCACAGCAATGAAAACGGTAGCAATAATTCACCCTTGGTTTCCTCAATATCGAAAAGAATTTTTCGAACAATTAGTCTCTTTAGCATTTGAGAATGGTGTTCGGTTACGCATTTTTCACGGCACAGCTCCTCCTGAATGGGACGACCGAGGAGACTCTATCAGCACGGAGTTTGCGACACACCTACCTACGCGGTTCTTCAAGATCGGACACAAGAGCTTGGTGTACAAGTCGCTAAGGAACTTTCGTAACGCCGGTCCATTCGATCTCGTAATTCTCGAACAAGCGATCCGAAACATAGAGACCTACGTAATCTTGTTTCGGAGACTTTTCCGAAACGTCGCATTCTGGGGGCACGGAAGAACATATACGCAGCCTTCTTCGCAACGACAAGACAGTCTGAAGACGTGGCTCACGAACAAAGGGGTCTGGTTCTTTGCATACACCGGGGGCGGAGCACGTGCGGTGAGTCAAGCTGGGTATGATCCCGCGCGAATAACTATCGTGAATAACTCAATTGATACCGGTCGCTTAAGGCTCGACGTTGACTGCGTTACTGCATATCAAATCCAAGCATTCAAAACCAAACACGATTTGAAAAGATGCGTTGCTTTATATATAGGCGGACTAGACGCTGCAAAAAGAATATCTTTCTTGCTAGAGGCAGGTCGAGAATGTCATCGACTAGACCCCCATTTTAGGCTGGTAATCATTGGAAAAGGAGTTGAAAACCAGAAAGTCATCGAGGCGAGCACCCGTGAGGAATGGATCATTCCGCTCGGCCCCCTGTTTGGGCCTGATAAAGCCCTTGCAATGGCCGCATCAGATGTTCTGATGATCCCAGGGCGGGTAGGTTTGGTGGCGGTCGAGAGCTTCGCAGCCGGCCTACCGATAATTACCACTGAGTGGCCTTGGCATGCGCCAGAGTTCGAATACTTGCAGAATGGTTTCAATGCTGTTATCACGCCAGACGACACGGCTGCCTATGCCTCTCAAGTTGTTTCCTTACTTTCCAACACCAATCTACTCACCGATATGAGGGAATCCGCTCGTAAGTCAATGGCACCGTATTCCACTGAATCTATGGTCAACAACTTCTGGACTGGCATAGAACGTGCTCTGGGAAATCAGGATCGTCGATGAGTAAAGTACTCGTTTCGTTCACCACGCGCCCGAAGACGGGGAGCGAAGGTGGTGTTGGTTGGCTGTTCGTGGAGGCAGCCGTCAAGCGCTCTCTCCGAACCAAGGAGCCTCTGGCCGTTGTAATCGACGACCGTGACTATTTCGACGTAAGTTGTCATCTTGCGGATCTATCCGGTGGAAGCAATTTTGTCCATGTCTATCCAGTGATGCTGCCGAAGTGGGCAAAAGCTGCTTACGGGAACTCGAGAACGCGTGAATCTTACCTCGCCTGGGTTCCTCGAGCTCGTCGTCAGATTGCTGACGTCGCAACCAAACACGGCGCCGATGTAATCCATCAAGTTACTTTCGCGACCGCGGTACTTCCAGCCGCTATCCCCGCCACAACTCCGGCAACGAAAATTTGGGGGCCCCTGTCCGTTCCTTGGGCGCCCGCCCCTCGAAGAGGGAAAAAGGCAGGGCGCTTACACAAACTAGCGTTCAGGGCAGCGCGTGGACTGGCGTTGGCCAACACCGCCTCTGTTGACTCAATAATCGCCCAGAACGAGAGAACCGGTGACTTTCTATCGAGCGGGAAGAAACTGATTGTCGAGCCGAACGTTTTTGTGGATCCGTTCAACGTATCTGGAATTCAAGCCGAAGAAACATTACTCGTTGTCGTCGGTTTGCTCACGAATGGTAAAAGACCTTGGTTGGCTATAGAAGCGCTGACCCATCCACTACTTCACGATCATAGACTCGCGTTTGTGGGAGATGGTCCACTCAGAAGCGATCTAGAGAGGCTTGCCACCAAGTACGGCGTTTTCGATAGAGTCAGTTTTTTAGGTCGCCTGACCAGAGATGAAACTATGACGGTTGTCGCGAGCGCTAGAGTACTGGTTCACCCCTCGGTGCGGGAAGGCTCTGCTTGGGCGGTAGGTGAGGCTTCATCAGTCGGCGTCCCATCCGTTGTGTTTGAAAATGTAGGGGCGTCAACGACCGTACGACTATCAAACAACCACGGGAGTATCTGCTCTGAGTCCGGAAATCCGGGGGCAGCGCTAGCAGAAGGGATCTTGAAAACAATAAGCCGTCCAAAGCCGCCTCCCTCACTCCGGTGGTCAACAGACCGTCTGCCTGGCCTTCTGGACGATTGGTGGTCTCAAAGATGACTGACACTGAATCACCGCAACTACTCGATAGCAACCCGGCCCTGCGTTTGTTCGTCATAATGGCTTGCCACAATAGGAAGTCTTTGACCCTTTCAGCACTGAAACGGTCATACCAAAACGCCCGGTCGTCCGGTTTGGAGGTGCATCTCACACTATTTGACGATGGATCTTCGGATGGAACAGCCGACGCCGCTACGAAAATCTTCCCCGACCTCGAAATAATCTCGGGCAGCGGGACTGCCTATTGGGCGAAATCAATGTCCATCGCTGAATCTCACGTTCTTTCCCTGCCAACACTGCGAGAAACAGATTATATCGTATGGATTAACGATGATGTGCGGCTGGATCAAGATGCATTTCAAAGAATGAAACCAATACTCACCAGTTTTCCAAGAGCAGTCGTCACTGGCGCCGTTAGGGATCCAGCAACCGACTCAATCACCTATTCGGGCTATAAAAAGTATGGCTGGCACCCACTTCATTTCGGTAAGGTCGACCCTGAAACATACCCTAGCTCGATAGATACTTTCAACGGGAATATCGTTTTCGTACCCGTCACCGTTGCTCGAAAACTTGGTGGAATCGATGGTGAGTTTTCTCACGCGTGGGCCGATATCGACTACGGCTTTCGCTGTAAAATTTCGAATATTCCCATGATTCTTGCTCCGAATACATTCGGTACTTGCAGTCAGAACCCGCTGGTGACAACAACCATAATGAAAGAATGGCGAACGTTTATCGGCCCCAAGGGGGGAGGTCATTTTTGGTCTCTGTACCGCTTACTTTCTCGACATTCTCCGATCGCTTGGTTTCCGCTAATGGGAGCTACATACGTACTGTGGTGGATTCGCAAATTGAGCTCCAGAATACAGCGGAGATATATAAGCAAGCAATATTGAATATTTCTGAACCTACTATTTTGAAGGATAAATGTCGGCTATTTCTCTAGTATTATTCTTGAGCCTCGCCGCTACGCTTTGGCTTATCACCGTGCTGGTCATCGCGAAGTGGCCGGCGATCGGAATTGCTTTCACTGTATTAGTCATTTTCACTTTATGGGAGTTTCCGAATATACCACCCATAGCGCAACTTTTCGGATTCGCTCTCTATTTTAATGATGTTCTTGCCACAGCATTATTTGCCAATGCAATACATAATATCTCAACGCTACGGTCAAACTTGCGAGGATCAATATTTCCTTGGCTTACGTTTATTATTCTCACAACTTTCTCTTTAGTGACCGGAGCTCATATATATGGGTTGGGTTCTGCAATCACCGAAGGGCGAGCCTTCTTCTTGCTCGCTTTATGCATGACTTGGTCCCTCAGCCTGCCGTGGTCGAATTGGGCACGAACTGGCCATCTATATCGGATAGCGCTTACTTTAGGATTCGGACTAATCGCATTGGCGGCATATCACGCAACTCGTTATGGCGTAGGCACGGCTGAAACGGCCATACTCCTAGATGCTGGGCAGGTGGTGACCGGCAGGGTCTTGGTAGCGGGCCAAGCACTCTCAGTAGTCTTCTGTATGGCCATCACCGCTTCGCACTGGTACCGAACCCGATCTAAGCTTGCCGGATGCATGAGCACGGCTCTCCTGCTCGTTGCAATAGTCAGCCAGCACCGGTCCGTGTGGTTGGCAGCGGCCGTGGCCCTTACCGTGGTCATCATCTTCTCGCCACTGCGGGTGAAAAAATCGGTCTTTGGAGGATTGATTGTTTTTGGCTCACTGTCAGTCGCTATTCTACTGACAGGCGTGGCCGATAATTTGATAACGCTATTGCTGGATTCGGCCAGCCAAATCAAATCTGTTGACGCGCGCGCCGCCAGCTGGCCTCAATTGATTGAGCAATCGTTCGCCAGAGGATGGGAGTATGTGGTCTTTGGACAACCATTCGGATCGGGGTATGTCAGGATCGAACCGAACGGTATGGTAGCGACTTTCATGCCACACAACTGGTACGTTTCGCTATTCTTACGCACTGGTGCGCTGGGATTACTAGCGCACCTTATATTATTTGGTAGTTTTCTTGTCTTAGCGATTCGCCGTCGGGCCACAATAGGCCTCTTTATTTTGACTGCCATTTCTGTATATGCACTCGCCTACAACATAGATTGGTATCACCATTTTTTCGCTGCGTACGCGATCGCTTCCATTGCATTCTCGCGATCTTGTGACAAAAGCAGAATCTCTCCACATGTGCAACCCTCAATCAATTTGAAGCAACCGAAAGTTTGGCAAGGAGTGCCAAATATCGATCCGATATCGCGTCCAACTCGAATCTCTCCGCAGCAATGAGGCCGGCACTTCTGTGCTTTTTCCTCAGTTTCTCGTCCGCGAGTAAATTTAACACCGACTGGCTGATGCAGCGAGTGTCAGAAACATCCGTCAATATCGCAGATCCCTGCGTAACCTCCGCTATGGCGCCTGAGTAGCTACCCGCGACCACGGGCGTGCCAGCCGCCAGTGCTTCCACTACTGCCAGCCCAAATGACTCTTCTAAACTTGTGTGGAGGAACACGCTTTTTGACGAGAGCCAGCGCGGCACTTCGGCCGGATTAAGTGAACCGATAAATTCAACATTTTTCAGGAGACCCCGCTCCTCGGCCCATCGATACGCATCTCCATTAAGCTCATAACCAGGACCAGCCAAAAGAAGTTTAGCGTCCGGGACCTGCTCGAGAATTGAAGGCCAAGCTATCAAGGCAGCGGAAACGTTTTTCAAACTGCTGAAACCGACGTTCAACATAGCAACAGTGTTCGGATGCTTGCGGGTGTGAGTAGGGAAAAAACTCAAATCTATCCCGTTCGGTATTAGTTCGCACCGCTTCCGGTAAAATTTTTCGACCCGTTCAACGATATATAGACTGGGAGCAGAAAGAGGACCACGATAGGAAAGGCACCGTACTTGCATTGCGGCGCGAAGAAACCAATATAGATGGCGGTTGCGCCGCACAATTGCAGGTGCCCAATCATGCACCGTCACTAGGCACGGTTTGCGCGAAGAGCGCCCTGCTAATCCAAATTCATATGTCCAATGAGCGTGGACCACGTCTACATCGCGGGTTCGAATAGATCGTTCAATCAAAACCCTTTCACGGCGAAAAAAGTCCACCGACCGATCCCTCGCTCGGTGGCGCGAGGGATGGACTACAACGGTGAGTGCTGCCTCGGGTGACGTGTATGTTTGGTCCAGATCGTTTGCAGTAGTAATAACAGTGACTTTATGCCCGGCCTTCAAGTACTTCAGTGCCAGAGCAGAGGTCCCGGGAAAAGCATAACCTGCAGTGGGGAATCGTAGTCCAAGCTCGGGCTCCAATAGACTAAGTGTGGCCGGGCCGCATAAGGCGATGTGCACGCATCTACCTCCGCACAACAGCAGGGTTTCCCGCAACGATAGACCCTGGAGGAATGTTTCTCACTACAACAGATCCAGCTCCCACGATTGCTCCTTTACCAATACGAACGCCTTTCAAGATCACCGATCTCGCTCCGATGAACACGTCATCCTCGATGATAACTTCCCGGTCCTCTCCTGGTCTTGAAAGTCCCAAGTAGCGGCGAGTTTCCCCCGGCTCAGGATTAACTACATGATGGTCGCAGTCAGTAATGAGCACACCCGCTCCAATAAGGACTCGCTGCCCGATATCCACACGTTTAGCGGCGCTAACCGAAACGCTCGTTACGCCGGTGTCGGCACCGACTGTGATCTGCGCGCCCGACCGAAGGGTTTTGAGGACTACGGGTCCCCTCGCCTCGAGAGTATTTCTGCGCATAGATGAATTTAGCACCACGTTCTTGTGTAGTGTAATCGTACTACCCTTGAATTTTTGAACGTGAACCCGCCCGTAAATTCGGATAGGGCGATGGATAGTCACACCCCGGAGCCGAAGTTCCGAAACTCGCAATGCGTTTATGCTCGACCGTCCGCGGCGCACACAATTTCTGAGAACAATCTTCATCACGTTGCCAGTGCTCCAAAAATGGCTTGATCTACTGATCATCAATAACACCATAATAAATCAGATCCGATGCCCTTGCTCGTAGCATTGCCTTCTCCTCCAGTGCTCTGATGAAATGATCCGTCCATCGAGGAGTTCCCCCTTGCGCCAATCCCCTTTGAATACGCATCGGATTCGTTTCTCTGCTTTTGATTGCGCTTTTAGTTGATCCACCACCATGCTCGAAATTTTCGTGCCCCCATATGCTCAGCCAGCCTCCCTGCTCCCCCAACTGATCGCGGTGCCAAACATAATTGCCGTCACCTAGAAATATTGCGAGAAGGGAGAAACTGCTAATACTCGAGATGATCAAGTCGCACGAAGCCAAAACCGCCAAATCTCCGAGCGGATCATTCGCTGCTGCCTTTGGAATAATTTCTTCCGTGGATAAATCATCGAGTAGCCGCTGAGACGGCGCATCGGTTGTAACATAAAACACCGCATTTCCACCTAGACGGTGGTGCAGTGTGGTTACTAACGCTTTATACCACTCTAATGGAATAGCTTGATTAAACTCAGAGGGTAAAATCTGATCCACGTTGGTGAAGTCAGTACCCCTCACATGAACACCGATTCTGACTGCCTCGGGGCGGTCCTCTTCCAGTTTCTCCAAGGCCGAAATCGCATTGCAGGTCCCAAGAAGTCGATTACGAAGGAAGGGCCTTGATCTCTTTATCCCCAAGTACCCCCCCATCATTCCCGAAGAGTGAAGAAGCGTCGGGCGATTGCTGCGATCGACTGAACTTCTTAGCGCCAACAATGTATCGTAATAGTCCCTGCGACCGATCTGCTCAACCGCTTTGCGGTCAACGTTGATCGACGGTAAGTGAGCCAATGAATAGTATGAGGTCGCGGAGCCCAAGTTGCCGCCCAGCTGCGGATGATAGCCTCTCGGATTGGTCCGCCACGGCGGTTCGACCAGGGTAAGACCAAGGGCCTTGGCTCCTAAATATGCTTTCGCCCATGGAAAAATCTCGTTGCCGAGGCCCGCTCCTCTGAGAGTCATTATCTGACCTACTGACCAATGCATAGATGGGCCTCGCTCTTCTCACTCGTTGAGGTGCTCGATCTCCTGCGACATCGTCTGGACTCATTAACTTTGTTTATTATGATCGCAAGATTCCGTATTTGCGAGCTGTTTTCACCGGAGCAAGAGTCTCTCGCACCCGCCAAAGAAAAGCTAGAACTAGTATCACTATCAAAAGTATAACGACTATGCTGAGTCCTACAGATAGTGATTGTACACTAAAAACAATTAACCACATTAGTGTGGCAAGAGATATGGTGACAATCAAAACTTCACAATATCCCCGCACGAGCGGTCGGAGTGATATGTAGCCGGCACGCCAGCACAAGATCACATGTAGAAGGTGCTGAGCAACTTGAGCAGTGAGCAGACCGCTAATTATTGCAATCCAGCTGTGCGTTATTAACATTAAAATTGCTGAGATTCCGTATATCAACATGAGCATTAGGTGGGAAGCCCAGATCCATCGGAATCTACCCAACGCTTCGATCGCCGCGGCAAGAACCGTCGATACAACCTGCAATCCCGCGAATATCGCGAATGGTGCAGCTAGCCACGCCGCCGTTTCCCAACCCGGTCCGAATAGAATTGGAACCAGATACGGCAATACGACAGCAGCAACCCCAGCTGCCGGAATCGATGCCCAGGCAACCAGCGTCAGTAGGTCTGGCCAAGCCGTTCGCGCCCGTCGTCCAGTATACTGATCATGTCGAAACTCGGGATAGACGGTTTGGATCAGGGCTGTCTGAACTTGCATGAATGGGATGGTGCTTACGACATCGGCTCGGTTCCATTGACCCAAAGCCCCGGCGCCTAAAGTGGATGAGGTGGCAATTTTCCCGATATTGATGTTGGTGTAGGAAAGTAGTGAAGCTACGGTCAGCTTCCAGCTGAAATTTATATCGTTTTTAGCGTCAGAGAGTTTTGCGCGTCCTTTGAAAATATCGAGATTGAGAGCTAATCCGATAATTGCCATGCCACTTTGTGCAGCAATTGGCGACACCAAAAGGGCCAACGGGCTCCCCCATATGTAAGCAGCAATTGCGCCCAAAACCATTCCGATCAGGTTGCACGATAAAACGCACTTCGCGAGCGTCTTGAATCTGCCCTGTCTTCTGAGAAGTCCGCCACTCAGGCCCGTCCACGGCGCAACGAGCGCATTCATACTCAACCAACGAATTAGTCCTGCAGACTCGGGCACAGACCAAAGGAAGGCCCAAAAATCGGCGGTTACAAATAACCCTAAGGCTCCCGTAAACCCGAGGATCAGTGCGTAAAGGGAAAGTCCTCTTATACGGGCCGGTTCAAGCAACTGAGATCGACCGACGGCCTGAGCGAGCCCGCCGTTCGCGAGCAGGGTTGCAAGCGCAGCTACAGACAAAGCGACCCCATACGCGCCGAACCCAGTCGCGCTGATGAGCCTCGACGTGATTGCGGCGTATCCAAACTGGACGACCATCGTGACGAGCTGAGCCCCATAGGTCCACGCGGCCCCTGCCAGCAAGCTTCTTGCGTTAGTCACAAACGAATAACCCGTCCATTTCTGGTTCAGACTAGCGGCAACCGCCGAATCGCGGATCGTCGTTCAACGGTAGAACCCGGTAACGTGATCGATTGGCCGGGAGTTCCCGGGGCGATCCAATCGTACGAGTGTCACCCCCATATCAGGCTGCTCGGATCCGACAATCTGGGGTAGCACTCTGACGATATACTATGGTCGGGGGAACCTGTACTGAGCTCGTATTTCTGAAAACTGGCGAGCGGGCGGTGCCTCACCTTCTAATTTCACCTCAGCACAAGGACGATCGGTTGACTAAGCGCGCTTTTATTACAGGGATTACCGGCCAAGACGGTTCGTACCTCGCCGAATTGCTTCTCCGAAAAGGGTACGAGGTCCACGGTCTTATACGCCGTGCGTCTACGTTCAATACCACTCGCATCGATCACCTCTACATGGACCCTCACAACCCACAGGCGAAACTGTTTCTGCACTACGGGGACCTGAGTGACGGTGCGCGACTAGTGACGCTTATCGCTGAAATCAGGCCAGATGAGGTCTACAACTTGGGCGCCCAGTCCCATGTTCGGGTTTCCTTCGAGGAACCGGAGCACACAGGTGACACCACGGGCATGGGTTCCATCCGACTGCTGGAAGCAGTTCGCATGGCCGGAATTGAAACGCGCTTCTATCAAGCGTCCTCATCCGAAATGTTTGGAGCCACCCCGCCGCCGCAGGATGAGGAAACTCCGTTCTACCCTCGTTCCCCTTACGGAGCTGCAAAAGTGTACAGCTACTGGGTGACGAAGAACTACCGCGAGGCCTACGGTATGTTCGCAGTGAATGGCATTCTGTTCAATCACGAATCGCCTAGGCGCGGCGAGACATTCGTTACCCGGAAGATAACCCGTGCAGTGGCCGCCATAAAGGCCGGCAAGCAGGTCAACTTATACATGGGTAACCTAGACGCCGTGCGTGACTGGGGTTATGCGGCAGAGTACGTCGAAGGAATGTGGCGAATGTTGCAGGTGGACGAACCGGACGACTACGTGCTTGCTACAGGTGCTGGTTATTCAGTGCGCGATTTTCTGCAGGTTTCTTTTGAGCACGCGAGTTTGAACTGGGAAGACCATGTCAAGTTCGACGAACGCTATCTCCGCCCCACGGAGGTGGACTCTCTGATCGGGGACGCATCTAAAGCCCACATCAAATTGGGATGGAAGGCGACGGTCGAAACACCTGAGTTGGCGCGGATCATGGTGGATGCTGATATCGAAGTGTTGAAGCATGGAGGCACCCAATGGATTGACCAGGTCAATCTGGGAAGTTGGGAAAAATAGATGTCAGTAAGAAATGCGAGTGCAACCGCTGCCGGGGACAATATTGACTTCACTCCAGCCACACTTCATCGAAACTCCCCCTTTTATGTCGCCGGGCACACAGGCCTGGTCGGCTCAGCGATATGGCGAAGGTTGGAGTCTGAAGGTTTCACAAATCTGATCGGGCGGACATCTGCGGAACTCGATTTAAAGGACCGCGGAACCGTATTCGAATTCATAGCTGAAACCAAACCGCGTTACGTAGTTCTCGCCGCGGCCAAAGTTGGAGGAATTCTTGCCAACAAGTCTTACCCGGTTGATTTCCTCAGCGATAATCTGCAAATTCAAGTAAATGTGCTGGACGCGGCACGCGTTCACGGGGTGGAGCGTCTACTTTTTCTGGGATCCTCCTGCATCTATCCCAAATTTGCCGAGCAGCCCATCAAAGAAGAACAGCTTCTTACCGGTCATCTTGAGTCAACTAACGACGCGTATGCCATCGCGAAAATTGCTGGCATCGTGCAGGTACAGGCGGTTCGCAGACAGTATGGACTACCATGGATTTCGGCCATGCCAACAAATCTGTATGGCCCAGGAGATAACTTTTCTCCCGAGGGATCCCACGTGTTACCGGCACTTATCAGACGCTATAATGAAGCGCTTCAGAACAACAGAGGAACAGTCACAAACTGGGGAACGGGATCGCCGAAGCGCGAATTCCTCCACGTTGACGATATGGCGGCCGCATGTCTTCACCTTCTGGAGAACTATGACGGGCCCGACCAAGTCAACGTGGGCGCGGGAACCGATGTAACCATAAAGGAATTAGCCGAAATCGTTGCAAGAGCTGTCGGCTATGATGGCGCGGTAAGATGGGACACTTCTAAACCGGACGGCACGCCCCAAAAGCTGCTTGACGTCTCGAAGCTGGCAGGGGCTGGCTGGAGAGCCCAAATCGGACTCGACGAGGGCATCGCAACGACGGTCCAATGGTTCCGAAGCCATACGAAAGAAGCTCGGGGTTTGATTTGATGCGTCGGAAAGCGCCTATGAATACGAGACGCTTCCCTTGACCCGGCACTTGGAAGGCCTCATCGCTACTGTCACTAGTCTAAGTTTAGGAAGGTCTCAACGTTGGAGTTGACAGATTACCTGAGGGTTCTCCGCCGCAACTGGATTCTCATTACGGCCTGCACTGTTCTCGGCATCCTAGCCGCAGGGGTCTTTTCGCTGAGCGTAACCCCCACGTATACCTCGCAAACCAGACTGTTTGCTGCCACCCAGAATTCCGGATCCGTAGCAGAACTACAGCAGGGAAACACATTTACTCAGGCGCGAGTTCAATCCTACGCTGAAACTGCAGGAACGCCGATAGTACTTCAGCCTGTAATTGAGAGCTTAGGACTGGAAATGACTCCGGTGGAACTGGCACAGAATATCGAGGCTAGCACCGACGTGAACACAGTGCTCCTCACAATCTCCGCTTCCGATCCATCACCCGTGCGAGCGGCAGCGATAGCGCAAGCCGTTGCCGAGAGCCTGGTCGACATCATCGAGGACCTTGAAACTACCGCAGCGGATGGCAACTCGCCTGTCAAGCTTTCGGTCGTCACCCCTGCCACTGCTCCCTTGGTTCCCGCTGCGCCCAACACACGGCTAAACCTCGCCCTTGGATTGTTGGTAGGAATGATCATCGGGCTAGCCTCCGCACTGCTCCGGACCACCCTCGACACTAGTCTTCGGGGGGAAGCCGACCTGCGCAGGTTGACTGACGCGCCGATCCTGGGGGGGATTTCGTTGGATAACGACGCCACAAAAAAGCCGCTTCTTACGCAGGCCCCTGCGCAAAGCCCTCGCGCAGAGTCCTTCCGCCAAATTCGCACCAATCTCCAGTTCTCCCACGTAAGTCACGACTCCAAAGCCGTGCTGGTGACGTCGTCCCTGCCGGGTGAGGGGAAGAGCACCACTGCAATCAATCTGGCCATTGCGATGGCACAATCGGGCCAGTCAGTAGCTCTGATTGACGCCGATCTTCGCCGACCCCGAATTGATGAGTATCTTGGTCTGGAGCGCAACGCGGGTTTAACTACTGCGCTAATAGGTCGTGCTGATGTTCGAGATCTGATGCAGCCTTGGGGTGAGCATGAACTATATATCCTCACCTCCGGACAGATCCCGCCTAATCCGAGCGAGCTCCTAGGATCGAAAACGATGAAGAATCTGATCGCTGGCCTGGAAAGCACTTTCGACGCGGTAATCATAGATGCGCCTCCCTTACTTCCTGTTACGGACGCGGCGGTGCTGGCTCAGCAGGTTGGAGGAGTTGTGCTGGTCGTCGGTTCCTCCAGGGTAAGGCTGCCTGACGTGCAAAAGTCTCTAAACTCTCTGGCGATGGTCGATGCGGACTTACTTGGAGTCGTGATGAATCTCCTCCCCACAAAAGGCCCAGACGCCTACGCTTATAGCTATTACACCCACGAGGGGAGTGGCACGAAGGTAAAGCTGCCGTCAACGGGAGCTGCGCACATGAAAGGTGCACGCAACTCCCGGTCGGACGCCTTCGACGATGAAGTGCTTCGCGTGCGTTCCAGTCAGCGACCGTAGTGGGCCGAGAAAGTCCCGGTCAGCGCCTGGAGGTTGGGGAACATGCCAGTCGGCATAAGGATAGCTGGGCAACGCGTTACGCCCGGCGGATAGGGATCATTGACGCCTGCGTGATCCTCTGGGCTACGGCGGGGGCTCTAATCGTGCGGTTTGGGTCTGGCCAGAGCGAAACGCTCATCCTGACCTCAGGTGTCCCATATGTTTACGTCTCGCTGATCCTTACCGTCCTGTGGTGGTGCATGCTGTCACTCTGGGGCAGCCGCGAGCCGCGGGTTCTCGGATATGGCACTGAAGAGTATAAAAGGGTCATCAACGCTTCATTTTGGCTCTTTGGCGTTGTCGCCATATTGTCCTATTCGTTGCAGATTGATACTGCGCGCGGCTACGTGGGAGTGGCGCTGCCATCTGGCATCGCAGCGCTTCTCGTTGCCCGACTTCTAATACGCAGGTTCCTTCATATTGAACGCAAGTCAGGAAGAAGTTCCCTGAAGGTTCTAATAGTGGGAGGCCCGAGCAGTGTCGAGCACCTCACCCGGTCCTTCTTGCGGCAGCCGATGGCGGGTTACCTCCCAGTTGGAGCATATCTACCCGGCACCGTGACTGGTACAACCGTCGCCCAAGATCTCGCCCTGCCTACCATTGGGCACGACACTGACGCCGACACTATTGTGGGCCACATTCGGGATTTCGCCCCAGACGCCGTCGCGCTATCAAGTGGTGTCCAGTTGCCACCCCGGACAATTCGGGCCCTAGGGTGGGCACTTAGCGATCTTAACATCAGACTGATCATGGCCCCCGCGCTTACTGATGTGGCTGGCCCGCGCATACACACCCAACCGGTCGCCGGGCTGCCCCTTATTCATGTTTCGACACCAAATCTCGAAAAAGGACAGCGCTTCCTAAAGCGCAGTTTCGACCTGGTGGGCGCTCTGGTCATTATCGTATTGCTCTCACCAATGTTGATCTGCCTCGCCGCTCTTGTCCGACTAGATAGCAACGGGCCCGTGTTTTTCAGGCAAGAACGAGTTGGGACCGGAGGCAAAACGTTCCATATGCTCAAGTTTAGGTCAATGGTAGTTGACGCGGAGAAACGGCTAGCAGACATGATCTCTTTGAACGAAGGTAATGGGGTCCTCTTCAAAATTCAGCAAGACCCTCGAGTTACAAAGCTTGGTCGGGTCATCCGGCAGTACAGCCTGGATGAACTACCTCAGCTATTCAACGTGCTCGGTGGGTCAATGAGCCTAGTCGGTCCTCGGCCGCCACTTGCATCTGAAGTTGAAAAGTATGACGCCCATGTGCACCGAAGGCTACTCGTCCGGCCGGGAATGACCGGATTATGGCAAGTGAGCGGACGTTCCCTGCTCTCTTGGGAGGACACAGTGCGACTTGACCTATACTACGTAGAAAATTGGTCCCTTTCCGGGGACATTGCCATCCTTCTAAAAACCTTCCGGGCCGTTTTTCAGCGTGACGGGGCCTTCTAATGAACACCAGAATGTCTGTGCGAGAGAGCCTCAACGTATGAGGAAAACCAGCCCCCTGAGTCCACGATCCTCAGTCGGCGTCAATGAGAAGGATGGGAAAGAACGACGACACGTCGAGCGTAAACGCCGCGGTATCGCTATACACGTCGCGCTTGTGGTCGCCATTTTAATATTGGTCGCGGCGTTGAGCGCGGCATGGCTGGCGTACAGAGCTGATCAGATCAAGACCAACCTCGAGGCCAGCATGGCACTACTTCCCACGCTTCAGGCCCAACTAGTCGCCGGTGAAGGGTCCGCGGCGCAAGCAACGCTCGCCGATCTAGAGGAGAGTACGGCGCAGGCACGCTCAGCCAGTACCGATCCAGTGTGGAAAGCTGCGGCGATGCTACCGCTTGTTGGTGCGAACTTTTCTGCCGTAGCCGAGATTGCGATGTCAGCAGACGATGTAGCTAGTCGCGCGGTAGCTCCCCTAGTGGAAACATTTAATAGTCTAAACTGGGACGCGCTCACACCCAGCGACGGTCGAATCGAGTTGGGTCCCCTACAGGAAGCCTCCCCTGGCCTGACAACGGCGGCCAACACGGTGCAACTCTCCTATGCCCGTCTGGCAGCCATAGACAGCACTCCGCTGTTGCCCGAGGTTTCACTTCCCCTAGGGGAAGTGAAAGCCGGGCTCAGCGAAGCGAGTGTTGCATTGAATTCAGTTTCGTCTGCCGCAGAGGTGCTTCCGTCGATGCTGGGGGCAAACGGTCCGCGGAACTATCTCATACTTATCCAGAACAGTGCGGAGGTGAGGGCTACGGGAGGAATCTCTGGCGCTCTAGCCGTCATCCGGGCAGATGATGGCGTAATCGAATTAGCTGCTCAAGGGAGCGCAGGCGACATCGATGCCTTCAGACCGCCTCTCACGGTGGATCCGGAACAGGAACGAATCTACACAGAGCGACTGGGAATTTACGTGCAGGATGTCAACCTGACACCCGACTTCCCCACTGCGGCAATGACGGCGAAGGCTATGTGGGAAGCACGCAATATGGGCCCCACCATTGACGGCGTGGTGGCGATTGATCCGGTAGTTCTCGCCAACATCCTGAACGCGACTGGCCCAGTAGAACTTGAGGATCCGTTGGTGCAGGAACTGATCTCACAAACGGATCTGCCCGCCGCGCTCGCGACGGACAACGTTGTGGAAACGCTGCTCTCCAATGTTTATTCAGAAATCGAAGAGCCATCGCTCCAAGATGACTACTTCGCGGCTGTAGCAGGCGAAGTGTTTAGTGCTCTCGCCTCGGGGCAGGGCGAGAGTGACCAGCTGATTCAGTCAATCGTCGCGAGCTCCGAGCAGAACCGTCTCTACGTCTGGTCTAATCATTCTGATGAGCAGGACGTGATTGGTCTGACCGCGTTGGCGGGCGCAGCAACTGGTGCGTCCGTGGGCGGCGCATCGTTCGGTCTGTATTTCAATGACGGCACAGGCGCCAAGATGGACTATTACGTTCGACGCACTGCGCAACTAATCCAAACCTGTCAGGTTGACGGCTACTCGCAGTTCACACTGAAAGAAACTCTGACTAATACCGCACCGGACGACGCCGCGGTATCGTTACCGCGTTACGTGACGGGGGGCGGCGTGTTCGGAGTAGAGCCGGGGCGGATAAAGACGAATCACATTGCCTACGGACCTGCACAGTCATTGCTGCTTTCCGCCCGCATCAACGGCGAAGAGGTCCCACTCGGTTCCTTTGTACACGCGAGTAGACCAGTAGGGGTAGTCACCACGGAACTGGGGCCGGGCGAATCGGCGACGGTGGAGATCGACTTCTCCAAGGTGGTCCAAGAATCCGAGCCGCATTTGGCGGTGACACCGACCATTCAGTCCGCTGAAGAAATGGTACTCCCGATGCAACGGGACGTCAGCTGTCGGTCTGGAGGGTAAACGTTGTGTTACATACGGCGCAGGACTTCACGAAACGCGGATAGAGGTGTTAGCGTAGGTGCGGAGTGGTTGAACAGGTGTAACTCCTGTCACGTCAGTAACGGGGCATTTCTAAGCAGTCTCTGGGGATCACAACGCATTAGCGACCAATTGCGGTTGTGCGCGGTGTCTCAACGCACTAATCAAAATATCATCGCACGTCGAGAACCTTTTATTGGGGAGTCATAATGAAAAAATTCGCGTCCGTCCTAGCGATCACTGCGTCGCTGGTCCTTTTCAGCGCCGGAGCGGCTAACGCGCAGGACCCATCCTACGTACCCGGAGGATCCCAAGGCACCGTTAGCGAAGGAACCGTTGCGCCCGGCGAAACCGTTATTTTTAGCGGATCATCATTCCTTCCAGGCGAGAGCATCAACATCACCGTGACCTTTGAGCCAGCCTCACAGCCCGCAGCAATGGGCGGCGGAGCAGGTGGTGTGGGCATGTCCATCGGTGGACCGATCCTCATGGCAACGACAGTTCTCACCGAAACAACGACTGCCGACGCCAACGGCAACTTCTCCTTCCCTGTTTCACTTGAAGAAGAAGGCACTTACACCCTGACCGCGGTCGGCGCAGAGTCGGGTAACACGGTCTCGGTGCAGGTAGTTGTCGATGCTTCGCTCGCCGGCACACCAGTCGCCGGTGGCTCGGGCTCCGGTTCAGGCGATGCCGGAGTCCAGACCGGTGGCGGCCTTGCCGACACCGGTCTGGATTCCGGCATGCTCCTTTGGGGTGCTGCTGGCCTCGGCGCTCTGGGCCTCGGCGCGGCAAGCGTTGTTGTTGCACGCCGCAAGGCAGCTGTAGAAGCATAGTCTCCAGAACGTACAGCTCTGAATGTAAAGGTATGGCCCGGAACCAGTGGCTCCGGGCCCTACCTTTATGTGCTGATGGTCCTCAGAAGCTAGGCATTGCCGTCAAACAGGCTGGTCACCGAACCGTCGTCAAACACCTCGCGGATAGCCCGGGCAATCAGCGGAGCGATCGACAGCACAGTCAGCTGTGGGAACCTTTTCTCCGACGAAATGGGCAGCGTGTTGGTGACCACCACCTCGCGGGCGCCCGATTCCGACAGGCGGCGCGCGGCCGGGTCGGAGAACACAGCATGGGTGGCCGCGATAATCACGTCTTTGGCCCCAGCGTTTTTCAACACTTGGACGGCGCCGGAGATTGTTCCGCCAGTGTCGATCATGTCGTCAATCAGCACACAGGTGCGGCCTTCCACCTGGCCCACCACCTGCTTGGATACTGCCTGGTTAGGAACCGTGAGATCACGGCTCTTGTGTACGAACGCCAACGGCGCTCCACCCAGCCGCTCGGCCCACTGTTCGGCCACGCGCACACGCCCGGTGTCGGGTGAAACAACCGTGACGTTGTCCGCGTCGACCCGGGTGCGGATATAGTCCGCGAGCAGCGGAATAGCCATGAGATGATCCACCGGTCCGTCAAAGAAGCCCTGGATCTGAGAGGTGTGCAGATCCACGGACATGAGCCGGTTAGCGCCGGCCGTCTTGTACAGGTCCGCCACCAGGCGGGCTGAGATCGGCTCGCGGCCGCGACCCTTCTTGTCCTGCCGGGCGTAGGGGTAGAACGGTGAGACCACGGTGATGCGCTTGGCGGAAGCCCGCTTCAGTGAATCGATCATGATCAGCTGTTCCATTAACCAGTTGTTCAGAGGCCAAGGGTGCGCCTGGATGACGAAGACGTCGGTGCCGCGGACACTCTCACCGGACCGGACGTAGATCTCACCGTTGGCGAAGTCATACGCTGAGATCGGCAGCAGCTCGGTGTCCAGCACCGAGGCAATTTCCTCCGCCAGCTCCGGGTGCGCCCGGCCGGACGCGAGGACCAGCTTCTTTTCTCCGCGTGCAGTGATTTCGCTCATGAACGGTCGCTTTCCTCGGTGGAGTTGGTGTTTTGTGCAGCTTCAGTGGCAGCCTTCGCGGCGGCGGATCCTGGCCTCTTCTCGATGACCCAGCCCTCGGTGTTGCGCTGCGGCGCCACACTGATCGCCAGCGCTCCCGCAGGCACGTCCTTGCGGACCACTGCTCCGGCTCCGGTGTAGGCGCCGTCACCCACCGTCACAGGGGCAACAAAGACCGTGTTGGAGCTGGTGCGCACGTTGCTGCCGATGACCGTCCGGTGCTTGTTGACGCCGTCGTAGTTGGCTGTGATGTTGCCGCACCCGATGTTGGTGTCCTCGCCGATCTCAGCATCGCCGGCGTACCCGAGGTGCGACAATTTCGACCCGCGCCCGATCGTGACGTTCTTTGTCTCGTAGAACGCACCGATCTTGCCGTCAGCGCCCAGCACCGTACCCGGCCGAAGGTAGGTGAACGGGCCCACCGATGCACCGGCACCGATCCGCGCTCCGGACCCGTGCGTGCGCACCACCTTGGCGCCTTCCTCAATCACCACATCGGTCAGGGTTGAGTCAGGACCCACGACGGCATCCCGTGCCACCCGTGTGGCCCCGTGAAGCTGCGTTCCCGGCTGGATGGTCACGTCCTCAGCCAACTCCACGCCGACATCAATCCATGTCGTGGCAGGATCCACGACTGTGACGCCTGCGCGCATCAATCGCTCCAGTGTGCGGCGGTTGAGTTCAGCGCCGAGCGCGGCAAGCTGGACGCGGTCGTTAGCCCCTTCAACCTGCCAGCGGTCCCCGGAGACCTGGGCTGCTACGCGGCCTCCACCGCTGCGGGAGATGGACAGGACATCCGTCAGGTACATTTCGCCCTGCGAGTTGTTGGAGTCCACCTGTTTGAGGGCGGATCTGAGGGTTGCGGCGTCGAACGCGTAGATGCCGGAGTTGATCTCGCGGATGCCGCGCTGTTCCTCCGTAGCGTCCTTGTGCTCCACGATGCCCATGACGGTCTCGTCGACGGCGCGGACAATCCTGCCGTAGCCGGTTGCGTCGTCGAGGACTGCCGTGAGCACGGTAACGGCGTTGGATTCGTCCTCGTGCGTCCGCACAAGTTCTTGAAGGGTTTCAGCTGTGAGCAGCGGAACGTCCCCGTAGGTAACTACCACGGTCCCCAGCAGCTCGCCGGCCGCGCCGCTGTCCAGAGCGTCAAGGGCCACCTGAACTGCGCGTCCGGTGCCCGGAGTATCGTCCTGGTCAACGATCGTGGCGTCGGAATCCAACCCGGACACATGGGCAGCAACGACGTCCCGCTCATGCCTTACAACCACTGCTAGTTGCTGCGGGCTCAGGCCGCGGGCCGCAGCGAGTGCGTGGCCAACCATCGACGTGCCGCCAAGGGTGTGAAGGATTTTCGGTGTACGGGATTTCATCCGCGTACCGGCGCCTGCTGCGAGGACGATGACCGCCGCCGGTTGCTGGAGGGTGTGTGCTGGGCTACCGACGGGATTCTGTGGGCTCACGAAGGGGGCCGCTCCTTGCCTGTTGTTGGGCGACTGGCCGGTTGGGCCACGCCGTATGCAAATCCTAGCCGCGTGCAATTCAACGTGCAGTGGGATATCCCACCGTTCCGCCCATAGGATTCGAACCTATACTCCACAGCTCCAAAGGCTGGGGTGCTGCCATTACACCAGGGCGGACCGCGTTGAAACGGGTCAGTTTCCTGTCCGGACACGCGACTATCTAGTTTGCCATGAGCGGGCCTTATCCTGCGACTTGAGCGGCAGTCTGCAAACTCCCTCCCACCGGCCCGCCCGTAGGATGAAGTAATGACTTCACGCCCGGACGCCGGCCCAGCCATTGCCCGGCTGCGCATGACCGGACCACAGCGTCGGGCCCAGTTGATCGACGTCGCCCGCGGACTGTTTGCGCTGCGCGGTCTGGACGGCACCACCATCGAGGAAATCGCCGCAGCCGCCGGCGTCTCAAAGCCCGTGATCTACGAGCACTTCGGCAGCAAGGAAGCGCTGTACACACAGGTGGTGGACGTTGAGTTCCACATCCTGCTCCGCGGAGTCTCTACTGCGCTGGCAGGCTCTGTGGGATCGCGGGAACTGCTGGAACGCGCCGCCCTGGCCCTGCTCGACTACATCGAAAACAGTACCGACGGCTTCCGCATCCTCATGCGCGACGCTCCCCCATCCCAGCCGGAAGGCGCCTTCTCCACCCTGCTGTCCAGCATCGCCGCCCGCGTGGAACACATCATGGTGGACGAGTTTGCCCGCCGCGGCTTCAACTCCCAGGACGGCGCCATCTACGCACAGATGCTGGTGGGTATGGTCGCCATGACCGGACAGTGGTGGCTGGACGAACGCAGCCCCGATAAGAAAGCCGTTGCAGCCCACCTGGTCAACCTGGCCTGGAACGGCCTGCAAAACCTCTCCCCCGAGCCCACCCTGCAGATTGACCGCTGACTACTTCCCCAGCACGTCCGCCGCCACCAGCCACTCCTCTTCAAGCCGCTCCTGCTCCCCCTGCGTCGCGCGCAGTTTCGAGTTCAGCGCCGCCATCCGATCAAAATCAATGTCCCCGGCCTCACCGGCGTCGTTCATTTCCTTCTGCACCTTCTCCGCCAGCGCTGCCGCCTTGGAGATCTGACGTTCAATACGGGTCAGGTCCTTCTTCGCCTGCCGGGTTTCCTCCGACGAGGGGCCGTTGCCCCCGCCGGTCTCACCGGACGCCGCCAGTGGTGCAGCCCCGCCGTCCTGCAGCATCCCGCCAGCGGGCATTCCCCGCCGCAGTTCCAGATACTGGTCAACGCCGCGTGGCAGGTCCCGCAGCTTGCCGTCGCCCAGCAGCGCCATCTGCGTGTCGGTGACCCGTTCCAGCAGGTACCTGTCGTGCGACACCACTACGAGCGTCCCCGGCCAGCCGTCCAGCACATCCTCGATTGCGGCGAGGGTATCGGTGTCAAGATCGTTGGTGGGCTCATCGAGCATCAGCACATTGGGTTCTCCCACCAACAGCCGGAGCAGCTGCAGCCGCCGCCGCTCACCACCCGAAAGATCACGCACCGGCGTCCACTGGCGCTGATTGGTGAAGCCGAGCTGCTCCACCAGCTGACTGGCCGACAGCTCGCGGCCTCCCACACTGAAAACCCGCTTCTCCTGCTCAATCACCTCGGTGACCCGGAGATGGTTCACGTCATCCAGTTCACGCACTTCCTGCGAAAGAACGGCCGTCTGAACGGTTTTGCCCCGCTTAAGCCTGCCCGACGTCGGCGCAATGTCACCGTTCAGCAGCCGCAGCAGGGTGGTCTTGCCGGAACCGTTGACTCCCACCAGCCCCAGCCGCTGGCCGGGCGCCAGGCGGAGCGTGATGCCGTCAAAGAGGTTCAGCTCACCCAGTGTGAGCGAAATGTTCTCCAGGTCCAGCACGTCCTTGCCCTGGCGGGCCATGGCCATCTTGCTCAGGGCCAGGGAGTTGCGTGGCTCAGGAACATCGGCGATCAGCGCGTTGGCCGCCTCAATGCGGAACTTCGGCTTGGCGGTGCGGGCAGGTGCGCCGCGGCGCAGCCACGCGAGCTCTTTCTTCACCAGCTGCTGGCGTTTGCCTTCAACAACGTTGTCCATCCTGTCGCGCTCGGCACGCGCCAGCACGTAGGCAGCATAACCGCCGTCGAAGCCGTCCACCACCCCGTCATGGACCTCCCAGGTCCGGGTGCAGATCTCGTCCAGGAACCACCGGTCGTGGGTGACCACCAGCAATCCACTCTCTGATGGCCGCCAGCGCTGCGCCAGGTGCCGGGCAAGCCACGCGACGCCCTCCACATCCAGGTGGTTGGTGGGCTCGTCAAGCATGATGACGTCGTCGTCGCCAATCAACAGCTTGGCCAGCGCCACCCGGCGCTTCTGGCCACCGGAAAGGGAGGAGACCTTGGCGTGCCAGTCCACTTCGCCAACCAGCCCGCCCATGACATCGCGGATCTTCGGGTTGGACGCCCACTCGTGATCGGCCTGATCCCCCACGATCGATGCGCCCACATCGAGGTCGCCGTCCAGCACGTCCGTCTGGTCCAGGTAGCCAACGGTGACGTCCCGGCGCTGGGTGACGCGGCCGTCGTCGGGCGTTGCCCGCTGTGCCAGCAGGCGCATGAGCGTGGACTTGCCGTCGCCGTTGCGGCCCACCATGCCAATCCGGTCGCCGTCCTCGATCCCCAGGGACACGCCATCCAGGATGGTGCGGGTTGCAAAGGTGACGCTGACGTTTTCAGCGCCCAGAAGGTGTGCCAAGAATGTACTGCTTTCGTTTCAGTTGGGTGGAGCCTGCAAAATCAGTCAGGCAACAAAGTCGGTGACAATCCGGGCCCCGTGGGCGGGACCGTGGACCACGGCGGTCTGCAGACCGGTGGATGCGATCAGTGCTTCGATTTCGACGGCGTGGTCCGCACCGTCGGCCAGGAAGGCGACGGTGGGCCCCGAGCCCGACACAATGCCCGCGAGCGCACCCGCGTCAACGCCCGTCTGCAGAACGTCCTTGAGTTCCGGTGCAAGTTCAAGCGCAGCCAGCTGCAGGTCATTGTGCAGGAGGTCCGCCAGGCCGCGCGCATCCCCGGCACGCATTGCGCCCAGGATCTTGGGATCCATCTCCGGGGGCTCCAGCGGTTCGTTGCCCCCTGCCGTCCTCAGGTCATCCAGTGTGCGGTACACGTCGGGGGTGGACAAACCAAACGCCGACGTCACCAGCACCCAGTGCAGCGGCGTCTTCGAAATGGCGGGCGTCAGCTGGTCACCCACACCGAGCCCGACGGCGGTGCCACCCACCAGCGCAAACGGCACGTCCGCGCCCAGGTCCACCGCGATCTTGGCCAGCTCATCCCGCGAAAAACCGCTGTTCCACAGGGCGTCGCAGGCCAGGAGTGTAGCGGCTGCGTCGGCTGAGCCTCCGCCCATGCCGCCGGCCACCGGAACCCGCTTGGTGATGTCCAGGTGGACGCCGGTGGACGTCTCGCTGAGATCGGCGAGCAGGGTTGCCGCACGCGCCGCCAGGTTGCTTGCATCCAGCGGAATCTGGTCCAGGGGCAGGTTCAGGCTTCCCTGGCCGTTCACAGTGACGGTGACGCCAGCGTCCTCGGTGACCCGTGCCGTGACCTCTTCATACAGGGACACCGCGAGGTACACGCTCGCCACGCTGTGATACCCGTCCTCACGCAACGGGCCCACGCGCAGGGACACGTTGATCTTGCCGGGCGCCTTCACACGCACCGCGCGCGGACCGATGCCGTGCAATCCCGCCGTTCTCCCTGCAACCATGTGTCCAACTTAGATCACATGCACGGCCGGGGTGAAACGACGTCGTACATGTTTTTCCCTCTCTTAGGCGGAGAGCGGGTTCTTTGCTTCCGCGATCCTGGCGAAGGCACGGATGTCCAGGACCTCTCCGCGGGCTGACGGGTCGACGCCGGCACGCACCAGCGCCTGTTCGGCCAGGACCGCTCCTCCGGCCCAGCCGGCAAGCGCCGCGCGGAGGGTCTTGCGCCGTTGCGCGAATGCGGCGTCGATGACGGCGAAGACCTCCTGCCGGGTGGCGGTGGTGGCCGGCGGGTCATGGCGTTCAAACCGCACCAGTCCGGAGGCGATCTTGGGTGCCGGCCAGAACACGTTCATGCCGATCACCCCGGCCTTGCGCATCTGCGAGTACCAGGCAGCTTTGACGGAGGGCACCCCGTAGGTTTTGGATCCGGGCGGTGCGGCGAGCCTGTCGGCGACTTCGTCCTGCACCATCACCAGGCCGTGCCGCAGGCTGGGGAAGCGTTCCAGCAGATGCAGCACCACGGGAACGGCAACGTTATAAGGGAGGTTGGCCACCAGTGCAGTGGGTTGCGCGGGCAATTCCGTGATCCGCATGGCGTCGGCAAGGACCACGTCGCAGCTGCCTGTCCGTTCTGGACGCCACTGGGCAATCGTCTGCGGCAGCTTGGCGGCAAGCACCGGATCTATTTCGACGGCGACAACCCTTGCCGCCGCATCCAGCAGGCCCAGGGTGAGCGAGCCGAGACCGGGCCCCACCTCGAGGACGGTCTCGTCTTCGTTGATGGCCGCCGCAGCGACTATGCGCCGGATGGTGTTGCCGTCAATCACAAAGTTCTGGCCGAGCGTCTTGGTGGGGCGGAGGTCCAGTTCGGCCGCCAGCCGGCGGATTTCCCCGGCCCCGAGCAGGGCTTTGACCGGTTGGGGATTGGCGGTGTCATTCACTTAGCCATCGTAGCCGGGAGTGTGGCTGTTCGCCGTCGAGATTCGGGGCCGCCGTGCGAGCCCGGTGCCGCCGTCGGGCTTGGAAAATCCCACTGAACTCACTGGCTCAGTGGGCATGTCTGGACATGCCCACTGGGTTGGGCTTGAAAATGGGAGCATCCCACCGGGGTTGCACGCAAAGCGGGCCCGGCCGTCGTGGCGAAGCCCGCTTTCACTGTGCTGGATTTCTCCTGTGCGTGAGCCAGCTATCCGAGGCCAAGCTTTGCGGAACATGACGGCCAGTGGCCCCATCCACCGTTTTGCTTCAGTACTTCGGCAGTGGCGATCTGCTCTGCGGGTGCAGCCAGGTGCGGCAGTGGTGCGTACTTGCCGCCGCCTGCTCCCAGCCAGCTGGACTCGCTGAACTGCAGGCCGCCGTAGTAGCCGTTTCCGGTGTTGATGGACCAGTTGCCGCCCGACTCGCACTCGGCCAAGGCCTG
>NZ_KI915006.1:29177-34135 GCF_000520595.1 Arthrobacter sp. H5
GGGCAGGGGCGGCCGGGGCTGCTGCCGCTTCGGCGGAAGCCTCTTCCGGCTCAGCCTCAGGTTCTGCCTTAGTCTTTGGCTCGCGTTCGGGTTCGGGTTCGGGTTCCGGCTCTGGCTCCTCTTTGGTGCCCACGGAGATCACTTCGTGTACCGGTTTCCGCGTGATGTCTTCGCTGACCAGGCGTCGGTCCATTTCCCGGCCGTCGATGACGGTCAGTGAAAATACCTTGGTCAGCTCGCCGGCAACGCCGGCCTGAGTGACCTGGCGTTCGCCCTCCGGCAGGTCTGCGTCCTCAGTCTCGGATGAGTGGAAGTCGATGTCCTCGGTGACCTTCTCTGTCTTGTCGCTGTTAACCCGGGTGACCTTCAGGCCCATGCCGGTGACCAGCGAGGAACTGGCGGGAACCGAAAGCCGGTCTTCCTCGCCCAGTGTGATGTCCGCTTCGACAAGCAGGTCGGTGACCGAGTTGACCGTGGTTTGCAACTCGCGTGTTTCGCCATCCACGGCTATTGACACATTCTTGGGTGTGGAGATTTCCAGTGTGGAATTCAGTGTGACGAGTTCCGTCTCCTCCGGAGCTGAGATCTCCGACGCTTGGGCGACGCCCATTTCCTCGACCAGGTCTCCCACGGTGGAGCCCGTGGTGTGAACTACGGTTTCGGCGCCGTTGAGGTTCACATCCACAGCTGTGGCGGTAACTACCTGGATGGCGGCGCCGTCTTCAACGGTGGCGGCGAGCGCCGGTGAGACCTGGTCATTGTCCGAAACCTGGATCTGTGCCTTGTCCAGAACCTCTTGGACTGTTCCGCCAAGGGTTTGGACGGTGCTTGCCTGGCCGTCGACGGTCAGGACCACGCTCTTGGTGTTGCCCACGAAGGCAACCAGTCCAAGAACCAGGCACATCATCACTACGCCTTGGCCGGCCAGGGTTGCCCAGCGCTTTCCAGTTCCACTCGCCACAAAGTCCCACATTCCAAGGAGTATCCGGGCACGGGGCAGGGCGCAGCTGCACACGGCCAGCATAAAGCGGGCAGTGTGAAACAACACAGGCATGAACTAAGACAGACGGCATTCCAGCACGCAGCTAAACACAATGCGGTACTTGAGACCACCCGCAATTGGACGGTATTAGTCCGGAAAGCCTTCCCCGACCCCGGCTAATAATTGCCCACCGTAACCGAAACGTGACACTAGGGCAAGTTCAGGGGTGGAGGGGCCGCCTTGATGGGGGCTCGCATCTTCCTTGGCGGATCCTAAATGAGATTGGAGAGCCCAGCATCCACGAGGGCAACCCGATTGACCGTGGCGTCATGCTGCCAACGCTGCGACGTCGTGTGCAGTCAACCGGAGAACGGGTTGAAGTTCGCCTCCGCCTGTTGGCCACTCGGCAACGTCGGTCGGCTCCTCCCGTTGTGTCAGCCTGTCAACCAATTCTAAGCATCTAAAGCTCACGGCCGTAGGGTTTTATTCAGATAGCTGGCACCGAACAGTGTCAGGTCGAGCACCGGTACGGGCTGGGAACCAAGAACGCTGGCGACATCTGTATGATCGCCAATCCAAGTTGCCAGATCGGGGTCAAGTGCGTTCAGCAATAGGTCAATTTCGCGGAGCCTTGCCGGTAGCTGCTGTCGAACTGAAGGTTGGTTCCCAGTGAGCCAAGCGATTCCGGAACTCGTTCAGATTGCGGATCAGAGCGTGTACCGGTCCGCGCCGATGACCGGGGAAGACGTTGCTGACCATCGGAGTCCAGATGGTGGGCTCGCGCTCAGGTGCGGTGAGATTCTTCCAGAAGCCAAAGCTGAGATTGGCTATGACGTGGCCGTGTGTCCTGCGGGGTCCACTCCTCTGCCGCGCATCGTCGAGAATTTTCTTTGACTTCAGGTTGGCTGCACGCTGTTTGTTCCGCGCCTGCTGGAGCCCTGTCTCAAGGGTGAACAGCTGGCTCGGCGCCGTGGCCCATTCTGGGTGTAACCGGCACAGCTCTCGGTCGTAAGCGTTCCTCAGTGCTACTTCACAGGAAAATTGTATGTTTGCTGGACCGTGGCATGATGGGGCTATCTCCGGTGGCGAACTCAGTCCTCTGGCTCAACGAGCTAGGCAACATTCGGATTCAGATTATGGGCGGCTCCCCGCGGGTGCCGCTTTTCTGCTTCGATTCACCTTTTACCAGACCACTCCACTGCAGCCCAGCCGTCAGTCCCAGTCCCCGTAGACCCGCCGCGTGTTGGCCGCAATACCGCGGCACAGTTCCTCCAGGTCCTTCTCCAGCACCTCGGCCATGGAACGCACGGTGTACGGCACCGTATAAGAGGCGTTGGGCTGGCCGCGAAACGGGTGCGGGGTCAGGAACGGCGAATCGGTTTCGGTCAGTATCAGTGCAGGGTCCGCCACTTTGAGTGCCTCCCTCAGATCGCCCGCGTTCTTGAAGGTCACCGTTCCGGCGAAGGACATGTACCAGCCGTTGTCGTTGCAGATCCGTGCCAGGGCAGCATCCGCGGAAAAGCAATGAAGCACCACCCGCTCGGGTGCGCCTTCGTCCAGAAGGATGTTCACAACGTCGTCGTGCGCGTCCCGGTCATGAATCTGGAGCGCCAGGCCCAGCCGTTTGGCAATATCCAGGTGCCTGCGGAAGGAATACTGTTGGCGCTCGACGCCGGAGGAAGGTGTGCGGAAGTAGTCCAGCCCGGTTTCGCCGATGGCGCGGATCCGCGGGTGCGCGGCGATTACCTCGATCTCGGCGAGCGCCTGCTCCAGTCCGCCCTCCTCGGCGAGCACCGGAGCGTCATTGGGGTGGATGGCGACGGCGCCCAGCAGTCGGCGGTCCAGGTCCACTGCCCGGGCGGTGAAGCGGGAGGATTCCAGGTCGGTGCCCACCTGGACGGCGCCACCCACGCCCACCGATTCGGCGGCGTCCAGCGCCTCTTTAATGCCCACTTCCACCAGTCCGTCGCGGAAGTCGAGGTGGGTGTGGTTGTCCATCACAGGGAAGGGCAAAGGCTCAGGCGCGGGAGGGTAGTCCAGCTTGCGGCGCCGCCCCCCGTTCTCCTCCGGGCTGCGGCCCCGGCCTTCCGCGGACGAGCTTTCGGCTGCCTCGGCGGGACGGTACGGTACGGGGATCCGGCTGGTGCACATGGGTCAACCCTAAACAACCGAACTGGATAGGAACTTATCCACACAGAGGCAAGTTGTCCTAGTAATCTGTAGGTAGTCATCAGCCGCCGCAATGTTGCGGCGATCCCGGAAGGTTTCAATGGACGCCCCACACAACCCGTCTGCCGCATCCAATGGCAAAGTAGCGGCGTCCCAGGCCTCCCGCCCCGACCCAATGAGTGGGGAAGCATTCCACCAGACCAGCACCCGCATCCTGGACTCCATCAACACCGTGATTGACGGCAAGCCGGATGCTGCGAGGCTGGCCCTGACCGTGCTGCTGGCACAGGGTCATTTGCTCCTGGAGGATGTGCCGGGCGTTGGTAAGACCATGCTGGCGAAAACTCTGGCGCGGACCATCGACTGCACGGTGAACCGGATCCAGTTCACGCCGGACCTGCTGCCCTCGGACGTTACCGGCGTCTCCATCTACAACCAGGATTCGCACCGTTTCGAGTTCCGGCAGGGTCCGGTGTTTGCCAATATTGTGATCGGCGACGAAATCAACCGGGCCTCCGCCAAGACACAGTCCGCACTGCTTGAATGCATGGAGGAACACCAGGTCACGGTTGACGGCGGCTCCCATAAACTGGGTGAGCCGTTCATGGTGGTGGCAACGCAGAACCCCATCGAGATGGAGGGCACCTACCCGTTGCCGGAGGCGCAGCGCGACCGCTTCATGGCCAGAATCTCCATGGGTTATCCGGATATGAACTCGGAAATGGACATGCTGGAAACACACCAGTCGGAGTCGCCGCTGGATTCGGTGCGGCCGGTGGCGGGTGTTCAGGAAGTATCGGCCATGATGTCCCAGGTGCGGCGGGTGTATGTGTCGCCGGCGGTCAAGGAATACACGGTGGGAATTGGCCGCGCCACCCGCGACCATCACCAGTTGCGCCTCGGAGCCAGCCCCCGCGCACTCCTGCAGCTGCTCCGTGCGGCGAAGGCCGGCGCCGCACTTGAGGGACGCGACTTTGTCCTCCCGGATGACATCGCGGCCGTGGCCGAGGCCGTGCTGGCCCACCGACTGATCCTGGACCGCAAGGCAGTCAGCGCAGGCGAATCGCCGTCGTCGATCATTGCCGGAATCCTCACCAAGGTGCCCGTGGCGCGTGAGGCTCTCAGCGCCACTCCGCGACGAGGCTGACCCCGTGCAGCTGCTGGAGAAGCTTCCCCGGTTTCTCACCCCCAGGGGGTGGGGCCTGGCCGTCACCGGCGCGCTGGCGCTGCTGTTTGCCCAGGTTCTTGGCCGCCGTGACCTGCTCTACCTGGGACTCCTGCTGGTCCTGTTGCCCCTAATATCTTTGCTGGTACTGCGCCTGGTGAAGCCGCGGTTCACCGTCGAGCGCTCGTTCGCCCCACAGATTGTGGAGACCGGGTTTCCCAGCACCGTCACCCTTTCCGTGCGGTCCAGCGGGCCGCTCGCCGGCTCAGTGGTGATGCAGGAGCAGTTGCCGCCGCGTTTTGGCGACGCCCCGGATTTTCACTTTCCGGCGCGCCACCCCAGCGGCAACGGAACCAGTCTGTACGAGTACCGCCTGCGGTCTTCGTCCCGCGGCGTGTACGACGTCGGTCCGGTCACCGCCGGCTTCACCGATCCCTTTGGCCTGGGCCTCTCACGGCATACCCTGGGCGGCACCGATCGCCTGGTGGTGACACCTGCGCCGCTGGAACTTCCCTCCACGGCGCTTACCGGTGAGCGCGGTTCGGACGGCAGTGCCGTCACCCGGCGCAACTCCAATCCAAGCGATGACGACGTCATGACCCGCGAGTACCGCCACGGCGATCCGATGCGGCGGGTGCACTG
>NZ_KI915006.1:34235-40140 GCF_000520595.1 Arthrobacter sp. H5
GCCGCAACCGCCCGCCATAACGAGCTGATGGTCCGGCAGGAAGAGTCAGTGACCACCCCCGAAGCCACCCTGATCCTCGATCAGCGGCAAACAAGTTTTGGATCCGGTTTCCTCTCGGCCTTCGGCGCGGACCGTGACGCGGACGGCACCGGCCTTCTCTCCTCGCCCACCTTCGAATGGGCCGTGGTGGCCGCCATGTCCATCAGCGCCCATCTACTGGAGCGGAACTACGCCCTGCGCTTCATCGACGAAACCGGTGCACCGGCCATGACGCGCTCCGTGTCCGTCTCCTGGCCCGAGGATGAGGAATTCCAGGGGCAAAGCGGCCTCCACAACATTTCCGAGGGGCTCGCTGCCCTTGAGCTTGTCCCCGATCCGTCCAAGCGATCAGCGTCAGCCAAGGCGCGCAGGACACTGCGCAGGCAGAGCACGACGACGGCGGCGAACACCCAGCATGCCGCACCGTTTGGCGACCCGATGCTGGACAAACTTGCCGCGTACAAGAACCGTGGGCCGCTGATCGCAGTGGTGGGTGTGCTGACGGAAATCGAAGCCCGGGAGCTTGCCCCCGCAGCGGAATACGGGTCGCATTCCTTCGCGATGATCGTCACCGAACGTCCGCGCGATTCCCATGCCGCCATGGACATCCTTCGTGCGGCCGGCTGGCACGCGGTTGCTGTAACCGCCAACGCATCCTTGCCGTCCGCCTGGAGCTACTTCGATGCGCCGTCGGGATCGATCACGTCCTCCACAGCCAAAACCACATTCAACGGTGCGGTGGGTGCACGCAGATGACCACCACCCTGTCCCCTCCAGCCTCCTCGGCAGAGCGTCTCAGTCCTGACCAGGGCGGTGCCCGTCCCCGCAGCCACTGGCACCTGCTGATCAGCCTTGCCTCATTTGCGGCGGTCATGCTCACGTCCTTCAGCCTCAACAACGTAATTTTCGGGTGGACCTGGTTCACGCCGGTTGGGGTGACGGTGGGAACAGCACTGTTCTTTATGGCACTGGCACGGGTGGTACGTCTTCCCGCTGTGTTTCCGCCAGTGATCGGCGTCCTTGCACTGGGCGGCTCATTGATGTGGCAGTTCTTTCCCGGTCAGAGCAATTTTGGGGTTTTCCCCGGCGAGGGCTTTACCGGGCGGTTCAAGGTTCTGCTGGGACAGGCCGAGAACACCGTGGTGTCACAGGTGGCACCGGTCCTCCCCGGCGTCGGAATCTTCCTGGTGACCTGTGCGGGAATTGGGCTGATCGCCATCCTGGTGGACACGATGGCCAACACCCTGCGGATGCCAGCCACCGCCGGACTGGCACTGTTGGCAATCCTGGTGGTTTCCGCCGTCGTGCGCCTGAACAGCGTGGGTGTACCCGCCTTCCTGGCCGCCGTTGCGGGCTATCTGCTGCTATTGGGCTGTGCCCAGTGGCGCGAGGCGCGCCACGAGTCCGCCGCAAGCCGCGAACTGTCCGGCGGGCATCTCTCCAGGGGTCTGACCATTGGTGCGGTGGCTTTGACGGTTTCGGTGATTCTGCCGTTGGTTATTCCGGGGTTCAACTCGGGGGCGTTTCCGCAGGGTGCGCGGGTCAACCTGTGGGGAACGGCGTCGGGCCTGAATCCGATTGTCACGCTGGGAAATGATCTCCGGAATCCCACCGGATTTGGCCGGATTACCTACGCGACTAACGCCGACAGACCGCTCTACCTGCGCTCGGTGACGTTGGAGGATTTCAGCGGGCAACGGTGGGAACCGGATCAACGGCTGGCCGACCGCGTGGACAACGTCAACGAGATGGGAACGGAGCCGGTCCGCGCTGCCATTGACAGCGGCGAGAATGTCATCACCAGAATCAGTGCGGACACGTTCACCAGCCCCTGGCTGCTGGCGCCCTACGCACCGGTGGGTATTGAAAGCCTGGACGGACGGTGGACCTGGGATCCCGCGAATCTGAGCATTCTCGCTGCTGACGGAGGTTCAACCGCGCAGCAGGAATATGTGGTGCGCAGCGCGGAACCCGTGTTGACGAGGGAACGCCTTGAAAGGATTCCTCCGGTGGCCGAGGGTGCCGTCTCGCCGAGCTTTCTTGAGCTTCCTGAAGACACACCTGGCATCATCAGGGATGTCGCAGCATCGCTGACCGGTGAGATTGCCAATCCGTATGACAAGGCGATCGCCATTCAGACCTACCTGCGCGGGCCTGAATTTATCTACTCGATCGACGCGCCGGTGGATGGCGGGTATGACGGCAACAGCCTCGATGTGATGGCGCGCTTCCTGGAATCCAAGTCCGGCTACTGCGTGCACTATGCGGGCACCATGGCCGTCCTGGCACGCCTCGCAGGAATTCCCAGCAGGGTTGCGGTAGGTTATTCGCCCGGGACAGCCACCGGTGAAACCGTCGAAGGTCCGGGCGGTGCCGCGTTGACGGAGTTCTCCGTGAACTCGAAGGACGCCCACGCCTGGCCCGAGTTGTATTTCGAAGGTGTTGGGTGGGTGCAGTTTGAACCGACACCGTCACGCGGCGTGGTGCCGGACTATGCGCTGGCCGAAGTTGCGCCGGGCGCTCCCCCGGTCAATCCGGGCAACCTGAATCCCAGTGCCGGACCGGTTCCGCCGTCAATGGTCACGCCCTCACCGGAGGCTCCGGAAGCCGGCGGCGGCGAGAGCGCTGAGGCCACCTCCCAGCGGACGTGGGTGCTGGGGACGAGCCTGGTAATCGTCGTCGTGCTGGTGGCGTTTGCGCCGCTGATGCTGCGGACGCTGCGCACCAACAACCGGCGTCGGAAGGTGGCTGCACTATCCCAGGGCGCCGGTACTGCCACCATCACGTGGGCGGAGACCACGGAGATCGCCGGTGACTACGGTTTCCCGGCGGAGGCTACTGACACGCCGCGGACGTTTGAGAACCGGCTGCGTCGTGACTCGTCGCTGTCGGATTCGGAGTCGGAATCTCTGACGCGGCTGAGGCGGGCCTACGAGGTGGAGGAGTATTCGGGTCACCGGTCCTCAACTGGTCCGGCGGCTGTGTGCTGGGAGGATGTCGAGGCCGTGACGAGCGCACTGCGGAAAGCGGCGCCCTTTGGCGTGAGGGTGATGGCCACAGTGCTGCCGCGATCACTGTGGAAGAAGTTTCAGGCTCAGGGCATCGACGGCGGGACCTCGCTGTGGACGGATACCCGGACCAAGGCCTGAGGGGTCCCCGGTGGTCGACCAAAGCCGCCCGGCGCCCCCGGTGGTCGACCAAAGCCGCTTGCGGCTGCGTGGAGACCCGACAAGCCCCCGCGCCCGCCTCAGGCCGTTCCGGGTTTGAGCCTGATGCGGACGGCGATTCCGGCGCAGAGAATCACGGCAAGTCCCCCGACAACCGTGGTGATGGTCAGGGTTTCTCCCAGCAGCATTGCCGCCCAGCAGATACTCAGCACGGGCTGAACCAGCTGGATCTGGCTGACCTTCGCCATTGGGCCGATGGCAAGTCCGCGGTACCAGGCAAAGAATCCCAGGAACATGCTCACCACCCCAAGGTAGGCCAGGGACGCCCACTGGATTGGAGTGCCCGAGGGCGGTTGCCCGATTATTGATAGCACGGTCAGCAGCACCATCAGGGGCGAGGCCAGAACCAGCGCCCATGACACGGTCTGCCAGGCGCCAAGTTCGCGGGCCAGCAGACCGCCCTCGGCATATCCGAAGGCGGCAGCGATCACTGCGCCAAGGAGCAGAAAATCGGCCCAGCTGAGCTGTCCTAGCCCGCCCGACTGGACAACAGCGAAGGCAAGAGCAGCCACCACGCCCACCCCTGTGGCTACCCAGAAAGCTGTCGGAGGGTGCTCCCTCCCCGGGCGCACCGCCACGATGGCTGTGGCGGCGGGAAGCAGCGCGATCACAACCGCCGCGTGACTCGCGTCTGCGGTGGTCAGTGCGAAAGTGGTCAGAAGCGGGAACCCCACAACAATTCCACCGGCAACGACGGCGAGCCGCGCCCAGTGCACTCTGTGGGGGAAGCACTGCCGGGTGATCAGGAGGGCAGCCGCAGCCAGGACAGCTGCCACCACCGCGCGTGCCGAACCGATGAACAGTGGCGACAGGCCCTCCACAGCGATCCGGGTCAGGGGCACGGTGAAAGAAAATGCGGCTACTCCCAGAAGGCCCCACCACAATCCGGTGGATGGTACCGACGAAAGCGGTGGTTTCACATCGACAGTAGCGCTACTCTTGACTCTCATGAGCAACGATAGCAGTTCGCAGATAGTCACGGGGCTGAGAGATTGGATTGTGAAGGCTCCGCCTGGATCCCGTTTGCCTTCGACCCGCGCACTGGTTGCCGAGCACAGCGCCAGTCCCGTCACCGTACAGAAAGCGCTGCGCATTCTCGCGGCACAGGGTCTCATCGATAGCAGGCCAGGGGTCGGGACCTTTGTGCGTGCACTCCGGACAGCGCAACCGTCGGACTATGGCTGGCAGAGCGCGGCATTGCGCTCGCCCCAGTTTCCTGCTCGGCCAGTCTCAACGGCGATGCGCAGCGCGCCGAATGATGTTATTGCGTTCCACTCGGGCTATCCGGACAGGGAGCTCCTGCCGGAACGTCTGGTCCGGGCGGCACTCGCCCGGGCTTCCCGAGGTGACGCTGCTCTGTCGAGGCCGCCCGCCGCCGGTGTTCCCGAACTGCAGTCCTGGTTTGCGCATGAACTGCGTACCGCCACTCCTGCAGGGTTCGCCCCACCCACGCCCAGCGACGTCGTCGTCGTGCCTGGAAGCCAGAGTGGGCTGAGCTCTGTTTTCCGGGCACTGGCCGGGGGCAGCCAACCGGTGCTGATGGAATCGCCGACGTACTGGGGGGCCATTTTGGCTGCGTCGCACGCCGGTGCTGACGTTGTCCCTGTTCCCAGCGGGCCCGATGGGCCTGACCCGGTGGAGCTGGCGCGGGCGTTCGAAGAGACCGGTGCGCGGTTGTTTTATGCACAGCCGAACTATGCGAATCCCACCGGGGCGCAGTGGTCGCATCAACGGGGTGAGGAGGTGTTGGAGATTGTTCGGCGGCATGGTGCGTTTCTCATTGAGGATGACTGGGCGCATGACTTCGGAATCAGCACATCCGCGGTTCCACTCGCCGCGCGTGAAGACTCGGGGCATGTCATTTACCTTCGCTCATTGACCAAGAGCGTATCGCCGGCCATCCGTGTTGCTGCGGTGATAGTCCGTGGTCCGGCACGGGATCGGATTCTGACTGACAGAGGAGCGGAGTCGATGTATGTCAGCGGTGTCATGCAGGCGGCAGCGCTTGACACCGTCACGCAACCTGGGTGGCAGACCCACCTGCGTGCGCTGCGCCATCAGCTTCAGTCCCGTAGGGATCTGCTGGCGGCCAGTCTTCGGCAGCATGCGCCGCAGGTCCACGTTGCTCATGTGCCTCATGGAGGGTTGAACCTGTGGGCGCGGCTCCCTGACGGGACGGAGGTGGACCGGTTTGTTCGCGAATGCGAGTCGGCTGGAGTGATCATTGCCGCTGGTTCCGAATGGTTTCCGGCAGAGCCCGCGGGGCCGTTTGTGCGACTCAACTATGCCGGACCCAATCCCGGAGCATTCGAAGAGGGTGCACGGGTGCTCGGGTCAATCCTCGGTGACCGACCAAATGCGCGCTAGTGGGCATGTCTGCAAGTTCGTCGGGGGTCAGACTGCTTGGTCGTTGTGCTGGTCGATTCGGCGGAGGAATGCGTTGAGGTCGATACGGCTGTAGCGCCAGTCGAACGGGCTCGCGGTGGCGTTGTAGCGGTCTTGGAAGGCCAGGATCCGTGTGGCGAGGTCGGCGAGGTTCGCGAAGTCGGTGGGGCTGATGGCTTTGCGTTGCAGGATGGAGAAGTAGATCTCTACCTGGTTGAGCCAGGACGCGTGCACCGGTAGATGTACGAGGGTGG
>NZ_KI915007.1:0-36960 GCF_000520595.1 Arthrobacter sp. H5
CAACGATGGTCTGGTGGGTCCGCAGCGGCCTGCCAGCCCAGTTTCGGGTGATCTGGGCGAAAAGACGATGCTCGATTTTGTTCCATTTGCTGGCGCCCGGGGGCAGATGGCAGACGGTGATCGTCAGGCCTGTTTCGGCGGCGAATTTGGCCAGTTCAATCTTCCAGGCGCGGATGCGGCTGCCGTTGGACCCGCCGGAATCGGCGCAGATCAGCAACCGGCCGACTCCCGGGTAGCGGACTTTTCCGACGGTTTTCCACCAGGAGCCCAGTGTGGCCACGGCGAAGGCCGAGGTGTCATGATCCGTTCCGACCGAGACCCAACCGGTATTGGCCGAGACATCATAGATTCCGTAGGGGATGGCCTTGCCCAGATCCTTGTCCATGAAGTCGTGGACGCTGACCCGCTCGGGGGCCCCGGAGTGCTCATACTGGCGCCCGGCATTTTTGAAATCCCCGACCAGCTCCTTTTTCTTTGTGTCGACGGAGACCACCGGCTGGCCCGCCTCCATGTGTTCACCGACCTGCCCGGCCAGGTACGTGAATTGGGCGTCCCGGTCTTCGTGCTGGGAGCCTTCGGTGACTTTGGCGTTGGACTGCAGGCTATAGCCCGCCTCGCGCAGCATCCGTGCCACGGTCCGGTCTGAGACCGGATGCCCGGCCTCGGTCAGCGCACCGGCCAGGTTGCGGGTCGAGCGGGTCGTCCAGACCAGCGCCGACATTGGGTCTCCCCGCGTTCCCGGGTCCACCAGTGCCTCCAGCTCGGCAACCAGCGACGGATCAGTGGTGGCCAGCTTCTTCCGGCCGCCGCCAGGTGCCCGCACCCGCGACTGCGGCCCGGGATTCCCCGCCATCTCTCGGACTCCGCGGGCAATGGTATCGGGATGGACCCCGGTCGCCATGGCCATCGCCTTGATCCCGCCACGCCCCAGCCCGGTTGCCTCCACCCCCAACAACAAACGGCGCTGCCGCTCGTCCAAATGCGGACGCAACACCGTATACCTCTCTGTCGCTGACTCCACCAACTGCTCACCCACGGCCATAACACAATCCTAGAGCCGACACACCATAAAACCTAAGTTATTATGTCGCGAGTCCTCAGGAGCAATATTGATCAGCGCCTCCAGCCCGGCAGCTTGCAGCGGGTAGTCGTGAGCTTCGAGGATCTGCACAGGTTCTTTGCTGACCTGGACAGTGACCCAAATGTAAACGTCGGTGATGGGCCGTTTATCTAGGGCAGCGGCCAGGAACATCGACGTCAGCAGATCCTCTGCTTTCGGATCGAAATAGGCGTCGGGTTTCGCACCAGGTACACGAGATCCCGACGCGAAATGCTGGGTTAGCCGTGCCGCTTTATCTTCGTCGGTCACGTAAGACAGAGGATTCCACCACCAGGTAGGTTCTTCCTGCGCAATTTTCTGAGGGTCGAAGATCCACACTGGAGCTGACACTGCGCGGACCCCACGGGTGGCATCAACCACGTCACGCTTGTTTGAGGTTGAAATGACCGCACCGGGAGCATCCAGGATCGCCAGGATAATCCGGGCCGAGGACTTACCCGTTCGCGGCCCCCAAATGTCGATGCTGAGATCTTCCCAGGACTGGTAGAACGTCTGACCGGTGGAGACAACCGAGCCGACAACAATCCCCGGACTATCCTCTACACCCAACCGCTGCGCCGTGGCCTTGACACCACGTTCGGAGAACGTGGCCAAGTCTTTGCCCCGGCCCATGTACCGGGCAGCTTTATCAACACGAGCTTTCTTACCCGAGCGCTTCACCGACAGAATCCCGAACGGCACCACCAGCAGCACCAGGGCCACACCCATACCCATAGCAATAAACGTTGCCTGTACCGGCCAAGGGATCTCGCCCTTGAAAAGCCCCGCTATCAGTTCTATCGGGTGGGCCGGCGGTGCACTGATCCCGGCCAACGAGGAGCCCCAGTGCGCGGATACCCACGCCCCGCCCAGGAGCGCCGCAGCTAAGCCCATCACCGAGAACAAAAGAATGCCCTCGGTATAGCTCCCGGACGTACCTTTACGGTTTGGTGCGCTCATGCCGAATCTCCTGCCGTTGGCGGATCTACTGGTGTTTCGGCCATAAGGGATTCACCCTCAGGCGCGTCATGCCAGCGCTTATTTGTATCGTTGAGTTTCGCTTCAACACTGGTCAGCCCAATGTGAACGGGGATGCCGGGCCGTCCGCCTACTTTGATGAGGAACTTGCCGCGCCCGGGCGGTTCCACGTCCACGCCGCGTGAGTCCCACGCGGGCGGATCTTGCCAGGACACGAGTTTTTGCTGTTCCTGCCGTGAGAGCGGAATCGCTTTGGTCAGCAACGCCATTTCCGACGCCGGAAGGCCACCACAGATGACCATGCCCGAGCGCTCCACAAACCCTTGCGCCTTCATCCGGTCCTCTTCGGCTGGCAGGGCCAGCAGGTCACTCATCGTGTGGGAGATCATCACCTGTCCCACACCAACAGAACGGTTCAGGCGGGTCAGCGCGTCCACCCGATCCACCATGCCCTTACCGGCCCGCAGCGCCCGCCACAGCTCATCGAGGACCACGAAATAGTGACGGCGAGGCTCCAACCCCGCATCAGCAAGAGCGTTCGCGACGTTGACGGTACCGAAACCGTAGGACCAGCACGCCAACAGCACAGCGGCTTGGAGATCGGTTTCGGTCTCGTCAATAGAGGAAACATCGAACACCACGGCCCGGTCCCGCTGCATGGGATTAGTGGTGTGCCGGAGAAAATCTCCCCCAGCTTGCCGCCACCCGTGAGGCCCAGCAGGGTTGCCTCCAGTGCCCGCGTCTCAGCCTGATAGAGCGGCCAGTCTCCCCGATTGAGGGCAACTTGCTGCAACTCATCCGGACCGTCTTGGATTACTTTGAGTAGATCCCCGAGTACGGGAACACCTTCAAAGTGCTCATCGAGCCAGCGCAACGCCCGGTCGAGAATGGTCTGTTCCTGATCGGTAGGAGGCTGGTTCCGGCTGATCGTAATCAGTGCGACCACCATATTCAGGCGCCGCCCGTGCGCATCAGCACGGACCCGCACAGCAGCATCCTCGTGGCCTTCGCCCTCGAGGAGCTGCGCCACTTCAATAGCCTGACCAGGATCAAGAATGTTCAAATATCCGCGGCCTCGGCCGAGCGTGATGACTTGCCCGCCAGCAGCTCTCACCAGGTCAACGTGTTCACCCTTCAAATCCCCCAGCACCAAAGGGTTAACACCTTGCCCGGCGAGGCCGAGCATCATCCGGCGGACCAGCGTGGACTTACCCAAACCCGGCTTGCCGAGAATGAACGCTGACGGGTTAGAGATCAGCCGTGCCCGCTGAAACCAGCTAATCGGATCACAGCAGACCGTGGCCTGAGTTTCCTCATGCCGCCCAATCGGCACACCAATCATGGGCGAGGACGTACCCGAGGAAAACGGCCACAGCCCACAGACCTGCACTGTCGTTCCCCGGTACTCCCGCACCGAGGGAACCAGCGCCGCTGCGCCGCCGCCACGGCCACGCCAGCCACGCGCACCAGGTACTTTCTCCCGGATCACAGTGGCTTTCTTCTGCTTCTTCTTTTTCGGCTCCAACGGAGCCGCTTTGTGCTGGTTCTTCTGGATCTTCGTACGCGCCATTTAGAGCGCCTCCCGAATCTCAGAGGGCAACAGGACGTGCTTAGGCAGCACCAAGCCAATCGGCAGGGACGCCGCAAACGCGGTATCTTGGCCCCCATAAGCGCGGCGTAGCAGCAGCCGTGCAGCACCGGAGGTTTGCTCAATGGCCGCAACCGCGTCCGGTAGCCGGTCCAAACCGTTGACCGTGGCCGTGACCACCAGGCCGAAGTTCACCAACCCCGCACCCTGAGCCTCTTCTGATGCGGTTTGCGCGGCCGAGCGTGCATCGACCAGTGCACGGGCTGAGGGCCGGTTACCAGAGGTAATCCGGACATTGGCATTGTTTTGATCTCGTTCGACCAGCTGAGCCGCCCGGGCCGAATCCATCGGACGGTACAGCAGGGTCACCCTTTTGCGGTCCACATCCCCATGCGGGGCCAGAAGCTTGGAAAGTACGTTGGCATGGACCGAGCCACGCGGAGCGCCACTCATCGTCCAGGACGCCGAATATGCGCCCTCATGCCGGTAGTTCTCCCAATTAGTCTGCGCACCGGAGGGGCCGACCTCACCCCAGGTGAGTTCTACCGGGTGTCCGGCGGCGTGTGCCTCATCAATGACCAGTGCCGCCGGTGGATCATAGGCAACCCGGACAACCTCACAGAGTTCCTGTGCAGCCATGGGACGGGCGATACCCGCCCCGGTGGCCTGCAACCGCTGCGACAACCCGGGAAGCCGTGAGGCGAGATCCTTGGCGACTTCCTCAGGCTCGCGTTTCCGGGAACCGGAACGCATAGTGGCATTGAACGTGAGGGTGATCCACGCCCGGACCGTCGCGGAGCCTTCCGGATACGTCCGGATGACCTCACGCAGCATTTCCTTGGCAATATCCGGTGCGTTCACGTCAATGTTCATCTCAACTTCATTGCGGAGCCGGTAGCCCGAATCAGGGGCCGTCTCCACCGTTACGGAAGCGGCCTCAATTCCGGCCTCATCACCAAGGGCTGAGATCCAGCCACCCCAGTTCGATACCCAGGCATCGACCTGTTCAGGATCGACCATTGACGCGCCGTCTGGTTCGGTGGAGAAGATCACCGTGTAGTGACTGGTGGTTGGCATATGGAGCATGGCGAATTTGCGGTTGTAGGAGTCCTCAAATTCATACAGCCGGGATTTCGAGGCGATGCCGGGGAGTTGGTCCATGCCCCAGTCAGTGACTCCGAGAGGGCCGGAACGGTACAGGTTCGTCCCTTTGCGCCGGGAGCGTTTGAACGCGGCCCGGGCACCTGCCCGATCCACAATCGTTTGACCGTGCTTGTCCTTGATGGTGAGCAACACGAGGCCGATACCAAAGATTCCCATTACGCCGAGGCCGACGAAAAGGTTCCAGATTGCGAAAGAGATAATCCCGAACACCAGGCCGACGAGGATCAATCCCGTGCCGATGGCACCGAAGTTTCCCAGCCCGGCTGAGCGGGGAATCCGCCAATTTCCGTATGTCGGTTCCTTGTAATCACTTACTGTTGCTGCCACTTGGACCATCCCCCGCTGCTTCGTCTGAAACCTTCTTTACTGCGTCCGCGCCCTTGGACGCAGCGGACACCGTTGCTCCTGCAGCCGCACCCACCGGGCCCGCGGCCGCGCCGGTTTTTGCTCCTGCTGCACCGGTTGCAGCGCTGCCACCGCCCGTTCCGGCTCCGGCCATGGCGGGAACACCACCGGCAGGCGCACCCGACGGTTCACCGGATGGACCGGTACTCTTGCCGCTGGTTGATCCCGGAGTTGGTTTGGCTCCACCGGGACCGCTGCCCGTAGTCGAGCTGCCTGAAGGTGAACCGGAGGATTTACTGCCGCCTCCCCCACCGTCGGTGTTTGACTCACCGGTGGTGCTGCGGCTGGGCGGTGTTGGTGTTGCGTTGCCGCTTCCACGTCCTGCTGCACCGAGGGATCGTGCACCGGAGGGCAGCGCGGCCGCAGCCGCTCCCAGTGCTCCTGCGGCCATGCCGCCTCCACCGCCGGCGACGGCTCCCACCATCGGTGTCACGAAGCGCAGCAACGCCGGCAGAGCAAGCAGTGCGACCACCATCAGTGCGATGCCGGTGATCGTGTTCAGCAGGATATTGGCCCCGGCGGAGACGCCGTCTATCAGTCGGAAAGCGACCGCGTACACAATGGCCGCCGCGGGTTTGTAGAGGATGAAAGCCAGCGTCCAGCCAATGGTTTTCTGGAACCACTGCTTACCCATCTCCGTGTTCGTGAACGCCGCCGTGGTCGGCAGGATCCCCGCCAGAATGACGAGCATTCCGCTGCGGACCACCATCAGCACGATTTGGGTTATCGACGTGATAATTCCGATCAGCCCCAGGATGATCAGCATGAAAACGGCTACTTCTCCCTCACCCATAATCAACATGGTCTGAATGGCCGTGGCGAACCCGTTCCCGTCCGTGGCCTGGTCGATGATCCAGGAAGAGAATCCGTCGGCGGCCACGATCAGGAAAGCAATCACGGCGAGACCCATGCCTGAGACAAGGGTCAGGGTCAGTAGGGACCGGACGAGCTCACGGATGGGCGCGCCGCGCTGCTCCCAGACCATACGGGTGCCGCCGACGATGACCGCCAGGACAGCCAGTGCTGCCGTCCAGTACCAAAGACCATCCTGCAAAAACGCAACCGTTGGTGAACCGGTTACACCGTCATTCGTGGTCAGGTTGCTCGTCGGCATATCAACCCAGAACGTGGAAAGTGTTGTGACTATCTGGGACAGCGCAAAGGTGATCGCGCGAGCCAAATTCTCGATTCCATCACCAACAGCGTTACCGATCCAGTCCCCAGCTAGTCCGCCGCCTTGGCACATGAGATCAAGAGGTAGGCAGACTTTTTCCTCATCCATCTCAGGTCCCCGACCATGGAATGTAGTTGTTCAGGTCATTCACTGCTGGATGCCAGGGTTTCCCGTCTCCGGAATGACCAACTTCCAGTCACCGTCCTCCCATTCCAGAGGTGTAGGGAGTGAATCAAAGGCGCCTTCTTCGGTTTCGACACCTAAGTCGATAACTGCCGATTCCCCGTCATAACGCTGAATCTGGAAGCCTTGAATCTGCAGTTTGGGGGCGTTTCCGCTCCCGACTCCGGACCCTGCTTCGATCTGTTCCAAAGCTCATCACGGGCAGTGCTATCAGTGGTCAGGTCCGTGTAGAGACGTGTTGTGTTGCCGTAGAAACCTTCAGCCCAAATTTTCGCGGCGGCGAATAACGCGCCGGTTGGTGTTTGGGCGAAGCAAGACCGGAATCCACTGTCGTCGGTCACACCCGGGCCTGCGGTGTCCGGGGCCTCCGGAACGGCCATGGTTCCGACGAGTTCCCAGTCGCTTTCGGGGGCTGCGCCCAGGGCCGTTTTTTTGTTTCCCGGTAGCCCGCAGACGCTTTCCTCAGCTTCGTCCGCTCCACTGCGGGCCGCCTGGCTATGCCGTTACCTGGCGCTTTGAGGAAATTACGCCGGTGTTGAAGCCCGCCAGATTGAGCCCTCCGTGGAAGCGGGCGTGCTCGATCTTGACGCATCGATCCATCACCACGTTCATGCCCGCGGCCTCGGCACCGCGCGCAACCTCCTCGTGCCAGGAGCCCAGCTGCAACCACAGAGTCTTGGCCCCGGCCGCCTTTGATTCTTCCAGGACGGTGGGCAGGTCAGCGTGTTTGCGGAACACATCCACGATGTCCGGCTGCTCGGGAAGGTCCGCCAGCGACGCGTAAACCGGCTGGCCCAGGATTTCCTTGGCCACCGGGTTGACGAAGTACAGGCGGTATGGCGATGAGGACTGAAGGTAGGTTGCCACAAAATAGGACGCACGCGATGGCTTGTCCGAAGCGCCAACAATAGCGATTGACTGTGCGTTTCGAAGGATGTTCAACCGCTCCGGAGCGGAAGGCCCTTCCCATATGCGTGGTTCGCTGCTCATGCGCCTGCTCCTATCTGGTTGGAGGTCTCCACGCGCTCGTCCCTCGCTTGGTCGACCACCGGTGATCGACCAAGGCCGTCTGCGGCCGCGTGGAGATCCGTGGCCAGATTCAGCGCCTGATCCAGATCCCACAGAATGTCGTCGAGGTCCTCAAGTCCCACCGAAATGCGGACGAGGTCCTCCGGAATGCCGGCTGCCTCAAGCTGCTCGGGGTTCAGTTGCTGGTGCGTGGTGGATCCCGGATGGATCACCAGTGTGCGGGCATCGCCTACGTTCGCCAGATGCGAGGCGATCTGCAGCGACTCGATGAACACCTGTCCGGCGGCACGGCCGCCCTTCACCCCGAAGCTGAAGACCGAGCCCGGCCCTTGGGGGAGGTATGTCTGCGCCCTGTCGAAGTGCACGTGCGTCGGCAGGCCGGCGTAGTTCACGTACTCCACGCGCGGATCGGCGTCGAGCCATTCCGCGACTGCCTGGGCATTGGCCACGTGCTCGTCGACGCGCTGTGCCAGGGTCTCCACTCCCTGGAGCAACTGGAAGGCGGACATGGGGGAGAGGGACGGGCCGATGTCGCGTAACTGCTCGGTGCGGAGCTTGGTCAGGAACCCGTACTCGCCGAAGTTGGCCCACCACTGGATGTTGCCGTAGGAGGGCACCGGCTCGGTCATGGTGGGGAACTTGCCGTTGCCCCAGTTGAACCGCCCGCTTTCGACGACGACGCCGCCCAGTGTGGTGCCATGTCCGCCGATGAACTTGGTTGCCGAGTGGATCACAATATCCGCACCGTGTTCGATCGGGCGGATCAGGTAGGGAGTGCTCAGGGTGGAATCGACGATGAGCGGCACACCGGCGTCGTGCGCTACTTTCGCCAAGCCGGCAATGTCGGCTATCTCTCCCGACGGGTTGGCGATCACCTCGGCATAGACGGCTTTGGTGTTCTCCTGGATCGCGGCCGCGTAGTCCGCCGGGTCTGTTCCGGGGACAAAGGTAGTCTCAATACCGAACCGCCGCAGCGTTACATCAAGCTGCGTCACGGTTCCCCCGTACAGCTGGGACGCCGCAACAATGTGGTCTCCGGCCTGGCACAGTGCGGCAAAGGTGATGAACTCCGCGCTCATGCCCGACGCCGTCGCGACGGCGCCGATCCCGCCCTCCAGCGAGGCGATGCGCTCCTCGAACGCCGCGACCGTGGGGTTGCCTATTCGTGAGTAGATATTGCCGTACTTCTGCAGCGCAAACAGGTTGGCGGCGTCGTTGGTGTCCTTGAACACGAATGACGTGGTCTGGTAAATGGGCACCGCCCGCGCGCCATGGGTGGCGTCAGGTGTGCCGCCGGCGTGCAGTGCACGCGTGCGGAATCCGAAAGTCCGGTCCTTGCTCATACGTCCTCCATCGTCTCTGGCGGTAGCACCCTTCCGGCTCCAAAACGAGCGGGGGTTGCTGCGGCGTCAAAGAGCCAGATCTCTCGTGCCGCTCGGGATGGTCACCTTCCATAGTGGCAGTACGACGGCGCCGGTCCAAGATTGTTGCCTTGGGTTGCATTATGGGCGGACCAAATCGGGGGCGGCTGATCGTCAGCTTGACGTGGGGGCGGCCAGAAAACCAAGGGCCCCGTTTCGGGGCCCTGAACCCGGTAGCCGAAGCATCCGGGGGAGTGCAACCAGCGTACCAACTGAAGGCTCCGCCGATTGCAGCTGGTGCGCATCTTTACCGCCGCGACAGCACTGCTGCGATGCCGGGCACGCAGGCCTCGTTCTGCAGGGACGTGGTGTCGCCGAGCGGCGAGCCTTCGTACAGCTGTGTCAGCAGCCGCCGCATGATCTTGCCGGATCGCGTCTTGGGCACATCTTCAACAACGACGACGACGGCTGGCTTGGCAAACGGCCCGATCACTGCGGCCACGTGGTTGCGGAGGAGATCGGCTATCGGGGTCTCCACGCGCTCGCAAGCGCTCGCCTGGTCGACCACCGGGATCGCGCGGGTGGCGCTCGCCTGGTCGACCATCGTGGGTGAGACCACCGGGGACGTGAGGACAACAAAGGCGGCGATCGCGTGCCCGGTCAGTTCATCCGCGATCGGGCAGACGCCCGCTTCAACCACCCGCGGGTGCGCAACGAGAGCCGATTCGATCTCGATGGTGGAGAGCCGGTGTCCGGAGACATTGATGACGTCGTCCACGCGGCCGAGGATCCAGGTGTGGCCGTCGTCGTCGTACTTGGCGCCGTCGCCTGCCAGGAACCAGCCCTGATCCGCGAACTTTCGCCAGTAGGAATCCAGGTACCGCTGCGGGTTGCCCCATACCGTCCGTGCCATGGCGGGGCCGGGACGGTCCACCACTATGAGCCCGTGTTCGCCGGGCGCTGCTGGATCGCCGTCGTCGTTCACTATTCTGGTTCCCACGCCGGGCAGCGCCCGAGATGCGCACCCGGGCTTGAACGACGTGTCGGTCGGCGGCGGCGAGAGGATGGCGGCGCCGGTCTCGGACTGCCACCAGGTGTCCACCACTGGAGCCATTCCAGCCCCAAGGTTCTCCCGGAACCATCGCCACGCCTCGGGATTAGTGGCTTCACCGACCGTACCCAACACGCGGATGGATGAGAGATCGTACTCACCGGGCACGCCGTCCGGGAACCAGCCCATCAGGGAGCGTATCAGGGTGGGGGCGGTGTAGTAGCTGGTGACGCCGTACCGCTCGATGATCTCGAAGTGCCGGCCCGGGTGCGGCGTATTTGGCGTGCCTTCGTAGATGACCTGCGTGGCGCCGTTGGAGAGCGGACCATAGATTTCATAGGTGTGGGCGGTGACCCAGGCGAGGTCGGCCGTGCACCAGTGCACGTCATCGTCCCGCCCAGCTGGGTCGGGATCGCTGAACAGATACTCGAAGCTCCAGGAGGCCTGAGTCAGGTAGCCGCCTGTCGTGTGGACGAGTCCCTTGGGCTTCCCGGTGGTGCCGGAGGTATACATGATGAACAGGGGCGTCTCGGCGTCGAACGCCTGCGCGTGGTGCACGGGGGAGGCGGAGTTGACGGCGTCATGCCACCAGACATCCCGGCCCTCCTGCCAGGGAATGTCGCTGCCGGTCCGGCGAATTACAAGGACGTGTTCGACGACGGCGCTGCCCGCCACCGCGGCGTCGGCGTTAGCCTTCACCGGGACAGCGGAGCCCCGGCGGAACTGGCCATCCGTTGTCACCAGCAGTTTTGCGCCGGTGTCCTCGACGCGGAAGCGCAGCGCCTCAGCGGAGAATCCACCGAAAACCAGTGAGTGAATGGCGCCGATGCGGGCGCAGGCAAGCGTGATGACCACGGTTTCCACCAGCACAGGAAGATAGATGACCACGCGGTCGCCTTTGCCAATCCCCAGCGACTCAAGGGCGTTCGCAGCCCGGCACACCTCGTCCTGCAGATCGGCGTAGGTGACGGTGCGCCTGTCGCCGGGTTCGCCCTCGAAATACAAGGCAGGCCTGCCGCCGAGCCCTGCTGCAACATGACGGTCCACACAGTTGTAGGCCGCATTGAGCGTCCCGCCCGCGAACCATTCGATCCGTGGGATGGTGAGGTCGCCACCGGGGACCGGCCGTGCAGGCTCAAAGGTGTGCGCCGTGTGCCACTCCGACGCCCAATCCAGGCGGCGTGCCCGGTCCTCCCAGAACGCGATTCGCTCTGCTTCGGACAGCTGGCCGGTTTCCGTGGCCAGATTTAGGTCCATCGGCGGATCGCCCACCGTTCCGCGATGCCCAGCAGTGCGTCAGTGGTCTTGCCGATGATCGCGAGCAGGATGATCGTGAGGAACAGGCGATCAACCCTCCCGTTCTGTTGTGAATCGGTGAGGAGGAACCCGAGTCCCATCGAGGAAGCGAGCAACTCCGCCGCAACGAGGAACAGCCACGCCTGTGCCAGAGCAAGGCGCAGGCCCGAGAACAACGCGGGGATGATCGATGGTAACTGCACCTTGGTAAGGAGGCCGAGGCCCTTCAGCCCGAAGGCGCGGCCCGCCTCAACCAGGTTCCGGTCAACGTGCCGGAGTGCGAGGGAGACGGTGGTAAACACCGGGAAGAAGGCACCGATCGTGATGAGCGTGACCTTCGAATCCTCGTTGATTCCGATCCACAGGAGTAGCAGCGGAACCCAGGCCAGCGAAGGCACAGCCCGGATCCCTCCAATGGTGGGTCCCAAAAGGTTGTCAGCCAGCCGCGAAAGGCCGAGAAGCGCACCGAGAACGACGCCGAGAATCGCACCCACGGCAAAACCAATCAGCACCCGCTGCGTTGAGATGGCAATGTGGATGCCCAGCTCGCCGCGTTCAATCAGTTCGACGGCGGCATTGAACACGGCGGCGGGCGGCGGCAGTTGCACAGCGCTGAAGACGCCAACGACGGAGTTCAACTGCCAGCCGGCCAGGATCAGCGCCGGAACAATCAGGCCCAGTAGCAGCCGGACCGGGCGCCGGCTCAACAACCCGCCGGAACCTTCGGGCTGGTGGGGTGCGCCGTCGTCGTTCTCGGCTGTGGCCACCGTGACTCCAGTGGCCTCCAGAGCCTCCTTGCTGGTTGTCGTTGTTCTTTCCTGGGTCATGAGGAGGCCTGGATTGCGTCGGGATCGGCGTTGGTGACGAAGGAGTCGTCGAACAGGGAGGCAAGGGCCTCGTCGATCTGTTCCTGCGAGGACACGTCACCGGTTTCCACGAACACGGGGCCGATCTTTTCGAGGACTGCGCGTTGCGCTTCGCCTGGGGCGGGATCGACGTCGAGGTTGGTGCGTTCGATGATCACGGCATTGGCGAGCTCGACCTCGATTCCGGCTACGTCGGCGAGGATCTGAGCCGTTTCCTCTGGGTTCTCCTTAGCCCACGCGCGGGCCTTTTCGTAGGCGTTCACCACGGTCTGGGCGAGCTCGGGGCTCTCGGTAAGGAAGTCCTCGGTGGCGTTAAGGAAGCCGTAGGTGTTGAAGTCGATGTTGCGGAAGAACAGCTCCGCGCCATCCTGCTCGGCAGAGGCCATGATCGGATCCAGGCCGGACCAGGCATCCACGGAGCCGTTGTTCAGTGCCGCCCAGCCGTCGGCGTGCTGGAGGTTCTGCACGGTCACTTCGGACTGGTCGATTCCCGCGGATTCCAGGGCCTGCAGGAGGAAAAAGTAGGGATCGGTTCCCTTTGTGGCTGCCACTGACTTTCCCCGGAGGTCCTCGACCGACGTGATCCCCGAATCGGGGGTTGTTACCAGCGCGGACCATTCCGGCTGCGAGTAGATGTCGATGGCCTTGATCGGCGATCCGTTGGAGCGGGCGAGCAGGGCAGCGGAACCGGCGGTGGAGCCGACGTCGACCGCTCCAGCACGCAGTGCCTCGTTGGCCTTGTTCGAGCCGGCGGATTGGATCCAGTTGACCGTTACTCCCTCGTCCTCAAGATCTGCCTCAAGCCAGCCCTGGTCCTTGATGACCAGGCTCAGGGGGTTGTAGGTGGCGAAGTCGATGTTGAGTTCGGTGGCAGTGGCACCGCCCACATCGGTGGATGCGGCGTTCTCCCCGGCGAGGCATCCGGTCAGGGTGAGGCCGCCCGTTACGGCGAGCGCCATGCCCAGAGCTGCGCGGCGGCTGATGGAGGAAGGGCGGGTGCGGTTCATGGTTTTCCTTTGGGTTTGGTCGGGCAGTCATAGTGCGGACGGGCACGACGACGGTCAACGGATTGGGAGCGCTAGTGGCCTTTGACGCCGAGAGTGTTGAGAAGCGAGCTGCGCATTCTGGCCAGTTCAACTGAATTGCGGTCGCGCGGGCGGTCGCCCGGTACGGTCAAAGTCCGGGAAATGGAGGCCCCAGCTTGTGCCGGGTCTGTGCTCTTGTCCAGCACTATGATCCGATCCGCAAGCTGGAGGGCTTCGTCGACGTCGTGGGTGACCAGGAGCACGGTGGTGGGCTGGGCGCGGTGAATGTCCAGCAGGAGGTCCTGCATCCTGAGCCGAGTCAGAGCGTCCAACGCACCAAAGGGTTCATCCAGGAGCAAAACGCCGGGATTACGGGCGAGGGCACGGGCGAGCGCGGCGCGCTGGGCCATACCACCGGATACTTCGCGGGGACGGTGTTCGGCGAAATCCGCCAGTTCCACCAGGCCCAGCAATTCTTCCACCTTCGCCTTGCCATCCGGGGTGCTTGTTCCCTTCGGTAGCCCGATCGCGATGTTGGCGCGAAGCGAGAGCCAGGGCAGCAGGCGGGGTTCCTGGAAGGCGACCGCACATCGGTCGTCAATTCCATTGACTGGCGTTTCACCAATGAGTACCGCGCCTGAACTTGGAGCGTCCAAGCCGGCGGCGGCGCGAAGCAGGGTTGATTTGCCACATCCGCTCGCGCCGAGAATGGCGAGCACTTCGCCGGGTATCACCTCGAAGGTGATGTCCGTGAGGACGGTATGGGCGGCCGTACCCGAACCGAATGCCCGGCTGAGCCGCGAGAACGTCACAGGAAGAGCTTGCTTATGCGGCAGGGCTGGTGAACGCTGCTGCCGGGAACTGATAACAGTACTCATGAGGACTCCATCGGTCCTGGCAGTAGCACCCGTTCACCAAGGTGGCGGGTTGCTGCGGCTTCAACGATCCAGGTCTCTCGGCCGCTCGGGATGGTCAAGTTCCACTAAACGCTTTGCAATGGACCGGCGCAATGTGTGTCGTAACACTGAGTAGCTTGCCTGCATTGGCCCGTAAAGTCTCGGTGCTCAGGTTCGTTGACGCGCGTAGCTGAGTGCGACCGAGCTGCAGTTCCTCAGAGGGCGCACATCGGATTGGTTCCTATGGAGTTGAGTCAGCGTCTCCGCCCAGCACGTCCACGTGCACGTGGTCGAGGTGACGCAGGATCTCGTTGCTGGGCTCAGGTGCGTCGTAGTTGTGCCATTGCCCTCGAGAGATGTGTGTGCTCCAGAACCGGTCGTCAAAGATGACGTACTGGATGTTGAGGTCCTCTGCGTGAGCGACGAGCCAGTGAGCCAGAATCCAACCTTCACGCCGGTTCTCCTCAGCCACCGGGCGGAAAAAGATGTCAATGGCCCGCCCGTCGTAGTGCGTCGAGTCCGCACCGTGCCCCTGACCAACGCCACCATGGGCGAACCCGCCCAGGCTTTGGCTACCGAACACTTCGGTCATCGATTCACGTAACTGTTCGGCGCGCGGTGTCAGGCCCGTGGCAGTCAGCTGCTGTTCCTGAAGGTCACTCGCGGCTGAGCCTCGACAGGTCAAGCTGGGACCAGCATCTTCGGACGGCCCGCCGGTTAGCCGCTTCAACACCGCCTCGTCGATGCCGGAGATGTCCGGTGCGTCCATCCCGCGGGCCAAGAGCGCCACCGCCGTGGTGGCCAGCTGCGCCTCATCACGGTCGAGCCCCACTTCTCCCTCCGAGGTCTGGACGGTGCACTCAGCGATTCCTAGCAGCGAGCCGCCCTCGATGCGCAAGCCGCTGAGCAAGCTGGGCCCGAGGAGTACCACTGCTGACGTGAGCAGCCCGAGCAGCAAAAGGTACAAAAGCACCCGAACGGGGTGGCGTCGGCCACCATGCGTCTCGGTGGGCATCACGAGTTCAGACGTCTGTTTGCGATGACGCGCCTTTCGCTGCGGTGAAATGTTCCAGGAATAACGGAGCAGGGAACTGCTGAATATTTAATCGACGGCTGTTTAATCAACGGCTGGGGCTTTTAGTTCCCGCGTGGCTGGGCCGCACTACCTATTGTCATCAGTTTGATGAGTGATAGGCGCTCGAAGGCGCGTGGTGCGGCAATACCGGCAAGGGAACCGGTGCCCGGTTCGCAGTCAGCTGTTCGCGAACATCGATCTTCCGGGCGACGATGGGCCCCCGCGTTAATTGTGCAACAGGCTGTTTACTCTTGAATCGCTCGTTCCAGGCGGACGCGAAAGCCCTCATGTACTGCGGGATGCTGCGCGACAGTCCGGCCATGTCGGGAAAGCACCTCATCGGAGATGTTCAATCCGTTCTTCCGAGCGCCAACCTCGTGGAATGGTTTTCTGAACCTCCCGTTCGCGGCCCTTCTGATGTCTTCCTACTTCTCAGGCATCCCTGACGAGCTGCGGGAAGCAGCTCTCGTAGACGGCGCGTCTGAAGCCAAGACTTTCCTGCTTGTCATGCTTCCAGTGGTGAAACCTGGGCTTGCGGCGGTAGGAATTTTCACCGGCATCCTGGCTTGGAATGAGTTCCAAATGGGCCTCACCCTAACGTCAGGCGGAGAGACAGCTCCTGTCACCGTTGGTATCGCAGGGCTGCTTCAGCCGTATGCCGTCACCTGGGGAGAAATGGCAGCTGCGGGAACTCTCGCCGCCATCCCGATCATCGTCATGGCCATTTTCGCTAATCGTCAGATTGTAGCCGGGCTCACAGCCGGTGCAGTCAAAGGCTAATGAATCACTGCAAAGGAGCAACAAATATGAAGAATCCCCGTTTAGTCGCCCTCATCGGAACCGTAGGTCTGGCAGCCTCGCTCGCCGCCTGTTCAGGGGGCGGAGGCGGAGGGGGTGCTCTCGGATCAGGTGAAACGGTCACTGTAATCACCAGCCAGGCGCCCTGGAACCCGGCATACGACGCCGTTGGCGCAGCCTACGAAGCCGAAACAGGCGTGGACGTCGACCTCCGCTCATTCCCCAACGATGAAGTCAAAACCCAGATGCTCAACGACGCACAAACTGGCACTCATAACTTCGATGTCTACCAGGTCAACGAAGTCGACATGGCACAGTTCAATGTCAGCGGGCTGCTCATGCCATTGCAGGACATCGACCCTGACTACCAACTCGATGAAGAGATCTTCACCTATGGCGGACTTCCGTATTGGGACGCAGAAACGAAGACATTCACTGAGGAAGGGGTACTGACCAATGTCCCCCTACTGGGAAACCTGCAGGTATTCATCTATAGGTCCGACATCTACGAGCAGTTGGGATTGGAAGTCCCTGAAACCTGGGCCGACACGATAGCCAACGGCCAGGAAGTGATCGATGCCGACGCTGCACGCTACGGCTACATCCAACGGTTCCAAGGCGTCCCCGGCACTCCTCAAGTGACCTACGACTTTGCCGGCATCCTGCTCGGTGAAGGCGGCAACTTCTTCCGCGAACAAGGAGTCGACTGGACGCCAGCTGTGGATTCCGAAGAAGCTATCCGCGCAGCCACGATCTTCCGGGAGCTGGCACAATTGGGCCCGGATGACCCCAAAGCCGTTGGGCAAGCTGAAGCAATCGCCGCCATGCAGGCAGAAGATTCGGCCCAGCTGAGCGTCGTGGCCGCAGCCGCCAACAGCATGAACGATGAAGCCAACTCCAATGTCATCGGCAAGGTAGGTTTCGCGGAACTTCCCGGAAGAATAGCGGCGACCGGAACCTGGAATCTCGCGGTTCCAGCCGATCTTCCGGAAGAGCGTACCGGACCTGCGCTCGATTTCATCAAATGGGTGAGCTCGGAAGAAGGCATGGAAGTCTTCGTGGAAGCAGGCGGGATTCCCACACGGTCTGATGCGTATGACGCTGATGGTATTGAGGAATCGGCTCAGGAGTACCTGGATGTGGTTCGGTAGGCGTCAGAGACTGCACAGGGCCCGTTCAGATTCGAATTCATGGGTGAGTTCCTTACCGTTACCGAGCCGATTCTGGCTGCCATCGCCGCCGGTGACGTGAGTCCTGAAGAAGGCATGACTCAGATGCAAAGTGAACTTACTGTCGTCGTTCAAGAGGCCGGCTACCCCATGAAATGACGGACTGGTGTCCTGGCACGTAGAAGGTGCCAGGACACTGACCCGTTGGCCGTACCGTACCGAACCACGAAGGAACCCCATGCACCCCCAGCAACCCAACATCGTGCTTATTCACTGCCATGACCTTGGAACGTGGCTCTCCTGCTACGGAATGTCCTCCATTCCCAGCCCAAACCTCCAGCGACTGGCTGATCAAGGCATAGTTTTCGACAAAGCTTTCGCGACTGCACCACTATGCACACCGGCACGCTCGTCTCTTTTTACCGGTCTCCTTCCGCATCAGAATGGCCTGATGGGTCTGACTCATGCGGGATGGCAATACCGCGCTGGTATCGAAACCCTTCCCGAAATGCTTGGAGAACAGGGCTACCATTCGGCGTTGATCGGACTTCAACACGAAGACTTCGATGCCCGGGTCCTTGGCTACGACGAAGTGCACGGCCTTGGGTTCGTTCCACGCGCATTGGAAGTAGCCAAGAGAGTCGACTGGTGGTTCGAGCAACCGCACCCCGATCAGCCGTTCCTGCTCACTATCGGGATGTGGGAAGTGCACCGGCCGTGGCCAGTCGAAGACTACGAACCATCAGATCCGAACCTGGTTGATGTGCCGCCCTACCTTCCGGATAATGCAGACACACGTCAGGACATCAGTGAATTTCATGGCGCCATCCGGCAGATGGATGAAGCTGTAGGCCTCATGCTGGAATCTCTCGAGAACTCTCCCTACCGGGACAACACCCTTGTCATCTTCACAACTGATCATGGTGTTGCGTTCCCGCGGGCTAAGAGCACACTATGCGACTCGGGAGTGCAGGTTGCACTGATCGCGCAGCTTCCACGCCAATGGAACGCACCTGCTGGACGGAGAGACCACATCGTGAGCCATCTAGATATCGCTCCCACCCTGATAGAACTGGCCGGCGGGGTGCGGCACGATGAATTGGAAGGCCGAAGCTTCCTGACCGTCCTCCAGGAATCGGAAAGTCCGGTGCAGGAAAGGGAGCTAGTTCTCGAAAAGACTTACCACGATCGGTATGACCCTATCCGCGCACTCCGAACGCCAAAAGCGAAGTACATCCGCAACTTCACAACCGGGCCTCGTCTTCCCCTTCCAATCGACCTTGAAGAAAGTGCCACACGTCGAGGATTCGGAGACAGCCACCTGTCTGAACGACCTATCGAAGAACTGTATCTGCTGGACAAGGACCCGTGGGAACTCAATGATGTTTCATCGGATCCCACTCATGATGACCTCAAATCTGCTCTGGCGGACCGCCTGCATCATCATATGGTCCGTACGGATGATCCCTTACTGGAAGGAGTGGTCGCCACGCCGGAGCAACCTATACGAGCTCAACCGAACCGTGTCTCCGCTGGATAGAGACAAGTAGAGAGAAGCTGACGTTGTGGAATTGACTTGGTGTCGGTCGTTCGTTGCGGTGCATGAACTTGGGGGATTTTCCGCTGCCGCTCGGTCCCTGCACCGCGCCCAGTCGCGGGTCAGCGCTCATATCGCTTCGCTGGAATCTCTACTCGGCGAATCCCTTCTGAACCGCGACGTTCACCCGCCGACGCTCACTTCCGCCGGTGAGGCGTTCCTGCCCCACGCCCGTGGAGCTATCGCGGAATGGACAGCCGCGCAGGCAGCAGTCGTAGCAAGGACAGGCCGGGTGAGCGGATCTGTAGCAGTGGGCAGTATCCCGAGCGTTAGCTCCCAGATCCTTGCACCGTTATTCGCCCGGTTCGCCAATATGCACCCTGAAGTTACTTTTGAAGTTCATGAAGGCCCAAATAGTTGGCTCGACGATGCCTTGACGCATCGGATGGTGGAACTGACCATTCGTCCGATGATGGAAGAACAACCATTGGTGGGTATAGATCGCCGCTCGCTGTTGACCGACCCTTTTGTGGTCGTGCTCCGCCGTGATGACCCACTCGCCGGAAAAGAAAAGGTGTCTCTTCAGGACCTGAAAAGCTCCGCAGTCATCACAACAGGAGAGGCGGGTCTCGATGCTCGAATAGGACGCGAATATCATCAATTGCTTGCCGAAGTCGGGGTTGACCGAGAACGCAGTATGGCAGTAACCCAGCCGACCACCGTGTTTGCGTTCGTGAAAGAAGGACTGGAATAGGAGTCATCGGGCTACTCGCTGCACGGATGATGTGTGATCCCGGACTGGTCTGGAGACCAATCCGTGAAGATTCGGCGTCTCGACAGATCGGTATCCATTGGGCTCGCACCCGCCAACTCTCACCCGCCGGGGCAGTGTTCATGCAAGCACTGAAGAAATTTCTATCCGACGAAGTAGCCCAAGGACGTCTGCACCAACCGAACGGCATAAACCCTACTCATGGAGGTTCCGGTAAATGAACTTCTCGGCACCAGGAGGATCGTGCTGTACTCCTGACATTGCCCGTGCGCCCACGGCGGTGAAAGGCATAGCGTTCAAGGGTAGGGGCAGCCATCAGGTCGAACAGCGAATGCTGCCCAAGGCCTCCTTTCTTATGGGAGATTCCACTGGCGACGGTAATCCTGTCGATGGTGAGGAGCCGGTACATACCGTTGTTGTCGGCCCCATCGAGATGGACGCAACGACAGTGACTAACCTTGATTTTGACCGGTTCGTGTCTGACACCCACTACCAAACCGACGCCGAAAGGTCGGGCGTTTCGGCGGTCTTCCATTCCCTCGTCGTCGCCCCCGTCGAAGATGTCGTGGGCCGAGTTCGCCAGTCACCCTGGTGGGCGGGAGTCAGCGGTGCCGACTGGCGGAGACCCTACGGTAGGGAATCGAGCATAGAAGGCCTGGAGGATCATCCGGTGGTACATGTGTCATGGAATGATGCCATGGCCTACTGCGAATGGGCAGATCGTCGCCTGCCCACGGAAGCGGAATGGGAATATGCTTCCCGCGGAGGTCTACAGGCGAAGCGCTATCCATGGGGTGACGAACTACCTGGTGGAGGTAAGTGGCCGACCAACATATGGCAAGGTGTCTTTCCCGCACAAAATTCAAAGGATGACGGGTGGGCTGCCACCGCGCCGGTGCGTTCCTATAAGCCTAACGGTTTCGGTCTATGGCAAACCGTGGGAAATGTGTGGGAATGGTGCGCTGACTGGTTTGACACGAACTATTACCGATCCTCACCTCAGCAGAATCCGAAAGGCTCTCCACTAGGTAAAAGCCGGGTCCTTAGGGGAGGCTCCTACCTCTGCCACGACTCATACTGCAATCGCTACCGCAATTCAGCCCGCTCACACAACCGTCCAGAATCAACCTCGGGAAATGTCGGCTTCCGGACCGTAGGTCAAGCCAATTGAAACGGCGGAATCCGCGCCGCGGCCGGAGTGCAACGCAACGAGCAACACAACGACGAATGTGCCCAGCCAGGAAATACTCAAAGAAGGTTTTCGCCGTGGCAGTTTCGAGTCACGAATCCTCTCTGGCGGAACGGAGCCGGATCCCCGTTTCACTCTCGCCAATGAGCGGACGTTCCTGGCCTGGATCCGTACCTCGCTAGCGATGCTGGCAGGCGGAATTGCTGTCGAAGCGTTCACCACCGACATCTTTGTGCCCGAAATCCGCAAGACCGTCGCGGTTCTCCTCTTGTTCCTCGCACTGATCATTGGGGGAGGATCCTTTTTCCGGTGGCTCAATGTCGAACGCGCCATGCGCCGCAATGCTCCGCTTCCTCTGCCAATGATCGCGCCTGTCCTCGCGGCCGGCGGGGTCGTCGTAGCGCTCGTATTTATCGTATTCGTGATCATGCGACCGGCCTGAAGCATGCGCCCACCCAGAGACAGTAAGACCAACCCGGAGCATATGGACACTGGCCTTCAGCCGGAACGAACCGACCTCGCCTGGAGCAGGACCACTCTCGCGCTGATAATCGCAGCGGCGATATTCCTACGCTGGATGCCCCACCACGGCTGGTTTGCCGGGGTCCTAGTCACTGCAGCAACAGCGACAGCCATCACCATAAATCTGACAAGGAAACACCGCTTCCGCCGCGCCGTACTCGGCATCAACAACGAGCGGATGCCTGCGGACCTGATCTCCACAGGCTCTGTAGCATCAAGTGTCGTCGTGCTGGCCGCTGCTGGAATCTTCACCGTGCTATTCCTTCCGCTGCAGTAAATCAGAGGGGCCGACGTAATGGGATGTTATCGGCCTTAAATGATGTCGGATTGTTGGCAAGGCGGGCCGCGCCCTTCGGACTCCTCGTGCTTTCTAGGTGCTGAGGCGTGCCTACGTCACCCCGTGCGGGTTGCTGTCTTTAACGGAGTATCAGGAGCTTGAGCTGATGGAAGTGATTGTAGAGTCTGTGTTCTGGGTTACATAGTGAGTACTTCGCTGGGCCTATCGTGGTTTCTATTCGGTCAAGCTGGATTGGCGGCCGAGTCCCGGATTGTTGAATGGATCTGAGGTTTTTCGTTACCTAGATAGGAGTACCTTTTAGATGGCCGATAGCGTGAAGTCCGTGAGCGGTGACGGTGAGTTCACTGGTCTGAGGGCAGTGTTCCTTAATTGCACCTTGAAGCGTAGTCCCGAGTTGAGCCACACGTCCGGGCTGATCCGTCTGAGTGCTGATTTGATGCGGTCGAAGGGTGTCCATGTCGATATTGTGCGACCGGTCGATCTTCCGGTGGCGACGGGTGTGTACCCGGATATGAGAGATCACGGTTGGGACGAAGACGCCTGGCCGGCCATTTTCGAGAAGATTGAACAGGCAGAGATCCTGGTGCTCGCGGGACCAATCTGGCTTGGGGACAACAGCTCGGTGATGAAACAGATCATTGAACGTCTCTACGCGATGTCAGGGATAACGAACTCTCGGGGGCAGTACGTCTATTACGGGAAGGTGGGCGGTGCCCTGCTGACGGGGAACGAGGACGGCGTCAAGCACTGCGCGATGAATATTCTGTATAGCCTTCAGCACATTGGGGTGGCCATTCCTCCGGCGGCGGATGCTGGCTGGATCGGAGAGGCAGGACCGGGCCCGAGCTATTTGGACGAGGGCTCGGGTGGCCCCGAGAATGACTTCACCAACCGCAACACCACCTTTATGACGTGGAATCTGCTTCATATGGCTCGCCTACTGAAGATGGCTGGGGGTATCCCTGCCCAAGGGAACCTACCTGACGCGTGGAAGGAAGGCGGCAGGTTTGGTCTGGAGGCGAATCCGGAATACCGGTAGCTTCAAGAGTTCGCGAGGACATCACCGCCGCAACAATTCCGGGCAGTCAGACGAGCGAGCCTAGATCTGATCCGACCGATGGGTAGGTGGCTGTTGTTGATTTCAGCTGTCGGGTGGTGAGGCCGTGTTTCATGGCCATGCTGATGGTGTTCGCTAGTTCGGCGTATCCGGTGCCGAAGAGATGCGCGCCGACGATCCGATCCGTTGACTTATCGATCAGGATTTTCGATGCGCTGCTTGTTTCCCCTGTGCGGTAGTTCGAGTACCAACGGCTGGTATCGGTGTAGCGGACGTCAATGTCCAGACCATTGTCCTTAGCCTCGTGTTCGAGCATGCCGAGGCGAACCAGTTCAGGAATTGTAAAAACTGTCGTCGGGGTGGCGGTGTAGTCCGGGATTGTGGTGGTTGATTTGAGCATGTTGGATGCTGCGACTTTGGCCTCGAACACTGCGACTGGGGTCAGCGGCATACCTGGGGTGTCAGCTGAATCACCGGCTGCGTAGACTGCGGGATTGGTGGTGCTCTGGAGATGGCCGGCGACATGAACGCCTTTGGGCCCATAGGCGACGTTGCCTGCTTCGAGGGTCAGTCGGGATAGGTCTGGGGTCCGGCCCGCGCCGTGGACGATGAGGTCGGCTTCAATCGTCGACGGCTTTCCAGCTTGATTTAGGTGTATGTGGAATCCGTTGTCTGTTCTGACGATGCCTGTGACGGTCGTGTTGCGCTGAACTATGACACCTGATTCTGTGCCGCGCGCTATTAGTAGATCAACGAGGTCTGGGTCGAAGTTCTTCAGTGGCCGGGCGCGGCGATCAAGGATGTGTGTGGAGCTTCCGGCTCGGGCGGCGATATGAGCGAATTCGAAGGAGATGAAACCTCCTCCGACGAAAACGATCCGGGGCGGCAGCCGCTGAAGGTTGAGGAAGTCGGTGCTGTCGATGAGATGTTCTGCCCCGGAGAAACCCAGCGGTCGGGGTGCGGCTCCGGTGGCCACAAGAATTTTCGCGGCTTCGTAGGATGCTCCGGCGATGTCGATTCGTGTCGGGGCGGTGAAGGTGGCAGCCCCGTGGAGGGTTTGCACTCCATGTGATTGGAGGTTTTCCTCTATGGTCGCGGGGATCGGTTGGGTGAATCCGTGTTTGTGTTCCATCAGTTCCTGCCAGTTGATGGACATGGTTCCGGGGTTCACCCCTTTACCGCTCATGAGCCGGGCGGCCTCTATTACTTCGGCGCCACGCCTGAGGATTTTTTTGGGATCGCATCCGCGCAGGGCACAGGTACCGCCGTAGGGAAGGGAATCCACGATTGCAACGTTCCACCCATTCGACGCGCATTTGGTCGCGGCGGCGATTCCAGCCATCCCGGCACCAATGACCAGAAGGTCAACATCAGTAGTCATCTCATATCTCTTTCTTGTCTGAAAGGTCGGCCGTAGCCGTAGCGGGTGGTAGCGCTGCCCTGAGCTGGTCGATGGTCGGGGCGCCGGCTGGTCCGTCTGGGGTGAGGTATCGACGGCAGGCCAAACCGACTGGTGTGCCAGGGCCGGCAAAAACGTCGATGTCGTTGATTCGGATGCTCGGCGACCCGTGAAAGCCAGCCCGTTCGGCGTCGTCGGCGGTTTCGATTTTTTGGAGTGAGAGGACGATGTCGGTGCGTTCCTCAGCTAACGCGACGAGTCGTTCGTGGGCGAGGGTCCAGTTGGGGCAGTCATCGAAATACTGCAGGGTGATCTTCATACCTCGACTGTAAACCTTATAGTCAACTATAAGGTCAAGGGTTAGACTAAGGCATGCGTATTGGGGAAATCGGAGCGCTTGCGGGCGTCGATAGTCAGACCATCCGGTTCTATGAGCGTGAGGGTCTCCTGCCGGATCCTCGCCGCGACTCAAACGGCTACCGCAGGTATGATTCCGCGGTTGTGGGTCGTTTGCGGTTCATCCGGTCGGCTCAGGGAGCAGGACTGACGTTGGCTGAGATTTCGAGCACGCTGCGGCTACGCGACGCAGGTGAGGTGCCGTGCGCCCACGTTTCGGCTCTCCTCGAACAGAAACTTGTCGATGTTCAGGTTCGTCAACGCGAACTTGCGGCCTTGTCCGCTGAGCTCAGCGAGCTGATCGAGACGAGTCGGGGCCTTGACCCTGCTGATTGTTTCGACGCGGATGTGTGCCACATCATCACACCGTCGAAGGACATGTAGACCCTGCCGCGAACGGACGGCAGGGTCTACATGGGTTTATGGGGGAGTTAGAGGCTTGGTGCGGCTGGGATGTCCAGGTCGGTTTCCACGAGGTGGTTGAAGTAGTTGGTGAACAGGTTCAGGGCCACGTGGGTGGAGAGTTCCGTGAGTTCGGTGTCGGACCATCCGGCGTCTAGGGCGGTTTGCCAGTCTGCGTCTTTGACGGCTCCCTTGTTTGCGGTGGCCTGGCGGGCCAGTTCCAGGAGAGTCGCGAGTTTGTTGTCGAAGTCGATCTCGCCCTTGCGGATCGCGATGGTCTGATCCTCGGTGAGCCCGGCGGCTTTGGCGCCCATGGTGTGTGCGGACTGGCAGTAGGTGCACTCGTCGACGTTGCCGACGACCAGGGCAATGGCTTCCCGGGTGCGTGCGTCGAACGTGCCGTAGTCGCCGATGACCTGCTGAAGCGCCACGTAGGACTGCAGGACAACGGGGGAGTGGGCCATCGCGCCGTGAATATTGAGGACCTTCCCAAACTGTTTCCCCAGGGCAGCGAGTTCGTTGCGGCTTTCTTCGGGGGCGGTTTCAGGGGTGTGGATGGTAATACGGGTCATGGGTATTCCTTCTTTTGGTGTGATTACAGAAAACGATGAGGTGGCGGGCTGTCGCGGGCACGACAGAAAGTTTGGCGTTGGGGCTGACGTTGCGGTGCCCGAGGGGTTAGAAGGTGGTGCGGGAGATTCGGCGCAGTCCTTCGGCGTCTTCGATGATGATCCGGCCTCGTCCTTGCCTGAGCAATTTTCTAGCGGCGAAGTCAGACATGGTCTTGCTGGTGGCTTCGCGTGTTGCTCCGAGCAGTCCTGCAAGTTGTTCATGAGTGAGTTTCACGGCGACGGAGTGCGTGAACCTGTTGCGGGGGGCGGCGTCGGCGAGTTTGCATAAGGTCGCTGCGGTTCGAGCTGAAAGGGGGCGCAGGGCCATGTCCGTAAGACGTTCTTCCAACCGGGCTACTTGTTCGCCGAGTAGGCGGGAGATTTTCACCGCCAGTTTGGGGTTTGAGAGGAAGTGGTTTTCGACCTCTGCTGCGCTGAGCTGGCACACGGTTGATTCTTCAAGCGCTTCGGCATAGTTGTCGTACATTTGCATGCCTACGAGCAGCATCTCACCGAATACCGCTCCGGGTTCAAGGATTGCGATGGTGAGGGTTGTCCCATCCTCGGCAACCCGGAAAATCCGGATCCGCCCGGCTTTGAGAATGAACAGGGCCTTGATGGGTTGACTCTGGCTGAAGACGAGTTCGCCACTGTGAAAGAGTCGAGGCGGAGACATCCTGTCGAGGGTATCCATGTCCTCGGTCGTGAGGTCAGCGAATAACTCCACGGCGTTGAGGCAGCTGAAGGGCTCCCCGGTTTCGGCCAAAGATTCTCTCTCCCGTTCGTGTGGCGCCCAGGGCGTCGTAGGTTTGCTGGCGGCGGACACAATTGTGGTGGAGCAGGCGGCCTTAAGCCTGGGCGTGGTCATCGGCCGCGCCGGATGATCAGGGCTGCCACTAGTCCCAGAATAAGGCCATAGACTGCGTGCCCCATCAGCGAGGCACCGGATCCTGCGTCGAGGGAGAAAATGGGCATGCCCATCATGGTAGGCATGATCAACAGCGGACCAAGAACCCACCACAGCATGCCGTAGACAAGGCCCACGACGGCGCTGATGATCAAGCCTCTTTTCAGCAATCCAGCACCGGGTATCGTCAGCGTGAGGCCGATCAGGACCGAAATCACCAGATGGACCAGGAAACCGGCGATCGCCGAACTTGACCCGACCAGTGAGGCAATCATGCCCAACATGCCCATCATGGCCATCAGGAACCCAAAAACGATCCCACCAGCAAGACCGCCTAAAGCCCCGGCCATCATTCGGGTGCCAATGGACGGGCCGGTGTCTGTGGATCTTTTCGCCCGTGTCCCGCTATGTGCTGAAGCCATGTCCCTGCCTTCCCTTCGTAGGTACCTACCGAGAATAGACAGGGCAGAACCGAGACTTCTGCAATTCAGGACACAGAGGGCTCAGACGACGAAATAGTGCGCCCAGTTGTTACTGGGTGACGGCCCACCCGGTGGTGTTGACGAGTTGCAACCCGACATGTTGACCTATCCCGATGTCGGGGTCGCCTAAGACTTCGACGGTGAGCGCTGGTGCGAGTCCGTTGGGTCCGGTGGGTTCGTTTGGTCCGTGGCTGGTGACGTGGACTAACGTGTGGGCGCCTAACGATTTGATCCCTGTCACGGTTCCCGCTGCTGGTCCGTCCGCGGGCCCGATGATGCGGATGGCTTCCTGTCGGACGGTGAGGAACGCGGGACCGTCCCTGAGCCCGGGCTGCACGGGGAATCGGCCCAGCGCTGAGTGGTGGACCCCTTGGGCTAGCCTGCCTGGTACGGCGTTGAGGCCTCCCAGAATTCTGTTGACTGCCAGTGTCGCCGGTTGATAGTGCAATTGGGCGACGGGACCGTGTTGCAGGATCCGCCCGCTATCAAGGACCGCGATCGAGTCGGCGATGATTGATGCTTCCCGGCGGTCGTGGGTCACCAGAACATTGTCGGGGCGAGTTCGGTGCGAATATCGTCCATCAGCGAGTACATCTCGTCCCGTAGCCTGGAATCGAGGGAACTGAACGGTTCGTCGAGGAGGAGGATGCGGGGGTTCCTCGCTAGTGCCCGGGCCAGTGCAACGCGCTGTTCCTGCCCGCCGGAAAGCCGTCCCGGTGAGCGGTGCGCGAGGTCTGCCAACTTCACCAGTTCCAGGTACGCCATGGCATGATCCCGGGACGCTTTGCGGGACTGTCCGGCCATTCTGGCGGAAAACGCGACGTTATCGACCACGCTCAGATGGGGGAAGAGCAGCGGTTTCTGGAACACCAGGGCGACGCCACGCTGTTCAGATGGGACACCACTCAGGTTCTCACCATCGACGACCACCTCACCCGAGGATGGATCCTCCAGGCCTGCGGCGATCCTCAGTAGGGTGGATTTCCCGCTGCCGGAGGCGCCGAGTAATGCCACACAGCGTGATGACTGAACGGTCAGGGAAATCTGATGCAGTACTTCAGTGTCACCGAAGGAGCGCGAGATGTCGTTGAATTCGAGGTGGGAGCTCATTGTCGTCTTTTCCTTGCCGCGGGCAGGGTGAGTCCTGCGAGCAGGATCAAGGGAGGGATGATGATGGCCACCGATAGTGCTGTGGTGAGTTGTTCGTTTCCGGTCGTCGAGGCAGCGGATCCCAGCAGCAGAGGCAGGGTGCGTAGTTGTCCTCCACCGATGAGCAAGGTGGAGATGTAGTCGCCCCAGCCGACAAGGAAGGCCAGGAAAAAGGCGCGGGCGGCTGCGCTGGCAAGCAGGGGGTAACGGACATGGCGGGTGGCCTGTCCGGGGGAGGCGCCCAGTGAGCGGGCCACCTCCTCGAAGCGGTGGTCGTAGCTTGCCAGGGCGCTGCGGAACATGAAGGCCGTGTAGGGCAGTGCCGTCACTACCAGGACCAGGGTCACCCCTAGTGTCGGTGACACGTAGAGCCGCAGGAGAGCAATGTTCACGCCCATCACCAAAGCGAACGGTGGGATAGCTAACGGGACCAGGAGAACAAACTCGACGAAGCGGCTAGGGATGGCAGGTAAGGCGCGTACGGCGAGTGCTCCCAGGTAGCCCAGCGGTGTCGCGATCACGGCCACTCCCAGCCCCAGCGAAAGCGAAGACACGGCAGCCCGGGCAGTGTCTGCGGTGGCGAGGTCGGCGAACCCTTGCAACGAGTACGACGACGGCAGGACGGTCGGGGCACGCCATTGACCGGCGACCGACCACAAAAGTACCGGCACCATCGGCGCCACGATCCACGCTACGAGCAAGCAACCCAGGATGACCCGCATGGGGAACCCGCCGGGCAGGGTGCGGCGCATCGATGGTGACGCTGGCTGCAGGACGGGAATCATCGCAAGCTCCGATGACGGCGAAGTACCAGGATCGCCGTGCTGATCACGGCTACACTGACGGCCACGGATACCAGGGCGGTCACCATAGCCTGCGGACGGGCAGCGAGATCGACGGAGGTGAACAACCTGACGGCTCGGACCGGAAGCGGTTCGGGGGTGGTGGGTCCGAGCAGCCACGCGGCTTCGTACGAGCCGAGGGTGTACACGAAGACGATGGCGGCAGAAACTGCTAGCGATGGCACCGCGAGGGGCAGGACCACCCGGATGATACGCTGACCCGCGAACGCGCCGAGAGTGGCCGCCGCGTCGCAGAGGTCTCCGACGGAGCGCGAAATGCTGCCGAGGACGACCAGGGCTACGAATGCGGACTCTTTCCACGCGTACTCGGCGATGACGGCCACGAACCACGGCCCGGAAACCAGTGCTGGGAATGCGTCGGGCATCCCGAGTAGTCGTTCAAGGAATCCGCTGTCAGAGAGCAGCAGCCCGATAGCCCCTGCCCCGATCACATGCGGAATAGGAATCGTTGCGGCACTCAAAGTCTCAACTATCCGACCCGTTCTGGGCATGGCGAGCACATAGGCGGCAAGCACAAAGCCCACCACCAAGGAGAGCAGAGTGGAAACCGCAGCAATGTAAAGGGAGATAGCGCTCGAACGGACCAGCTCGTCAGCATCACCGGCCCACGCGTCCGCGCTGAACTGGGGAGGACCGAAAAAGGGCATCAGTCCGACGCTTTGCAACCCTGCTGCGGTCAGCGATACCCCAACAACGACGACGATGGGGACTACCGCCGGCAGGGCCAGGAGGGCAGCCCGTCCCTTGACCGGCGCCCGCCTCCCGGCCGTGGAGCTGAAGCGACGTCTTGCCGCCACGCCTCATTCAGAGCCGGCACCCATTCGGAAGCCAACTCACCGTGAGCATTGCGTGAGAGTTCCTCATAATCCGGGACGATCGGCGATTCCGGTAGCTGGTCGAAGAGGCTTCGTTGGGTTGGGGTGAGAAGATCCGTGTCCAGGACGGTGAACTGCCCCCACGTTCCCGGATCTGCCTTCGCGGCCTGCTGTTCGGGCGATAGGGCAATGTTGGCGACCACCATGGCCCCCGCGGCATCCGCGGCGTTCACCGGCAACGCGAGGAAGCTCGCATTACCCACAGTGCCCTCCTCCAGGGTGAGAACCTTGGTCGACGGAGGTAAAGCTCCCGATTCGACCAGATCGGTGAGAGTGGCAGGGCCGTAGGTCATGGCGATGTCCACTTCGCCGTCGGCGGAGAGAGTGTTCAGCGCCTGCTCGTCCCGGGGGTAGGTGGCACCTTCCCTCCAGAGCGACGGCTTAAGCTCCGTGAGGGCTTGTAGCGCTGCGGGCGCGTGCTCGGCAAACGCTTCGTCGGAGTAGGTGAGCGGCACCTGGACGGCTCCGCCGGCGGTGCTGAGCATGACCTCGCGCAGGAAGACGCTGCCGGTGAAGTCCGGCGGTCCCGGATAGGTGAACCTGCCCGGATGCGCTTGGGCCCAGTCAAGGATGCCCTGAAGAGACGTGGGTGGGTCGGTGATGGCGTCCGAGTTGTAGAAGAACGTGAACTGTGCTTTATGCCAGGGAGCTTCGCAGCCGTCCACGGGGGTGCCGAAATCGTTTAGAAGCAGGCTTCCGCCTGTTTGCCGGTACTGAACGTGGAACCGTTGGCCCAGATCAGGTCCACCGGGCCGTCGGCACGGCCGGCCTGGAGCTCGCTCAATACCCGGTTCAGCGCGTCGGGGGCGTCAGCGACAGGAACGCGGCGCAGTGTGACTCCCCGGTCCTGGGCGGCGGGCGCCAGAAGGTCATCGACGTAGGCGTTGCCTTTCGCATCTCCTCCGAACATCCACAGATCCACGGTCTGACCATCTGCCGCGGCGAGAACCTCGTCGAAGGTTCCAAAATCCTCGGCGGGCTCAACGCTGGCGCCTGAACAACCTGTCAGTACTAGCGCGAGAATCGCGGCAACAGGCAGAAGAGAACGCCAACGTGCCGGGCTGAGAGATGGGTGCACGGGGGATCCTTCGAAGGTCGGGTCTGCAGCTTCAAGTATCCTCGATAGCGGACCGACGCCCGAACCGGTACCTGAGCAGCGGATTGCGGAAAACTATGCGGCGAGAACATGTGCACGGCCAACCCCGGTCTGCGAAACCGATCCGCAAGCTCCTGATTTTAGTTACCGTCATTATCGGGGCAACCATCGTTGTTCTCTTCGTGCCGATCCTGCCCGTGAACGAGATGCGCGATCTGGTAGACCGTGCCGGCTGGTGGGGGCCGGTGGGATTCATGGCCGGGTACGCAGCCCTGACCCTTGCACCGCTTCCCAAGAACATCCTCTCCATCGCGGCCGGCATTTTGTTCGGTTTCGGGCCGGGACTGGTGATCGTCTACTGTGCCGCGATGGCCGGAGCATCCGCCGCGTTCTGGCTGGGGCGCGCGCTGGGCAGGGACGCGGTCGAAAGGCTCACCGGCACCCGCATTGCCAAAGTTGATGCACTTCTGGCCAAACGGGGATTCGCGGCCGTCATCGGGGTCCGGCTGATCCCGGTGCTGCCATTCACCGCGATCAACTACTCTGCAGGACTGACAGCGCTCGGATGGTGGCCCTACTTCCTTGGAACGATGATCGGGATTCTTCCCGGGACGGTGAGTTTCCTGGCGTTGGGAGCGTTTGGTCTCGAACTGGGCTGGCCAGCCCAACTGGCAGTGGCGGTTCTGGGCGGACTGACCCTCGCCGGAGTCATGCTCGCCGTCCGATCCCGACGAAAAACAAGGAGCACAAATGTTTGATACCCGGCTACGGCCGCTCCTGGCGCCTCTGCTGAACCGTGCGGCAGCAGCCCTGGATGTGCCATGGATTAGCCCGAACCGGTTGACCGGACTGAACCTTCTGCTCGGATTAGCATCCGCAGGATTCGCCGCAGTCCAATGGTGGTTACCCGCCTTCATCGCCTGGGCGCTGTGCCGGCTCGCGGACGGCCTGGACGGACCGCTAGCCCGACGCCGGGCCAAACAATCGGGTTCTGGGCACGACTCGGGGCAGGGCGGGTTCTGGGACATCTCCGCCGATTTCTTCGTGTACGGCGCGACCGTCATCGGCGTAGCAGTAGGCGTAACTGCAGAGTTCGGAGCCCCCTGGCTCCCATTTCTTCTGGTTTTGTTCGCCTATTACATCAACGGCAGCGTGTTTCTGGCATTCTCTTCCATCGCTGAGAAGAATGGGCGCCAGATCGACGATGGACGGTCGTTATCCTTCCTCGGCGGGCTCGCGGAAGGAGCCGAAACCGTCCTAATCCATAGTTTGTGGCTGCTCTTCCCAGCCGCTGCCTGGCACATTGCCTCGGTGTGGGCGGCCCTGGTCATGATCAGTGCGGCACAACGAATCTTCGCTGGCTACCGAGCCCTCGCCTGATAGAACTCGACACGTGCCGCTGCTACTGCGCGTTCCTTTGACGTTTCAACCGGTCGGTTCGCCACCGGTTCAGACCAGCCAGGGCTTTGACAGCGACCCTCGCAGCCGGTGATTCCAGCCCTGACCGGGCATGGGCTACTGCCGCATTCCACAACGCATCGTTGTAAGTCGGGTAAGGGTGCGTGACGCCCGACAGGGCGCGGGTGCTGAGCCCTTGGTCCACGGCGAGCGTGAGTTCTGCCAGGGACTCTCCGGCCCTCGGGCCGACGATCGTTCCGCCCACGATGCGCCCGCCCTTGCCGATGATGATCCGTGTGAACCCATTGGTCTGGTTTTCAGTGATCGCCCGGTCGGTGTGAGCGTGTTGGATGGTTGATGTTGTATGCGTTTTCGTGCGGGCCTCGGTGACGCCGACGGCGGCGACTTCAGGGGAGGTGAACGTGACCCGAGGAATGACTTTACTGACTTTCCATCGGAGTCCAAGGATCGCGTTGGAGGCAGCTGTGCTGGCGTGCACCCCGGCAAGGTGGGTGAACTCCGGGTACGCGGTGACATCGCCGGCGGCCCAAATAGTCGGATTTGATGACCGCATTGCTTCGTCGACCACCACCTGGCCGGATCCATCGCAGTCCACTCCGACCAGGTCAAGGCCCAGACCCCGCGTCCTGGCCTTCCTTCCCGTCGCGGCGAGGATGACGTCCGCAGGGTATTCTTGGCCGTCCTTGGTGTGGACCACGGTTCTGGTGCCGTCGTTGTCGTTGCTGATCCGGTCCACGGCGGCGTTCTCGATCACCTGCACGCCGTCGGACCGCAGACTGTCACGGACGAGGGCCGCTGCGTCGCGGTCTTCCTTGGGCAGGATCGCGGAGCGGGCGAGGATCACCACCTGTGAGCCGAGCCGGGCGAACGCCTGCCCCAGCTCACACGCGATCGGGCCGCCTCCGATAATCACCAGGCGCTCCGGAAGGGTCTCCAGGTCCCAGATGGTCTCCGACGTGACGACCAGTGGTGCGTCATCTAGTCCAGGAATAGGGGGAAGTGTTGGTGCGCTGCCGGTGGCGATGAGAGCCTGCCGGAAGCGGATTTTCCTGCCGTCAACAGTGGCTTCACCTGGGCCGGTGAAGCGGGCGCTGCCTGACATGACAGTGACGCCTGCCGATTCGAGGGCTGCCGGGGAATCTTCTGGTTCAATCGCGGCGATGGCGCTCGAGATGCGTTGACGGACGGCAGCAAAATCAGTGCTGCTGCCGGAAAGGGACCGCTCCGTGGCTGAGGTTCCGGCCGCGGAGAGGAGCGTTTTTGACGGTACGCAACCGGTCCAAAGGCAGTCCCCACCAGTTCGGGCGTATTCCACCAACACCGTGCGGGCACCCAGACGAGCAGCCGTTTTCGCCCCCACAATGCCCGCGGTTCCGCCCCCGATGACCAACAAATCAATTACTTCGGTGCTGTCTTCCACAAGGCTGCCCTTTCGATGTGTCGGCCCGGTTCCCTCTTAGCCTAGGCTGTTCTCACCATCAACTCCGCGGGGCGCGGAACCACGACTTGCCATGGAGTGATCCCGATCGCCGGTAAATACAGCACCTTCGCACCGTTTTACGATGTGATGTCCGGCGAATACCCGGTCTATCGGGCCGGCCGTGAGACCGGCATCAAAATGCTCCGCCAACCCTCCGGCGCCCAGGTGCTCGACGTCGGTTGCGGTACCGGGCTGAACTTCAGTCTCCTCCAGAGCCAGATCGCCCCGGGTGGCACCATCGTCGGAATCGACCGCAGCCCAGAAATGCTTGTCCAGGCCCGCCGGCGGGCGGAGCGCAACGGATGGACCAACGTCATCCTCATCCAGGCCGACGCAACCGAACTTTCGCCCACCGACATCGGCTCCCGGATCGCAGCCCAGGGTGGCCGGGCACACTCCGACGCTATCCTGGCCACCTACGCGCTGTCCCTCATGAAGGACTGGGAAACGGCGTGGGCCAACATGGTCTCGCTCGCTGCTCCCGGGGCGTCCCTATGCGTGGTGGACATGCAAAAACCAGTAGGCCTTTCCGCAGCCCTGACGCTTTTGGCTAAAGCGGCATGCTGGCTCGGCGGATCCGACATCGACGCCCACCCCTGGACGGCCGTGGAGCGGGACTGCGCCGACGTCAAGGCGGCCTCCGCCCGTGGCGGACACCTGCAAATCCGTACCGGAACGCGCAACACAGACGCCTAACCGCAACCCGCAGGAGCGTATGGTTGTGGCACTGGGATGCGACGCTGGGACTGCAACAAAGTGCCGGCCCAAGGGTAGGCAGGACACGCACTCAACACAGTGAAGTGATTTCAGGTGAAGGAATTAGCTCATGTTTTCGGATTTCCTCAGGGAACTGGAATTACGCACCCGACCCGTACACCCGGAGTCCCGGGCCGCGATGCAGGCTCGCTGGGATGCTCTCCCTGACCACGTCAGAACCCCGAACCAGTTGCTGGGACGTGGGGCCGTTGGATGCGAAGGGACTCACGGGGTTTTCCCAAATGTAATCTGACCTGTTCACCCTGCTACCACTCGGCGGAGGCTAACCAGGTCCGTGTGGATGGACCTCATACCCTTCGCGAGGTGGCCCGGCAGATGGAGTATCTTCGCAGTGTCCGCGGTCCCCGCGCCCATGCGCAGCTCATCGGTGGTGAGGTGAGCCTCCTGGATCCGAACGACCACGCCGCGGCGCTGGAGGCGATGCGAGCCAACGGCCGTGAACCCATGTCTATGACCCACGGCGATTTTGATTATGCCTATCTGCTGGCCGTGGTCCTCGGCCCCGACGGGATGCCGCGCTTCGACCGGGTGTCCTTCGCCGCTCATTTTGATTCTTTGATGAGGGGACGACGCGGCGCCGTCCGGCCAGGCAGCGAAGCCGAACTGGAACCCTTCCGACTGAAGTTCACGGAAATGTTCATTGATCTCCGCCGGGACTATGGTGTGGAGTCCTATCTCGCCCACAACATGACCGTGACCCCGTCGAACCTGGGCGAAGTGGCTCAGGTGACCGCATCGGTGCTACCGATGCCCTACAAGATGCTTTCTTTCCAGCCTGCTGCTTTCATGGGGGACGACCGCCACTGGAAGGAGGACTTCGACGAGGTCAGTATCGACGACGTGTGGGAGCAGATTGAACAGGGAGCCGGGCAGAAACTGCCCTGGCAGGGCACCCAGTTCGGTGACCCGCGATGCAACCGCTATGCGACCGGAATATCGGCTGAGGGCACTTTTGCGGTCGTCATTGACCCGGCAGACCCAGCAGATATTGCCGCACGAGACCGTCTGCTCAACCACCACAGCGGCATGTTTTTCGGAGGCCAACCGCGACCGGTCCTTGCAGTGCGTGTCCTGCGTGCAGCACTGCGACACCCTGGCGACGTGGCTGTTCTCGCCGGGCTCGGTCGGCGCGTTATCAAACGAGCCGGAGGAATCCGGGCGGTGTGGCGTGCGTGGCGGAGCGAAAGTCTCGGCGTCAAAACCTTCGTTGTGCATAACTTCATGGACTCCGAGGTCGTCGCGCCCGCGTGGGCGCTCATGGAACAAGGTGAAGTCAGCGGCGACCCCGCTGTCCGCGAAGCCCAGGAACGGCTCGGAGCCTGCATGTACACCATGGCCCACCCGCAGACGGGCCAGCTCGTGCCCGCCTGCACCCAACATTCCGTCCTGGACCCCGCCGAAAACAGGGAACTACGGACTTGCTCCCTCTAAGAGTCAGAAACGGGTGACCACCCGCCCCATGACATCTAGTGAGGATCCACGGTGTCCGCGTCGAAGTGAATCATTCCCACGGACGTGACGTGCACTTGTAGCAAGGCCAAGACGGTGCGTCCCTTCTCGGTGTTGGGGAAAACCTCGGTGTGATCGCTCAGAGAGTCCCATCCCACCCGAAGCAAATAGATGTCGGGCTGGTCGACGCTGGGATGCAGGTCTACCGACCGGCACCCCTGAACCCCCAGGAGGTTCTCCCGGATAGCGGGATACGTCGCACGGAATTCTTCATGCCCGTCGGGACGGATAGTGAGTTGAGCATGTTCATAAATCATGTACTGGTCCTGCCTGTCGTGTGATTGGTGTGTCTCACCAGCTAGCTGCCAACTCGGGATTTGCTCTCCACGAGACCATCACGGATGGCCTGCATGTCGAGTGCTCTCACATCGGTGATGACTTGTTCCAGGGCGGCCGCGTCGATCGCTCCTGGCTGTGAGAAGACCAGCACCTTGTCACGGAAAGCCATCAAGGTGGGTATGGAGCTGATGCCAGCCTGCGCGGCAAGTGTTTGTTCGGCTTCCGTGTCGACTTTCGCGAATGCAACATCCGGGTGTTTGTCGGACGCTGCACTGTAGGTGGGGGCGAACATGCGGCAGGGTGCACACCAGCCGGCCCAGAAGTCGATCAGGACGATCTCATTGGTGTCGAGGACTGATTCGAAGGTCTTGCTGGTGATGTCAATGGTTGCCATCGGATTACTCCTTATAGTGAACGGGGTCTGGAGAGGAAATGCTGCCAGGGCGTCGCCAAGTTCAGGCGGAGATAGCAGCCAGGGCCTCGTGGGTGGTCATCACGGCGCCCGCGATGTAGTTAAAATTGGTGATCGCGGCGGCATACCCGTCTCCCAACTCGGGGTGCTGCGCGGCCGCTGTGGCGTCAGAGACCACAGCCACGTCGAACCCCTGCTCCAACAGTTCCCGTAGGTGGCTTTCGACGCAGAGGTTGGCCGACATTCCCGCGAGGATTACTTTGCTGATCCCACGCTTACGCAATTGCAGTACCAGGTCGTTTTGTTCGGGTCCGTACACCTTATGAGGACTGCACACGACGGTCTTTCCATCCTGAATGTATGGCTTGTACT
>NZ_KI915007.1:37060-39905 GCF_000520595.1 Arthrobacter sp. H5
GCAGCCAGTCTGCGCCGGAGCCTTCGAAACCATCCAAGTTCAGCGGACCGGGACGGTTGAACATTCCGATCTCGTGCATCTTCGTTTCCAGTGTTCCACCGAACTCCCACAGGTGGTCATGGGGGAAATAGTAGTGCGGTGAAATGAACACCTTGTAGCCGGCGGTTTTCGACGCGGCGAGCAGCTGATCGATGTGCTGGACGGTGTTATTCTCCTGGACACTGTTGCCGACTAGTTCCCAAGTGACACCGTCGGGGCTGAGGAAATCGTTTTGTGGGTCGGTCAGCACGAGCGCTGTCGTGGACGGGTCAAATTGCATGACTCTCCTCAGATGAGTGTTGAATCCCCAACGGAATTCCATCCAAACGCTAGGGCGCCACCGCACATTGTTCTGTAAGCCAGGACACCGTTCCCAGGCACAGCCAGGAACTGAGCCCATCTGCCAAAGATCGGATCCTCGTCTGGAGACTGACGCGGCGGATCGTGAACACTGTGGGGCAAGATCTGTATTCCAGGACACAGAACTTTGGGCAGGTGGCGCATATCGTTCCCTGAAGCCACGACGAACCCGCTATGGATTCGAAAAACCTTCGGAAGAAGAATCAAGTCGATGTGATCGGCATCAAGACAACAGAAATGAGCAGCAATGGCCGGACATAGCGAAAAACTCGAATTCCCCGGCTCGCAGGGAGCTTTGCTGGCGGCGCGGCTCGATCTGCCGGAGTCGCAGCCCCTGTCCTACGCCTTATTCGCGCATTGTTTCACCTGCAGCAAGGACGTACTCGCAGCTGCGAGGATTTCCCGGGCGCTCACTGACTTCGGTATCGCCGTTCTCCGATTCGACTTCACTGGGCTAGGCCAATCCGGAGGCGACTTCGCCAATACGAACTTCAGCTCCAACATTGAAGATCTGATTCACGCTGCAGACTATCTTCGCAAGGGGTTCGCGGCCCCGTCGATTTTGATTGGGCACTCGCTGGGTGGAGGTGTGGTGCTCGCCGTCACCGCACAAATACCTGAGGTGCGGGCGGTAGTCACCATCGGCGCCCCGGCTGACCCCGATCACCTGGCGCATTTGTTGGGGGAGAGCCGGGCGGAGATTGAATCTTCTGGGGAGGCAGAAGTTATCCTCGGCGACAGATCGTTTTGCATCCGCCAGCAATTCCTTGACGATATTGCCGCGCAGCCGCAGGCCGACCGCATCGGTCATCTAGGCTCGGCGCTGCTGGTCATGCATTCGCCGAGTGACACTACCGTGGACGCGGATAACGCGCGGCGCATCTACGAGACGGCTCGTCACCCGAAGTCGTTCGTTGCCCTCGATGGGGCCGACCATCTACTCACCGACCCTGCCGATGCTGCGTTCGCTGCTTCAATGCTTGCGACGTGGGCCCGTCGCTTCGCCTTCGCCGCGCCCCCGGATTCGGGTCTTCCTTCCGCAGCTGATGACCCGGCTGAAGGGCTCGTCGTCGTGGCTGAGACAGGAGTGGGAGCGTTCGCCCAGCAGGTGATGGTCGGCGGGCACCGGTTGAGCGCGGATGAACCCGCCCCGATCGGTACCGATACCGGCCCGTCGCCCTACGATTTCCTACTCGCCAGCCTGGGCGCCTGCACTTCGATGACCGTCAGGATGTATGCTGACCGCAAAAAATGGCCGCTAGAAAAGGTGACGGTTTCACTGCGACACAGCAGAATCCACGCACAGGACTGCGCCGACTGCGAGACCGAGACCGGAAAGTTGGACCGAATCGAACGGGTCATCCGCTTCGACGGCGACCTCAACGAGGACCAGCGTCAAAAATTGCGCGAAATCGCCGATAAGTGTCCAATCCACCGCACCCTGCGCTCGGAAATCCTCATCGGAACGACAATCTCCGACACAGACCCCGGGCGGACCAGCTCCCGGGACAATTCGGAGACGAAGGCTGAAGTGAACAGTCTGAATATGATGGCACTTCTGAGGGAGGGATTATGAGTACAACGAGATCTATGATGGCCGCACACCCCGACGGTGAGCCGTCATTGGGCCAAGCGCTGACGGCATGCATTGAAGCTGCCTTCTCCTGCGCACAGGCAAGCGATGCCTGCGCGGACGCCTGCATGGCGGAAGAGACGATAGTCGAATTGCGGAAGTGTATTCGTCTTAGTTTGGACTGCGCTGATCTTTGTATGACCACTGGCCGGTTCCTCTCCCGGCTGAATGAGGTCGACGGCAACCTACTTAAGACGATCCTTATGGCGTGCCGAGACTTTTGCACGACGACCGCGATTGAATACGAAAAGCATGCCGATATGTACGCTTACTGCCGGATCGCTGCCGAGGCGTGCCGCCGCTGCGAACAGGCCTGCCAAGATCTACTTCCGCGGCCGTTCTGAATTCAGCAAACCCTTTCCACGTCTTCTCCGATGTTGCATCGGCGAGCATGCTGCGCGAGAACAAGTTGGTGCCGCGCCAGCCGCGCCCATTTAGGGTCACCACGCAAGCCGACGCTGAAGAGGTGGCCGCGGTCCCAGATCTGGTGAACGGGACCTAATCGCAATACCGTTCAGTTAAGGGTGCGGGCGGTATTGTTGGGGTATGTCTCGTTCTGGTTGGAGAAAACCTGCGTCTGATCGCCGGTTGTCGGATTTAGTGTCGGTGGGTCTGTTGACGCGGGTGTTCCCTGCGGGCGTCGTCGATGAGGTGATCGCTGCGGCTGGGCGCACGGAGGTTCGGAATCGGGCGTTGCCGGCTCGGGTGATGGCGTACTTCTCGATCGGGATGGCATTGCATTCCGAGGGCTCGTATGAGGACGTTTTCGAACAGCTGACGGACGGGTTGTCGTGGTCTTCGGGATGGGCGGAA
>NZ_KI915008.1:0-5727 GCF_000520595.1 Arthrobacter sp. H5
CCAACAGTGTGCCACACACAAAACCGCCCATACCCTCCCCGCACCGTTCCACAACACACCCCCCACCCCTCCAAAGAGGAAAAAGGAAGCACATCCGTACTAAATGCCGGAACGAAACCGGCGGCCGCTATTTGCTGATATTCCACCCATGAGCACCCACCGCAGAACAAACGCCTGCGCAATGGGCTAACTCCTACAACCACCAACCAACAAGCCCCTAAGACCCGCCTGATGCGTTGAGGTGCTCCTTAGAAAGGAGGTGATCCAGCCGCACCTTCCGGTACGGCTACCTTGTTACGACTTAGTCCCAATCGCCGGTCCCACCTTCGACAGCTCCCTCCCCACAAGGGGGTTAGGCCACCGGCTTCGGGTGTTACCAACTTTCGTGACTTGACGGGCGGTGTGTACAAGGCCCGGGAACGTATTCACCGCAGCGTTGCTGATCTGCGATTACTAGCGACTCCGACTTCATGAGGTCGAGTTGCAGACCTCAATCCGAACTGAGACCGGCTTTTTGGGATTAGCTCCACCTCACAGTATCGCAACCCTTTGTACCGGCCATTGTAGCATGCGTGAAGCCCAAGACATAAGGGGCATGATGATTTGACGTCGTCCCCACCTTCCTCCGAGTTGACCCCGGCAGTCTCCCATGAGTCCCCGGCATAACCCGCTGGCAACATGGAACGAGGGTTGCGCTCGTTGCGGGACTTAACCCAACATCTCACGACACGAGCTGACGACAACCATGCACCACCTGTAAACCGGCCACAAGTGGCCAACACATCTCTGCGCTGTTCCGGTTCATGTCAAGCCTTGGTAAGGTTCTTCGCGTTGCATCGAATTAATCCGCATGCTCCGCCGCTTGTGCGGGCCCCCGTCAATTCCTTTGAGTTTTAGCCTTGCGGCCGTACTCCCCAGGCGGGGCACTTAATGCGTTAGCTACGGCGCGGAAAACGTGGAATGTCCCCCACACCTAGTGCCCAACGTTTACGGCATGGACTACCAGGGTATCTAATCCTGTTCGCTCCCCATGCTTTCGCTCCTCAGCGTCAGTTAATGCCCAGAGACCTGCCTTCGCCATCGGTGTTCCTCCTGATATCTGCGCATTTCACCGCTACACCAGGAATTCCAGTCTCCCCTACATCACTCTAGTCTGCCCGTACCCACCGCAGATCCGGAGTTAAGCCCCGGACTTTCACGGCAGACGCGACAAACCGCCTACGAGCTCTTTACGCCCAATAATTCCGGATAACGCTTGCGCCCTACGTATTACCGCGGCTGCTGGCACGTAGTTAGCCGGCGCTTCTTCTGCAGGTACCGTCACTTACGCTTCTTCCCTACTGAAAGAGGTTTACAACCCGAAGGCCTTCATCCCCCACGCGGCGTCGCTGCATCAGGCTTTCGCCCATTGTGCAATATTCCCCACTGCTGCCTCCCGTAGGAGTCTGGGCCGTGTCTCAGTCCCAGTGTGGCCGTCCACCCTCTCAGGCCGGCTACCCGTCGTCGCCTTGGTAGGCCATTACCCCACCAACAAGCTGATAGGCCGCGAGTCCATCCAAAACCACCAAAACTTTCCACCAATCACCATGCGGCAAAAGGTCACATCCAGTATTAGACCCAGTTTCCCAGGCTTATCCCAGAGTCAAGGGCAGGTTACTCACGTGTTACTCACCCGTTCGCCACTAATCCCCCCAGCAAGCTGGAGATCATCGTTCGACTTGCATGTGTTAAGCACGCCGCCAGCGTTCATCCTGAGCCAGGATCAAACTCTCCGTAAATGAAAAACAGACACGCACCCACCACCAAGGAAAAATCGGCAACAGGCACGCACAAAATTCGAAACCAGCCAAAAACAACCACACAACACCACAAAAGGCATCACATGGCCAAATTCAACCAATCAAAAAACAATCGGTATCAACAAACATGGCACACTATTGAGTTCTCAAACAACAGAAGCAATTCAAGTAATTCCGCAAATTATTCTTTCAATTTGCATTTCCTCGCTGCTACTTGTGTAAATCTATTTCATTAGAATTCATCTGTCAAATCCATGTATTTCTCGAATTTGTCAAACAAGAACCAATTCCGCCCACCGAAATATCAAGTAAATTCAGGCTTCTGTGCTGTGCACACGCCCAAACCACTTTGAAGTTTCGATGGGGTTTGCTGCCACTCAAGCGAAGCAACTCAGAAAACTTTACACGGCCTTCAGCGACTGCGCAAATCGGTTGTGAGGCTACGAAACCTCGACCGTCGCAAGCGTCCTTTTGCCACGGCGAAGCAGCAAAAACCGTCCGTGCAGCAATTGGCTGCTGCTGATCACAGCATCAGGATCATTCACCTTGAGGTTGTTCACGTAGGCACCACCTTCCGCGATCGTCCGCCGTGCGGCCGAGTTGCTCGCAACCAGTCCGCTCGCCACAAGCACGTCAACGATGCCAAGTCCATCTGAGTCCACCCGTGCAACCGGAAGCTCGGCGATCGCAGCAGTCAGCGTTGCCTCATCCAGCTCGCCGAGTTCCCCCTGTCCAAAGAGGGCAGCGGACGCGGCGATGACCTTATGAGTCGCGTCGACCCCGTGCACCAGCGATGTGACGTCAAAGGCAAGTGCGCGCTGAGCCTCCCGCAGGTGCGGACGCTCTACTGCGGACCCACCCAACTGTTCAATGACCGGGCGCGACCTGAAGGTGAAGATCTTCAGGCGTTCCACAACGTCGCCATCGGCTGTGTTGAGCCAGAACTGGTACATGGCGTAGGGGCTGCACATCGCGGCATCAAGCCAGATCGCATTTCCTTCGCTCTTTCCAAACTTGGTGCCGTCAGAATTGGTGATGAGCGGCGTACCGATCGCATTGACGGCTTTCCCCTCCACCTTGCGAATCAGTTCGGTTCCGCTGGTGAGATTGCCCCACTGATCCGAACCACCGGTCTGAAGAACGCAGCCGTACTGCCGGTGCAGTTCCAGGTAGTCCATACCCTGCAGGATCTGGTAGCTGAACTCGGCGTAACTGATTCCTTCGTCGGAGTTCAGCCGGGAAGCGACAGCGTCCTTCTTCATCATGGTGCCAACGCGGTAGTGCTTGCCGACGTCCCGGAGAAAGTCCAGCACCGACATGGGCGCAGTCCAGTCCAGGTTGTTCACCATGCGGGCGGCGTTACTGCCTTCGAAGCTCAGGAACCGCTGCACCTGCCCGTGCAGGTAACCGACCCATTCAGAGACGGTTTCCTTGGTGTTCATGGTGCGTTCCGCCGTGGGCCGGGGGTCACCCACGAGTCCCGTTGACCCGCCAACCAGGCCGAGCGGCAGGTGGCCGNGGTGGCCGGCCAACTGGAGCCGCCGCATCAGCAGAAGCTGCACCAGATTGCCCAGGTGCAGGGATGGCGCAGTCGGATCAAACCCGCAGTAGTACGTGATTGGATCGCCGGAAAGTACCCGCTCCAACTCCGCCTCGTCTGTTGAGACGTGGACAAGGCCACGCCACTTCAACTCCTGCCAGATGTTGTCAAAGGAGGCGTCGTTTTGCTGTGGGATCAGTTCTTCTGTTTGCTGCGGCACAGCATCCAAATTATCAGCCTTCGATGCCTTCGGGCACAACACCGGTGGCAATGAGACGCAGGCGCTGCGTTGGACGGGTCATGGCCACGTAAAGATCCCCGACACGCGCGGAACCCGGATCCAGCATTTCTGCCGGCTCTACAACCACCACGCCGTCGAATTCCAATCCTTTGGCTTCCCTGGGAGTGGTGACCACGATGTCCTGGCCAAGTCCTCCGGCGCCCTGTCCCACACGGTCGCCATAGACACCGGCCAGGGATTCACGGATCGCATTCACGTGCCGCATTGGAGCGATCACCGCGAGCAGTCCGCCGTCAATCGCGTCCAGCTCCTCCGGCAGCGCTCTGACCAGTGCGGGTATGAGATCCGGAACGCGGTCGACGACGGGGTCCCACCGGCCGTCGCGAACCGCCTTCGGTGCTGTCACCACCAACCCGGCGGCGTTGGCCATCCGGACGGCGGCCTCCGCGATTTGGGCAGGCGTGCGGTAGTTGACTGTCAATTCCTCGAGCTGCCAGCGTTCCCCCACGAACGGCTCCAGTGCCTGTTGCCAGGAATTGGACCCCGCGGCGGAACTGGTCTGCGCAATGTCACCCACGATCGTGAAGGATTTGAGCGGACAGCGCCTCATCAGGAGATGCCACTGCATGGGTGAGAGTTCCTGTGCCTCGTCGATCACGATATGCCCAAACGCCCAGTTCCGGTCGCCTGATGCACGCTCGGCCGCGGTAAGGCGTGCGTCAGCCACGGCATTGTGGTCCACCAGGTCTTCGGCAGTCAATACGCCGTCCACCCCAGAGTCCTTGAGTGACTCATTGACATTCTCAAGGGTTCGCTCCGCGTTGGCGAGGTCCCGGATCCGTTCCTGTTCCTTCTCCGCCGCGTTCCGTCCTGCGGACGCATCCAACTCGCCCAGCAGTTCCGCGGCCTCATCCAGCAGCGGAACGTCAGCTTCGGTCCATGGTGAGTTCTCCGGGCGGTGCAGCAGCGCCAGCTCCACGGAGGAAAGGTCCGGAGCAGCCGCCTCCAGCTGGGCTGGCTTGCTGAAGAGATCACGGATCAGCTTCTCCGGAGTCATGGGCATCCAGGCCAGATTGACGGCGATCCGCACGTCGCGCGAGCTCCGGACGTCTTCCGCGAGGTACGAACGGTCAGCGGTGTTTCCCGCGCCTGAAGATTCTTCGAGCTGCTCCGTCAACTGCTCGGTCAGCTCGCGCAGCAGGATCTTCACGAACGTGAGCCGTGCCTCGTTGTGGGGCTTTCCTGTGGCGCGGGCGCGATCCCTTGCACGGCGTACCTGCCGTGGGGTCAGCATCAGGATGGTGCCCTCAACGTTCAGCTTCCGGTCTTCCGCGGGGATGCGCTGGCGGTTTGCGACGGCTTGTTTGACCAGGTTCAGCATTTCCAGGCGGCCCTTCAGCGCAGCCGTGGCTTCATCCGTCTCAGGCACGGCGCGGATTCCCGGCATCAGATTGCCGATACTGGACATGACCACGCCGGTCTCACCCAGGGATGGCAACACTCGCTCGATGTATCTCATGAAGGCGGTGGTGGGGCCCACCAGCAGCACGCCCGCCGATTTCAAACGCTCCCGGTGGGTATAGAGCAGGTAAGCGGCCCGGTGGAGAGCCACCGCCGTCTTGCCGGTTCCCGGTCCACCCTGGACAACCACCACTCCGGAGAGCGGAGCGCGGATAATGCGGTCCTGCTCGGATTGGATGGTGCCCACGATGTCCGACATCTGGCCGGTGCGCCTGGAATTCAGTGCGGCAAGCAGTGCTCCCTCGCCTTGGAGGGACTCATCCTCGGTGAGCATGGCGGCATCCAGCACGTCGTCTTCAATGGCTTTAACGTCGCGTCCGGACAGAATCAGATGACGACGACGGCGCACCCCCATTCGCTCGAAGGCAGTGGCCTGATAGAACGTGCCCGCCTCGGGCGCGCGCCAGTCCACCATGAGCTGCTGGAGTTCCTCGGTGGAGAGGCCGATCCGCCCGATATAGCGCTCAGCGCCATCGTCCAGATCGAGGCGCCCAAACACCAACCGGTCATCCACCGCATTAAGTTGCGCCAGCCGGTCCTCATACATGGTGGCGAAGGCATCGCGCTCGGAGCGGTTCTGGTGCGACCCGGCCGATACGGAACGGCGGACCTCGTCCAGCTGGCGC
>NZ_KI915008.1:5827-17111 GCF_000520595.1 Arthrobacter sp. H5
CCAGCTGGCGCTGTTTCTCAGCCCGCAGCTCATCAAGCCGCTGGTACAGACCGGCCACGTAGCTGCGCTCGTGATCCAGTTCGTGCCGGGCCACAGACGTTTCATGCATATTGCGTTTCCCTCTCGCCAAGGCAGACCGTCAATTCTACAGTGCCTTATGGCTTTTGGCATGACCAGGTAAACGGACAGTGGCCTCCCGGCCGGGGCTGATCAGCGATTCGGTGAGGCAGGTGTAGACCCAACGGCGCGCACCTTTGCCGCTCGGTACACGGACACACTTGGCTCCCCTGTCAACCAGAACCGCCAAGGATACAGCAAACTTCCGCCGTCACCGCTGACACCTACCCGCGGGCCGGTGGACACGTCACGCACAGCTTCCCCACCGGCGGTCTCCGGAAGGTCCAGCCTGAGACTGCCGGTGAATACATCGGCGCCGTCAAGGGAACGGTCAATCCCAAGCGCCTGTGCCAGCCGCGCTGGCCCGCGGGCCAGGTCCCTGTCCGTGCGGGGAAAGCCGCGCCGCTTGCGCGCCGTCTCCAGCCCGTGCATCACCTCACCCGCGCGCAGCAGCAGCCCGGTGGCCTGGCCTGGAACCCCGCAAACCACATTGGCGCAGTAGTGCATCCCATAGGTGAAGTACACGTACAGATGCCCCGCTTCCCCGAACATCGTGGTGTTACGTGCGGTCTGTCCGCGGAAGGCGTGGGAGCCGGGATCGCCTGAACCCATGTACGCCTCCACTTCGGTGACGCGCACCGTCACCGGCTCCGCGCCGTCGTCGTGCGTTAACAGCGCACCCAACATGAGGGGCGCGACGGCGGTGGCTGGGTATGCCAGCCGGCTGCGTTCGTGTCTGGAATCCACCGATCGACCGTATCAAGGCCTGGCGGGGCCACTCCACGGTGGTGTCCGATTTCCGCTAGCTGCATGTCCGGCGGCCTGCGAGGATGGAGCTATGGACTTTTGGCAGCGCTACCGGGCGATCGATTCGCGTGACACCCGCTTCGACGGGCAGTTTGTCACCGCAGTGGCAACCACGCGGATCTACTGCCGCCCATCGTGCCCAGCGAGGACCCCCAAACCGGCTAACGTCACCTTCTACAGCACGTCGGCCGCCGCCCACGAAGCCGGCTACCGTGCGTGCAAGCGCTGCCTCCCGGAGGCCGTTCCCGGCACGCCGGACTGGAACCTCCGTTCGGACACGGCTGCGCGGGCAATGCGGCTGATTTCCGACGGCGAGGTGGACCGCCACGGCGTGCCGGGGCTTGCGGCAAGGCTGGGTTACTCAACCCGGCAACTCGGCCGGATCCTGTCACAGGAGCTTGGGGCAGGTCCGCTTGCGCTGGCCCGGGCAAGCCGGGCGCAGACCGCACGGGCGCTCCTCACGGCCACTGAGCTGAAATACTCCGACATTGCCTTTGCATCGGGCTTCAACAGCATCCGCCAGTTCAACGAAACAGTGCAGGAAGTGTTTGATCTGTCTCCCTCGCAGCTTCGGGAGCGCAGCCGCATGATCACCCACCCAGAAGCTGGGGCCGGACCGCACACGGCGTTGTCGCTGACACTTCCGCTGCGGCGCCCGTATGACCGCGGCATCTTTGATTTCCTGCGTGTCCGCTCTGTGGACGGGGTTGAGCAGGCGGGGGCTGACACGTACTCCAGGCTGGTGCGGCTGCCGGGAGGCGAAGGATGGTTCAGCGCCCGGCACGGCGCCGTCGGGCTGGATGTTTCAGTCATGGTGGAGAAGCTGAAGGACCTCCCGGTGCTGCTATCCCGGATCCGCCGCTTGTTTGACCTCGATGCTGATCCGGAAGCCATCGACTCGATCCTGTGCACCGAACCACGCATGGCGGAACGCATCCGCCTGCATCCCGGTATTCGGCTTCCGGGCGCTATGGATCCGCAGGAGATCCTTATCCGGGCCATGATCGGGCAGCAAATCACCGTAGGGGCGGCGACCACTGGCCTCAACCGCCTCGCCGAACTTGGCGCGCCGTCGGCGTTGAACCGGCCAGGCCTCAACCGGTTGTTTCCGACGCCCGCAGCCCTGGCCGAGGGAGCAGGCAGCCTCCTCAAAGGGCCGGCTCGCCGCACATCAAGCATTCTTCGGGTAGCCGAAGCTCTGGCTGACGGAAGTCTGCACATTGGGGTGGAGGACAGTCCAGCCGAGCTCGCGGAGAAACTGCTGCCGCTGCCCGGAATTGGCCCCTGGACGGTCCGCTATGTGGCCATGCGGGTGCTGGGCGCCACCGATATCCACCTTGGCAACGATGCTGCGGTGAGAAACGGCTGGGCACGCCTGACCGGGGCGGCTGGCAGTCCGCCCGAGGCTTCCACGCTCCTTGAGCAGTTCAGTCCCTGGCGGTCCTACGCCACCATGCATCTCTGGCGGCTTGCCGCCAAAAAGACAGTAAAGGCACCCACATCATGACTGCACGCATTTCCACCGTGTCCACGCCGAACGGCCCGTTCACCATCATCGAGCGCGACGGCGCGGTGATTGCCTCCGGCTGGACGGCCGAACCTTCGGAGCTTACCGGCCAGATCCATCCAACCCTGCGCGGCGGCACCCCCGTCCAGGTCGCGGAGCTGGGCACGATCACGAAGGCGGTGCGCTCCTATTACGACGGCGACCTGGCCGCCATCGAAACGGTTCCGGTCCACCAGTTGTCCGGGCCCTTCCGGAGCCGTGCGTGGGATGTGCTCCGCACGGTGCAGCCCGGACAGCCGGTCACCTACTCGGAGTATGCAAAACTGGCGGGAAATGCGGGCGCTGTCCGCGCCGCCGCGGGGGCCTGCGCGAAGAACGCGGCCGCGCTGTTTGTGCCATGCCACCGGGTGATCCGGACGGACGGGTCGCTCGGCGGGTTCCGGTGGGGGCTGCCGGTCAAGACGAGCCTACTGGAGCACGAAAAAGCTAACCGCTGATGCTGGCGCGGTAGAAGTCCTCAAGCGCGTGCAGTTTCCGGGCGCTGGCGTGGGGCTGGCCACCGCCTAAGGCAACGTCCACGGCGTCCAGATGGGCATGCCACTGTGCCATCAGCGCGTGGATTGCTGCCGGCTCTTCCACCACGTGTCGAATGGTCACCAGGGTGGCGTTTCCAATGGTCGTGAAGTCCACTTCGGCCTGCTCAACCCGGGTCTGCTGATCCGGGTCCGACGTCACAGCGTCCTTCACCATGGGCAGCTTCGCTTCATACCTGCGGTCGAAATGGACCATGGTGACGCCCTCAGCAACCTCAACAGCGCCCATTGTGTTGGAGAGGCCAAACTCGGCGGCGTAAGCATCCCGGGTTGCTGCCCAATCATCGACGGGATGGACCTCGTGGCCGGCAGCGACGTCGTCGAGCGCTGAAAGAATGAGCTGCCAGCCGGCCGCGCCCTCCGTCATGAAATCGGCTGTGCCGGAGCGTGCACGCAGCTGAAGGAGGGTGCCGCCGTCGCTCTCAAGCACCCGCCATTCCAGGATGGATTCGCCGCCAAGCTCGTCATCCCAGGTGATCTGCAGGCTCGTTGGCGGATTGAGCTGCAGGACTGACCCGGTGACTACTCCCCCACCCAGTTCCAGGGAATATTCTTTGCCCAGCTCCCATGCGGCCGCGAGCGTACCGAGCCAGAGATGGACTTTGGCGGGATCGGTGAGCAGATTCCAGATAAATGAGCGCGGGTAGTCATACTGACGGTCAAAGGCGAGCACATAGCCGTCACGAAGCCGTTCGATTCTTCCTAATGGCGCAACCGCCCGGTCGGTTGAGGCGTCCATTGTCGATTCCATGTCTGGCTCCCGCGGTTGGTTGCTTCACAACCTATCGCAGCCACGCGGAACTGGTAAGGGGTCCGGACCGGCGCAGGTTGCGCTGGCAGGTCTCCCAACGACGCGAGCACCGGGTTTGGGTGACTCAGTGATAAGTCTTGCTGACCTATTGCATTCGAATTTATCTTCGAATAGAATTACGGTATGGCAATCGCTTCGCTGGAATACACGCAGACCCCTGTGGATGTTCTCACACGCATGCGGTCGGAATTGGTGGATCTCACAGAAGGTTTCGCACGGGAATCAGAGCTGGCCAGTACTTTTGACTTGGCGCAGACCGTTGCGGGGATTGAGGAGTTGTCCCGTGTGGTCGAGCACCTGCAGGTCCTTGGTGCGCATGCTTTGGAGCGGGAGAACGTTGCGGTGGTCGGCGAGTCACGGCGGCCTATCGACTGGGTAACACCTGCACAAGCCACCCGGACCGACACCACTCAGAAGCGCGGCGAGTTCCGGGATGCCGCGGACTACCTCAAATCACGGCTGCGGATCAGCCGTTCCGAAGCCCGCCGCCGGCTCCGGCTTGCACAGGCGGTGGTTGCCACCTCGCTTCCGCTCACCGGCGAGCAAGGCACTCCGCCATTGGAGAAGCTTGGAGCTGCGCTGGCTGAGGGAACCATCAACACCGCAGCGGCAACCCTGATCGCCACGGGTATTGACAGGGTCCGTTCGGCTGGAGCCACCCCGGATGACCTGTTGGCCATGGAACGGTCACTGAGCAGCCAGGCCTGCGAGTCGGACACCGACCTGGTGCGGGAGGTCTGCCGGTACTGGGAAGCAGCACTGGACCCCGACGGACGCGAACCCTCCGAGGACTACCTCCGCACCCGCCAGGGAGTGTTCCTTAAAGGAACCCGCAACGGACTGCACCGAATGGAAATCATCACCACCGATGATCAATTCGAAGTCCTGACCACCACCATGAACACCGCCACCAACCCCCGGATCAACCACCACAGCACGAGCACCAGCACCGGCGCCGGCACCGGCACCAGCACCCAGGAACCTGCCCCGCTGGACCAGCGCACCCGGGCACAACAACTATTGGACGGGCTGACCGGCGCCTGCCGGCTGGCACTAGCGACCAATAAGCTTCCTGCCACCGGAGGTCACCGACCTCAGGTGATGGTCACCATCGACTACCAAACACTCATCGGAGAGATCCCGGGCGCAGGACACACCATGTTCGGCGGCCCCATCAGACCCAAAACCGCACGCCGCATCGCCTGTGACGCCAATATCCTTCCTATCCTCCTGGGCGGCAGCGGCGAAATCCTCGATCTGGGTCGCGGCCAACGATTCTTTAACGCCACCCAACGGCGAGCCCTCATGACACGGGACAAAGGCTGTGCCTTTCCCGGCTGCACCATCCCGCCGATCTGGTGCGAAGCACATCACATCACACCTTGGTATGCCGGCGGAACCACAGACACCGATAACGGCGCTCTTGTCTGCGGACACCACCATGATCTGCTCGAAGACGGCAACTGGACAATCCGGGTCCAGGACGGCATCCCGTGGTTCATCCCGCCGCCCTACATCGACCCGGACCAAACACCCCGCCGTAACAAGGCACACGGCGCCTACGCAGGGATGGACGTGAGTGCTCCCATCGCGGATTCAATCGACACATCTGGTTCAGATGGTAGAGCCCACACATTGAATACAGCCGAGCAAACCCAGGCACCCAGAGCAGCTGCGTCTTCCGCCAAACAACCCGGATCGGAACGTTGGAACACTTATCCGACGCCCTGGCCAACGCTGGATGACATTCCGCCGCCGTGGTGAGAAGCCGGCAAGCACGCAGAGCCCCAGCGAGACAGCCCGGCCTACTTCGGTGCAACGCCGGACGGCCACGGAAGCAGATCCGGCAGGGCCACACCATCCGCCGCAGCCGTGGCGTTCAAACCCCCGAGGGGAACACGCCCGGCAAGCCAGGCGGCGATGTCCTGCAGCAGACCGGTGACCACGACCGTGCGCCGTGCGCTGCCCTGCTCCGCGCCGATGGTGACCGGCGGTTGACCTAGCGGCTGCAATTTCAGTGCCAGACCCTCAGGAACACGGGCCTCCAGGAATCCGAGCAGGTACCGGCAGAACGCATCGTCCCAGTCCAACGATGTGCGGCCAGCATTGAGATCGGATGCATGGATGACGAGTTCCCGCCAGAGTGCAAGTGCGCCGTCGTGCACGGTTCCATCCCGGTAGCTGATGCGGCCCCTCCAAGCGGCGCCGTCAAGACCTTTGAAGACGACGACGGCGCTGTCCAACGCCGCTTCCAGCGCTTTCTTTTGCTCGGCTGCTGGCCTCTGCGCCCGAAGCTCGATGCCACGCACCCGACCCTCGTAGCCGCCGTCGTACAACTCGATCAGCTCGCCTCGGGCAGCAAACTGAACCTGCCGCTCCATCGCACGGGAGATCCCTTCGACATGCGCCACCACATACGCACGGTTCCAGCCGGGCAACGACGACCGTGCAGCCAGTCCCTCGTCATCCAGCCCGACTGCCACCTCCCTGAAGTCCTTGGCTGCCGCGGCCAGCCTGGTCGGAAGATCGATATGCGACTCATGGCTCACTGGACATCCTTGTCGTGGGAGGGGTGTTTCTGAAGAGAATACCCCTTACGAACCAGCGAACGGCTGGAGGCCTGCCAACTCCTTGCGCAACGCATCCAACTGCCGTGCCACCGCGGCCGGAGCGGTACCACCCTGCGAATCCCTGCTGTTCAGCGATCCTTCGACAGTGAGCACTTCTCGCACGTTCGGTGTCAGGTGAGTGGATATCCCGGCATAGTCCTCATCGGTCAGGTCCCATAGTTCGACTCCGCGGCCTTCGGCAAGCTTCACCGCAGCACCGGAGAGTTCGTGTGCTTCACGGAACGGAACGCCCTGACGGACCAGCCACTCGGCGATGTCGGTTGCGAGGGCAAATCCGAGCGGGGCCAGCGATGCCAGACGCTCAGTGTTGAAAGTCAGGGTGGCGATCATGCCGGACACGGCGGGAAGGAGCACTTCCAACGTGTCTGCAGCATCGAACACCGGCTCCTTATCCTCCTGAAGGTCCCTGTTGTAGGCCAGCGGAAGACCCTTCAGCGTGGCAAGCAACCCGGTGAGGTTGCCGATCAGCCTGCCGGCCTTTCCACGGGCAAGCTCCGCAACGTCGGGATTTTTCTTCTGCGGCATGATCGACGATCCGGTGGAATAGGAGTCGTGCAGGGTGACAAAGGAGAACTCCTTAGTTGCCCAAATGATCACTTCCTCGCTGATGCGCGACAGATCAACGCCGATCATCGAGGCCACCCATGCAAATTCGGCATAGACATCACGTGACGCCGTTCCGTCAATCGAGTTGTGGGTCGCTGAATCGAAACCCAGCTCCGCCGCAACCGCTTCCGGGTCAAGTCCCAGGGACGAGCCAGCCAGCGCACCGGAGCCGTACGGTGACACCGCGGCACGCTTGTCCCAATCCCGCAAGCGCTGCACATCCCGCAGAAGCGCCCACGCATGAGCAAGCAAATGATGGCTCAGCAGAACCGGCTGCGCGTGCTGCAGGTGGGTCCGTCCCGGCATAGGCACATCGGAATGCCGTTCCGCCTGCTCAATCAGGGCGTGGATCACCGCCAGCACACCGCTGGTGATGATCCGGGCATGCTCACGCAGGTACATGCGGCCCAGTGTGGCCACCTGGTCATTCCGGGAACGGCCCGCACGCAGCTTGCCGCCGAGATGGACACCCGCGCGCTCAATCAGCCCCCGCTCCAACGACCCGTGCACGTCCTCATCCGAATCGGAGGGAACGTACGCACCAGAGCGGACGTCGTCGTCGAGCGTATCCAGCGCCGCCAGCATGCCGGTCAGTTCGCCGTCGTCGAGCAGCGCCGCCCTGTGCAGGACACGGGCATGGGCCCGCGAGCCGGCTATGTCGTGGCGCGCCAGCCGCCAGTCGAAGTGCGTTGACTTGCTCAGCGCAGCCAGTGCATCCGCCGGCCCGCCGGCAAAGCGTCCACCCCAGAGCGAACCTTCGTTGGTTCGGGCCGCCAACGGCTCCGGTGATCGACCAAGGCCGTCCACGGCCGGGCGGAGATCCTGGTTCCGGGCGCTGGAGGTCTCGCCCGGGACGCCGTCGTCGTTCTGTTTGTCGACCACCGTCAGGAACCGGCCCGCTCGTCGCGGCCCGATGCCACCTTGGAGGAGAGTCCGAAGATCTCGATGAACCCGCGGGCCATCGACTGGTCAAACGTGTCTCCGGTGTCATAGGTGGCGAGGTTGAAGTCGTAGAGCCCGACGTCGGAGCGGCGTCCGGTGACCGTGGCACGTCCGCCGTGGAGGTCGAGTCGCACATCGCCCGAAACATAGCGCTGTGTGTCGTCGATGAACGTATCCAGCGAACGCTTCAGAGGTGAGAACCACTGGCCGTCATACACCAGCTCGGTCCAGCGCTGGCCGACCGTCTTCTTGAAGCGTGCCTGCTCACGCTCGACTGTGACGTTCTCCAATTCGCGGTGGGCGGTGATGAGGGCCATCGCACCGGGTGCTTCGTAGATTTCGCGGCTCTTGATTCCCACAAGCCGGTCCTCGACGATGTCGATCCGGCCAACGCCCTGGGCTCCGGCACGGCGGTTCAGTTCCTCGATAGCCTGCAGCGGCGTGACTGCATTCCCGTCAATGGCCACCGGGATGCCTTCCTTGAAGGTGATCACCACTTCGTCGGCGGCAGGCGAAAACTCGGGTGAATCCGTGTACTCGTAAACGTCCTTGGTGGGACCGTTCCAGATGTCCTCCAGGAAGCCCGTCTCCACAGCGCGTCCCCAGACGTTCTGGTCGATCGAGAACGGGTTCTTCTTGGTGGTCTCGATCGGCAGGCCCTTTTCCTCGGCGAAGGCTATGGCCTTGTCCCGGGTCAACGCCAGGTCACGGACGGGTGCAATGCACTTCAGGTCCGGGCCCAAGGTCTGGATTCCCACTTCGAATCGGACCTGGTCGTTGCCCTTGCCCGTGCAGCCGTGGGCAACGGTGGAGGCGCCGAACTCGCGGGCCGCTGCGACCAGGTGCTTGACGATCACAGGACGGGAGATAGCCGACACCAGAGGATAGGCGTCCATGTAGAGGGCGTTGGCCTTCAGCGTGGGCATGCAGTATTCATTGGCGAACTCGTCGCGGGCATCGGCCACATAGGCTTCAACGGCGCCGCAGCCGAGCGCCCGCTGACGGATGGTTTCCAGGGACTCGCCGCCCTGTCCAACATCCACGGCCACGGCCACCACCTCGGCGCCGGTTGCTTCGGCGATCCAGCCGATGGCCACGGACGTGTCGAGTCCGCCCGAGTAGGCAAGGACAATACGTTCAGTCACTGATGCTCCTAAATTGTTGTTCAGTCTCTTGGTTTCAGGGTAATGCTTGGGGATTGCCGGCTGATTCGTGCGCAAACTGCAGGAACCTGGACGCCACGGCGTCTCCTCCAGCTGGATCGCGGGTGACCAGCAGGATGGTGTCGTCGCCGGCAATGGTTCCCAGGATGGACGGCATCACCGAATGGTCAATGGCAAGGGCAAGAAAGTTCGCGGCGCCGGGCGGTGTCCGCAGCACCACGAGGTTCCCCGAGGCCTCCGCAGTCACCAGCAGCTCCGCACACAGTCTGGCCAGGCGGGAGTCCAGGATCTCCTGGGTGACCCCGCTCTGCGGCGCCCGTCCACCGCCCTCCCCTGGAACTGCGTACACGAGGACACCTTCCCGGGCACGCACCCGCACCGCGCCGAGCTCCACCAGGTCGCGGGAGAGGGTAGCTTGCGTCACCTGTACGCCATTGTCGGCCAGCAGGGCAGCAAGCTCCGCCTGCGAGCGCACCGATTCTGAGGTCAGCAGCGCAATGATGCGTGCCTGGCGGGCTGTCTTTGTTGTCGGCTGGCCAGTGGGCTGGGTGCTTGCCATGGCCTACGATCGCTCCATCAGCCAGACCATCAGGGCCTTCTGCGCGTGGAGGCGGTTTTCCGCCTCGTCCCAGACCGCCGACTGTGGGCCATCGATCACATCGGCTGCGATCTCGTAGCCGCGGTAGGCGGGCAGGCAATGAAGTACGACGGCGTCCGGCGCCGCCCGTGCCATCGCGGCGGAATCCACGGCGTAGCTGCGGAACAAGGCGAACCTGGCACTCTTCACCTCTTGGTCCTCAATTTCCTGCCCCATCGACACCCAGGTATCGGTGGCGACCACATCGGCGCCCTGCAGCGCCTCCGCAGGGTCCGTGGTGATCAGCACCGAACCGCCTGTGCCGGCGGCCCGCTCCTTGGCGGCGTCGACAATCCGCGGCTCCGGCAGGTAGCCCTCCGGCCCGGCGATCCGCACGTGCATTCCGGCGGTGACACCGGCCAGAAGGTAGGAGTTGGCCATGTTGTTGGCGGCGTCGCCCAGGTAGGTCATGGTCAAACCCTTGAGTTCCCCTTTATGTTCGCGGATGGTCATGAGGTCCGCAAGGAGCTGGCACGGGTGATAGTCGTCGGAGAGCGCGTTGATGACCGGCACGGTGGAGGAGGCAGCCATCTCCTCCAGATCTGCCTGCGCATAGGTGCGCCAGACAATGGTGGCAACCATCCGCTCCAGCACCATCGCGGTGTCCGTGACAGACTCCTTGTGGCCCAATTGGGATTCCCCGGCGCCCATGATCAGCGGAACGCCGCCCAGATCCGCAATGCCCGTTGCGAATGACACACGGGTTCGGGTGGAGGTCTTGTCGAAGATGACGGCGACCGTCTTCCGGCCGGCACCCTCGCCCGAATAGGTGCCTCTGGAGTATGGGGAGTTCTTAAGTTCAAGCGCAAGGTCGAGGACCTCGGCCTGCTCCGCGGGCGAGAGATCCGTATCGACCAGGAAGTGGCGTGTCATGAATCAGGCTCCTTTGGCTGCAGCGAGAAGGGCGGGAAGTGCGTCAAGGAACGTCTGAGCCTGTTCGCGGGTAATGATCAACGGCGGTGCCAGCCTCAGCGTGCACGGTGTGGGTGCGTTGATGATGAAGCCCCGTAACAGGGCCTCCTGGACCGCGGCGGCAGCGTAATCGCCATCAAGGTCAAAGCCAATGAGCAGGCCCTCCCCCCGGACTTCGGTGACCGCCTCCAGGCCTGCCAGTCCGGCGCGGAGGTGGGTGCCGACGTCGTTCGCGTTCTCCAGCATGCCTGTCGCCTCAAGGGTATGCAGGGTGGCAAGCCCAGCGGCAGTGGCCACCGGGTTGCCCCCGAAGGTAGTCCCATGCTGGCCGGCGGTCAGCATGGTGGAGGTTTCTTCGCCAAAGGTGATCAGCGCCCCTAGGGGGAAGCCGCCGCCCAGCCCCTTTGCCAGTGTCATAGCGTCGGGGACTACGTCTGTATCCTGGTGGGCAAACCAACGGCCCGTCCTGCCGACACCGGTCTGGACCTCATCGAGGATCAGGAGTGCTCCGGCCTTCGCTGTCGCCTCTCGGGCGGCCCTCAGGTAGCCCGGCGGGAGC
>NZ_KI915008.1:17211-21210 GCF_000520595.1 Arthrobacter sp. H5
GCGGCCCTCAGGTAGCCCGGCGGGAGCGGACGGACGCCCGCCTCGCCCTGGATTGGTTCAAGTACGACGGCGGCAACCGACTCATCGACGGCGCTCACCAGTGCGTCGATATCGCCGAATGGAAGATGCTCCACGCCGCCCGGGAGAGGTTCGAAGGGCTCCCGGTAGGCTTGTTTGGAGGTGAGCGCGAGCGCACCCATGGTGCGGCCGTGGAAACCGCCGTCGAGCGCAAGGATCCGGCTGCGTTTTGTTCCCGCCTGGGCCGCGCTGCTGTTACGGCGGGCAAGCTTGAAAGCCGCCTCCACTGCTTCGGTGCCGGAGTTTGTGAAGAAGACCCTGGAACCATCCGGTGCCCTCGAGAGATCAAGCAGTTTTTCGGCGAGCGCAATCTGGGTGGGGCTGGTGAAAAAGTTGGAGACATGCCCCAGGGTGGCGAGCTGGCTGCTGATCACCGACGTGACAAAGGGATGGGCGTGGCCCAGCGCGTTGACGGCGATACCGCCCAACAGGTCAAGGTACTGATTTCCGTCCGCATCCCAGACGTGGCAGCCGGCGCCGCGGACCAGTACGCGCTGCGGAGTGCCGAAAACTCCCAGGAGCGACCTTCCGTAGCGTTCCAGCCACTCCTGGCCGGATGCTTCCTGGATCTCGGGCAGTTTTGCCTGCGTCACTTCATTCATGCGGTCACGTCCTCGTCCGGCACTACCTGGGTGCCGATTCCGGCGGTGGTAAAGACTTCCAGCAACATGGAATGAGCTTCCCTGCCATCGACAATGTGTGCCCGCTCCACTCCCCCGTCAACGGCCTTGAGGCAGGCCTGCATCTTGGGGATCATGCCGGACTCCAGCTGAGGCAGCTTGTCCCGAAGTTCCCCTGCCGTCAGGGATGAAATCAGCGACGACTTGTCCGGCCAGCTTGCGTAGAGTCCTTCAACGTCGGTGAGGATCACCAGTTTCGAGGCATGGAGTGCTTCGGCGAGCGCAGCGGCGGCGGTGTCGGCATTGACGTTCAGCACCTGGTTGGTACTTGTCCCCGCGGAGTCAATCTCAGGGGCAACCGTGGAGATGACGGGAATCCGACCCGCTTCCAGGATGTCCAGAATGGCTGACGGATTAACGCCCACCACCTCACCCACCAGGCCAAGATCCACGCCCACCCCGTCGATGATGGTCCCGGTGCGGACCGCCTGCAGCAGTCCGCCGTCCTCTCCGGAGAGCCCCACCGCATAGGGTCCGTGTGAATTGATGAGCCCTACGAGCTCGCGTCCCACCTGACCGGTCAGGACCATGCGCACTACATCCATGGCCTCGGGTGTGGTGACCCGGAGACCGCCCTTGAACTCGGACTGAATGCCCAGCCTGTCCAGCATCCCGTTGATCTGCGGGCCTCCGCCGTGCACCACCACGGGATGGATGCCCACGTGGTGAAGGAAGACAATGTCCTCAGCGAAGGCGCGGCGGAGATCCTCGTTGACCATGGCGTTGCCGCCGTACTTGACCACCATGACGGTTCCGGCGAAGCGCTGGATCCAAGGCAGCGCCTCGATGAGGGTGGCTGCCTTGTCCTGTGCCGCGTTGACTGTGTTCATGACTTCCTTTTCTTGCCCCCGGTCATCGACCACCGGGTCAGCTGGAGTACGCCGAGTTCTCGTGGACGTATTCATGGGTCAGGTCGTTGGTCCAGATGGTCGCCTCTGCCGTCCCGGCCTGCAGATCGATCTCCACACTGACCTCACGCCCGGTGAGATCGACCAGGTCCCGCGATTCACCGATACCGCCGCCCCGGCAGATCTGGATCCCGTTCATCGACACATTCAATTGATCCGGCTCAAACCGGGCATCGGTGGTCCCGACGGCGGCGAGCACCCGGCCCCAGTTGGGATCGTTGCCAAAGATGGCGGTCTTGAACAGATTGGACCGGGCGACGGCCCTGCTCACCTTTTCGGCGTCGCTCTCGCTGGCGGCGCCGCTGGTGGTGACGGCGATGGTGTGGCTGGCGCCCTCGGCGTCCTGGATGAGCTGCCGGGCAAGACTGTCGCATACCGCGGTCAGCGCTGCGGCAAACTCGGCGCCATCAGGGGTAATGCCGCTGGCTCCGGATGCCAGCAGCACCACTGTGTCATTGGTGGACATGCAGCCGTCGGAATCCGCGCGGTCAAACGTGACGCGGGTTGCTTCCCGGAGCGCAGCATCCAGCTCGGCGGGCGGCACCACCGCGTCGGTGGTCAGCACCACGAGCATCGTTGCAAGGCCGGGTGCAAGCATCCCGGCGCCTTTGGCCATCCCGCCAATAGAGTATCCCTCGCTCGGCTCATCTGCGGATGCCGGGTGCCGGGCTTCTTTGGATACGGAATCAGTGGTCATGATGGCCTCGGCCGCAGCTTGTCCTCCGGCGGTGGTGAGCTGACCGGCTGCTGCATCCACGCCCGAAAGCACTTTCTCCATGGGCAACTGCTCGCCGATGAGTCCGGTGGAGCACACAAAGACATCTCCCGCGGACACACCCAGCACCCCGGCGGCATGTTCAGCAGTGGCATGGGTGTTCTGAAAGCCCTGCGCTCCGGTGCACGCGTTGGCCCCACCGGAATTCAGTACCACTGCATCAACGCGTCCGTCGGATACGACCTGACGGGACCAGTGCACTGGTGCGGCGGCCACCCGGTTGGAGGTGAATACCGCTGCGGCATGCTTCAGCGGACCATCGTTGACCACGAGGGCAATATCGGGCTTTCCCGTTGATTTAAGGCCGGCGGCTACGCCGGAAGCCCGGAAGCCCTGCGGTTCGGTGATACTCACGGTGCAACTCCCTGCATTGTCAGGCCTGCCGTTTCGGGCAGTCCCAGCGCTATGTTCATGGACTGGACGGCCCCTCCGGCGGTGCCCTTAGTGAGGTTGTCGATCACGCAGCTGACGATGACCCGCCCCGCATGCCCATCGTAGGCAAGCTGCAGGTTCGCGTAGTTGGAGCCAACCACGGACTTGGTGGCCGGCCACTGGCCGTGCGGCAACAGCGTGACAAACGTTTCGTCGTCGTACGCGCTTTCCCACGCCTCCCTGAGTGATTCGGCGGACGCGCCCGGTGCCACTCTCGCTGTCGCCGTCGTCAGGATTCCCCTCGACATGGGGGCGAGGGTGGGAGTGAATGACACTGTCACCGGCATTCCGGCTGCGGTGGAAAGTTCCTGCTCGATCTCGGGCGTGTGCCGGTGGCCGCCCCCAACCCCATAGGGACTCATGCCGCCCATCACCTCCGAGCCGAGAAGGTGCGGCTTCAGCGCCTTGCCTGCACCCGACGCGCCGGAGGCTGAGACAATCACAACGTCGTCGGGCTTGAGCAGACCTGCGGCAAATCCCGGCGTCAGCGCCAGGAGCGCACTGGTGGGGTAGCAACCGGGAACAGCAATGCGCCTCGCTCCCCGGAGTTTTGCGCGCTGGCCGGGAAGCTCGGGAAGACCGTACGGCCAGGTTCCGGCGTGCGTCGAACCGTAAAACTGCTCCCACGCGGCGGGATCATCCAGGCGGTGATCCGCGCCGGCGTCAATGACCAGGGTGTCTGCGGGAAGCTTCGCCGCGATCTCGGCGCTGGCGCCGTGCGGCAGGGCGAGGAAGACGACGTCGTGGCCGGCAAGATTCTCGACGGAGGTTTCCTCGATCAATCTGTTTCCCAGTGAGTGAAGATGCGGCTGCAGCTCTCCCAGGCGGGAACCGGCACTGCTGTGGGCGGTGATGGCACCAATGGTCACGCCCGGATGCGATGACAGCAGGCGCAACACTTCGCCGCCCGCATAGCCGCTGGCGCCGGAAACCGCTACCGAAATACTCATGAACATCAGCGTACAGCAAACATATTCATGCTGTCACATAAATATGCAGGAGACCATGCGTCATAGCATGGATGAAACAGTTCCAACCGGATGGAGAAGTTCAATGCCCACAGCCATTGTTGTACATGTTGCAGGCGGACCGGAAGTCCTCGTTGCCCGCGATACCCACCAGCCAC
>NZ_KI915008.1:21310-39030 GCF_000520595.1 Arthrobacter sp. H5
CCAGCCACAGCCAACCGGCACGCAGCTGCTGGTGCGGATTGCGGCCGCCGGCGTGAACTTCATCGAGACTTACCAGCGCAGCGGCGCCTATAAAGTGACCTACCCTTTCACCCCCGGGGGTGAGGCTTCCGGTGAAGTGGTCGCAACAGGGCCGGCTGCGTCGGGATTTGCTCCCGGCGACCGCGTGGCATTCGCTGAGGGATCCGGAACCTACGCCGAATTTGCACTCGTTGACGCCGCAAAAGCCCTCCCGGTTCCGTCCGGCGTCGACCTCGAAACCGCTGCCGCGCTCCCCCTGCAGGGCATGACAGCCCACTATCTGATCAACTCGACGTTCCGGGTTGAGCCCGGCCACACGGTACTGACTCATGCGGGTGCGGGCGGCGTGGGGCTGTTGCTCATTCAGCTGCTCAAGGTCAAGGGTGCACGCGTGATCACCACCGTCTCCACGGACGAGAAAGAGATGCTGGCACGGGACGCGGGTGCCGACGTCGTACTGCGCTATGACGGGTTCGCGGACGCAACCCGCGAGCTTACTGACGGCACGGGTGCGGATGTGGTGTACGACGGCGTGGGGAAGGCAACGTTTGACGGCTCCCTTGAGGCGCTGCGCACCCGCGGAACGCTGGTGCTGTTTGGCGCGGCGTCGGGTGCGGTTCCCGCGTTCGACCTGCAGCGACTGAATGCCGGCGGATCCCTCCACATAACCCGGCCAAAGCTGGCCGACTATTTGTTGACCGCGCAGGAACGGCGCTGGCGCTCAGAGGAGCTCTTTTCGGCTGTGCTTGACGGTTCCCTGAAGGTACGGATTGGCGCGCGATATGCGCTGGCCGATGCCGCCGGTGCACACGGGGATCTTGAAGGGCGTAAGACCACCGGGAAGCTGCTGCTGATCCCCTGACCCGCTCGGTGATCGACCAGGCACCGGATCTCCACGCGGGCCTGGCGGCCCTTGGTCGATCACCGGTGGTCGACCAAACGCCCTCTCGGGGCGTGCGTGGAGACCCTGCCCCACTTACCGCTGGACGGCTCCGTGACGCTCCGCGGCCAGCTTGACCGCGTGGTCCCTCGCGGTGCTTGCCTCGTCGGCGGTCAAGGTGCGGTCGATTGCCCTGAACCGCAGCGCAAATGCCAGGGACTTCAGCCCGTCGTCGATACCCTGGCCGGAGTACACGTCGAACAGGTGCACATCCTCCAGAAGTTCGCCCGCGCCCTCGCGCAGTGTTGCCAGCACAGCGTCCGCCGGAAGTGATCCGTCGACCACCAGCGCAACGTCCTGCGTTGTCGCAGGGAAAGTGGACAGGTGCTTTGCCACGATCACATCGGCGGCCGCTTCGAAGAGCAGGTCGGCGTTGATCTCCAAGGCAACCGTGCGCGCCGGAAGATCGTGTGCCGCGAGCAGCTTGGGGTGCAGCTCTCCGGCGTAACCGAGGATTTCGCCCGAACGCAGTGAAACGCGGGCAGTTCGGCCCGGATGGTACGCCTGATGGTCCCCCTGCTCAACCAGCAGTTCAACGCCCACAACATCGGCCATCAGCCGCACTGCATCGAGTGCGTCGGCCCAGTCCCAGGCGCGTGGCTGATGGTTGGCGGCAGCAGGGGAATCGTTTCCGGTGAAGATTGCCGCTATGGTCAGTGGTTGTGCCGGCAGCCCGTCGTACAGTCCGTCCAGCACCTCTTCCGGCGGACGGACGCCCAGCGGAGGAATGGACGGAGTTCCAAGCGTGCCCTGCGGAAGGAACACGAGCCCGGCCTCGTACAGGGCCAGGTCGCGGAAGCCGCGGGAGTGGTTACGCTTGGCCACCTCGATCAACCCCGGCAGCACTGAGCGCCGCAGATAACTGAATTCAGCACTCAGCGGGTTTGCCAGCTTCACCGAAGCCTGTTCCCCCGCTTCGGCTCCACCGAAGGTGTTGTTGGACTCCGCAGATACAAACGGGTAGGACAATACCTCGGTCAACCCCGCATCGGCCAACGCCTGGAGCACCCTGCGGCGCTGCTGCTGCGACTTGGACAGCCCCCGCCCGGGAGGAGCAACCGGCAGCCGGGACGGGATCAGGTCATAGCCCACCAGCCGGGCTATTTCCTCGGAGAGATCCTCCTTGGTTTCCAGGTCGTGGCGCCAACTCGGGGCAGTGACTGTCCAGCCGCCGTCGTGCGCTTCCACTGCAGCACCCAGATCGGTGAAGGTGCCGGTGATCTGATCCGCCGTGAAGTCGATGCCGATCCGCTGGGCTGCGAAGCCTGCAGGGAGATCGATGACGACGGCGTCCGGTGCGGTTCCGACGTCGGTGCCCGTCTGATCGGCGGTACCGCCGGCGAGCTCCACGAGCAGGTCGACAACCCGCTGGGCAGCGACGTCCGCAACCTGCCAGTCCACACCTCGTTCGAACCGCTTGGACGCTTCAGAGGGGAGCCTGTGGCGGCGTCGTGAGCGGGCGATCGACACCTCGTCGAAGTGAGCGGCCTCAACGAGGACGTTCACCGTAGAATCGGACACTTCGGTGTCGGCGCCGCCCATCACGCCTGCAATGCCGATGCCCCCGGACCCGTCGGTGATGAGCAGATCTTCGGGATCGAGGGTGCGTACCTTGTCGTCGAGGGTCTTCAGCGTTTCGCCGGCGTGTGCGCGCCTCACCACGATGTCGCCGGACAGTTTGTCCTGGTCATAGCAGTGGGTGGGCTGCCCCAGCTCGAGCATCACATAATTCGAGATGTCGACCGGGAGCGAGATCGAGCGGATTCCGGCCAGGCGCAGCCGGGTTGACATCCACGGCGGCGTGGGACGGGCGGCGTCAACGCCGCGCACCGTACGCGCCACGAACCGGTCGCAGCCGGGTGTGCCGTAAACGGGTGCCTGATCCTCCAGCCGCACCGGATACCCGGCGCCGTTGGAAGGGGGAACGACGACGGCGCCCGCCGGGTCAGTGAACTTTGTTCCGGTCGCGTGGGCGTACTCGCGGGCAATGCCGCGGATCGAAAAACAGTAGCTGCGGTCCGGGGTTACGTTGATTTCAGCTGCCTGATCGTACAGCGCCAGCAGCTCCATCGCGTCGGAGCCGATCTCCGGATCAAGGCCCAGGGTGGACAGGACCAGAATGCCGTCATGATCTTCGCCGATGCCGAGTTCCCTGACCGAGGCGATCATGCCGGCGGAGACGTGGCCGTAGGTTTTGCGTGCAGCGATCCGGAAGTCGCCCGGCAGGATCGATCCGGGGAGGGTGACCACCACTTTGTCGCCCTCGGTGAAGTTGTGCGCGCCGCACACCACCCCCTGCACACCGGACGGATCGATGCCGTCACCGGATAGGGTCTGCGGCTGCCCCGCGGGGACCACCCGGACCTGGCACCAGTTGATGGTCTTGCCGTTGCTTTGCGGTTCCTTGACAACTGAGAGCACCTGCCCCACCACAACGGGACCGGACAGTGAGTCTGTGGGCCGGTGGACGGCTTCTTCCTCAAGGCCCACTTTGACCAGCTCTGCCATCACGTCTTCGGCGGTTGCATCTCGGGGAACCTGCGCATACTCGCGCAGCCAGGAAAGTGGAATACGCACGGTTAGATCTCCATCCCGAAGTGCTCGCTGAAACGTACATCGCCCTCGATCATGTCGCGCATATCGCCTACCTCGTTGCGGAACATGAGGGTGCGTTCAATGCCCATGCCAAACGCGAAACCGGAGTATTGCTCCGGGTCAATGCCTGCGGCGCGCAGCACGTTGGGGTGCACCATGCCGCAGCCGCCCCATTCGATCCACTGCGGGCCCCCTTTGGCGCCGGGGTGCCAGATGTCCAGCTCAGCGGACGGCTCGGTGAAGGGGAAGTAATTGGGGCGGAGCCTGATTCCGGCGTCGTCGCCGAACATCAGGCGCGCGAAGTGTTCCAGCGTTCCCCGCAGGTCCGCCATGCTGAGGTTCCGGTCTATGGCAAGACCCTCGAACTGATGGAACACCGGGGTATGCGTGGCGTCGAGTTCATCGGTACGGAACACCTTGCCCGGGCACAGGACGTAAAGCGGGAGGTCGCGCTCAAGCATCGCGCGCACCTGCACGGGCGATGTGTGCGTCCGCATGAGGAGGTGCGCTTCAGGCGGCTCCACGAAAAATGTATCCTGCATTTCGCGTGCGGGGTGGTCCGGTTTGAAGTTGAGCGCGTCAAAGTTGAACCACTCGGATTCCACCTCTGGGCCCTCGGCGATTTCCCAGCCCATCCCTACGAAGATGTCGCTGACCCGCTCCTGCAGGATGGACAGAGGATGGCGTGCACCAGCACGACGACGGCGCGGTGCCGCCGTCACATCGACCGCTTCCTCGACGAGGATGCGCGCGTCGCGCTCCGCCTCAAGTTCGGTGGTCCGGGCGGCGAGCGCCTGGTTGATCCGGCTGCGCGCCGGGCCGATGTTCTTTCCCGCTGCTGCTTTCTCGTCCTTCGCCAAGGCTCCGATTCCGCGGTTCGCAAGGCTCAGCGGTGATTTCTCGCCAGTGTGCGCAATCCGGGCACCTTTGAGTTCGCCGAGATCCGCGGCTGCAGCGATGTCCGCCAGCGCGTTGTCGACGGTGCGGCTGACCGCGTCGGAGTCAAGCGGATGGGGTACGACGGCGGCGGACGGATCCGCGGATCCGCCAGGCTGCGTGGGTTCAGACATCAGTGTGTACTTACCTTGATTTCGTTGAAGGGCCGTTGGTGTCGGCTTGGACAGTCTAAATGACTTCCCACCGGTCCCCCGAATGCACGGCGCCGGCTCCACCAGCGGCCTGCCGTCCTAGACTTACCCCATGACCGCCCGCGAGCGCTTGAGAAGGATCCTCAACTGGATCAACCTCTCAACCGTGTGCGGACTCGGAATCGCGCGCGCCAGGCGCTGTGAGGTCCGGCGCGGCAGCAACGGCCTGACCTTCGCTTTCAAGTACACGGGCCGGCTCCCCGTCGCGAGCGCCTTCACGGTAGGCAACGTGGTGCTGTTCAGGGCATCTCCGGAAAATATCCGTCCACAGTTGATTGCACACGAGGCGCGTCACAGCACCCAGTACGCGGCATGCCTGGGACTGCCGTTCCTACCGCTGTATTTCCTGGGCGCGGGATGGTCTATCCTGCGCACAGGAGATCCCGCATCGCGCAACATCTTTGAGCGGTGGGCAGGCCTGCGCGACGGCGGCTACACGGAGAAACCGCTGCGGCGGAACCGGCGCCGTGGAAAGGACGGATCATGAACGGAATCACCGTTACGGGAACGGGGTCCGTACAGGCGACGCCGGATCTGCTGCACCTCGACTTCGGTGTTGAAGTGCGCAGCGCATCGGCATCAGAGGCCTACCGCGAGGCGTCCGCGGCAGCACGGCGGGTGCTTCAAGCCGTCGATGATGCGGGTGTCCCTGCCGTACGGCGGAGCGTCAGAGGCATCGAGTTGCGCGCCGAAACCACGTGGTCGGAGCAGTCCGTCTCCGTGACAGGCTACGTGTCGGCCCACCGGTTGTCGGTAACAATCGATGACCTCAGAACGGCTTCTTCGCTGCTTGAATCAGTGATATCCGCTGGCGGCAACCATGCGCGGGTGGACTCTATGTCCCTCGGGTTCTCCGACCGGTCGGTGCATGAACTTCGCGCTCAGGATGGGGCCTGGCAGGACGCGCACGCCAGGGCCCTGCGCTGGGCGGAATTGTCCGGTTGCACCCTCGGACGGGTGCAGGAGATTTCCGAAGGATCTCATCCGGTTCCGCTTCGGGCCGCACGAATGGAAATTATGGCGGAGCAGGGAATGCCCATCGAAGTGGGCACTCAGGACATCACGCGCACCGTCACCGCGCGCTGGGCAATCGCGGGCGAATGACAGCAGGCACCAGTGAAAACCGGTATAAGCCCCACTCCCGGTGATCGACCAGGCGAGGAACGAGCGCGCGGAGATCCGGTGAGCTGGAAGCTCACCGATCTGCATGCAGTGATGTCATTGCATAAAACCGTAAGGGTTGAGGAGCGGCTGGTGGCTACGTTGATGATTCGAGACTTGGATGACGATGTGAAGGCACGTTTACGTGTGCAGGCCGCGGAGCACGGGCGCTCCATGGAGGCCGAGGCCAGGCTGCTTCTGGCTGCTGCATTGAGCGGACGGCGACCACCGCGAGGGCTCGGCTCCTACATTCGCGAGCAGTTCGCGGAGATTGGCGGAGCTGATCTGGAGACTCCACGTCCCAACGAACCGGCCCGCGCGGCGCACTTCAGCGCATGATCGTTTTGAACACGAATGTAGTGTCCGAACTTGCCAAGCTGCAACCGGAACAGACAGTGATCGAATGGGTCGACACGCACAACTCCTCTGAGTTGATGATCACTGCGCTCACAGCGGCTGAAATTCGGGCTGGCGTGGGTCTCCTGCCGGAGGGCAGGCGGAAACAGGAGATTGGAACCCGCATGGAGTCTCTTCTCACAGAGACGTTCGCTGGCTACGTGCTGGCATTTGATATCGGCCCTTCCGTTTACTGCGCGGACATCCTGGAGACGCAGACGCGCGGCGGCCGCCCGATCAGCGTCTTCGACGCGCAGCTAGCAGCGGTCTGCCGCCAGCACAATTCAGTTTTGGCTACAAGGAATATCGCAGATTTCACCGGTACTGGCCTACAGCTGGTCAATCCTTGGGATGCTGGGCTAGCGACCTAGTCCAATGATCGATGAAGGACAAAGATGCCGCCGTAGGCGGGCTGGTCCGGGCGCTGTTTGTCGCTGTCCGTGTATTCGCTCAGCACCTGGTAGATGCGCGTGGTCAGGTCTTCGACGTCGTCCGGGGACAGATGCACAACAAAGCGTGAGAGATTGGCGAGCGCGTCCGGCCCGGCTTCCCTGAGCTCTTCGCGAAACGCCTCGACCGGCGCAAGCGGACCACCCGGACCTGCCTTGTCCAGTGCTGTATCCAGGCTCCAGGACCGCCCGGTTGAGCGGTACGGCTTTTCGAGCGCACCGCTCTCACCGGTGCGGACTTCAGCGGGTTCAAGGAAGCCGGTGGAGAGCAATTGGCGCACGTGGTAAAGCACTGTCCCCGGGTCCTGATCCAGCCGGTCTGCAAGCTGCTTATTGGTCAGTTCATGGAGTCCGCAGAGACGGAGGATCCTCAAGCGCAACGGATGCGCCAGCGCCTTGATCTCCTGGGCACTCGCGGCTGGCTTTTTTACTTCCGTACTGCTCTGTTCCTCTGCCGTCATACAACCAATCCTACGCATCAATGTAGATTCTTCAACCACCTTGAATTTTCTCAATTGATATGGGAGGGTTCACACATGACTGCAGACGCGACGCAGGTAGCAGAACGGGTTCGCCGGCCGTTGGGAGCGTCGTACTGGAAGCTGTGGACCTCCTCGGGAGTATCCAACCTCGCCGATGGCGTCTTCAAGATCGCCCTACCGCTGCTGGCCATCCAGTTCACCCAGTCGCCAACCCTCATTGCCGGCCTGTCCTTCGCGGCGACCCTCCCCTGGCTCCTTTTCGCGCTGACTGCCGGCGCATTGGCCGACCGGCTGGACCGGCGAAAGCTGATGCTGGCGGCCAACCTCAGCCGTGCGGTGCTGCCCGCCCTGTTGGTTGCCGTGATCCTGCTCGATCTCGGCTCCATCTGGGCCTTGTATGTTGTTGCACTGATGGTGGGCGTGGCCGAAACGCTGTATGACACCTCCGCACAGTCGATCATGCCGCAGGTGGTGAACCGGGATCAGCTTTCGCGCGCCAACGGCCGGCTCTACGCCGTCGAGCTCACCACCAACCAATTCATTGGCCCACCGCTGGGCGGGCTGCTGGTGGCTATCGGCGTTGTCGCTGGTTTTGGAGTGCCGGCGGCGCTGTGGCTGGTGGCCGTCGGTGCCCTGATTCTGGTTCCAGGGCCTTTCCGGATTGAGCGGGAGCAGAAAACCACGCTGCGATTCGACATTGCTGAAGGTTTGCGGTTTCTCTGGAGCCAGAAGATTCTGCGCACTCTTGCAGTGATGACCGGCGTGTTCAACTTCGCCTCGAGTGCGGCGTTTGCCGTCTTCGTCCTGTTTGCGGTGGGGCCGGCGTCGGCAATGAAACTGTCCGAGGTGGGATTCGGAGTACTTTTGACGACCGCGGCAGCCGGCGCCCTCCTGGGCTCCTTCATCTCCGAATGGGCGGAGCGCACCCTGGGTCGGTCAAAGTCGCTGGCGCTCACAATGGTTGGGGGTGCCCTGTTCGTGGGTGCGCCGGCGCTGACCGACAACCCGTACATCCTCGGCACGGTCTTCTTCGTGGGTGGTGCGCTGATTGTGCTGTGGAACGTCATCACCGTTTCGCTGCGCCAGCGCATTGCACCCAACCGCCTGCTGGGCAGGGTTAACAGCGCTTACCGCCTGCTGGCCTGGGGCACCATGCCGCTCGGAGCCGCAGCCGGCGGTCTGCTGGCACAATGGCTGGGCCTGCAGATCATGTTCGGCATCATGGGCGTGCTGACACTGGCACTGCTCGGCTTGATGCCCATCCTGACGGACAAGGCCATTGACGCTGCCGACGTCGAATCCTGAGTTGACCTGACCGAGCCGTCAAGCAGGGGCGCAAGCTTCCCGCTTTAATGGACCCATGATTCGCACCGCCCACATCGACGACCTCATCTTCCTCCCGGCTATTGAGCGCGCGGCCGGCGCGGTGTTCCGCGATATCGGGATGGACGCCATCGCCGACGACGAACCGCTGCCGATTTCCGACCTGCTCGACTATCAGCGCGCTGGCAGGGCATGGGTGGCTACGGATGACCAGGACCGCGCCGTCGCCTACATCCTGGCCGACTTTGTGGATGGCAACGCCCACATCGAGCAGGTTTCAGTGCATCCGGACTATGGGCGGCGGGGCGTGGGGCGCGCGCTCATCGATACGGTGGCCACCTGAGCACAGCAGGACAGCCTGCGAGCACTGACCCTGACGACCTTTACCGGCGTGCCGTGGAACGCCCCTTATTACACACGGCTTGGATTCGCCGTCGTCGCACATTATGAGCTGCCGGCGGGGCTGCGCCGTATCCGCGAGCATGAGGCGGCCATCGGCCTGGATCAGTGGCCCCGGGTGGCCATGCTGCGCCGGCTAGACGCTTTGATTGCACATAGCCGCCGGAGCACGACCGGCCACGGCCGTCGTCGGCACGTTGCAGCTCAGCTTTCTGCCCGGCCTGTCACGCCGCGGATCGTTGCGCGCGCAGATCGAGGCGGTGCGCGTCTCATCCCGGTACCGGGGCGCGGGACTGGGAACTGCCATGACCACGTGGGCGATCGCGGAAGCCCGACGGCGGGAGTGTGCGGCCGTTCAGCTCAGCACGGATAAAATCGCGGACTGACGCCCACCGGTTCTATGCCAGGTTGGGTTTCGTGGCCTCCCACGAAGGGCTGAAGCTCACTCTCTGAAGGTTCACAGCTTCCCGCACTGGAAATGCCGCAGTTCAGGTAAGTGATCGCTACGGAACATCAGGCGCTGGGCGAGACGAGCCGGTAGCTGGGCATCAATCCCTGGCAGAGCCGATCAGCTGGCGGGTGCACCACGCAGGAGGCAACCCACCACCCGTTAAACACATTACTGCTTGTACAAACAGCAGTTTGTGGATAGGTTGAGTTCACTGGACGGACGTCAGGAGCACAAACGCATGAGTGCTGAACCCGCGGACGATGCGGATCTCGACACGGCGCTGCGCGCACTCGCAGACGGTAACCGCCGGGCGATCCTGAAAGTGCTACAGGACGGACCGCGTCCGGTGAGTGTTGTGGCCAAAGGCGTCGGGCTATCCCAGCAGACCACGTCGCACCACCTCGGGGTACTGCGGAAAGCTCACCTGGCGGCTGGCACCCGCGAAGGCACACGCCACCTCTTCGCAATCAACACCGACGGGATCACGGCCGTGCACCGGTATCTCGACGACTTCTGGCCGGGCAAGCTCGCCTCGTTGAAGGCTGCTGTCGAAAATGATGGCGACCGAAATGCCTGACTACACTACGTCCATCGAGGTCAACGCCCTGCCAGAGACGGTCTTCGACTACTTGGTCACCGAGGACGGCATGACGGCGTGGATGGGTCAGCGGGCGGCGCTGGACCCCCGGCCGGACGGGCAGTTCGCCGTCGACATAGCCGGACACGCCATTCGAGGGCACTTCGTGGAGATCGATCGGCCCCGCCGCGTAGTTCTTACGTGGGGAATGGTTGGAAGTGACGTTCTTCCACCAGGAGCATCGACCGTGGAGTTCACCCTCACCCCGGTGGCTGAAGGTACCCGCGTCGATCTTGTTCATTCCGGTCTTCCGCAGACCGAGCAGATAGGCCACGCGGACGGCTGGAGCCACTTCATCCTCCGTTTGGGAACTGCCGTCGTCGCCGGACACGCCGGACCTGATGATTGGCGGCCCCTCCCCGACCGTCGCGGCGACATGACCGGATGAAACTGCCACGTACCCAGATGAAAAACCTATGGTGAGGAAAGGGAACACAATGACCCAGCACACAACCACCCAAGCAGTCCGCGACTTCCACCACGCGTGGACACGCGGGGACATCGAGACCGCCATGACGCTGGTATCCGACGACATCGTCTGCAGGACACCCGGCGCCGATCTTGTCGGCAAAGACGCCTACGCTCACTACCTCGCGGGCTTCGCTCCCTCCCTGACCGGGGTGCCGGAGATCGCGATCTTCGAGGACGGCGAACGCATCGCGCTCTTTTATTACCCGCAAACTACGACGACGACCACCGCACCCGCCGCTGAATGCTTCACGGTACGTGACGGTCTGATCATCGAGAACGTGCTGATCTTCGACCGGCTCTCCTATGCCCCATCCGGCACCGAGTGAGTGCAACGATGGATCCCTCGCAAAGACAATTGGTCGAACGTGTCCGCACGGCCCTGGCAGTCGAGCCGACAACCCGCGAGGTGGCGATGTTCGGTGGCCGGTCATTCATGGTGAACGAAAAGATCGTTGTCAGTGCGCTCAAGGGCGGAGACCTCCTGGTCCGCGTCGCTGCCGCACGAGACCCTGCGCTGTTGAAAGAACCTGGAGCAACCCGCGCTGAGATGGGAGCGGGACGCACTATGGGTCCGGGGTGGATCAACATCGCAGCCAACTCGATCGTCGAGCAGCAGCGGTTCGCCTTCTGGGTCAGGTCCGCACTCGATGACAATCCCGGCGTTGCCAGGCATGAGGAATGTGTCGATCGTCAGGACCGAGATGCGGCGTCGCCTCGGGATCACACGGATTATTCACCCTGACCGGACCCGCCTGCGCAAAGCAGATGGCGATCAGGCGCTGACCTACGTGATACTGCCACTAAATCAGCGAGTCAATGCTCAGCACCCGCCGGAAGGCGAAGGTCCGACGTCGTTGCCTGACTGGTAAGCGCGATGATCCTGAGCGCCGAGGCCATGTCAGCCACCTCCATGCCCGGCGCGTTGTGTACGCTTGCCTGTTCGGTGGAGAACGGAACGTGGATGAAGCCGCCGCGGGCGCCGTCGTTCTGGGTAGCCAGCAGATCCATTAGCCCGTAGAAGACGTGGTTGCAAACGTAGGTTCCGGCAGTCTGGGACACCATTGCAGGAATCCCTGCGCCACCAATGTCCCCGAGGCACTGTTTGATGGGCAGTGTGCTGAAGTAGGCTGCTGGGCCACCGGCACTAACCGATGAATCTATGGGCTGATTACCCTTGTTATCGGGAATGCGAGCGTCATCGATATTGATCGCGATGCGCTCCAGGGACACCCCGTCACGGCCCCCGGCTTGTCCCACGCACAGCACCAGTTCCGGCCCATGGTCGGCAATCGCCCGGCGCAGGGTTTCAATGCTTTCGTGAAAGACACAGGGAAGTTCGACGGCGGTGGCCGGCACCCCTTCGGCGTTCAGTTTGTCTGCAGTCTGGCGAACGGCAAGCCAGGAAGGGTTGACCGTTTCACCGCCGAACGGTTCGAATCCGGTCAGGAGAATCATGTCTCCAGCCTAGTGGAGTTGCGTAGATTAACCACTGCACAGCTCCCTCCTGAATACTTACTCCCAGCAATTTAGTCGAATACATGTTCTACTAGAAGTATGCAATGGAACGGTCAACTGCTTGAAGAAGAGTCGTCGTCCGCGATCCCCGGGCTCGCCAGGCTCAGCACTCTGGCGCGCAGCGTTCAGACACCGGAGTTTGTCGGCATCACCTTTCACAAGGTGCTCGCGAAGTCCGCGCTCAACCGGGTATCTGGCCAATCGGCGATGCCGTTCGGCTGGACGATCAACCCGCACAGTGGCTGTTCTCATGCTTGCGCGATTGCCTGCACCCCGACACCTTGATTCTGATGGCCGATGGCCGCCAGCAACCGCTGCGTACTGTGCGTGTGGGTGACGAGATCATGGGCACGGAGATCCACGCCATGGTCGAAGATCTCGGCCTCGAAGAAGACATGATTGACATCACAACCGGAACGGGCGACTTTATCGCCAACGGCGTGATTAGTCACAATTGCTTCGCCCGACCGACTCACAACTATCTCGACTTCAACGCGGGCGAGGACTTCGATAGCCAGATTGTCGTCAAAGTGAACGTGGCCGACGTTCTTCGACGAGAGCTGGCGCGACCTTCGTGGAGCCGGCATCCGGTAGCGCTTGGCACTAACACTGACCCTTACCAACGCGCGGAGAGCCGCTACAAGCTCATGCCGGACATTATCGCGGCGCTGGCGGACACCGGAACACCATTCTCCATCTTGACCAACGGCACGCTGCTCGCGAGGGACATCCCGGTGCTCAAGGAAGCGTCCAGGTGGGGATGGGCATTCACTGGCCATCCTGGATCCGGAGCTTGCCCACCGCGTGGAGCCTGGCATTCCGGCTCCCAAAGCTCGCCTTGAACTCATCAGCCGGTTGCGGGAAGCGGGTCTGCCGTGCGGCGTGATGGCCATGCCCATCCTGTCCTGGCTCACCGACAGCGATGAAGCCCTGGACGCGCTGTTCGGCGCACTGGCCAAAGCCGGGGCAACGGGTGTTTCAGCAGGCGCACTGCACCTGCGGCCGGGAGCCCGCGAATGGTTCATGGAATGGTTGGCGGCACATCACCCTGCACTGGTGGGCCGCTACCGCCGCCTGTACCGGAATGGCCCCTATGCATCCAAGGACTACAGCACCTGGCTATCCGGCTGCATCCGCTACCACCGGAACAACCACGGCGTCAGCTCCGGCGCAAGGTTCTTCCGCGAGATGAAACCGAACGGTGGTGCGGCTCCGGGCAACGGCGCAGTGGCGGCGGAACCCGCGTTGTTCTAGCGTCGGACAGTGAGGGCCTGAAGCAGTGCGTCCAGGATTGGCCGGTCCGCAGGGATCCAGCCGAGTTCACCCAGCTGGGTGGCATCCTCCAGCGGCATCCACCGCAACAGATCATGGTCTTGGAGCGCCGCCGGAGTCCCCTGGCTGACTTCGGCAACCCAGACCCGCATGACCGCATGTTCATTGAGTGGCCAACCGTTCTCCGTCGGCGCCTCGATCTCGCTGCCCAGGCGCACGTCAACGCCCAGTTCCTCACGAAGCTCCCGGTGCAGGGCCTGAAGATCGGACTCGCCCGGATCCACCTTGCCGCCCGGGAACTCCCACATTCCCGCGAACTGTTCGGGTGCAGTCCGGCGGGCAGCCAGCAAGAGCGTTGGTTGCGCGAGGGAATCCACAATCGCTGCGCCGACAATCTGTCTGGGGTTGGGGTTCACTGCCACGTGAGCAAGTCTAAACGTCCAGCCTCGTTCGAGGATCACTGCGGTGTTGGGATGGCCCGTACCTGATTATTCCGCTTCTCATGGGTCAATTCCGCGAGGCCCAGCTCTTCGAGGAGGGGAGGCAGGTACATGCCGAACCGGCCCCTGTATCCCTTCCGGAGCCCGTACCACCCGGACACCGGGTTTTCCGGCGCCCGGCCCCAGGCCTCGACCGTGCCGGCCGCCGCATCCTTGCTTTCGTCGGCCGCGCCGAGCGGAACCCAATCACCTTGTGCCTGAAGCCACTCATAAAGATCATCGATTGCCTGGATGTGGTATCTCAATGTGGTCGATCCGACCTGGCAAACAAGGGCCGGCGGGTTTGCCGCGTCGTCCTGGTACATGGTGTATTGAGCTGATCCGGGAGCTGTGGTCCGAATCCACGGATCGTCCTTGGTGCCGCCAGCCATGATTTTTCTCACTTTCACGATTTGCCTGCTGCTCACTTTAGTCTGCAGCCGGCTACCGGGGAAGGCGGACAGACGCGGACCCGACCTGTCCCAGACGCTGGATGGCGCCATGAGGGCAGCCGGCTCCGAGTACCTGTGCGGCACTACAGTTGAAATAGACAACGGCGTCCACGCGTTGCCAACTACATAACTCCGACGCCGAATCGAGCGCTCTTGACCAGCACCAGACCCCAACTCATCACCAGACAGTTGAGGTACGCCATCATCGCCCTGGCAATGGGCGGCTTCGGCATCGGCACCACCGAGTTCGCCATTATGGGTCTGCTCCAGGACATGGTGACCGAGCTGAACATCGACGTGCCCGCCGGCGGGCACGTCATTTCCGCCTACGCTATTGGCGTGGTGATCGGCGCACCGCTGCTCGCAGCGCTCAGCGCCAGGCTGCCCCATAAGCAGGTGGCGGTGGGCTTGATGGTCCTCTTCACCCTTGGCAACCTTTCCTCCTACATCGCCACCGAGTATGGGTTCCTCCTGCTCTCCCGCTTCATCTCCGGGTTGCCGCACGGCGCGTTCTTTGGGGTGGCCGCAGTCATCGCGGCATCGTTGTCTGCTCCCACCCGCCGAGCCCAAGCGGTGTCGATGGTGATGATGGGACTCAGTATCGCCAATGTGGTTGGTGTGCCGTTTGCCACCTGGCTGGGGCAGGAATTTGGCTGGCGGACAATGTTCCTGCTGGTCGGCGCTATCGGAATTGTGACGGTGCTGATGATCCTGCGCTATGTTCCCCATCAGCAGGTCCGTCAGGACGCGAGCATTCGCCGCGAGCTTGGTGCGCTGAAACGCCCTCAGGTGTGGATGACACTGCTCATTGGCACAGTCGGCTTTGGTGGCTTCTTCGCTGTGTACACCTATATTTCGCCGACCATGACTGAAGTCGCCGGCCTGTCCGAATCCCTGTTGCCGGTGGTTGTTGCCCTCTACGGTCTCGGCATGGTTGCCGGGAATATCGTGGGGGGCCGGCTCGCCGATATTTCGGTCATGGGAACCATCTACTGGGTGATGGGCGCCGTGGCACTGAGCCTGCTGGTTTTTACGGTCGCGGTGCAATGGGCCCCCACCGCACTTCTCTTCGTGTTCCTGGTGGGCTCGATCGGGTCCATGCTGATCCCGTCCCTGCAGATCCGGCTGATGGACGTCTCTCCGGATGCTCCATCGCTTGCCTCCTCCATGAATCATGCGGCCCTGAACACGGCAAACGCTTTGGGGGCATTCCTTGGCGGAGCTGTGATTGCCTTTGGCTGGGGCTACACTGCTCCAGCCTTGGTCGGCTCCGTACTGGCAGTCTTTGGTCTTGGCGTTGCCCTGCTGAGCGGCCGGATGGACCGGGTCAAGCCGTCATCACCTTCGGAGACGGTAGCGGCCTGACATCACTTACGTGCGCTGAGCCCTTGCGGACGCATAGAGGCACACCGTTGCGGCGGTGCCTACGTTAAGGCTCTCGGCCTGACCGTAAATCGGCACGGCCACCCGGTGGTCCGCCGATTCGACCACGTCGGGGGCCAGGCCCTGAGCCTCGTTGCCGAAGAGCCAGGCTGTGGGCGCCTCAAGCAGCGCGGCATTGTCCCCGGTTGAATCGGACGATGACGTAACCAGCCGCCGTCGTGCGCTTTGGTCCTGCAGGGAGTCAAGGTCGACGTCGCCGTAGCCATCTGCAGCAAGGACTGCGATCTGCGCGGCGCGCAGCCGCGGCATCAGCTCATCCAAGGCGACCCCGTGCACCACCGGGAGATGGAAGAGGGAGCCCGCAGTGGAACGCACTGCCTTGGGATTGTAGATGTCCACACTGGAGGCAGTGAAGATGACGGCATCCGCGCCCGCGGCGTCGGCTGCCCTGAGGATTGTTCCCGCGTTGCCCGGATCCCGGACTTCGACCATCACGGCGATCAGCCGGGGGCGGGATTCCAGCACGTGGTCAAGTGACACATCGATGTTGGCGCAGACTGCGATGACGCCCTGCGGGGTCACCGTGGACGACATGGCGGCCAGAACCTCGTGGGTGACGAGCCGGGGTTGGATCCCTTCCGCAAGCTCCGGGTAGCGCTCAACGCACTCCCCCGTTGCAAAAAGTTCCTCGATCACCCCCGGGCCGCCGCCGCGCACCCTGGCCAGATGCAGCCGGAGGGCCTCCCGGGCAGCCTGGGGCCCTTCGGCCAGAAAGCGGTTCTGCCTTAAACGCACAGGACGCCCCGCGAGCTTCGCAACGTCCCTCACCCGATCAGCTCGGGGATTGGTCATTGCTGGTGTCTGGGGGCGTCCGGTGGCGCTCATATATTCAGCCAGCTGCCGGCAGTGCCGGACAAGCGACTAAGCCTTGGCTTCGGCCTTGGGCTTGGCTGCCTTTTTTGGTGCCTTCACGGTCTTCTCCTCGGCCACAACCGGCGCCGAAGTGTCCGCGGGAAGTGAGTCCTTGGCGATCTGCACAAGCGCAGAGAAGGCGTTGGCGTCGGTGACAGCCAGTTCGGCCAGCATGCGGCGGTCAACCTCGATCTCAGCGGCCTTCAGACCCTGGATCAAGCGATTGTAGGTGAGACCGTTGGCGCGGGATGCAGCGTTGATGCGCTGGATCCACAGGCGGCGGAAATCACCCTTGCGCTTGCGGCGGTCGCCGTAGCTGTAGACAAACGAGTGGAGCAGCTGCTCCTTAGCCTTGCGGTACAGGCGCGAACGCTGTCCACGGTAGCCTTTTGCGCGTTCCAGAATTACCCGACGCTTCTTGTGGGCGTTGACCGCCCGCTTCACACGTGCCACGTGCGTACTCCTTTTGTAGATCTCCCGGTGTATCGGCGTTCAGCCGCGGTTCCGCCGCAGCGGATCTCCGTCACCGGGTGGGTTGATGAGTGGATTAGACGCCGAGCATCTTTTTGATGGCCCTGGTGTCGGCCTTGGAAACGATCTTGTCGCCCGCCAGACGGCGCGTCAGCGTGGAGGACTTGTGCTCCAGGTAGTGACGACGGTTGGCCTGCTGACGCTTGAGCTTGCCGCTGCCGGTCAGCTTGAAGCGCTTCTTGGCTCCACTGTGGGTCTTCATCTTCGGCATGGGAACCGATCTCCTTTGGTTTCCGCTGACGTTTTGCCAGCGGTATATTGCGGTATCCGCAGCAGGCTGCGGGGATTACGTGGGTGCTGGAACTGCCCTGTTGGAGCAGTGCTCCTAGTCGGAGCTTTCCGGCTTTGACCGGGTTGGCGCGCTCTTGGAAGGAGCGGCTTTGCCGGCTGGTTTTGTTGTTCCGGCTGGCTTTGGTGTACCCGTGGGTTTCGGGGTGCCCGACGGCTTGGGCACACCCGATGGCTTGGGTACGGCCGCCGGCTTTGGTGCAACGGCAGCCTTCGGTGCCGCTTCGGTGGCCGCGGGCTTGCTTGCAACGGCAGGTTTCGCCGCCGCTGCGGGTTTACTCGCTGCGGCAGGCTTGGTTGCCGCTGGCTTGCTCCCGGCTGCCTTGTCTTCGCCCCCCGCAGGTTTGGCTTCGGCGGGTGCAACCGTAGATGCGGGCTGTGCCGCCGGCTCCTCAAC
>NZ_KI915009.1:0-22074 GCF_000520595.1 Arthrobacter sp. H5
CGGTGGCTCCCGCGGGTAGTGGCGGGGGTCCTCGGGTTCTATCATCGCCCGCCCCGGGACGCACACCGCGAACTGGCGGCCGTCATCGAACTCAGCGATACCTTCCGGGCAGCGGTGGAGCGGTCCGTAGAGCAGAGGCGCCCCATCCGGATTGCCCATTATGTTGTAGGGCCCGGCCATGGCGCCAAGCATGCGGTTCTCCCGCTGAATGACCTTGCGGACCTTACCAGGCTGCTGGGGCTGACGCCGGACCAATTGGACTGGTTTTCGGATACGCGCCATTGGAATCGCCGCGCCTCCAGCGGCAGTTTGCAGCATTACCGCTACGAATGGCGTGCCCGTGCCGGACGGGTTCCCCGGTTGCTTGAGGTTCCCCGACCGCGCCTCCGTGAAGTCCAGCGGAAAGTGCTGTCGCTGATTCTGAGCCGTCTTGCCGTGCATGATGCGGCACACGGCTTTGTTCCCGGACGGAGCGCAGCAACCGGTGCCCGCCCCCATGAAGGGGCCAAGGTCCTCATCAATCTGGATCTCTCAACTTTCTTCACGCGGGTGACCGCCGGCCGTGTCTACGGGGTTCTTCGTCAGGAGGGCTTCCCTGAAGCCGTGGCTCACACGATCACCGGATTGTGTACCCATTCCGTGCCGCCACGGCTGGTGACCGCGGCTCCTTCAGGCGGCCGTCTGGATGAGCGATTCGTACTGCGGCAGGCACTGGCCGTGCCGCACCTGCCGCAGGGTGCGCCGTCGTCGCCCATGCTGGCGAACCTGGCCGTCCGGCGCCTTGACCGGCGGCTGACCGGCTGGGCCGAAGCGGCCGGCGCCGTCTATACCCGCTACGCCGATGACCTCGCGTTCAGCGGTGGAGACGATCTCACCCGCCGGGCGGGCGCCTTCATCCGCGGGGTGAGGCGGATCGTGGAGGACGAGGGGCACTTCGTGAACGCCCGGAAAACGCGGGTGAGCGGCTGGAGCGTCCGCCAATCGGTCACCGGAATTGTGGTCAACGAACACACTAATGTCACCCGTAGTGAGTTCGACCGGCTGAAGGCCGTACTCCATAACTGTGTTCTCCATGGCCCGGGCTCACAGAACCGCTCCGGGCATCACGACTTTCGCTCGCATCTGCTGGGCCGGATCGCCTGGGTGGCGATGCTCAACCCGGCCCGGGGGGCAAAGCTGCGGGAAACCTTCGACAGGATCCTGTGGTGACATCTGCCGATCCTCACGCAGTTACTGTTGGAATAGCGCTCGACAAGACGCTATTCCCACGAGTCCTGCGGGCGCGTTGTATCTGAGGAGCGGCAGTGGCATTTGAGAATGACGACAGCGCAGCAGACGTTGTCGAGGATGTTTCCGACAGCAAAGCGCTCGATGTCGTTGCGCGGTTTGGGTTCGCCGTACTCGCAGTGGTGCATGTACTCATCGGGATCATTGCCCTGCAGATTGCCTTCGGTGGGAAAGGAGAAGCGGATCCCGGTGGCGCGTTGAAGCAACTGGCAATGGGGACTGCCGGTCCGTGGACAATGTGGGCCTGCGCCGTCGGCTGTCTGGGCCTGGCGCTGTGGCAATTGAGCGAAGCAACCCTGCGCGCGCGGCACCTGCCGGCCGCTCGCAGAATATTCAAGACCGTCTCGTCCGGCTCGCTCAGCGTCATTTACGGCACCATGGCCTGGACCTTTTCCCAGTTTGCTTTGGGTGGCGGACGGGACTCGAGCGAGTCGACCCGCGACTTCACAGTGGCGCTTATGCAGTCACCGTTCGGGGTGCTCATGGTGGTTTCCGTCGGCGGGACGGTGCTTGGCATCGGGATCTATTTCATGGTCAAGGGGGTTCGGCGGAAGTTCCGACCCGAGCTCCGGCGCTTCGCGGATCGGCGCCGCGGAGCGTTGGTCGACACGCTTGGGGTTGTTGGCCACGTGGCAAAGGGGATCTCCCTGGCGCTGGTCGGCGTGCTCTTCATCATTGCCGCGATCACCAGCAGCCCCCGTGAGTCCACCGGATTGGATGGGAGCCTGAAGGCGCTGCAGGAACATCCGTTTGGCGTTTTCGTGCTGATCGCCATTGCCCTCGGGCTGATCTGTTACGGCGCGTTTGCGCTGATCAGGGCAAAGTTTGGGCGGATGTAATCTACAGGGCAAGCAGCCGCCGCAGGATCACATCCACCTCGGTGAGGACAGCGTCGTCTGCGCTTCCGAACTCCTGCTCCAAGCGCAACGGCGATATCGCCCGAATGTCCTCACACTTGATGTAACTGGTGGCTTGAAGGCCGGAGGTGCCGGGTTCAATCCCAACGTGGGTTGACCGTCCACGCCGGGTTCGGGTCAGTGGTAGGACAGTAACAACGGGTGGGCGGGATTCCAGCCAAGCCTGTGCGCTCACAATGAGGACCGGGCGGCGCAGCGCCTGCTCATGACCGACGGGATCGCCCAGATCGGCGAGGTAAATGCTTCCCCTTCTCACCAGCCGCCACGCCGGCCAAGTTCATCGTCAGTTTGGTCTTCCAGATTGTCGCGTCCGGCGGAAGCTGACCGGTACTGCGCCCGTTCGCTGTCGGTGAGCGAAGAATTTTCGGAGTTCACGGCGGACCAGAAGGCCCTCTCTTCGGCCTGGTCCAAGGCGCGTGCTATAACGGTTGCCAAGGTCAGGTGATCCTGCCGGGCAACGGCCGCTAGCCGGTCCCTCAATTCTTTAGGAACCTTAATGGTGGTCGTTGAAGTCATACCCCAAAGTATACTGCGCTTCATCGTCGACCACGGGAAGGCAGGTACGATTCCTGCATGGATGCTGTCTCACATGTCGCGTCTCTATCGGAGGGGCCACCGCTTGATCCATCCCTTCGCGTCAACCTGCACTTTCATCCGGACTGAATGTTCCGCGGCACTCCAATCCTCGCCGCGATGCGTTCCGCCGGCGCGTATCTTTCGCAGTTCGAAACCGGCACCAGCAACGGCGGCCTCACCTCACACACGGACGGTGACCGCTGGCGCTGGGAGCAGCGGATTTTGGTGGAGCATACGACGACGGCGGGCCGGCATTGCGTCCGAAGTACGGTTCACTGAACCATAGGCGGCTATCCTTTGGCGGGTCGCCCAGGTTTGGTTCAGCACACTTCTGCCTGTCGCGCGGGACGTTGGGCCACGCGACTTTCTGCTACCCGGACAGCGTCTTCTCTCCAACCGATTTTGGCGTTGTCCCACGGATGGGGCTCATCGCGGTTGCCAACGCGGATGCGCGCGATCGGCTGGACGACTACATCGAGGCGCACGTTCATGGATCAATCACCCTGAATGAGGACGTCGAAGCCCTGGTTTTGGACCCGTATTTTCGCGGCACGGACGTTGAGCACCGGGCCGGCGCCTTACGGGTGCCCGTTGAATGGCACACCGGCTTTCGAGTTCACCTCGATGTGCTGCGTGCTCACGCGGCCTACCGCGGACCGGATTCCGTTGCGCTCGGCGAGAAGCTGTCCGTGAATGGGTGGTTGGACGCGCGGATGATTGGCGATGCTGCGCGATCCGGAGCCTATGCGGCGCAGGCCCTCAAACGGGTGTGGCATTGCGTGGCGCGTTTCGGTGCTGCGGAGGAGTCCGTCCCTCCTGCCTGAGGTTGGCCCGGAGATTACGTATCCGGGATCAAGCGGGCCCGAGAGTTAGCCAGATGCGTGCGCATGGCCGCCGCAGCTCCCAGCGGATCTTCCCGTTTAATCGCGTTGTGGATGGTGCTGTGTTCCTCGATGACCCGGCCGTAGTGGTGCTGTTGTGCCGCGGCATCCGGCTGCATGAGCCTGGTTTGGGGCATCGAAATCATCGTTGCACCCAGGGAGGCAAGGAGGTCAATATAGAAGCGGTTGTTGGATGCGATGGCGATGGTGCGGTGGAAGTCGAAATCAGCTTCCACTGCATTGCTGGGCAACGCCCGAGCACTCATAAATGTCTGAAGTGCCCTGTCCATTGCGGCCAGCTGGGTCTTGGTGCGACGGCGCGCGGCGAGGGCGGCCGTCTCCCCTTCCAGCCCGATCCGGAAGTCCAACAGGTCAAGGCGGTCCTGGAGAGTGCGGATGTGGTCGGGATCTGCAGTGAACGGCTGCCTGCTGGGGCGGGTCAAGACGTAGGTGCCTTTGCCACGGTAGGTTTCAACGAGTCCAGCCGGCTGGAGCCGTGAGATCGCTTCCCGTATCACGGTGCGGCTGACGGCGAATTGTTTTTCGAGGGCACTTTCTGCCGGCAGTTTGTCGCCGGGGCTGACCTTCCCGCTGATAATCTGTTGCCGGATCTGATCGACAACGCCGCTGGTGAGGTTGCTCATTTCTTACCGAATTCCACCGTGTCAGTGATCCACGCGCGAGCCTGATCGCTGAGGGTAAACCCGAGGCCGGGCCGGTTAGGGACAACCATTCTGCCGTCCTTGGTTTCGAGCCGCTCATTGAAGAGCGGATTCAGCCATTCAAAGTGCTCCACCCACGGTTCCCTCGGGTACGCGGTAGCCCGGTGCAGGTGGATTTCCATTGCGAAGTGCGGCGCCAGCTGAAGTCCCGCCTGGTCAGCCAGTGCTGCGAGACGGCGAAACGGTGTGATGCCTCCAATCCGCGGCGCATCCGGCTGATGATGTCCACAGAGCGGTTTTTGATCAGCTCGATGTGTTCGCTGACGCTCGACAGCATCTCACCGGTGGCGATTGAGGTGTCCAGGGCATTGGCCAGGTGCGCGTGGCCCTCGGCATCGTAGGCGTCCAGCGGCTCTTCGATCCACACGAGGTTGAACTGCTCCAGAACGCGTCCCATACGCATTGCGGTAGGTCTGTCCCACTGCTGATTGGCGTCCACCATGAGCGGCACCTCGGGTCCAAGATGCTCCCATACTGCGGAGACACGTGCAAGGTCCACCTTGGAATCCGGGTGGCCTACTTTGATCTTGATACCTCCAATTCCATCACTCAGCGACTGCGTGGCACGCGCCTTGACTTCTTCGATAGGCGCCTGCAGGAAACCGCCTGAGGTGTTGTAAGTCTGCACTGAATCGCGGTAGGAACCCCACAGCTTCGCGAGCGGAAGGCCGGCGCGCTTGGCTTTGGGTCATACAACGCTATGTCGAATGCCGCGATGGCCTGTGTTGCCACACCGCTGCGGCCAACAGAAGCGCCGGCCCAGAGCAGTTTTTGGTAAACGCGGCCGATGTCGTTTGGATCCTCGCCCAGCAGGCTGTGAGCTACCTCCTTCGCATGGGCGTATTGGGCTGGCCCGCCGGCGCGTTTGGAGTAACTGAAGCCGATGCCGTGGTGGCCGGCCTCGGAGGTGATTTCCGCGAAAAGAAACACGATCTCGGTCATGGGTTTTTGCCGGCCGGTGAGCACTTTCGCGTCGCTGATTGGAGTTTGCAAGGGCAGGGTCAGCGTGGAGAGCAACACGCGGCGGATGCGGTCGCTCGCGGCGCCGCCGGATGATGCAATCCGGTCTTCGGAAACGGGAAGCGTGTCGGCATGAGGCGTCCTGACGTAGGGCAATAGGTTTTAGCTATAGCACAAGTCACCATCTTGTATGACACGTAAATGAAGAGCGAGCACTCTGCACCCGACGGAGGCGAGCGCCGTCGTCGTACTTGCCCGTCGCTACCAGGCGACGCTCCCGCAGTTATGGTTGGAATAGCGCGATTTCGACGGCATTTCCAACAATGGCCGCGGAAGCGTTGGGGTTGGGAGAGGTGAAGTGCCAATGCGGCCAACAGGCAAGGACGTGGCGCGGCGCGCTGGCGTCTCGCCCAAAACCGTGTCCAACGTGCTCACGGGGACGGCCGGGGTTAGTGCGCGTACACGCACCAAGGTTGAGCAGGCCATGAAGGAGCTCAGCTATGTGCCGAACCATTCTGCCAGAAGCCTACGCAACGGCAGGTCCGGCCTGATCGGCCTTGCACTTCCGGATTTGAGCACTCCGTACTCCGCCGAGTTGGCCCATCACATTGTGGATGTAGCGCATGAGAGGGGCTACGGTGTCCAGATCGAAGAGACGGGACAGGATCCGCTGCGCGAGTTTGAGCTCATGTCCCAAGCGCGCACAAACATTATCGACGGCCTCATCCTGAATCCCATCTTCCTCGAGAAGAGCGCCGTGCAGGTGGGCGTGGCCCTTCCGCCGGTTGTGCTGCTTGGCGAGGTAAGTCAGCAGCTCGCCGACAGGGTGTGGGTGGACGGTGTGTCCGCCGCTCGTGACATGACCCTGTTGCTTGCGGCGCGGGGTCACCGGCGGATTGCGGTCCTCGGGGCGGAGCACCAGCGGTATGTAGCCACTGCGCACACCAGAACCGAGGGCTACCGGTTAGCGCTCGGCGAGCTGAATATACCTCATGACCCCTCACTGGAAATCCCGTGCGATGTGTGGAGCCCCCGGGGCAGTGCCGAGGTGATGCGGTCCTACCTGGAGACTCACGAACTGCCGGATGCCATTTTCTGCTTCACCGATTCGATGGCCATCGGTGCCCTGAGCGTGCTGTCAGCTTTGGGGTATCGGGTTCCCGACGACGTGGCCGTGGCCGGGTTCGATGACATTGCCGACGGCGAGTTCGCCAACCCGCCGCTGACAACTGTTTCCTTCAATAGGCGGGAAATGGCGGAGCGGACGATTGAAATGCTCATTCGGCGGATGGCCGACCGCCATCGTGAACCGGAAACGACGACGGTCGGCTACCGCATTATTGAGCGTGCGAGCACACTCGGAGCGCAGCGCCCGGCGCGGCCCGGGCAGTAGCAAACTTCATTGCAGAAACCCTTGTGCCAAAAATTCCATCGATGTAAAGTTGTGCCTCAGGTCACTTTTTGTCTTTCGGTATCTGCCAAGCCCCCACAACCCGCCTAATGAGGAGCGCCACGTGAAACCTTTGCCACACCACAATTCCGGACTATCGCGTCGACAGGTCCTGACCGGAGGTGCTGCCCTGCTGGGCGGAGCCTTTGCTGCCACATCGTTGGCAGGGTGCGGGGGGACTGCTGCAGGGGCGGAGACACTGCGGTTCTGGCACCTGCTTTCAGGTGGTGACGGCATCAAGATGCAGGCGATGATCGACCGCGTCAACCAGGCCACGCCCGATGTCAACGTTGTGCCCACGGTCCTGGCGTGGGGTACCCCCTACTACACGAAGTTGGCCATGGCCTCGGCAGGCGGACGCCCGCCGGAGATCGCGATCATGCACGCATCGCGGATTCCGGGATATGCACCCGGCGGACTTCTGGATGCGTGGGATATGGCGGAGATGGAGGCGCGGGGTATCACCGAGGATTCGTTCGCCGCTCCCATCTGGGCCAGCGGCCAGCTCGACGGCGGTGTCTTTTCGCTGGCGCTCGACTCGCACCCGTTCATCGCGATGTACAACACGGATGTTGCCGAGCAGGCCGGCCTGCTGGATGGCAGCGGACAGATGACCGAAATCTCGGATCCGGATACTTTTCTCGAGGCGCTGCGTGAAATGCAGGCGGTTACCGGCGTGCATGGTCTTTCCTACGGCTTCATCAACGACGGCGCGCAAATGTGGCGCCTGTTTTACACCCTGTACCGCCAGCACAATGCGGAGATGGTTCTGGAGCCAGGTCAGTCGGCCCAGGTGGACCGGGACACCGCCATTGATTGCCTTGAATTCATCACCACGCTGCTGGACGACAACATCGCTGCGAAGAGCGGCGACTACGGCACTGCCGTCGCTGAATTTGCGGGCGGAGGCTCCGGCATGTTCTTCACCGGGGTTTGGGAGTTGCCCACCATGCAGGACGCGGGCATTCCCTTCGACGCAATGACTATCCCCACGTTGTTCGGCACTCCGGCCGCGTACGCGGACTCCCACGCCTTTGTACTCCCGCACCAGAATGATTTGGATGAGATCCGGCGCTCGCAGGCGTACGACTTTGTGGCGGACATCCTCAAAGGATCAATCTCCTGGGCGGAAGCAGGCCACATCCCTGCCTATCAGCCCGTGGTCAATTCCCCTGAATATTCCGAACTCCAGCCCCAGACCAACTATGCGGACGCGGCGGAAATCATCAACTATGACCCCCGTGCCTGGTTTACAGGCTCCGGGTCCGACTTCCAGACTTTCTTCGCGGAGCATGTGCAGAACGTCTTCCTGGGTCGTGAAGCGCCGGATACAGGGTGGGATGCCTTCGTGGACCGGCTGGACACACTGTTGGCCAAGCCCAACCCCGTTTAACTGCTTAGCTGACAGAGCATGACAAAGGAGTCGACAATGAGTTCCGCTGTGATTGAGCGCCGAAAGGCGAAAACCAACAAGAACGACCTGCATGGCTGGGCATTTTCCGCCCCGTTTATTATTTTCTTCCTGCTGTTCCTGGTGTGGCCCATTTTGTACGGCATCTACATGAGCTTTACCGGCCAGACGCTGACCGGCGCCAATAACGGACTGGTGGGATTCGCCAATTACGCGGAGGCATTTGGCGATCCCGACATGTGGCGCTCCCTGGGCAACACCGTGTACTTCACCGTGATCTCCACCATTCCGCTGGTACTGATCGCACTGGGGCTTGCCGCACTGGTCAACATGGGACTTCCTGCGCAGTGGTTGTGGAGATTCTCCTTCTTTGCTCCCTTCCTGCTCGCGTCAACAGTGGTATCGCTCTTTTTCACCTGGATGTACAACCCACAGCTGGGCATCATCAACGAAATGCTGGGCAACGTGGGAATCGCGCCGGTTCCCTGGCTGAACGATCCAGCAGTCGCCATGTGGTCAATAGTCATCGCCACCGTCTGGTGGACGGTGGGGTTCAACTTTCTGCTCTATCTGGCCGCGATGCAGAACATTCCTCAGCAACACTATGAGGCCGCTTCGATTGACGGTGCCGGAGGTTGGCGGCAGTTCTTCTCGATCACGCTACCGCAGCTGGGACCCACCACGGTGCTGATTGTGATCCTGCAGATTCTCGCATCCCTGAAAGTGTTCGACCAGATTTACCAGATCACCGCTGGCGGGCCCGGCGGCGCCACCCGCTCTATTGTGCAATACGTCTTTGAAACGGGATTCACCGGATACCGGCTGGGATATTCGGCGGCAATCTCGTTCATCTTCTTCGCCCTCATCATGATCGTCTCGGTGGGCCAGATCTTCCTCAACCGCAAAAGGAGCGCATAATCATGGCCACTGCAGTACTGGACCGCAGTTCATCGGGCGTAGCGGAGGAACGGCCACAGAACCGGAGAAAAATGTCCGGCGCGAAGGTCATCGGGACAATCGTCGCGTCAATCCTGGCCGTGATCTGGCTCTTCCCGTTTGCCTGGGCGGCCGTCACAGCACTGAAGCCCGAAATCGAAGCCGCCGCCACCCCCATTACCTGGCTGCCGGCGTCGGGCTTTACCTTGGAAGCATTCGCGCAGGTTCTCAACGCCGGCAACCTCCCCACCTGGACCTGGAACTCCCTGTTCACATCAGCCGTGATCACCGCGGTGACCCTGGTGATTTCGGCGCTGTGCGGCTACGCGCTCTCGCGGATCGACTTCAGGGGCCGCAAGCTGCTCATGGGTGTGATCGTGGCGTCCATCATCATCCCGCCGCCGGTGCTGATCATTCCGCTTTTCTACCAAATGCTGGCCCTGAACCTTATTGATACCTACTGGGCGATCATCCTGCCGCAGGTCCTGCACCCTGCCATGGTGTACGTGCTCAAGAAGTTCTTCGACCAGATCCCCAAGGAACTTGAGGAAGCAGCGGTCATGGACGGCGCAAGCAGGATGCGGGTCTTCCTGCAGATTGTGCTGCCGCTCTCCAAGCCGATCATGTCCGCCGTGGCGATCTTCGTGTTCATTGGTGCGTGGAACAACTTCCTGTGGCCGTTCATCGCCACCAACGAAACGTCATTGCTCACGCTTCCTGTGGGCCTGCAGACCATTGAAAGCGCCTTCGGCATCCAGTATGCACAGAACATGGCGTCCGCACTTCTCGCGGCACTGCCCTTGATTGTTGTCTTCCTGTTCTTCCAACGGCAGATCATCAGGGGAATCTCTACCACCGGCCTCGCCGGAACCTAAAACCACCACCCGCATCGACTCTCCCCAAAGTGACCGTTTGAGCCGCTCTTGGAGCTTCAAAACGTCACTTTGGGGAGAGTCGATGAACAAAGAAGAAGGAGAAGTATGTCGCGCGCGCGCATTGTTATTGACCGGGAATTCACCGTCGGAGAAGTTCCACGCCGTCTCTTCGGCTCGTTTGTGGAACACATGGGCCGAAGCATCTACACCGGCATCTACGAACCGGGCCACCCCGAGGCCGACGACGCCGGGTTCCGCCAGGACGTCCTGAAACTTGTGAAGGAAATGGGTGCCACGGTAGTCCGCTACCCCGGCGGAAATTTTGTCTCCGGCTACAACTGGGAAGACGGCGTAGGCCCGGTGGGGGACAGGCCGCGCCGCCTGGACGGTGCCTGGCACACCCTCGAAACGAACGCTTTTGGCCTCCACGAATTTGTCGACTGGTCCAGGCAGGCCGGCGTGGAAATCATGGAAGCCATTAACCTGGGCACCAGGGGAGTGGACGCCGCCCGCGAACTGGTGGAGTACGCCAATCATCCCAGCGGAACCTACCTGTCGGATCTGCGTGCCAAGAATGGTCACAAGGATCCGTTTGATATCAAGCTCTGGTGCCTCGGCAATGAGATGGACGGGCCCTGGCAGATTGGTCACAAGACCGCCGATGAATACGGGCGGCTGGCGCAGGAAGCGGCGAAAGCCATGCGCTTTGTTGACCCGTCGCTGGAGTTGGTGGCGTGCGGCAGCTCGAATTCGAGCATGCCGACGTTCGGTGCGTGGGAGCAGACAGTGCTGACCCACACCTATGACGAGGTTGACTATATTTCTCTGCACGCCTACTACCAGGAGCACGACGGCGACGCCGGCAGTTTCCTTGCCAGCGCACAGGACATGGATCACTTCATCGAGTCCGTGGTTGCCACGGCGGATGCGGTGCGCGCGAAGGGGAAGCACAAGAAGCGCATCCACCTCTCCTTTGACGAGTGGAACGTCTGGTACACACGTCCAGGCGATGCGGACAGCCCCGGGGAAGTGGGCAACCACGGCTGGCGTGAGCACCCCCGTGTCATTGAGGATGAGTACAACGTGACGGACGCCGTCGTTGTCGGCACGTTCCTGAACTCGCTGCTGCGCCATGGCGACCGCGTGAAAATTGCCAACCAGGCGCAGCTGGTCAACGTGATCGCGCCGATCATGGCGGAGGAGAACGGGCCCGCGTGGCGGCAGACAATCTTCTGGCCGTTTGCCCGGATGGCTGCACTGGCGAAGGGGCAGATCCTGAACACACTCGTCGATTCCGACCGCTATGACAACGCGAAATTCGGCGACACCGACCTTGTGGACGTGAGCGCAACCTGGGACGAGGAGAACGGCCGCGTGGCATTCTTCTTCGCGAACCGCGGGCTGGATGAGGCCGCGGACGTGGAGGTAGCGCTCCGCGGCTTCGACGATGCACGCGTCACCCGGGCCGAAGTGCTCCAGGTCCCCGACGGGCTGGATCGCTTCGCCAGCAACAACCTCGCGAACCGGGAGCAGGTAGGCCTTGTTCCGCTGGCCGACGCCAAGGCCGCGGGCGGGGAACTCCGGGTGAGTCTGCCGCCGTTGTCGTGGGCCGTCGTCGAACTTTCCGTCGCCGCAAACTAGCTTCCAGCACTACCGAAAGGTTTCTCTGATGACCCTTGCCAGCTCGCAGGACGGCACCTACCCCCGCCCCCAGTTGGTGCGCGCACAGCACGTCCCCCTGGATGTGAAGTGCGGCTTCGCGTACGACGACGACAACGTGGGGCTCGATGGACTGTGGCACCACGACGCGAGTGCCTTTGACCGGGAAATCCAGTTGCCGTTTGCGCCCGAATCCGCGGCCTCGGGGATTGGCGACACCGGCTACCACCCTGTGGTTTGGTACCGGCTTGCGGTTGACCGCGCCGCGCTCACGACCGCCGGTTATCCACAGCAAGGTGAGCGGCTGCTGCTTCACTTCGGCGCGGTGGACTACCGCGCGGACGTGTGGGTGAACGGGGTTCACGTGGCAAGGCACGACGGCGGCCAGACCTCCTTCAGTGCGGACATCACCGCCGCGTGTACTGATGTTGAAATGCAGGAGATTGTGGTCCGCGCCGAAGACGATCCACTGGATGTCACGATGCCGCGGGGTAAACAGGACTGGGAGCCGGAACCGCACGGCATCTGGTACCACCGCACCACAGGCATTTGGCGCACCGTGTGGATCGAAGCGGTTCCTGCTGTGCACATCCGCTCGTTGGCGTGGATCCCGGATGTTCAGCGCGGTTCGGTGCGGTGCGAGATTGAGCTGAGCAGCCGCCCGGCAGGGCCGGTTGCTCTGGACGTGGTGCTCAGCCATCAGGGCGTTGACCTCGCGCGGCAACGGGTCTCCATCACGGATAGGGAGGCCGGCTTCGATGTTTCGCTGCCCTCGCAGCGGAACGGCCAGAACCATGAGCGGCTCCTGTGGTCGCCGGAAAACCCCACCCTGATCGACGCGGCCGTCACCCTTGGTGAGGATTCCGACGTCGTGCATTCCTACTTTGGCCTGCGCTCCACTGCGGTGGCGGAAGGGCAGTTTCTGCTCAACGACCGTCCCGTGTACGTTCGCTCGGTGCTGGAACAGGGTTACTGGCCGGATTCCCACTTCACCGCGCCGGGAGTGGCGGCGCTCCGGGAAGAGGTTGAACTGATCCTTTCCCTGGGTTTCAATGCTGCACGGATCCACCAGAAAGTTGAGGACCCCCGCTTCCTGTACTGGTGCGACCGGTTGGGCCTGATGATCTGGGGCGAAACTGCCGGGGCATACCAATTCAGTGCGACGGCGGTTGCGCGGCTGACCACGGAATGGCTGGACATTGTGCGCGCGTACCGCTCGCATCCGTCGATCGTCACGTGGGTGCCGCTGAACGAATCGTGGGGCGTGCAGCACGGTGCGCATGATCCGGCGCAGAGGGCCTACGGGCTGGCGCTCACCAATCTGACGCGGGCACTGGATCCAACCCGGCCGGTGATTTCCAATGACGGGTGGGAGCACACGGATTCGGATATGTGGACGTTCCACGACTACGAGTCCTCGGGAGAGGCGCTCCTTGCCCGCTACGCGGACCGGGCGGGCATCAACGCAATGATCCGTGGGCTGGGGCCGGTGGGCAGGCGAATGTCGGTGCTGCCGGTGCCGCCCGTTGATCTGGAGGAAAAACCTGTCATGCTCACCGAGTTCGGGGGAGTTTCCTACGCGCCCGGCACAGAGTTTGAGGACAGCTGGGGTTACTCGACGGCGTCGAATGCTGACGATTTCGAGTCCCGCGTTGGTGAGATTGTCGGGGCGGTGAGGGCGGCGTCGTCGTTGGTTGGGTTCTGCTACACGCAGCTGACTGATACACGTCAGGAAACAAATGGATTGTGCACCGAGGACCGGAAGCCGAAACTGCCGGCGGAGGTGATTGCCGGGATCATCAGGGGGTAGGAAAGGGTGGGGTTCTGTGGCATGGGGTCCACGCACAGTGCCGCGGCATCGAACAGTTGACCTTCTCCTACTCCACGCTGGATGGATCGGGCTCACTGGTGTCATTTCCCTGCGGCGAGCCGCAGTGGTTCAGCGTATCGGTGCCCACTGACGGGTACTTCCTGCAGTTCAACGGACCTGTCGAACAAACCTCTGACGTGACGTATATCTACGCTGTCGTGAATAATCGGGTCACCGCCCGCAAGCCAGGCGCCACCGTCGCGGGGGAGTCCCACGTTGACCACCAGCAGGTCCGGCCAGGTGGCAGGATCGGCCAGCGACTCCAGCGCTGCATCGACGTCGGGCGATTCCCACAGCAACACCGACGGAGCGCAGCAATGCAGCCACCGCTGCGGAAGTCTCGGCAAACGGATGCCATGGGTCGGCGTACCGTCCGGTGCCGCTGAGCAAGAGTGCTGTGGTCATAGTCAGTCTGCCTTTCGCTTCTGCACCACTCTATTCACCGACCCGATGCCCCGCAGTTGTCCGGCCCGGCATCCTGGGCAACCTCACGCAGGGCGGTGAGTACGGTATGGATCAGCCGTGCCCGTGTTGGTCGGGTTCGGGTGTGGGCGACGATGCGGCGGTGAACCGTGGGATCGGTCAGCGGCCGGGTTGTGAGAGCGGCGGGCAACCCTGCGACGGCGATGCGGGGCAACACGGTGATTCCCAATCCAGCCGCAGCGAGGCTGACTGCCGCGTGGTGGTCATCCAGGCGTGCGACGTAGCGGGGGCTGAAGCCCGCGCTCTGGCAGGCACTGGCCAGAATCTGCCCGGTAGGGCCGTCGTGGATGTCATGGTCGATCCAGGGCTGGTCCCTCAGTTCGGCCAGAGAGATCACCTGTCTCCCTGCCAGGACGTGGTCAATAGGCAACACCACGCAGAAGTCCTCTTCAGCGAGGACATTGCGACGGTACCCCTCCAGCCGGTCACCGGGAGCGTCGAGTGCTTCGTTGCGCACGTCAACATCGGGCATCCGGCGCCCGCCGGTGGGATGCAGTTCGCTGATGCTCACTTCCACCACCACGTTTGGTGAGGTCTTGCGAAGTTCAGTCACCACATGCGGGATCCATGCCTGCGCGACGGAGGCGAAACAGGCGATGGCAATCTGTTCGGCCCGTCCTTCGCGAAGGTCCTTCACGGTGCGCTCGAGCCGTTCGAGGCTGACCAGTGCGTCCTCGCTGGCATCGGCGAGGTGACGTGCGGCTGGAGTGGCCTCGATGCCCCGGCCATTCTTTTCGAACAGGACCAGACCTGTTTGCCGGGCCAGCGACTGGAGGTGCTGGCTGATGGTGGCCGGTGCGAAGTGGAGATTGCGTGCGGCCGCGTGGACCGAGCCCGCCGCGATCACGGCACGAAGAATGGTGAGCCGATGTGGATCCAACATTCCCCCATTGTAAGGCGATACCTGCCAATGATGCGGAAATATTTGCTGGTACTAATCAATACTGGGGTGGCACCGTGGTTCTCATGAGCACATCGACTTATCTTGCCCTGCTGGGGGTGGCAGTGGTGCTTGCTGTTACCCCGGGCCCGGACACCATGGTGACGCTCAGCTTCGCTTTGCGCGAGCGGCGTGCGGGGCTTCTGGCGGCACTTGGCACCACGGTGGGCGTGTTTGGCTGGGCAGCCCTGGTGGCCGTGGGAGTGGCAGCCTTCCTGAAGGACTCGCCCGTGGCGTTCCAGGCCCTGCAACTCTTTGGCGGCGCGTACCTGCTCTTCCTGGGATTCCGCGCGGTGTCCGCATATCGGGCAGCCCCGTCCGCTCCGGAGCGCGGACTGATTCCACCGGCTGGTCCGGCGGGCAGCAATCAGGACCTGCCCAATGGTGCGGGTACGACGACGGCGGTCAGGCCGCGTACTGCGGCGCCACAGCGGACGTCCCGGTCAGCTTTCATGGCGGGCCTGCTTTGCTGCCTCACCAATCCGAAGACGGGGCTTTTCTTCCTGGCACTTCTGCCCCAGTTCACGCCGCCAGACGCGGGCGCCCTGTTTGTGGTGGTGGTGATGGGAGGAACTGTCGCCGCGACGCTCGGAATCTATCTGGTCGGGATAGCTCTGGCAGCGCACACGGCCAGTACCTGGCTCAACCGTTCACACGTGACCCGGTGGATAGACCTGATCTCCGGTGGCGTCTTCGCTCTGCTGGGTCTGGTGATCACCGTTCCGGTGGTTGCCGCCTGGTTCTGACCGGGCGGAGCGTTGGACGTAGCAGGAGTGGGATTGTCAGCAACGTGCTAAACAGATAGTAACCAAAAGGAGCACGTGTGAATCAGCTCAGCCTTGGAATTATGGCGCACTCGAGCAAGCCAAATGAGCGCCGGCTGCCAATCCACCCACATCATTTCAGCCGTATCGACGCAGACCTGCTGCAGCGGATTCGCCTGGAGCACGGCTATGGTGACCGTTTTGGCGTGCCGGACGCGCAGCTGGAACCGCTGGTCGCCGGCTTCTCAACCCGCGAAGAACTGATCGCCGAAAGCGATGTGATACTGCTGCCCAAGCCGTTGGCAGCCGATGTTGCCCAGCTGCGGGATGGCCAGGTGCTCTGGGGATGGCCGCACTGCGTCCAGGACCGCGAGCTTACCCAGCACGCCATTGATCGGAAACTGACCCTGATCGCTTTTGAAGCGATGAACCACTGGACGGCCGGCGTTTCCTTCAATCTGCACGTGTTCCACAAGAACAACGAGCTGGCCGGGTACTCATCCGTGCTGCATGCCCTTCAGCTGGTTGGTTCCACCGGTGATTATGGCCGGCGCCTGAAGGCTGTGGTGATCGGCTTCGGTGCGACTGCCCGTGGCGCTGTCACAGCGCTGAAGGCGCAGGGCGTGCACGACGTCGATGTCCTCACCGGACGCGCGGTCACCGCCGTCGGCTCGCCAATACATTCGGCGAGGATCCTGCAGTTTGAGCACGACGACGCCGATCCGCGCCGCAGCAGTGTCCTTGAGGAGAACGGGCGTGTGCCTTTGGCTGGGTTCCTGGCCGAGCATGATCTGATCGTCAACTGCGTCCTGCAGGACCCCAACTCGCCGCTGACGTTCCTCATCGACGAGGACCTGTCCACGCTGGCTCCCGGAACGTTGATAGTGGATGTGTCTTGTGACGAGGGAATGGGCTTCAGCTGGGCGAGGCCCACCTCATTCGACGACCCTATGTTCCGGGTCGGCAACAATGTCCGTTACTACGGAGTTGACCACAGTCCGTCCTACCTGTGGGATTCCGCAACGTGGGAAATCAGCGAGGCGCTGCTGCCGTACCTTCGCACGGTCCTTGACGGACCCCAGACGTGGGAGGCTGACGACGTGCTTCGCCACGCCGTCGAAATCAGCCGGGGTGTCATCCGCAACCCGAACATCCTGTCCTTCCAGGGCAGGGCGGCGGAGTACCCTCACGCGCCCTAGCTGTTGCTGGAGGCCGGGTTGCGCCTTCGGCTACCGTCTCACCCCTGCAGAGTGCATCAAATCCAGCGCCAACGCGGCAGTCCAGCTGAAATTACGTGTGCCGTGCGGTGCGCCGGTTGCGGGGTCGACGTATTCGGGGAAGCCATGTTCGAGTGCAAGCGTTTGGAGGTTGGCGGCGAGCCGGTCCGCCTCGGCGTCGTGAGAGCCGTGGACCCGCAGGCCGAAGATTACAAGCCAGGTCATGTTGAACCACGCCGGTCCGCGCCAGTACTGGCCAGATTCGAAGTCTTCCGCACGCATGTCATAGCTGGGCACCATATAAGGACCGCTGCCCAGGAATCCCGGCCCCATGAGCGTTTCCAGGACGGCGTCCGCGTGCACCAGCCCGGGCAGGATCAGCGGGATAATACCGGAAATCGTGGGCTTCCGGACCAGGGAACCGGTGGTGACGTCCCGGGCAACATACAGCCCCAAGGAGTCGTCGTAGAGGTTAACAAGCGCATCCGTCAGCTCCTGCGCGCGCTGTTCGTGGCTGCTGGGGTCGGCTCCGATCGCGCAGGCAATCTCCGCCAACGCAAGCTCTGACCGCGCCCAGAGCGCGTTGAACGTGGGGTCCTCCAGAACAAAGCTGTCCCCACCGCCGAGGTCGTCGCAACCATGGTCACGGTACTGTTCGGCAAGCCAGAAATAGCGGCCATACTCCTTGGCACTCGGTCTTTCACCGGCATCGGCGTGTTCCAAATCCGGCCGGCGGATCTTGTGCTGCGGAGTATCGGGGACACGAGCCAGTGCCTCGTCCCAGAGCGGGGAGTTATCCATCCCGGATTCCCATGGGTGGACCACGCTCGCCAACCCGTTCCCGCTGCGGGTCCGCCGGACGGCAAGGTACCCATGCCAGGCAACCAGACGCGGGTATACCCGGGCAAGGAATCCATTCCGCTCCGAGGCGCCGGGGTTAGTGCGGTGCACTTCCCAGGCGGCCCAGGCGTGGTTGGGCGGCTGAATGAGTCCGGTGGTGGGGACCACCGGCGCAGCAGGCAGATCGGTCGAACGCCAGAAAGAGGCACCCGGCGAGTAGTCGTCATCGCGGCTGACGTCATAGATGATCTGGGGCAGGCGGCCGTCGTCCCACTGACCGTTGAGGATTGACTCGAGCTCACGCTGGGCACGGTCAGGGTCTATATGACGCAATCCAAGCGCTATGAATCCTGAGTCCCAACTCCACTGATGGGGGTAGAGGCCACTGGCGGGGAGAGTGTGCGAGCCCGCCCAATTTTGGTTGAGGACTGAAACCGCAGCGTTGAACAACGAGGCCGGGACGGGCGAGGCGGTCATGACACTCCATTCGAGGGTTGGAAGGACATCAGGCACCTGGTGCCGGAAGATCGGGAAACGGGCTGGGTGGAGGTGCATTGCCGAGAATCCGGCGGGTTGCCTCCAGCCCCCACTCATCAAGTTCCGCGATGCGGTCGGAGGCTGAACGCAGACCGCCAAAGCGTTCGACGACGGCGGCCCACGGCTCGCGCAGCGCGAACGTCGGACGGGCAACCAGACAGTCAGGATCATTGACCCAGAACCGTCCGTGCTGCCAGGCGCGGGCTGTGGTTCCCATTGCGCCGCGCAATTCGCCGCGGGCGTCCGGAGCATCCTCGTGGAACGTGTCGGGGGACACCCGCATGCCATTCACCAGCCCCACGCTGGGCAGTATGGGAGCACCGCAGCCCAGCAGAAAACTATCCGGTCCGACGGCGTCGCGAATCAGTTCCAGCCCCGACCGGTAGGCCTCAACCGCCGTCAGGTCGCCGTGCCTGTCACCGGGCAGGGCGCCGCCGTAGAGGAAATCGAGCTTGAAGTAGTCGAAGCCGTCCTCGCGTAGGTTCCGAAAGCTGGTCCACAAATAGTCACGCAGAGCCGGATTGGTCAGGTCAAGGCCGTGAAGGTCCTGTCCCCAGTTGAACCCGGCCTCACCCAGCAGCCAGTCAGGGTGGTTCTGTGCCAGTTCACTCCCGGCACCGGCCATGAAGGGAGCCAGCCAGATTCCTGCCCGCCGCCCGGTCTGTTGGATGCGCTGAGCCAGACCGGGCAGGGAACCGAACTTTTGCTGCAGCGGAGTCCAGTCGCCAACGCCGGCCTCCCAGCCGTCGTCGAGCTGGATGACATCCACGGGAAGGTTCAGCCGCTCAATCGCCTCAAGGTTCTCAAGCAGATCCTGCTCAACCACGTTTTCGAAGTAGCGGTACCAGCTGCACCACACCGCCGGGGGATTCTCCAACGGTGGCACTGAAGCAGCGGCGGCGAACGTGTCGCCGAACTGCGCAAGACCGGCCGCAGTATCGGCCGCTTCGAACATGGACACGGGTCCATTCGCGGTGACCATGAGGGTATCGCCTGCGAGTTCGGCGCGGATTGACGGTATTTCTCCCGTGGTTGGGGCACCATAAACCCGAACCGGGGCGCCGGTGCCCGGATTAATGACCAGCAGTCCCTCACCGTGGAAACCCGTGGCTGGCTGTTCAGCACCGGCGCGGAACCGCATGAGATGACGCAACGTCGATTCGGGCCGGCGGGACGTCCCGGAGACGCCGTAGGACGTCGTCGGGCTCCAGCTCTGCCAGCCTTCCTCATAGACCCTGCCGTGGACCGGCGAGACAGTGACCTCATCAACCGATGTAAAAGTCATTCAATTCTCAATTCGTTCAGAGCTGCAGGGAGGGCGTCGGCTGGGGCCTTGCGCCGTCGTCGGCGGATGCCCGGGCGGCGAGCATGAGTTCGAGGGACGCCACATTGTGAACGACACTGTTATAGGGCTGGCGGTCCTCCGCGATCGCACACATCAGCTCGCCCATGGCGCCAGCGAAGCCGTCCACGAACCATTGGCCCTCAAGCGCATACTGCGTGACGACGGCGCCCCGCTCCAGTTCCAGCCGGTCGGAGCCTCCGAGTACGCTGCCCCGGATAGTGCCCTCCGTGCCGTGAATCCAGAAAGGACAGGAAGGCTTCTTCGTCCTGACGTCTCCAACCACCCTCAGGAGAGCGTGCGCACCGTCCGTGCAGGCGAACTGGATCGAGGCGGACCAGGGGTTCTTCGCAGTCGATGGTTGCCCCGGGAGCCGCGCGTCGTGCGCCTGGACCCACGCCATTTCCTTTCCGGCGAGCCAGCAGCGGGTGATGTCAATCCAGTGCATCAGGTAATCGGTGATGAGCATGTGGGGCATGTCGTCGAAGTGGGTGCCGGCGATCGGCGGCAGGGGTTTGTCGTGCAGATGGGTCACGCCCACAACCTCACCGATCGCACCATCCTCGATGAGGAGCGTTGCCAGCCGCCAGGCCGGCGCCCACCGTGCGTTTTGGTTGACGGCGATCCACACGCCGCGGTCTTCCGCTTCGGCCAGGATCGGAGCCAATCCATCCAGATCCGTGGTGAGCGGCTTCTGGGCGAGCACATGCTTGCCGGCTGAGACTGCAGCGGCCAACCATACGAGTCGATCCTCTGCGGGCGTTGCGAGGTCCACTATTCCGACGTCCGGATCCGCCAGCAGCTCCTCCGGCGAAGCGTAGACGCGCCGTACCGAACTGAACCGCTCAGCGATATCCGCCGTCGTCGTCGGTGTCCTGCTCCAGACCCCGGCGACGTCCAGGCCGTACTTCTCGTAGGCGGGCAGATGCGCCGTCTGCGCAATGCCGCCGCAGCCCAGGATCCCGATCGAGGGCTGTGTGCCTGCGGGGAACTGGGGGAGATAGTTGGGGAGAGTAGCGGAGGGCATCATCGCGGCCCTTTCTCCAACATGGCGACGACCAGCCCGGTCCAGGACTGCGGAATGGCACCGAGGCCCTCGCCCGTTTCGGGATTCCAATATTCCGCCCATCCGCTCTCAACGGCCGCGCGCACCGTCCGGTCCGAGAGCCGACCGGCCGCCTCTGTGCGGCCCCAGCGGAGTTCAGCGAGCCAGAACAAATAGTTCAAGGGTGGCCAGGCGGTACCCCTCCAATATGTCCCCGGATCGTACGAGGGATGCGTCCGTGCCACGTTTGTGGGCCCGTAGTCGCTGCCGAACCGCGCCGGGTCTTCGAGCTGGTTCAGCGCAGCTTCCGCCTTTGTCCGATCTGTAGTCACCAGGGCACCCATCACGCCGTCGCTGGTGGGTATTCGCGCTGAAGCGCCGCCGCCAACCAGAGCGAGGTCGGACCACAGCTGCTCATCCTCGTCCCAGAGGTACGTGTCCATTGCAGTGCTCAGCAGTTGCGCGCGATCGGTCAGTTCGCCATCGTCCAGCGCGGCTCCGAGCTCGGCGAAGTTGAACGCCACGTAGGCGTTGAAACTGGCGGGGCAGGTGACGAACACAGAGGACCACTGCGCGGCGCCGTCGTCGGCGAAGGAGATATCCTGCATCCGGTCCTTGTTCCACGCGGTCCGCGCGGGCCGGCTGTAGTCCGCTTTGGTTCGGCCTGGCGCCCCCCAATCGTCCCAGCGGGGGGAATGGTCGTTACCGCCTTCCCAGGGATGAACAATATAGATCAGGCCATCGTCGGTGCGGCGGTGCTCCCACAGCCAATCGAGACCCCTGCGTGCCCGGGCTATGGTCTCGGTGGAAGGTTTGAGTCCCTGCTCCCTCAGGACCTTGATCGCGTGGCCGAACATGGGTGGTTGGGTCAGGGAGGACGACGACGCCAACGGTCCAAGCCAGGTGTCGGCCGGCCCGCCGCCGTATCTCATATGCGGAACCATGCCGTCCGCGAGCTGTCCTTCAAGAACCGCATCCAGTTCCCTGAGTGCCCGGCTGTCACCGAGGTTGGCCCAGATGATCGCATGGAAGCAGGAATCCCAGAGCCACAGGTGGGGGTAGGTTCCGGGATTCGGCACGCACCAGCCGCGATCATCGTCCCAGTGAGCCTCAAGGAGGGAACGCACCTGATCGGTCCGTTCCTGGGGAGTTGGTTGCCTGTTCATGGCGTCGGTGCTCCTTCGAAGCGCAGCACGGTTTGCAGGGTCTCGGGTGCGCCCTCATCGAGACGGCGGAAAGCCTCACCCACATCCTGGGCATCCACGACATCGGAGATCAACGGGGCGACGTCGACGGCACCCGCAGCCAGCTGCCCCATGAACACCGTTACCAGCCGCGCCGGAGTCCAGCGGGTGCCAAGGC
>NZ_KI915009.1:22174-36088 GCF_000520595.1 Arthrobacter sp. H5
CCCGCCGATCTGGCTTGCGATGATCTGGACCCGGTTGTGGTGGAACTCCTCGCCGAGGGAAAGATGCTCGCCCCCACCTTGGTAGAAACCGGCAGCGATCACACGTCCGTCCGTTCCCACCGACCGCACGGCCTCGTGCAGCGCGCGGTAGTTGCCGCTCAGCTCAATCGCGATATCAACGCCCAGTTGTCCGGTCAGCGAGCGGATTTGCTGGCCGGCACCGCCCGCGGCATCGGCGGCAACGGCGTCGCGCGCTCCCATTGTGATGGCAAGCTCGCGGCGCGCCTGAAAGCCGTCGACGGCGATCACGCGGGCTCCGCTCAGGTTGGCCAACCGCGTGGCGAGCAGGCCGATCACTCCCTGGCCGAAGACGGCGACGTCTTCTCCGAGGTGAAGATTGGCGCCCAGCACGGCGTTCAGCGCAATGGCGCCCACCCGGGCGAAAATTCCGTGCAGCGGATCGGTTCCCTCGGGAACCTGCCTGCCAGCCACCGCTTGCGCAGCGACCACAGCCTCACTGCGATGTCCCCAGACCCCATAGACAACATCGCCTACGGTCAGTTGCCCCACGTCCTCAGCAACTTCGACCACCTCACCCACCTCCGAATAGCCCCAGCCGACCACCGGGTAGCGATGAGCCGGCGCTCCTTCGGTGAAGATCCTTTGAACAACATCCCAGCTTTTGGACAGGTAGGGGTTAGAGCCTCGGTAGGCAGTGAGCTCGGTTCCGGCCGAAATTCCCGAGTACCAGGTGCGGATCCGGACCGTGCCCGTCGTCAACGGCTGTCGTTCGCATTCGACCAGTTCAACCGATCCGGGCGCGGAGAATTGCACGATGTTAGGCATGGCTTCTTTCGTTGACGTGGGTATGGGTCAGCCCTTCTCCGCGCCCGCTGTGAGCCCCTCGGTCAAGAGGCGTTCGGCCGCGAAGAAGATGATGATGATGGGGAGCGTAAGAATCACCGATCCGGCCATCAGGACGGTCGTGGGAATCTCGATGCTTCCTGCCAGTTGGGACAGGCCCAGCGAAACAGTCCAGTTCTCCCGTGATTCGACGAGGAACAAGAGGGCGAACAGAAACTCGTTCCACGCAATCATGAAGATGTAGAGCCCGTTGGACACGATCGCCGGCATGGCAAGTGGAAGGCTGATGCGCCTCATGATGGTGAATCGGCTGGCGCCGTCGATCGCTGCCGCTTCTTCCAGGCTGATGGGGATGGTCTCGAAGTAGTTCCGCAGCATATAGATACTGACGGGCACAACCTGGGCCACATAGACGAGCAGGAGGCCCAGCAACTCCCCCCGCAGTCCAATGCGCGTGAAGAAGACAAACAGGGGAATTGCGAGCAGGATGCTTGGGAACAGGTAGACGGCAAGGAAGAGTGCGCTGATCCTTTGCCGGCCGAAGAACTGCAGGCGGCTGATGGCGTAGGACCCCGGGATGGCCAGTATCAGTGTCACCACCACCGTGCCGAGCGCCACCAGTGCACTGTTGCGCATGAAGATCAGGAAGCCCTGGCCACCGTCTGACGGCGACTGGAGTACCGAGGTGTATGTTTCCAGATTGAATTCACCCGCCGACACCCAGAGCGCGCCCGGGTCCTGCAGCAGGCTGGAGATCGGCCGCACCGACAGCACCAGCATGTAGTAGAACGGGAACAGTGTCACGATGAGGATGGTTGCAATCACTATCCAGCGCAGCCAGGTGAGGATGAGTGTCTCCACCCTGTCCCGTGACCACGGCCGGCCGGCAGCAACGGCATTTCGTTCACGACGCGTACGAATCTCAGTCGACATCAGCTGACCTCCTCTTTCTTCGCGAAGAACTTCAGATAAATGCCAACGAGAACCGCGAGAATTACTGCCAGAACCAGCGCCTGGGCTGACGCGGCGCCGATGTCACCGCGCGAAATGAGGAAGTTGTAGACGCGGACAGCCACAACTTCCGTCCCCGCACCGCCGCCGGTGAGGAGGTAGATGTCATCGAAGCTGTTGAAAGTCCAGATGAACCTCAGTACCGAGAGAACCGCGATGGTGGGTAGCAGTTGGGGTAGCAGAATATAACGGAAGCGTTGGGTGGGTGTAGCTCCATCAACACGCGCCGCCTCGTCAAGGCTTGCCGGCACTGCCTGCAAGCGGGCGGTCAGGAAGAGGAAGGCGAAGGGGAAGGAACGCCAGGCTTCGAAAGCGATGACCGTCAGCAGTGCAGTCGGGACGGTGAAGGTCAGTCCGAGGAACGAGACATCACGTTGGCGCTCACTCAGGAAGGGGATGGCCTGGTCCCAGCCCAGGAACTGGGTACCCCAATGATTTACGATGCCGAACTGCGGGTTGAGCATGGTAGTCCACACGAACGTCACGGCAACGATCGGTGCCACGTAGGGAATAAGGGTGGCGGCGCGCACAAGGGTTCTGCCGCGGAACGGTTTGCGTAAGGCAAGAGCCGCTATCAGCCCGAAACCGATTGCCAGCCCGGTTCCTGCGACCGAATAGACCAGAGTGACCAGTAGCGCCTCAAGAAATCCGGGGGAGGAGAACACTTCCGTGAAATTGGAAATGGTGTAGTTGCCCAGGATCCCCGCAGTGCGCAAATTAAGCAGTCGGATCTGCTGGAAGGCGAGCATGATCGTCCACAGGATGGGAAGCACGATCATGACCAGGACAATGATCAGCGTGGGGGAAATCAGGGTGAGGCCTGCCCGCTGCTCCGCCTTCGCCATGGAGGAGCGCTTCCGGCCGGCGCGCTGCACCGGCGCGCCTTCACGCGCCGGTGCAGCGTCCCTGCGGGGGGTGGTGCTCACTCCAGGGAGTCCTGAATGGAACGCAGCGTCTCCGCAGCCTGTTCGGCGGCAGTCTGAGGATCTGCTCCGCCGTTGGCTACGTCGGCCACTGCCTGGGCGATCGGTAGTTCACCCAATGCCGCGCCCGCCAGATCACCCTGACCCTGTGGGATGCCCCACAGCAGAAGGTTATCGACGCCTCCCTGCAGGGAAGCGAGGACATCCTCCGAGTAGAAGTCCTCGAGTGGCGCCTTGGTGTCAACACCTACCGGGAGGGTCTGCCAGGCATCGGAGAATTCAGTTGGATTTTCTGCGGTACCGAATCGGACCGGGACTTTTCCTTCGGGGGCGATGGCAAGCCAGTCCACGTAGCCGTCGCTCATCATGTATTCGACAAACTGTTTGGCCGGCTCGGTGTTGGCGCTTGCGGTGATGCTCCAGTTGGTGATCTGCCCAAACTGGGCGGGATCGCCGCCGTCGGGGCCTTGAATTGCGGCTACAACGCCGGTGTTCTCCGCAAGGAACGCCGGGTTGTCGGCGCACTCCGGGCAGGTAGGCAGGGCATCATTGCGCAGGCCGGCCATCTCATCAAGAACGAAGGTGGACCAGATGAACATCGCTGCTTCGCCTGCGAAGTAGTTCGCGCGCACGGTGTCCACGTCCTGGGCACCGGAAACCGAGTAGTCCTGGATCAGGTTGCCGTAGAAGTCCAGCGCACCAGCGCACTCCGGGCTGTCGAAAAGGATTTCTCCTGCGTCGTCTACCATTTCGCAGCCGTTGCCGAGTGCTACGTGCTCGATGGTCTGCTGGGTGAAGGCATCTCCCGGAGCAGTGGCGCCAACAAAACCAGCCATTTCTGGTGAATCAAGGGCTTCGGCGGCAGCGAGGATATCCTCATAGGTTTCAGGAGCGGCAAGACCCGCCTCGTCGAAAAGGTCTGTGCGGTAGTACAGGAGCTGTGCCCACGACTCGCTTGGAATGGCCAACAGATCTTCGCCGTCCCGGTTGAGCTCAAGTGCCCGCGCGGAGAAGGTGTCCTCGCCGAGCGCTTCCACCACCTCAGCGGTGGCCTGGGTGTTAACAAGCTCGTTGGCGCCGAGTGTGCGCACTTGGGTGAGGCCGATGGACCCGATGACGTCGGGCAGGTCGCCCGCGGCCGCGCCGGAGGTCAGAACCTGGTTGAACTGATCTTCAGCGACGCCAATCAGCTCAACTTCAATGCCCGTCTCTTCGGTAAAGGCGTCGACGATCTCCTGGGTCGCCGCGACCCGGTCAGGGATGGTGTCGGTGGTCTGGACAGTGATGGACTGTCCTTCGCCGTCGGCCTCTCCGCCGCCTCCGCTGTCGCAGGCGGCCAGTGTGCTGACGGTCAGTGCAGCCATCGCGACGGCGGCGGCCACTTTCCGTGGGGGGATCCTACTTTTCATTCGAAGCTCCTATTCACTGTACATAGAACAACGTTGTCCATGCGCACCATTTGTTGGGCGACGCTGCGCGTCCCCTTTGTTGAGGCGCTTCCGTTACGTAGGCACAGCCCACGCGACGGGTAGCTCGGGTCCGCGATGTGCTCCGGTCACCAAACTTATGCTGAAAGACTAGCCTGATGTTAGCTAGCTGTCGAGCAGTTGTGCACAAATCGTTATTCTTAAGTAGGTGGCAGAACCATCAACTGTGATGTTCGCTCTAGTAAGCGGGATACTGTTACATCGCCACAGAGGAGCTGAAGATGACGGCAGGACCGGGAGAGGTGTTTGATCTCATTCGTTATGGCCGCGCACGCACCCGGGGCGATCTACAGGAAGTCACCGGGCTCTCGCGGATGACGGTTGCACAGCGGGTGGACGCACTCCTGGCCTCCGCACTCATTCGTGAGGCTGGAACGGACCGACCATCGGGTGGGCGTAGGCCCACCCGATTGGAGTTCAATATCGAACATTCCATCGTGGTGGCTGCGACGGTCGACACAACACACTCCCATGTGGCGCTGACCGACCTTTCCGGTCGAATTCTTGCGGACGACAGTATCGATCTGGCCATCGTAGACGGGCCGGAAAAAGTACTCCACGGCATCGCGGAAGCAATTCACGGGCTGCTGGCTCATACCGATACTCCCGTCTCACGTGTCTCCGGTATCGGCATATCTGTGCCCGGCCCTGTGGATCCCCGTACCTCACGTCCCAGCCAACCGCCGATCATGCCCGGCTGGGACGCCTATCCGATTGCGGAATTCCTGCACGACGCAGTGCCGGTGCCGGTGTTGGTGGAAAATGACGCTAACGCCATGGCGATCGGGGAACATAGCGCCGGCTTCAAGGATTGTGCCTCGCTCGCTTTGGTGAAGATTTCCACCGGAATCGGGACCGGGATTGTGATCAATGGGCGGGTGTATCAAGGCATCGACGGCGGTGCAGGCGATATTGGCCATGTGCGGCTGGGTGACCATCCCGACGTCGTCTGCCAGTGTGGTGCGCGCGGCTGCCTGGCCGCCGTTGCCAGCGGTCGGGCTATCGCTCAGAAGCTGACCGGCATCGGGATCCCGGCTTCTTCGGGCCGGGATGTGGGTGACCTGATAGCCCGGGGCAATGTCGAGGCGATTCGCCTGACACACGACGCGGGCCGACGCATCGGCGAAGTCATGGCAACCGTCGTGTGCCTTATCAATCCCGGCGTCCTGCTGATTGGCGGCGCCCTCGCATCCTCGTCGCTGCTCAGCGGGGTGCGGGAGACGCTTTACCCGATGTCGCTGCCGCGTGCCACCCGCAACCTGGACGTGAGGCTTGCGCCGATGGGAGACAAGGCGGGCATCGTCGGCATGACCAGAATGGTTGTCGACAAGGTCTTTGCCAGCAGCGCGATCAACGCGCGGCTTAGTGAGCCCGGTCCGGTTCATTAGTGCCGGGAGCCGCGCGGCGAGAACAACCCGTCCACTAAGTCCGCACCCAGAGTGGCCGCGCCGCTGCGGCGGCCTCGGTCACCGCTCGCGCAAGGCAGGCGTGGCCGGCGTCGTTCGGGTGCACCGTGTCCCCGTGCAGCATTACGCCGGGGTCCCAGTCGCCAGCTTCCGCCAGTGCAGCGAAGGGGTGCTCCGCGGCCGCTCCCCTCAGGACGCTGTTGTACAGGTCAACCAAGGGATCCGATCCGCGGTTGTGCGGGGCATGCAGGCTGTAGTCAACCAGATAGGGCTGGGCCACAGCGACCACCAAAGCCTTGGGTGACGTGCGCCTGAAGGCGGTCAGGATGTGCCGCAGTGCGGTGGCGTACTGCCGGGCCGACGACGGCGACTCCCCGCCGAGGCGAAGATCGTTCAGCCCCGTCATGAGTACGTAGAGTGCCGCCGCCGGAGGTGGCACCACCGCGATGGATTCGGCCGTCGCGGAACTGCCGCTCCCGCCAACCCCGCGGTTATCCAGGTCCAGCCCCAGATCCGATGCTGACTGAGCGGCGAAGCATAGTGCCGCTGATGAAGCGCCGTCCCCAGCTGCCCAGGAATGCCCATAGGCAATCAGCGTCTTCCCGTCTCGTCTCATGCTCACACTGGTAACGTTATCAAAAATGTTGTGTTGACCGACGAAGGAAGAGATTGCAGTGGCCAGCAGCTATGAGAAGTTTCCGCGCATCACCGTTCCCGGCGACGCCCGGACGTGGGCAGGCGTCGAAGCCTGGCAGGAGGTGGCGCGCGGCCAACCCCGAACCATCGTGGTGGACACCTATCCGGGAGTGCGACTGGATGAGCTGCAGACCTTTCTCGCCGACGCGTTGCCCGGACACCGGGTGCTGAATGTCGAGGACCTCGCCGCCCGACCGGTGCGCGAGATCGACGAGCTCATCGCGGCAAACCTCACAGATGACCGCGTTTTTGGCGTCCTCAGCCACCACACGCTGGCCGATTTTTACAACCCGGAAAAGCTGGCCGACATTGCAACCAAGGTGTCGACGTCGGACGTTCCAGTGGTCCTGATGGGATGGGGTGCGGCGCTGGTCCCGCTCGCGGAGCGGACACTGGTGTTGGCGGACCTGGCCCGCTGGGAGCTCCAGCAGCGACAGCGCGCGGGGGCGCCGAACTGGCGATGCGACAACGCAACTGAAGACAACCTCCGCAAGTACAAGCGCAGCTTCTTCGTTGAATGGCGGGTTGCCGATCGGCACAAGCGGGAGCTGTTTCCCGCAATGGACTATGTGCTGGACACGAACAACAGCGTGAGCGGGGCCAAGCTCATCACGGCCGATACATTTCATCGGGGAATGGGCGCAGCAGTGTCCGCCCCTTTCAGGGTGGTGCCGTTCTTCGACCCCGGGGTGTGGGGCGGGCAGTGGATGAAGGACGTATGTGGGCTGGATCCCGACGCCGAGAACTACGCCTGGTGCTTCGACTGCGTGCCGGAGGAGAATAGTATCCTGCTTGACGTTGGCGGGGACGTCGTCGAACTGCCCGCCTTGGACGTTGTCCTCACGCAGCCGACACGGCTGCTCGGAGCGTTGACCCATGCCCGCTTCGGGGCGGAGTTCCCCATCCGGTTCGACTTCCTGGATACGATGGGCGGCGGAAATCTCTCGCTGCAGGTACACCCTCTGACGGAATACATCCAGGATCGTTTCGGGATGCACTATACGCAGGACGAAAGCTACTACCTCCTCGACTGTGACAAGGATGCCGTGGTTTACCTCGGCCTGAAGACCGGGACAGATCCCGAAACGATGGTTGCGGCGCTCAAGGACGCGTCCGACGGCGGCACCTCCTTCCCGACGGAAGATTATGTGAACGCCTTCCCGGCCAAAAAACACGACCACTTCTCCATTCCTGCGGGAACCGTGCACTGCTCGGGGGCCAACTCGATGGTGCTGGAAATTTCTGCCACGCCGTACATCTTCACCTTCAAGATGTGGGACTGGGACCGCGTTGGGCTGGACGGCCGCCCCCGACCAATCCATGTGGATCACGCCAGCCGCAACATCCAGTGGGACCGCAATACCGAGTGGGCGCGGGCGCTGCTGGATCAGGTGGAGGAACTGGGCTCAGGGCCGGGATGGTCAGAGGAACGCACCGGTTTGCATGAGCTCGAGTTCCTTGAGGTCCGGCGGCACTGGTTCACCGGTGTTGTCCAGCACCACACCAACGGCACAGTGAATGTGCTCAATCTCGTTGAAGGCGCTGAAGCCGTGGTCGAGAGTCCCTCCGGCGCATTTGCACCCTTCCCGGTCCGGTACGCGGAAACGTTCATCATTCCTGCCGGCGTGGGCGCCTACACCATTCGTCCGTCCGGCGCGGGGATCGGGCAGCGGCTGGGGACAGTGAAGGCGTATGTTCGGGGTACCGGGACTCGACTGGATTTCGCGGCCTAGCTTGCAGTGGCAGACCGTTGTGCCCAGCGGGCTGCCCCGATCAGACAGGCTCCTTCGAATCGATCGGATTGCGTGATCGCCAATAGCCGGAGCTGCGGCCGACCGGCAATGAGTCCCTTCAAGACGGCCGGGTACACGATGCCCCATGACCCGGCCATCGAACCGCCGATGATGAGCGCCTCCGCCTCGAAGTCCAAAAGGCACGGCGCAATCACCTCGCCGAGAGCGGTGAAAGCAGTGTCCAGCACCCGGAAGGCCAAGTCATCGCCCTGCCGGCCCAAGGCTGCTATCTCATGCACGTCCAGCTGCCCTTCGGCTTCCCTGGGCTGATCAGGCGCCGTCGCCGCGGCATACTGCCGCCGGATGGCTCGCCTGGAAACGGCCTCCTCCAGCGCCTCGCCGCGGTAGTTGAGGAGGTGACAACTTCCGTCCGGGGGGACACCCACGCCAGACTTCTGGGGAATGCCGTCGGCGAGGAACGCCGACCCGATGCCGGTTCCCAAGGTGATGCAGACCAGGCGTGTGCTGGCCGGGTAGCTCAGCGCGTGTTCGCCGATACCGAATGCGTCTGCGTCGTTGAGGAAGGTGATTTGGGCGGTATCGATGCCGAGCCTCTTAGCCAGCCCAGCACCGACGTCGGTGCCATTGAGCGTTTCAAACTTACCGACGTGCTCGTAGCGGCCCACGCCATGTACATAGTCGAAGGGGCCGGGAATCGCCACACCCCACCGTGCGTTGTGGTCACTCCCGACGGATTGTGCTGCCTCCGCAACCACGTCGAGGATTATCGAAGCGGAAGCGTCCGCATTCAACGCGATGCGGTGCACGCTTCCTTTCCGCACCGTCCAGGTGTCTAGCCGCTGCATGACCAATGCGGCAGTTACATGTGTTCCACCAATCTCAAGGACAGGAAACGTCGCTGCCACTGGATTCGGTTGTGCTCGCTCCATAGCCCCACTTTCTCATCTGTATCGCGCCCGCTTCACATTCGCCGTCGTCATTGCGCGCCACTTGATAACGTTCAAGGGCACGCAGAGGCCGCCGGCCTTGCCCGAAATAGAAGCCCAGATGAACTTGTCCCATACCAATGCGTCTTCCACCCCGACTGTCCGGGATGTTGCTGCCCTTGCGGGTGTGAGCCCAATGACCGTGTCGCGCACCATGTCCGGGGGGCGGAATGTCCGCCCGGACGTGCAGAAGCGTGTTCGTGACGCCGCGGACCGCCTTGGGTACCGGACCAATCAGAGTGCGCGCAACACCCGGCTGCGCAGGCCAACCGGGCTGATTGGGGTGGCGGTGACCAATCTGGGTAATCCCTACTATGGGCAGTTTGCGCTCGGCGTCGAGGACGTGGCAGCGATAAACAACCGGCATATCCTCATCGGTAACAGCAGGGAAGATCCGGCCCGGGAGATCCAACTCCTCGATGACTTCGCCGGACGCCAGGTCGAAGGGCTTATTGTGGTTCCCGCCGGTAACGGGCTGCTCTCTCACTCGGCGGTCCCGCTGGTGCTTGCGACCCGAGCGATCGAAGGCCTGCAGAGCGACACGGTCCTGGTGGACGATGTTGGCGGTGCTGAAGCGGGTACAGCTTCCCTGGTCGGTGATGGCCACCGGCGGATTGCATTCCTTGGGGATGTGGCCGGCATCCCAACGGCACGGCGCCGCTTCGAGGGATTCGCCCGGGCTTTGCACTCCAACGGGCTGGAGTTTGACCAGGAGTTGATGTTTCCGGTGCGCGACTCCGGCTGTTCCTTTGACGCGGTGGCGAAGTCGCTTGCCCGGCGTGACCCACCCACGGCCTTCTTCTCTGCCAACAACCGCACCACGGTGGGGGCGCTGCGCGCCATCTGCGAGTATCGGAAGAGCCAGACCCTGGTGCCCGCGCTCGCCAGCTTTGACGACGTTGAGTTGGCAGACCTGCTTGGAGTGCCGCTGACCGTCATGTCGCATGACCCGAGGGCACTCGGGGCGCAGGCTGCACTGATGCTCTTTGATCGACTCAGTGGCGAAGCGCCGGACGAACCACGGCTGGTCCACATGCCAGTCACTGTGCGCCGGTACTGAACCTTCATTCAGGGCTCAGGCGAGCGGCCAGTGACCAGCAGGCGTTTCCGGCTAGACGCCGGGGCGATTGAGAACGTCGGCGTCCCACGTCAGGTCCGCACCTTCCCTGATGGTGAGCGTCTCGATGGCTGGATCCTGGCACAGGCCGGACACGAGTTCCAGGCTGCCGGCGATGATGGTGGAAGAGTGCTTTGTCGGTCATCGTCGGGATGTGACCAAGACAGTCGCGCCACGGCCCGTGGTGCGATTGGATCCCACCCCATTACCTGACGGATGCCCGCCATCGTCAAGGGTGTCGTTGTGAGCAAGGAGAAGCGCCTGGTTGAAATACCTTGCACGATATATATCCGTTAGGGTATTCTCGGATGATGGACGCGGTGCTGCACGCATTGGCCGACCCACACCGGCGGGTCATGGTCGAGGCCCTCTGTGCCGGTGAGGCTACGGCGGGCGAGCTCGGCGCGCTGGTGCCGGTGGCCCAGCCGGGCGTCTCGCGTCACCTGTCGGTGCTGCGCGAGGCGGGCCTGGTTGACGTCCGACCCGATGGACAGCGCCGGATCTACCGGTTGCAGCCGGCGGCTCTCGCCGAAGTGGGCGACTGGATCGAACATCGCCAACAGGTCTGGGAACAGCGGATAGCGGCGCTGCACACCGAGGTGGCACGCGGCAAGCGACAACGACTAAGGAGCGAGTGAGCGATGACCCATTTAGGCAAGAGCGGACTGCTCGGCGAGGTGCGGGAGGTCGACGGCGTGTCGACCGTACACGTCGAGGACGTCTACGACACCGACATCGACGACCTGTGGGCGGCGGTCACCGAGCCGGCTCGCCTCGGCCGCTGGATCGCGAAGGTCGACGGGGACCTGTGGCTCGGAGGCCTGTTCGCGGCGTCCTTCACTAGCGGGTGGGAGGGGTCGGGTCGGATCGAGGTATGCGACGCACCGCGCCATCTGCTGCTCACCATGGAGCCGGGTACCCCTGACGAGGCACAGATCGAAGCCGTGCTGACCGCGGAGGCCATGGGGACGCGGTTGGTCGTTGAGGAGCGCGGCCTGCCTGCCGATGAGGCACCCGACCATGGCGCGGGGTGGCAGGCGCACCTTGAGGACTTGCGTGCGGTGCTCGAGGGCCGCGAACCCGGGCCATGGTATGACCGCTGGACGGAGCTCAAGCCCGCTTATCGACAGCCGCGATCGTCGTGATGCAGGCCGTATCCACCGAGCGGGTCGCCCTCCTGACCTACCTCGACGCGCAGCGGTCCAGCGTGCTGGCCATCGTGGCCGACCTCGACGAAGCTTCGTTGCGCAGGTCGGTCGTCCCGAGCGGGTGGACCCCACTTGGGCTCTTGGAGCATCTCGGCCACGCCGAACGGTTCTGGTCCCAGGTTGTGCTTGCGGACCGGGTCTCGCCGTTGCCGTGGCCAGCGGGCGAGGACTCTGGCGGGGGGCCCGCATTCGTGTCGGGTCACGCCGTCGGCGACGTAGTCGTCTTCTACCAAGACCAGAGTGCGCGGACCGACGAGATCCTCGACGGCTTCGCGCTCGACGACCGACCTCCCGGTGTGCACCGACCAGACCTGCCGACCCCCGTCGCCGACGTCCGCGACGTGGTCCTGCACCTCATCGAGGAGACTGCCCGGCACGCCGGTCACCTCGATATCGCGCGGGAACTGCTCGACGGGCGTACCGGCCTCGGTCCCCGCTAGGCGACACCTCTTTGTGTCAATTGACTGGGGAGAGCAGCAACATTGAATTGTCGAGTATTCGAACGAGGTGGTATCTGACGGACGCTGATTCTTGAGCCAATTCCAAGCCCACCAATGATTTCGCCGGCGTATTACCGTCTATTAAGCATCGAACGAATATCTGGTCCATCCAAATGACCAGGGACTAGGAGAGCCCAACATGGCTGCACCTCTCATCTACATCAACTTCCCCGGAACAGCGCGGGAAGCGCTGGGCTACTACGCGGACATCTTCGGGGGCGAATTGTCCCTGCATTCGTACGAGGACTTCGGCAGGACCGACGGCCCTCCGAACGCTGTAGCTCATGGCGTACTCGACGGTGTGGTCGCACTGGCAGGATCGGATGCACCAGCAGGAGAAAAAACAGTACGGCTCGAAGGCCTCATGCTGTCATTGCTGGGGACAGCTGAACCGGCAATCCTCCACGAGTGGTTCGACAAACTCTCAGTCGGCGGATCGGCGATCGACCCCTTAACTCCGAAGCCGTGGGGTGCCTCGGACGGCCAGGTCACTGACCGCCACGGCCTTCGCTGGCTTATCGGCTACGAGCCCGAGGCATGAGCGACGCACACCTGCTCGCCCAGCTCGCGGGCGAGCGAACCCACGTGCTTCAAGCCGTAGAGAAACTCGCGGAGGAAGCAATGAGTCGACCGCTCGTCCCATCAGGCTGGACCATCACGCGGCTGCTCAACCACCTCGCATTCGACGACGAGATGTTCTGGATCTCAGCCGTTCTCGGCGGTGACTCTAGAGCGATCGCGGCCCTGCACGACGGTTGGGCATCCGAACCCATGACTGGCATCCAAGCCATCAGCATCTACAAGCGTGAGATCGCCCGGAGTGATGAAATCCTCACGAAGATCGACCTGGATGTTCCTCCCCGCTGGTGGCCTCCGGCGAGCGTGTTCGCCGCACCACCCATGTCTGACGGGCGTGAAGTCCTGTTTCGCGTGCTGGTCGAGACGTCAGTCCATGCCGGTCACCTCGACATCGTGCGTGAACTTATCGACGGACATCAAAACCTCGTCGTGGACTGATCCCAATACCGGAGACGGGTGACCGGGGGCGACCGCGCCCTGGGTGTGGTCGACTTCTCGATCCTCCCCCGTCTGGGTTACGAGCTGATGCACATTGGCCGAGGCGAAGGGATGGGCCACCGGCATCGCGGGTGCGGCATATGCCATCGACGACGATCTTGGACGAGCCAAGAAAGAAATGGGGGTGGCTGTCCGCACTCGATCAGCGTGCCTTCTGTCTGCCGTTACCTGAAGGTGCTCGAGCAGGCCGGGCTCATCACGAAAACCAGATCCGCCCAGTGGCGGCACTGCCGTATCCAACCCGCGCCGCTTCAGCAGGTTGAGGATTGGATGCGCCCGTATCGAGATTTTCTGGCCTCACGACTGGATCGTCTACAACGGGATCCACGCCACGAAGATATTCTGGCTGCCATGTCGCTGGGAACGTGGCGGTTCATCCTTCCCGGGCGCCATGACGCCGGTAAGCAACGCTTCTGGGAGGAAGCACTCCATGAGGCTTTCCCGCACCTGACAAGGACCCCATACCAACTCGAACGGGCGGTCGAAGGGGTTTACCGGCTCCGTAACCGCGTCGCGCATCTTGAACCACTGATAAACAGCAACGTGCCCGCCCAATTAGTCAACATGCGCACGGTGATCGGGGCCATAGATCCGCAACTGCTGTCCTGGTTTGCCTCCACCGAACGCATCGGATCAACTGAGGTGTCGACGGCCGGGTTGGTTCCGGTCATGGGGTTGGCCAGGGACGCCGGATTGCATGAGTTGACCGATCACTGGTTGACGGTACCTACGGATAAGGGCGCGAACGCCGGTTTGAAGGTCGGCTCCTTGGTAGCCGGGATGGTCGCTGGCGCGGATTCAATCGATGACATGGCCTTGCTGCGCCACGGTGGGATGAAACGCCTTTTTGATGCCTGCTACGCACCCTCGACGCTGGGCTCATTC
>NZ_KI915010.1:0-8369 GCF_000520595.1 Arthrobacter sp. H5
CCGCGCCCGCCTTTGCGGCGGGCACCGTCGAGAGAATCAGGTCATTGGACACGGTCTCCGATGCGCCCACGCCCATTCCCAGCAGCACAAATGCGAACAGCAGGGTGCTGGCGTCTCCACCCTGGCCCGTCAGCGCAACGAACCCGTACGCCGCCGCCGAGAGCATGAGGGCCGCCGGAACCACCAGATAGGGCGGAAACCGTTTGACCACGGGCACCACCGCCAGCCCGGCGACAATGGTCATGACCAGTCCGGGGAGCAGAATCAGGCCGGCCTCCAGCGGGCTGTAGCCGAGGACCAACTGGAGATGCTGCGACACAAAATAGATAAATCCCACCAGCGCGAAGATTGCCAGCAGGTTCACCAGCACGGCACCCGTGAACGGGCGGACCGTAAACAGCCGCACGTCCAGCATGGGATTGTGCCTGCCGAGCTGGCGGCGCACAAACGCCGTTCCGGCAACTAAACCAACGACGACGGCGGCAGCGGTGACCGCCAGGATCCCGCCTTTGGCGAGATTCTTGATGGCGAACACGATCGGCAGCATTGTCACGATGGAGAGGGCAATGCTCGGGTAATCGACCTGGCCTGGGTTTGGATCCTTGGATTCCGGCACCAGGAACGGTGTCACAGCGAGCAGCAGCACCAGGACCGGCACCGCGAGCAGGAAGACTGATCCCCACCAGAAATGCTCGAGCAGTACACCGCCCACAATGGGGCCGAGCGCGGCACCGGCGGAAAAGCCTGCAGCCCAGACGGCGATTGCAAGGCGGCGCTGGTTGCGGTCGGCGAAGATGTTGCGGATGAGCGAGAGCGTTGACGGCATGAGCATGGCGCCAAAGACGCCGAGGCCCACGCGGGATGCCAGGAGGTACTCTGCTGTCGGCGCAAACGCGGCAATGACCGAAAAGACGGCAAACCCGGCGGCGCCGATCATCAGCAGCCGGCGCCGGCCAAAACGATCGCCGAAACTGCCCATGGCAACGAGGAGGCCTGCCAGAACCAGCGGATAGCTGTCGATGATCCACAGGAGCGTGGTGCCGCTGGTGTTGAACTCAAGTGAGATGGTGGGCATCGCGAAACTCAGCACCGTATTGTCCACGGCAACCAGCAGCACCGGAAGCATCAACGCTGCGAGCGCTAACCACTCACGCCTGCCTGCGCGGCCAGGGGTCTTTGGATTCTGAAATTCGTGTGCGGCGTTCACCCCGTGGGTGCGCGCAGAAGGCTGGGTGGAATTCAACATAACGGCAATACTATACCGTCCAGCCGGTATAGTAAAACGTCGACCGCGCAGTATCATTGCTTGCATGGCCAGTTCCCGCGAGCGTATTCTCGACAGTTTTGAAGACATCCTCATCACCGACGGTGAGAGGGCGGCCACCATGGAGGCTGTTGCAGCGGCAGCGGACGTCTCCAAAGGCGGACTGCTCTACCACTTTCCTTCCAAGGAAGCCCTGGTTGACGGGCTCGGCGAGCGGCTGGAGTCACATTCCGCCCGGGATTTGGAGCTGATGGCGGCCGATCCCGAGGGTCCGGCACGCTACTACGTCCGGACTTCCATGTATGAAAACAGCCCGCTGGACCGCGCTCTGGTTGCGATGGCCCGCCTCGCGCAGCAGGGGCACGCTAAAGCCCAGGCCTCCTTCAGCTCCATTCAGGAACTGTGGCTGGCCGCACTGGAGGACCAGCTGGGCAGCCGAAGCGTGGCCCGGGCGGTCAAGCTGATGGGGGATGGGCTCTACTACGACGCGGCCTTCTTTGCCGGCGTGGGTGCGGAGCGCCAGACGGAGGATGAATTGCGTGAGCTCCTGGGGGTGGTGGACCTCGTGGTGCGGGAGGGCGGGAAGGCCGCAAATCTGCGCTGACAATTGCGGACCATAGCTGTCCGCAATTCAGTTCCGCGGGGCTGGTGGCCGTGGCACTATTTCGTCATGATCAGTCAATCGCCCATCGTGTTTCTCAGTGGAGCCGGACTGCCGGAATGGATCTGGGATGACATCCGGGCAGCCCTTCCGGTTGACAGCATGGTGCCCGCCTATCCCAAGGAAGACGGCGCCACACTGGGCGACTATGCCGAAGCGGTGCGCAGCCAGGTTCGCTGGCCAGTCTTCACGCTGGTGGCCCACTCGGCCGGCGGCGTTGTTGCAACGGAGCTGATCAGCCGTGTGCCCAAGCGGGTTGACGGATTCCTTGCCATTTCGGCATCGCTGCCGGCTGCCGGACAGTCGTTCTTCTCCGCTCTGCCGTTTCCGCAGAAAGCGATCCTTCCTGTGATCGTGAGGATGTCCGGGACGCGTCCACCCGAAAAGGTCATGCGCTCCGGTCTTGCCAATGGGCTCGACGAGCGCCTCGTCGACCGGATTGTGCGCGACTTCTCACCCGAATCCCAACGGTTCTACCGCGACAGGGTGGGGGCGGCGTCGTACCCGTCGCGGAGCGGCTACATCCTCACCCACTCCGACCGCGAGTTCCCCGTCTCTATGCAGGAACGGTTCCGGAAACGGCTTGGCTCCGGCTGGACGCGCAGCATTGAAACGGGCCACCTGCCCATGGTGCAGAAACCAGCGGAACTGGGCGGCTACATCCGTGAATTCATCGAACAGTGACCGGACTATCCCGCTGAACCCGCCAGTACAGGGGGTATCCTGCCGGAAACTAGAGCAGCTCCCCGACGAGACGCTTGATCCGGCCATCCAGCTCGTCCCGCACGCGGCCAACCTCCGACAGCGGCAGGTCTGCCGGATCCTCAATGTGCCAGTCCTCGTAGCGCTTACCCGGGTAAATGGGGCAGGTGTCACCGCAGCCCATGGTGATGACGACGTCGGCCGCCCTCACCACGTCGTCGGTGAGCGGCTTCGGAAATTCCTGACGGAGGTCAATCCCGAGTTCCTTCATGGACGCCACCACGTTGTCGTTGAGATGTTCGGCGGGCAGGGAGCCCGCGGAGCGGACGTTGATGCGGTCGCTGGCATGCAATCGAAGGAGTCCCGCCGCCATCTGGGAGCGGCCCGCATTCTGCACGCAGACAAACAACACCTCGGGTACTCCGCTGGGCCGGATGCCCTGCGAGTGGGCCAGTGCGTTTAGTCGATCCAGCGCAAAGTGCCGGGTGATCGACGTGAGGTATGTCTTGATCCTGGCCGTTCGCGCGAGGGCGGTGTAGGACTCGAACACATAGCGGTCCACCATCTCCGGACTGAAGACGCCATCAAACTTGGCGGCAAGCTCCTCGCTGATCCGGTGGAGGACGTGGTCGTCGTGAAGCAGGCCGGGCATCGGGTTGGACTGGTTCATGGCTGCCTTCTCAGTAGTCAGAATCCGCGGACCGGCCGTGCGCCGTCCCGGTGGAGATGCCAATCGTGACGAGCCGCGGCTCGGAGCAGCAACTGTCGTCTTTCTGAGAATCCGACGGGACGTCGCAGGACCCGCCCAGGTCGGTGCTGCACACACCAGTCTCAGGCAGTGACAGCTGAAGCTCCGCGGCGGCCTTCGAATCCCCGGCGATGGCAGCCACCACTGAACGCACCTGCTCGTAGCCCGTGGCCAGCAGGAAGGTGGGAGCACGGCCATAGCTTTTCATCCCCACCAGGTAAAAATCCTTCTCCGGGTGGGCCAGTATGTCGGCGCCATGGGCGGGGACGGTGCCGCAGCTGTGAAACTCCGGATCGATCAACGGTCCGAGGGCCCGTGGTGCTTCGACCGCCGGATCGAGCTCCAGGCGAAGCTCACGCAGGATATCCAGGTCCGGACGGAAGCCGGTCGCCGGCACCAGCACATCGACCTCGACGGAATCGCTGGAAGTTGTGACCGTGAGCGATTCCCCGGCGGCTAAAGAAGTGATGGTGAAAGTGGGCCGCAGCTCTACAATCCCGTCCTCCACCAGTTGCCGAAGCCGTGAGCCAAGCTGCCCGCGAGCTGGCAGGCCGTCGAGATCCCCTCCACCGTAGAGCCGCTCAGCCGCGCCAGGTCCGCGGACCGCCCACACAATCCTGGTTTCCGGCGCCGCTTTGGCTACCTGGCCCAACGAAAGCAGGGTGTTCGCTGCAGAGTGTCCCGCACCGACCACCATCACGCGCTTGCCCTCAAACCGCGGACGGTCGGCGCCCGTCACGTCCGGCAGCGGAGCAGTGATGAACCGTGCGGCATCGGTCGACCCGTGGGCGGGCAGCCCTGCCTGACCCAGCGGGTTGGGCTGATGCCAGGTGCCCGAGGCATCGATGACGGCGCGCGCAATAACATCCCGATCGCCGTCGGGCCCCTCCACCCGCACCAGAAAGGGCCGCTCATCGCGGTCTTTGGTCCGGGTTTTGTCCATGCCAAGGCGGGACACGGCGGTAACCCGCGAGTCGTAGCGGATGTGAGTCGACAGGACGGCGGCAAGCGGCTCCACATACTCGGACACCAGCTCGGAACCGAACGGCAACGCAGTCTCCCGCGGTGCTTCCCATCCAGTAGTTTCGAGCAGCCGGCGGGAGGCGGCATCGATATTGAACCGCCAGGGTGAGAACAACCGGATGTGACCCCACGCGTTGACGGTGGCACCCGCCGTCGTACCTCTTTCAAAGACGAGCGGCGTCAGTCCGCGTTCGCGCAGGTGCGCGGTAGCTGCAAGTCCAACGGGGCCGGCCCCAATAACGACAACGGGCAGTTCGCTCATGCGGGAAGCAACTCCCCGATCAGCGTTTCGATGCGGCCCTTGATCTCATCGCGGATGGGGCGTACCGATGCGACGCCCTTGCCGGCAGGATCTTCGAGCACCCAGTCCTCATAGCGTTTGCCGGGAAAGTAGGGGCACTCGTCACCGCAGCCCATGGTGATGACCACATCGGAATCCTTGACGGCTTCGTCGGTAAGCACCTTGGGTGTTTCTGCGGACATGTCGATTCCGAGTTCCGCCATGGCCTCCACGGCTGCCGGATTGATGGCATCTGCGGGCTGCGATCCGGCGGACCGGACCTCTATGCGGCCCTCGGACAGCGTGGTGAGGAACGCGGCGGCCATCTGGGAGCGGCCGGCGTTGTGAACGCAGACAAAGAGAACGGAAGGCTTGTCAGACATTTATGGTTTCCTTTTGTTCGGTGGCGAAGAAGCGCCTGCGCGCCCACAGAGCCACATATACCAGTGCAACAAGAACTGGAACTTCAATCAACGGCCCGACGACGCCGGCCAGCGCCTGTCCGCTCGTCACCCCGTAAGTGCCGATCGCCACGGCGATGGCGAGCTCGAAGTTATTGCCGGCAGCGGTGAAGGCGAGGGTGGTGGTCTTCGCATAGCCGAGGTTCAGCAGTTTGCCGATGACCATTCCTGCGCCGAACACCACAAGGAAGTAGACCAGGAGCGGAAGGGCGATCCGGGCCACATCAAACGGGCGGGCGATAATCTCATCCCCCTGCAGTGCGAACAGGATGACGATGGTGAACAGCAGTCCGTAGAGTGCCCAGGGCCCGATTCTCGGGAGGAACGTGGACTCGTACCAGTCGCGGCCCTTGGCGCGCTCCCCGAGGATGCGGGTGAGGAAGCCGGCCAGCAGTGGTATGCCGAGGAACACCAGCACGCTGACGGTGACGGCCCAGAAGGAGAAATCAGCGCTGGTGGTGGGTAGGCCAAGCAGGCTGGGCAGACCCTGCAGGTAGAACCAGCCGAGCGCGCCGAACGCGAAGACCTGGAATACCGAGTTGATCGCCACCAGCACGGCTGCGGCTTCACGGTCACCGCAGGCGAGGTCATTCCAGATCATCACCATGGCGATGCAGCGGGCCAGGCCAACGATGATCAGGCCCGTGCGGTATTCGGGGAGATCGGGGACGAAAACCCACGCCAGAATGAACATGAACGCCGGCGCGGCCACCCAGTTGAGTATCAGCGACGTGATCATGAGCCGGCGATCCTTGATGACTGCGCCCGTCTGGTCGTAGCGAACCTTCGCGAGGACCGGGTACATCATCACCAGGAGCCCGACGGCGATGGGCAGCGACACGGACCCGATCGCCATGGCTTCCAACGCGCTTCCGATGCCGGGAATCAGCTGCCCAAGAGCAATGCCAATCACCATGGCGGCGATGATCCACACCGGAAGTAGCCGGTCCAGGGTGGATAGCCGCGGCGTATCCGTTGCAGTCAGGGCTGGGCTGCTCACTCATGCTCCGTTGGGTTGGTCTCGAAAGGTGGAATCGATGATCATCGATGCCTGAAGTATTGAACAGAACATCGACGGATGTCAATGTGTGTGCATAATTGATCCTATGACTTCCGCACTGACCGATCAGGAAACCGCTGTTGCCTGTTGCACGCCCTCGGGTGAGCCAGCCATGTCGGAGGGGACGGCGTCGTCGTTGGCTGCCCAGTTCAAGGCGATTGCCGACCCCAATCGGCTGCGGATGCTGTCCATCATCTCGTCGAGTGACAACTCCGAGGCGTGTGTCTGCGACATCACCGAGCCGTTGAAGCTGGGGCAGCCCACGGTCTCACACCACCTGAAGATTCTGGTGGACGCCGGAATCCTGACCCGCGAGAAGCGTGGGGTGTGGGCCTACTACTCGCTGATGCCGGGGGCGTTGACGCGCCTGGCCGGAGCGCTCGCCGAGAACTGACCCGGGAGTCCACCAAAGCCGTTGACGGGCTAATCGAGACTGTCTTGTCGGCGCAACTTATGGACGATCGTTTGAAGATGAGTTCGCAGGTCACTGGAGTGTAGGATGCCCTCCGGGATAATCACCTGCTCGAGGTTCTCAACCTGTTCCAATACATTGCGGCCCGAGGGGGTGATGATCACCACCTGTGCTCTGCGGTCAAGGCTGCGGGTGCGTTCAACGTGTCCTTTGTCCACAAGCCGCGCAACCGCCCGGCCGATCGTCTGGGGTTGGACCTGAACGCTGCCGGCAAGAGCAGTCTGGGTCAGCTCCCCGCGGTCGGCGAGGACCGCCAAGACCGTTGCGCCGGCATGGGTGACGCCGATATCGGCGAGCCGTTTATTCCAGGCGTGCTCGACGAGGCGTGCTGCGGTGGTAAGCAGCCGGACAGTAGACCACCTAGAGGGATCCGGCACGTCGATACCTTCTTTTCACGTGGAGGAACTCGGCACCCTGCGGCACGTTGTCGGAGCCGCAGGGTGCCGCAGTTCTCCAGCCGGAGAGGCGCCGTGCGTGGAGGCCTCCGGCTTGAGGGCGGGTTGAGCTAGAAGTTGGAGCTTCCGCCGCTGTTCTGGACGTTGCTCTTTGCGTCCTGGGTTTTATCCTTCACATCGGAGGCGGCGTGGGTGCCTTCCTCTTTGACCGTGTTCGCCGAGTCAGTGGCGGTTTCCTTGACGGAGTTCACCGCCTCCTTGGCGGGTTCCTGCATGTCCTCCATGACCTGTTTGGCGGAGTCGGTGAGCTCGGTAGTGAGGGGCTCTGCCTTTTCCTTCAACGCCGTAGCCGCTTGCTTTTCCTTTTCACTTGCAGGAATAAGCGAAGCCGCCAACAAGCCGGCGCCAAAGGCAATCAGGCCTGCGGCAAGGGGGTTGCCGCGGGTCTTGTCCGTCACGTGATGCGGGGCGTCATGGACGGCATCGCCTGCATGGTGCGCAGCGGACTTGGCGGACCCGGCGGTGTCGTGGCTAGAGCCCATGACACTGGACTTCGCATTGCTGAAGGCGTTCTTGACCTTGTCGCCCTGCCGGTGCGCGATGCTTGACGGGCTTACCTTGTCGGCTACCGCATCAACGTCGGTGCCGAGTTCGGCGCGGGTACGTTCAATATCTGTTCGGATTTCTTCTGGTGTCTGGCTCATGGGGTGTGCTCACCTGGTTTCAGGGTTGGAGGAATTTCCTTGACTGTTTCGGCGGTCTGGGGCATACCGCGGATGCTTTTCATTTCTTTCTTGCCGAGGGCGGCAAGAACCGCTGCGACGATGCCCCAGATGACTGCCACAATTACTGCGGCCCAGCCCAGACCGACCAGCTCGGCGAGAGCCCACATGAGGGCAATAGACAGGAATAGCAGGAGAAAATGACCGGCAACTCCGGCGCCGGCAAGCATGCCCGCGCCCTTACCTGCCCGTGACCCCGATTCCTTGAGTTCAGCCTTCGCCAGTTCGACTTCCTGCCGCATCAGAGTGGAAATGTCGCGGCTGACCTCGCCGAGCAGGCTTCCCAGGGAGTCGCTGGATTTCTGGCCGGATTCCGACGGCGGCGGTTCAGGAACGTGCGCCCCGCCAACGTGTGTTTCGCTCATTACTGGAAGTCCCTTCCTGGTTGCGTGCCTGTTGGCGGAACGGGAGTAATTGTCGGGGATTCTGTGGGCGGTGCAACCGGAGGCGTCTCCAGTGGCGCTGTCTGTGCAGGGGCTCGCGTACCCAGATTCGGATCACTAACCCTGCCGTAGCCCGAA
>NZ_KI915010.1:8469-19564 GCF_000520595.1 Arthrobacter sp. H5
ATTCGGTGTTGCCCTGCTCCGATTCATCGGATTTGGCTCCGGTGAGGCCGCGGGTCAGCCTTCCCGCGAGCAGTCCGGCCCCGGCCGCAACAAGAAGGAATGTGCCAGGGCGTTCACGCGCGAATCCCTTCACTTCGTCGAGGAGCGATCCCGGGTCGCGGCCATCGAGCCAGCCTGCTGCAGCTCCGGTCCGCTGGGCCGCCTGCTGCACAAGTTGCGTGGCAGTGCCGTCCTCCTCGGACTTCGCCGCCATCGAGGACAGCTCATCACTGATGGACCGAAGCCCCTCGGACACCTTCTGCTGCTGCGCGCCGGCTTGCGGATCACTAACCCTGCCGTAGCCCGAATCGGCGGTGCGAGGCGGTGCCGATTCGGTGTTGCCCTGCTCCGATTCATCGGATTTGGCTCCGGTGAGGCCGCGGGTCAGCCTTCCCGCGAGCAGTCCGGCCCCGGCCGCAACAAGAAGGAATGTGCCAGGGCGTTCACGCGCGAATCCCTTCACTTCGTCGAGGAGCGATCCCGGGTCGCGGCCATCGAGCCAGCCTGCTGCAGCTCCGGTCCGCTGGGCCGCCTGCTGCACAAGTTGCGTGGCAGTGCCGTCCTCCTCGGACTTCGCCGCCATCGAGGACAGCTCATCACTGATGGACCGAAGCCCCTCGGACACCTTCTGCTGCTGCGCGCCGGCTTGGCTCTTCAGATCCGAGCCGAGTTCGTTCAGCAGGTTCTTGGCTTGGGCGCCCGCTTCATGGGCGACGTTCTTTGCCTCGGATCCTGCGGTATGGGCAACGTTCTTCGCTGCGTCGACACCCTCGTGGCCAACCTCCTTGGCTTGATCCTTCGCGGTGGATGTTGTGGAGTTTGTCTGGGTATTGGTGCTTTGAGTGTCTTGATAGATGGGAGTTTCCGGGTAGCTCTGGACGGGGTCCGCAGGCTCTGTTGGATCCTGAGGCCAGTTCTGTGTACTCATTTTGGTTCCTTTTGTTGGGGTTGTGGGCTGTTGTCGAAAACCCGCCTACCGGGATCCAGCGAGCAGTCCCTGGACGTCTTCGAAGGGTGGTGCGGTCAAGAAGCACTCTGCGTTGGCGGTTCGGAGCTTGTGTAAACGGTCGTCGAGTTCCACGAGACTCTTTACGGTTGCGCTGAGACTCCGTTGGGCACTTTCGGCCCAAACTGTCGTGGTTCCGCTGGGGTGGGTTTCACCGGCATCTTCGCAGAGGGTTCGAACTTCTAATACGGTGCGTACTATCTGGTGTCTGATGGCTTCCAGTTGGGACAGGTGCATCATGGGCCCGCCTTCGGAAATGGTGCTCATGTTGTGCCCACGCAGTCTCTGAGTTGGTTGAGTCCGTCCCGGATCCGGGTTTTGACTGTTGGCAACGGGGCGGAAAGCTTCTCTGCCACTTCGCGATAAGTGAGGCCGCTGTCTGAGCTCGGCATCAACGAGGACCCGGCGCAGGCTTGTAGACCCGTCCTGAAGTCGCCCGGCAGAACGAGGTAAAGGCCTCCCGGGCCCCCGCGATCCACAGTAGAAGCGCTTTCAAAACTTTATGCTCTGAGGTGACAATGCCGCTGAATTACCGCTGCGAAGCGTTGACTGCGGAGATGGGAAGTGCTCGTTGAAAGCATGGAAACCGTCCTCGATGGCGCCTTTGTGTTTGCCACGCTGCCGGGAACTGGGGCAACAACGAAAATCTAACCCTAAGCAGACTTAGTGTCAATCGCTCGCCCTCTTTCGCGGCCCGAAATCGCCGCATTTCCACAGCGTCCAACTCCGGCTCAATGGGAGCACACGGAAGCACTCCGAGCCGCTTCTTTCAACGAGTTGCGGTGGCCCGGGCTTGCCGAACGCAGGTAGCTAACGTGTAGGCATCAGTTTGCGCGGAGCTGAACCCTATGAGGCCCGACGGCGCTACCCTCAACCTATGAACCGGTGCGCACCGACGCTCGCGCTGATGATTCCTGTTGCCTTTGCCCTCTCCGGTTGTCAGTTCGGGATGGATGGAAACAGGCCCCTGGCCTGCGTCGACTGGGTCTTTTTCGCCACGCCGCAGTCGATGTACGACGACGCCAAACTGGTTGCGGTGGGCCGTGTCACGGACGGTGCCGGGACGATCGATTCTTACGTCAGCGGCGGATACACCGGTCCGGCGAACACGTATCTGTTCGAGGTCGAGCAGGTTCTCAGGGGAGAATTCGATGACCGCACGCTTACGGTCGGATCACAACCGGTAGGATGCGGGGCAACCAACCAGTATCCGGACGGCGACCAGCTGGACACCGATGAACGCATCATTCTGTTTGCGTCGGACCACGATGGTCCCTGGATGACGCTCACCTCAACCCAGGGTGTCATCCCATTTCCGGAAGGAGCCGGGCTCCCGTTCGAGACCGCGGGTGATCCGCCCCCGAACCCCTGAACCGCCGTTGTTAGTCGGTTTTCAGAACCGAGAGTACGTTCCCGGCAGGGTCCTTGAACCAGGCGATGTCCGGTCCGTTGCCGCAGATGTGTACGCCGTCAACATTGCCACAGAACAAGTGCTTGCAACAGGGTTTAGGATGCAAATATGGCAGAGAGAAAGTGGCAGGGACACGTTTTCATAGGCATGAGTGTTGACGGAATGATCGCCCGCACGGACGATGATCTCGATTGGCTCACCGGAGGCAGCGAAGAAACACCGGAAGACGCCGGCTTCACAGCGTTCATGGAGCTCGTGGACCACATGGTGATGGGCCGCAGCACCTACGATATTGTGCAGTCCTTCGGCGAGTGGCCATATGGCGACACCAAGGTGCTTGTCCTCAGCACCACACTGAAGACCGGGGACAGCCGGGTAGAGGTGGTCAGGTCCTTCGAGGAAGCGGTCGCCAGATTGAACGACGACGGCGCCAGGCATGTGTATGTGGACGGCGGCAGAACAGTGCGCACCTTCCTCGCGGCCGGGCTTATCAGTACCCTGACGCTCACGCGGGTGCCCGTGTTGATCGGTGAGGGCAAGCCGCTGTTCGGAGCGATCCCGGCGGACATTCCACTGCGGCATCTGGAGACCAGGACACTGAACGGCGGGGCGGTGCAGACCCGCTACGCGATCGGGTAGCACGCGTCGTTGCCGGTGGCACCCTCAAATGGCGGCGTCCATCCCGCGCGTCTTCAACAACTCGCGCTGGTTGGGGTTGACCGACTGACGGAATGGCATCTCGACCACGACGGCGCTGACCGGCCGGCCGGGCTCCGAGGCATAGGTCTCGGGCAGGTGGACCCACAATTCCGTGCCGAGCGCGGCAAGGCCAACCGGTACAAATCCCATCGCAATGTTGGTGGCTAATTCCGGTGAGTACCAAGGGGAGGTGACGTAGCCAATCGGGTCGCCGTCCTGCGCTGCGCTGATCAACCAGAAGTCGGGCGCATAGTCGTCGATCGGCTGGCCCCCGAGTGTCATGCCCACAAGGGTGTGGGTATAGGGGGGAGATCCGGCCTCCACCGCTGCGCGCGCCGTCTCCAGGGCTTCCTTTCCGATGTAGTCGGCGGTCTTCTGTCGGGGAACTTGGTAGCCCAGATTCACTTGGAAAGGCAACGTCTCGGCGTCCATGTCCTGTCCCCAGGAAAGAATTCCCGCTGCAATCCGCCGGTGGTGAGCCGGAGCAACCACCATGAGGTTGTGCCGTTTGCCCGCCTCCAGAACAGCATTCCATAGCCGTTCGGCGTGCAGGGTTGCGTCGCGGAGGTAGATCTCGTATCCCTTCTCGCCGGTGAAGCCCGTCTGCGAAATGATCACATCACAGCCATCCACCGAGGAGGAGAGCAGCCCGTAGGAGGGGATGTCCGCTGCCGCGGGCCCAATCAGGTCCACCATGAGATCCACGGATTTGGGTCCTTGGATCTGCACTGGTGAGACGTCTATCTCCCTGATACTCACATCGAAGCGTTTGCCGACATTGACCCCCTGGAGCCACAGCCACAGGTCGGAGTCCGAGAGGCTAAACCAGAACTCGTCCTCGGCAATGCGCAGCAGCACCGGATCGTTGAGGATGCCTCCGGCTGTGTTGCACAGGATCACGTACCGTGCCCGCATGGGGGGAATCTTTGTGGCGTCGCGGGTGATGACAAAGTCGACAAACGCCTCCGCGTCCGGACCCTTGACCTGAATCTGCCGTTCCACGGCAACGTTCCACATGGTGACGTGATTGACCAGGGCAGCATACTCGGCCATCATCCCGCCGTCCTCGGGGCGAATGTAGCCTCTGGGGTGGTACATCCGGTTATAAACCTGCGCCCGCCAGCAGCCTGCTTCATGGGAAAGCGCCCAGTACGGTGATTTGCGCACCCGGGTGTCGATCTGCAGTTCCACTGCTGTGGGACCCGATTGGCGGAGGTTTATCGGTACGGTGCGGTCGCGCTGATCAACTGATGGAACGTTGTGATGCATGGTGAACTCCCTATCGACCGGCTCAGGGGGATTGCAGACCGAAGCAGCCGGCGTGGTCTCATAAGGTGGAACTCTAGTCCCACATCATGAGTGTAGGATGACGCTTGTGTGGCATGCAAGGGATTTTGTGAAGCCTTTACACCGCAGACTGCTTGAGTCCGCCCGGTTTGAAGTGCTGCCCACCGCGTCCGTTGCGGATGAGGTGATGGCTCACGTGCCGGTTGCCCGTCTGCTGACCGTCACAGCGTCTGCCGGTAAAGGGCTGGCGGCAACCCTGGATCTGACAGAACACCTCAGCCGCGCCGGTTACCGGGTCATTCCGCACCTTGCCGCGCGAATGGTCCGGGGGCGGGCGCACCTGGAGGAGATCGTCGAACAGTTGGTCGGGGCCGGCGTCGACAGTGTGTTTGTACCAGCGGGGGATGCCCGGCCGGATCAGGACGGTTATGCGGGGTCGCTTGAACTGCTGCAGGACCTCACCGCTTTGGGACGGCCTTTCCGGGAGGTTGGAGTCGCCGGCTATCCAGAGTCCCACCCCGTTATTGCGGATGACGTCACCATTCAAGCGATGTGGGACAAGCGCAGCCACTCCACCAACGTGGTGAGCAACATGTGCCTTGACCCTGCGGTTGTTGCTGCCTGGATTGAACGCGTGCGGAAGCGCGGTGTCCTTATGCCGCTGTGGATCGGCATGCCGGGGCCGGTTGAACGGTCAAAACTGGTGTCAATGGCCACAAAGATTGGGGTCGGAGAATCCGCGCGGTTCCTTGCCAAGAACACGTCCGTCCTTGCGCGGATTGCGGCGCCCGGCGGGTACAGCCCGGAACGGTTCCTCGACCGTCTCGCCCCCTCATTAGCGACGCCGGATTCCAGGGTTGAGGGGCTGCACATCTACACCTTCAATCAGGTGCGCCAAGCCGAAGAGTGGCGGCGGAACCTGATAGAGCGCATTGGCGGTCGGGTCAGTTGAGTGCTCCGGGCTCGGGAACAGCCGCTTCCTTACGCGCGCGCCGGGCAAGGATCCGCGAAAGCAGTGCGGCTTCGGCAACCAGCAGAGCGCCAATCTCCCGGTGGGACTGCTCCAACCTGAACGCAGGGCCGGATACGCCGATCGCTGCGAGCACCCTGCCATGACTGTCGCTGACGGGTGCGGCAAGTGCATCGAGGCCTTCCTCAAGCTCACTGCGCGTCAGCGAGTAGCCGCGTTTCCGCACCTTGGTGAGCTCAATCTTGAGGGCTGCCAAATCCCTTACCGTACTGCCGGTCCTCTGCTCAAGCGGATCCTTGGGCAGACGGAGCGCATCGAAGGCGTACAGCACTTTGCCGAGCGCCGAGCAGTGCGGCGGCAGGTTCACTCCCACCCAGTTGGTAGTGCCAAGGATGTAACTGGAGTCGGTTTGCGCAACGTGGACGACGGCGTCTCCCCGGGGTACGCCGAGGGTCACCGATTCCCCGGTCTCCTCGGCGATCCGCTCAAGCGTCGGTTGCGCTGCGGTGGCCAGGGACTCCACGCGGTCAAACCGGTTGGCATAGTGGGTAAACAGTGCGCCTCCCAGGAAATGCCCGTCCTGGTTGCGTTCCAGCATTCCGTTGCGTTCGAGTGCCTGAAGCAGCCGCGAAACAGTGGATCGGGCCAACCCGGTCTGTTCCACCAATTCGGTGAAAGAGATTGGCTCGGCGGCCCGCACCACCAGGGAAAGCAGCAGCGCCGCCCGGTCAATCGACTGAGAACCATTGGCCACCTGCTGCCTCCTTTATCTGCTTGCATGAAATCAACCAGACTCTACCAGTGGGAAGTCCACGGAATTGAGGCGACCCCTTGACACCCGCATTCCGGACAAAGGATTCTGGGAGGCTTCGTGGCGATTGGCGATGAGGAGCAGCACATGAGTACCGTTCCAACCAGGGCACAGGTAGTGGTCATTGGTGCCGGCATTGTAGGAAACTCCCTGGTGCACCACCTTGCACGGCTGGGCTGGCGCGATATTGTGCAGATCGACAAAGGTCCACTGCCCAACCCCGGTGGTTCCACCGGCCACGCATCGAACTTCATCTTCCCGGTGAACCATCCCCGGGGCGTCACCGACCTCATCCTGGACAGCGTGCGTCAGTACAGCGATATGGGTGTGTTCACCGCGTCCGGCGGCTTTGAGGTGGCCCGGACGCAGGAGCGTATGGAGGAGCTGCGGCGGCGCATGTCTTCCGCGAAGGCCTGGGGGATCGACTCCGAGCTGGTCACACCCGGGCAGGTACACGAGAAGGTGCCCTTCATCGACCCGTCGGTGCTTGTGGGCGGGTTCTGGACCCCGTCCGCCGGTGTGGTCGATTCCGTGCGTGCCGGCGAAATCATGCGCAAACAGGCACAGGAGCTGGGAGCGCTGCAGGTTGTCTCCGGGATGGAGGTGATCGGCCTTGACGTCGAGGGCGGCCGGATTCGCCGCGTCAGGACAACCGGGGGCGACATCGAGGCGGCCACCGTCGTCGTCGCTTGTGGGGTGTGGAGTCCGCGGATCGCAGCGATGGCCGGGGCGTCGATCCCGCTGACGCCTGCCGTGCACCAGCTCATCAAGGTGGGCCCGGTGCCCCGGTTCGCTGGCACAGCAGGGGAAATCTCCTTCCCCATCATCCGCGACATGGATACGTTCTGCTACGAGCGCCAGCACGGTTCCGACATGGAAGTCGGTTCCTATGCGCACCGTCCCATCCTGCTCGATGCCGACGGGATACCCTCGATCGACCAGGCGGAACTCTCACCCACCGAGATGCCGTTCACGGCGGATGACTTCGAGCCGCAGCTGAAGCAGGCCAGGGAGCTGATGCCTGAAATCCTGGGTAATCCGGATGTGAAGATCAACTATGCGGTTAACGGACTGCTTTCGCTCACCGCAGACGGCGGACAGATTCTGGGGCAGACCCCTGAGGTGGGGGGCCTCTGGTCGGCGGCCGCGGTGTGGATCAGGGAAGGTCCGGCTGTTGGGCGTTTGCTGGCCGAGTGGATGACTCACGGGAACCCCGGGATCGATCTTCATCATGCCGACGTGGCGCGGTTTTATCCCCACCAGCGGACCCGCAGCCACGTCACGGCACGTGCATCGGAGGGGTTCAACAAGACCTACGGAATTGTGCATCCGGGGGAGCAGTGGGGTAGTAACCGCAACGTGCGGCTGTCGCCGATGCACTCCAGCCAGCGTGAGCTCGGGGCGGAATTCTTCGAGGCCGCCGGCTGGGAACGGCCCATGTGGTACGGCTCCAACGAGGTTCTGCTGGGTGACTACGGGGACGCCGTAATGCCAAGGGAAGTGGAGTGGGACAGCCGCTGGTGGTCCCCCATCATCAACGCCGAGCACCTTGCGATGCGGGAACGGGCCGGGATCGTGGACCTGTCGGCGTTCGCAATTTTCGACGTCGTTGGCCCGGGCGCGCTCGCGGCCGTGCAACGCACGGTGGTGGCGCAGGCCGACATCGGGATTGGCCGCGTCATCTACACGCCCGTGCTTGATTCACGCGGGGGTATCCGCGCCGACCTCACGGTGATGCGCCTGAATGATGAGCATTTTCGCGTGGTGACCGGCGGGCTGACGGGCAATATTGACCGCGGGCGGTTCCAGGATCACCTGCCGGCCGACGGCAGTGCGCAGATTGTCGACCAAACATCCGCCTACACCACAGTGGGTCTCTGGGGCCCGCGTGCGCGAGACATTCTGGGGGCACTCACTGATCACAACATCAGTCATGAGGACTTCCGGTTCAGCTCCTGCCGCGACATCCAGGTTGGTCCGCTCTCGGTGCTTGCGTCCCGGATTTCCTACGTGGGTGAGCTGGGATGGGAGCTTTACATACCGACGGAGCAGGGCGCACGGCTGTGGGATCTGCTCCGCTCGGAGGGGGCGTCCCACGGGCTTATCCCGGTGGGAACCGGCGTCTATGGCGGCACCGGGCGGATCGAAAAAAGCTACCGGGCCCATGGCGCCGAGCTGGATACGGAACACACCCTGGTCGAGGCCTCAATGACGCGACCCCGCGTCAAAGATGCAGAGTTCACGGGCCGCGATGCGTACATCGCCCAACGCGCCGAGGATCCGGCAGCAGTGCTCTGTTCCCTGACAGTGGATAATCACGTCTCCGCCAGCGGACGACGCCGGTACATGCTTGGCGGCGAACCAATCGTTGAGCGGGACGGAGCGCCGCTGATCGATGGCCATGGGCGGCGCTCCTATGTCACCTCCGCGGGATCTGCTCCGTCGCTGGGTAAGCATGTGCTGATGAGCTACCTTCCGCCCGCGCTCGCAGTGGTTGGCACGGAGTTGGCCGTCGACTACATGGAGGAGCGGTACCCCGTGACCGTGGTGGCGGCCGATGCCACCCCGCTGTTCGATCCGGAGAATGCGCGGATCAAAGGGTAGCTTCCCTCGCGGCGATCGTCGCATTCACGTGAATCCAACGACCCAGTTATCGCTGCTGCTGGACCCCGTGGGTTCGTAAACGTGCCTCGAATCCCTACGCCGGTGCCCAGGGGTTCGAGGAGTTCGGCCATCTCCTCGGGCTTTCCGGCGCGTTTTAGTGCTGCGTAGCCGAGGATCGATGATTTGCTGACCTACCGCACAAAGGTTGGCCGTTCGTGGCGGCCCTCCCTGACGTGGGAATAGTCGCGCGCCTCGGTAACAAGACCGGCGTCGTCGAACCGGAGGACGGTGCAGCCGGAAATAGTCATAGGCTCACCGCTGATGTACATCACGGTCCAGTACTCAGCTGTGGCTGACAGTCCGTCGACCCTGGGCTCACCGAACCACGCCTCCGCCGGAGCGGTTTCCTCGGCGAAGTGGTCGCCGTCGTCCTCCTGGAGCGCGGCTATCGCCTCAACATCCTTGAGCGGCCAGGCCGTGGCCCAGGTATGAGCCCAGCGCCGGGCGGCCTCCCTCGTGTTCATCGCACCAGTACTATCGTTCGCAGCTATGGTGCCGCCGTGTGAAAAAATGACTGGAAGCGCAGTCAGCCGGAAGGTGTTGCCTTGCACGTCCAATTGATCTTCCCGCACCAGCTCTTCGAGGAGCATCTCTCCGCCCCGAAATCCCGACGCTTTGTGCTGGTCGAGGATGACCTGTTTTTCAGGCAGTACAGGTTTCACAAGCAGAAGCTGGTCCTGCACCGGGCAGGTATGCGCCACTTCGAGGAGCGGCTCCGGCTTGCCAAAATGCAGGTGGACTACATCGAGACATCCTCGAGGGCGTCCAGCCAGCACGGGCTGGGCGAACATCTGCGCCGGATCGGCGCGAGCGGCTCTACCTACTTCGACGTTGTGGACGACTGGCTGGACAGCAGGCTGCGCACAACACTGCGCGGCCTGGGAATTGATCCCGTGGTCGAAGACAGCCCGGGCTTCATCACCAGCCGGACCGAGTTGGAATTGTATTTCTCTTCCAACGGCTGGCGCATGCAGAACTTCTACGAGTGGCAGCGGAAGCGGTTGGGGCTGCTGATCGACTCCGACGGCGGACCGGTTGGCGGAAAGTGGAGCTTCGACGCGGACAACAGGCGGAGGCTGCCCAGGAATCTCGCCATTCCGCCAATGCCGGAGGTCGACAGGACACGGCACGTTGCCGAGGCCATCACGTGGGTAAATCGCTACTTCCACCGAAATCCCGGCTCCACGGAAGAATTCAACTGGCCAGTCACCCACCAGCAGGCGTCCGCAGCGCTTGAGGCCTTCCTGCTGGACCGATTCGACTTGTTCGGTCCCTACGAGGACGCCATCGCGGCCGGCGAAAGCTACCTGTTCCATTCCGCCCTGAGCTCCAGTCTGAATGTCGGGCTGCTGACACCAACTGAAGTCATTGACATAGCACTGGACCACGCAGCGCGACGGGGCACGTCGATCGCCAGCGTGGAAGGTTTTGTCCGCCAGATCATCGGCTGGCGTGAGTATATGCGCAGCGCGTATGCCCTGAAGGGGCGCGCTATCCGGACCCGGAACGAGCTCCAGTTCAGCCGCCCGCTGGATCCGGGCTGGTGGACCGGCGACACAGGGCTGGCACCTGTTGACGCCGTCGTCGGGCGCATAAATCAGACCTGCTACGCACACCATATTGAGCGTCTGATGGTGCTGGGCAACGCGATGCTCCTGCTCCGCACCGATCCCAACGCGGTCTACGAGTGGTTCATGGAGATGTTCATCGATGCCTACGACTGGGTGATGGTGCCAAATGTCTATGCAATGAGCCAGTATGCGGCCGGGAACATGATCACCACCAAGCCCTACGTCAGTGGGAGCAACTATCTGAGAAAGATGGGCGACTTTCCGCGGGGAGACTGGGAACCGGCTTGGGACGCGCTGTACTGGCAGTTTGTGGATGACCACCGCGGGATGTTCAGCAGGAATCCGCGGTCAAAGATGATGGTCACCTTATTTGACGGGTTCGACGACGGGAAGAAGCAGACGCTGCGCCGTGAGGCCGGGCGCTGGCTGGGGGAGTAAGCCCGGGGTTAACGCCGCTGGGGCGCACCCGTAAGGTGCACCCCAGCAGTTGTCGAAGGTCAACCGTTCAACACCTCAATCCCCCTGACCGGGATGTCCGGCGGTGAAGGTGTGGCTCCATTCGGTGGTGGCATCGTCAGGAAAGACGTACCACTCCTGGGCCACGGCCGTGACGGTCGTGGTACGGGGAGGCTTCCGG
>NZ_KI915010.1:19664-34051 GCF_000520595.1 Arthrobacter sp. H5
GCTTCCGGTGAGTCCCCGCCTCAACGGCCTCACCGTCAAGAAGGTAGTCAACACCTTCGACCGCAGGAACAGTGTAGGTATCCTGGCCGCGCCCTGTCCGGTCATCGAAGGTGACTGCCGTCGGCGTTACATCGGTGACGTACCGGAGGCCGAAGCCCAATGGCATGAGCAGGCCGTCGCCGTCGGCTTCGGGGATGTTGACCGGCAGCGTGCCGCTGGGGTTGATCTCACCGGAGATGGCACGTACCACACCGTGGAAATTGACCGCCTTGACCCCGTAACTGTTGAGCACCGCGTCGGCGGTTGGAAGGACGCTGATGTCATACGGGTTGCGGGTGGCGATGACGACGACGGGCGTTCCGGTCGCCTCAAGCTCGGCCACCATCTGCTGCTGGGCAGCGTTGCCTGTGGCGTTGTACGACGTAAACACCACCGCGTCGACATCGTCCGCAGCTGCCACGGCGCGCGCACGGTACGCGGCAGAGGGTGAGGATCCGTTCTCGTAGTCTTCGGTCACCGCGAATCCTTCATCAGCGAGCATCGGCCCAACGAGCTCCGGCCAACCCGAACCGGATCCCACCATGAGCACCGAGCTGTCCGGTGCGAGCGGAAGAACGTTGTCCTCGTTGCGCAGCAGGGTAGCGGCCCGGTCGGAAATCAGATTGGCGGTAGCAAGGTGATCAGCGTTGCCGACTACGTCGTTGACCGTGTCGACATCCGCCATGGGCTGCTCGAAGACTCCGCGTTCAACCTTCCATTCCAGGATGCGCCGGACAGATTCATCGAGGCGGTCCTCGGTGATCTCACCGGTCTCCACGGCGGTACGAACACCTGCAAACGAGGCATCCACATCAGGGGAGTTGAGCAGAATATCGGAGCCGGCTTGAATGGCCATGACCGCTATCTCCTCCTGTGACCACTCGGCCGCCAGTGCAGCCATGTCGAGTGCGTCCGTGGTGACCAGGCCCTCAAATCCCATCTCCCCGCGAAGCAGTTCGGTGAGGACCTTGTGGGACAGGGTGCCCGGCATCTCCGGGTCGATGGCCTCGACGATGATGTGCGCTGTCATGACCATGTCCACACCCGCATCGATAGCGGCCTGGAACGGCTCCAGGTGCTTGTTCAAGGTCTCGCGGTCATAAGTAACGGTCGGCAGCCCGAAGTGGGAGTCAGTGAAGGTGTCACCATGGCCGGGAAAGTGCTTGGCCGCAGCGCCCACATTGTGCTCCTGCATGCCCTCAATCTGGGCGACGCCCAGAGCGCCGACCGCGTCGGGATCCTCGCCCATGGAACGGATCCCGATGACGGGGTTGTCCGGGTTGGTGTTGAGGTCCAGTACGGGCGCGAAATCCACGTTGATGCCCATCGCGCGCATCTCGGAGCCGAGGATCTCACCCTGCGCGCGGGCGAGGTCCACATCGAAAGTGGCACCCAGCGCCATGTTGCCCGGAAGCACAGTGGCCGGTGGCCCAATACGGGCCACAAGCCCGCCCTCCTGGTCGATCGTGATTGCGAGGGGGACACCCGCTCCATCCTCACCCACAGCAGTTTCCTGCAGGCCGTTGGAAAGGCCGGCGACCTGTGTGGGGTTTGCAGTGTTCCCCGACCAGGCGAAGTAGAGGACGCCGCCAAGGTTGTACTTCTCCACAACCTGAGCCGGGGTCTCCACGCCGTAGCGTGCCCGGTTACTTGCCGCCATCGAGGTGTCATCAGCTGATGACCCGTAAACATGGGTCCAGGTCATCTGGCCGATCTTCTCGTCCAGACTCATCTCAGCGATCATTGCATCGATGTTGGGTTCAGCCGACGCCACAGTCTTTGTCGGAAGAGTTAGTGTGGTTGTCGGCACAGTCGCGGTCGCCGCGCCCGTGGTTGACAACAGCAGCCCCGTTACCGCTGCCGTAATGAGGCAGGTTTTTCTGCCAATTCCTAAATGCATGCGTATCCCAGCGCCTTCGCTCGAAGGGCGTTTCCGCCCTGTGTGATTGTTGTGGTTGTTTGATAACTACGCGCGTGGCCGCTGTTCATCAGCGACGCACTTCAGAGAATCCAGTGGCGACAAACGCGTCGGCGTCTTGTTCGCCATTCAGAATGGTCTGCTTCCCGTCTTCTACTCGAATGTCGTCAACAAAGACACCCCGCCCAAGAGTGTTGGCATCGGTGCTGTACCGCCAGCGAATCAGTTGCTCGCCAGCGGGCAGCTGGGCAACTGCTTCGCCCCAGGTGCGCTCGCCGCGGTTGTTATAGATGCCATCAGTCTGGACGGTTTCCCCCTCTTGCTTGCTGCGCACCGAGTACGGCACCAGTGTCCAGGTTTCTCCGCCGTCTACCGAGGTCTCCAGCGCAAAAATGTCGGTCTGCTCGTTGTCAGCGAACACGTCGAAGGACAACTCGGTGTCCTCCCCGGCGGTCACACTGGTCTGCAAAGTATTGTCCGAGTTGTTGTCCGCTCCTCCGGACCATGCGGTGGGACCCTTCTGTGGCAACACCGCGAGGGCACCGGCGAGCCCGTCGGCGACGGTCCGGCGAGCCGGATTGTTTGAGCCCCAGGCACGGCTGGGATGCACACGGTTGGTCAACAAAATAGCAAAGGAACGCGATGTGTAGTCGATGACCAGAGAGGTCCCGGTATAGCCGGTGTGACCCGCAGCGGATTCATTTGCAAGGCCGCCCATGTACCACATCTGGTCCAGTTCAAATCCAAGACCATGCGCGTTGCCGGGGAACTCTTCGTTCTGGTTGTCCAGTAGAAACTCAACAGTGCTCTGCTCCAGAATGCGCTCCCCTTCGTAGATGCCACCGTTCAGCAGGGTCTGGGCAAGGACCGCCATGTCACCGGCTGTCGAAAAGACCCCGGCGTGTCCGGCGACTCCGCCCAGACTCCACGCATTCTCATCGTGAACCTCTCCCCACACCATGCCGCGGCCGGCCGCCGCTTGATATTCGGTAGCCGCGATGCGCTGCAACTTGCTTTCCGGCGGATTGAACTCGGTGTCCGCAAGCTCAAGCGGTCCGGTAATTCCCGTCTCCAGCGCCCGATCCAGGGGTTGACCGGTGACCTTTTCCACCAGAACGCCCAAGGCAATCAGATTGAGGTCGCTGTAGGTGTAGGCCGCCCCGGGTTCGTTTGCCGGCGTCGTCTCCATGACTGCCTGAATACGTTCGTCCTTAGTCTCATATGCACTCCAGAGCGGCAACCAGGGTTTGAGCCCTGACGTGTGAGTGAGCATTTGCCGCAGGGTGATCCCCTCCTTACCGTTGTTGGCGAACTCCGGCACATAGGCGGCGTAGGGCTGATCGAGGTCAATGGTGCCCTGCTCGACCTGTTGCATGATCAACAACGAGGTGAACAGCTTGGTGACCGACGCTAGATCGTAGATGGTCTCCTCGGTTGCGGCTATCTGTTCGCCAACGGGCAGTTTGGCGCCGTCGCCGTCCGCGTAAAGACGGGAAAATCCACTTGCGTGCGTCCCGATAATCTGCCCATGATGTGCCATCAGCCCAACCGCGGACGCGTACATCGGTCTAGTCCCGGCGTCTTCCGGGTTGGCATAGGCTTCCACCTGCTCCCAGGCGGCGTCAATTGTGGTGGTGTCAGCCAAGCCTGCAGCACGGGGGTTTCCTTCGGTCAGCCGCGTATTGGCTGGGGAGAACCCGTCCAACGGCAGATCGAATCTGCCGGTGGCGCGCTGATCGCTCCCGTTCCCTGACGGTTCAGAAGGCTTGTCCGCGTGCGCCACACCGTTGACGCCGCTGAACGCCATTCCCGCGAGGGCCAGAACAGCGCCCGCCCTGACAAAGCCCCTCATTAGCGCTTCCCCTTGTAGAGGAGGTATGTGTCTGTATCGCTGACGAACTGGGCCAGTTCACCCTGCCAGGCGCTGACAATGGTTTCTGCGTCAGCACCGGCGTCGATCTGCTCGCCGGCTCGTGCCGAACCGCTGAGCAGGCCCATCCAGCGGCCGCCGTCTCCGCGCCAGTCGAACTCCGGGTAGAGCCGTTTGGCTTCGACCAGCATGTGAATGCCTACTTCAAGCGCTTCGACGCTCTCGTGATCGTTGATGTGGACCTGTACACCACCGCAGATGACGCCCTGGTTCTTGGAGAGGGTTGGCTGGAAGTATGCCTCACGGAAGGTGACGCCGTCGAGCCCCCTGCTGTTCAGTGCCTCCGCCCACTGGTAGTCCACGTAGGGGGCGCCGATCAGTTCGAAGGGGCGGGTGGTGCCGCGGCCTTCGGACATGTTGGTTGCCTCGAACAGGGCGGTGCCGGGGTAGAGGGTGGCGGTTTCCGGCGTCGGCATGTTGGGGCTCGGCAGGATCCAGGACGCACGATTATCCGGACCGGTCATCTCGCGGCGCCAGCTCCGCACCTCGACCACCTCAAGATCCTGAAGTGGCTCGAGGCCTGCGGCCGGCAGGTGCACCGCGTTGAAGTACCTGGCGAGCTCGCCGACAGTCATGCCGTGCTGCAGTGCGATGCCGAGCTTTCCGACGCCGGACTGGAACCCGTCCTGCAATACAGGCCCGCGTGCCTGGCCACCGTTGGGGTTCGGGCGGTCCAGAACCACGAACCTCGTGCCGGTCTGCGATGCAGCCTGCATCGCATCCCACATGGTCCAGATGTAAGTGTAGAAGCGGGCGCCGACGTCCTGAATGTCGAACACGATGGTGTCAACGCCGGATTCCTCGAAAAAGCGGGCGTAGGTGGCGACCGAAGCGCCGTAGGTGTCGTAGACGGTGATGCCGGTCCGGGGGTCTACGGAGGTTCCCTCGCTGGCGCCGTCCTGTGCCGTTCCCCGGAAGCCGTGCTCCGGCCCGAAGACGGCTCCGACATCGACGCCCTTGTTCGCCATGTCATCGACAATGGAGCGGAAGTTCTGCAGGACGCCGGTCGGGTTGGTGATGATGCCGACCTTACGGCCGTCGAAGATGCTCCAGTTGTCCGCGGCCGCCACATCGGCGCCATTGGTCAGCGGCCTGCCACCGCCCGCGTTGTTCCTGCGCGACGGCGTTTGGGCGGAGGCCCCGGAGACAAACGGCGCAGCCACCGCAGCAACTGCGCCCAGTCCTGATGCCTGAATGAGGTTTCTTCGATTGATAGCCATGGAGGGAGCCTTTCGATTGATGAGATGGCAAGGTTCGGCTCTGTGCTGAAGTCAAGCAAAACCGTGATGCAAGTCACTACGAATCTAGGAGCCCACGGGAGGTATGTCAATCAGTTCCATCAATATTGGAAAGTTAGTAGCCCAATTACAACCCTTGTGGTATTCAGGAAACCCTCACGCTCATTTGAGAAGCAGGTTCTGCTCATATGGTAATCTGGGCTAAAAGTAACCCAGCTCACAAGGACTCTTGATGCCACAGCTCACGTCCGAATCGTTGACATCACTGCCGGATAACCTGTCCAAGCCGTCCTATGACAGGTCCCGGCTCAAGACCGGCATTGTCCACTTCGGCGTCGGCGGCTTCCACCGCGCACACCAGGCAATGTACCTGGACCGCCTCATGAACAAAGGACAAGCCCTCGACTGGGCCATCTGCGGAGTCGGGGTCCTGCCGGGAGACGCGCGCATGAAGGAGGTTTTGGACGCGCAGGATTGCCTATACACCCTGGTCCTGAAACATCCGGACGGTACGCGTGAGGCACGTGTTATCGGTTCCATCATCGAATACCTTCATGCACCGAAGGATCCGGACGCCGTCGTCGAAAAGATGGCCTCAGCGGATACCCGCATTGTGTCGCTCACGGTGACGGAGGGCGGCTACAACTTCCACCAGGGGACCGGAGAGTTCGACGCCGCCAACCCGGACGTTGCCCACGACCTTCAGCCGGGAGCCAGCCCCCGCACAACCTTTGGCCTGGTGATCGAGGCACTGCACCGCCGTCGTTCCCGCGGCATCGCACCCTTCACCGTGATGTCCTGCGACAACATCCAGGGCAACGGTGACGTGGCGCGGAAAATGTTCACCGCCTTCGCTGCACTGCGTGAGACGGAGCTCGGTGAATGGGTTGAGCAAAACGTCGCGTTCCCCAACTCGATGGTGGACCGGATCACTCCGGTCACGGCCGATGAGGACAGAACCTCCATCGCGGAAGAATTTGGCGTTGCTGATGCCTGGCCCGTGGTCTGCGAACCGTTTGAGCAGTGGGTGCTTGAGGACCGTTTCACCTTGGGCAGGCCGCCGTTCCAGGACGCGGGCGTGCAGGTGGTTGACGACGTCGAACCCTACGAGCTGATGAAGCTCCGTCTCCTCAATGCCAGCCATCAGGGGCAATGCTATTTTGGCTACCTGGCCGGCTACCGCTACGCGCACGAAGTCTGCCAGGATCCGTTGTTTGCGCAGTTCCTGCTGGACTACATGGACCACGAGGCAACTCCCACCCTGCACCCGCTCCCCGGCATTGACCTGGCTGACTATAAGCGAACGCTGATCGAACGCTTCTCCAATGAACACGTCAGGGACACCCTGGCGCGCCTGTGTGCGGAGAGTTCGGACCGGATCCCAAAATGGCTGCTGCCGGTGGTGAAAGAGAACCTCAAGCACGACGGCGAAATCCACCGTTCGGCGGCCATCGTCGCCTCCTGGGCACGGTACGCGGAGGGTGTGGATGAGGCAGGTGAGTCAATTACCGTCGTCGACCGCTTGGCTGACCGGCTGACCGCAGCCACCCAGGGGCAGGACGCTGATCCACTGGCGTTCATCAGGGATCGGGAGTTGTTCGGCGACCTTGCCGAGAATCCGCGGTTTGCGGAGGCCTACTCGAATGCGCTCGTTTCGCTGAAAACCAAGGGCTCGCGGGCAACGGTAGAGGCGCTGGTCAATGGCGGCCGGTCGCCCCTGAATTAATCCGCTCGGTCGCTGCGCAGGCAGGCGCCCCGTAGCACTCATCGGAGGACCCGCGTACAGTCGTAAGCACCCTGACTACCGTCGGTCAGGCGCAACAGGTTAAAGGAGTTCACCATGGGTTTCAGCGACATGATCAAGAACGCTGCGGGAAAGTACGCAGGCCGGAACAACCGGGGCACCACTGGTGGGAGGACCGGTGGAATGAACACCACAGGACGAGGCGGAACAGGCATGGGTGGCGCCGGCCGCGGCGGCAGCGGGATAGCGGGAAAGATTCGCAGCTTACTCAACCGGCGGTAAGCACCGGACGGCATTACACCCCGTAGGCCGCCTTCCGTGCCCCGACATAACGTCCTCGGACATCGGTGCCCCATTCGCCGGATGGCTCAAAGGATTGGTCGATGACCCGCTCCCATTGCGGCATCGATCCGGTCGCGGCCCAGGCGGCCTGCCGTGCGGCGCCTAATGCAACGTACTCACGCGCGGCTGGGACCTCAACCGGTACATCAAATACTGAGGCAGCAGCCTGGCAGAGCGAGACGGACTTGGAACCACCGCCGATCAACAGCACCTTTTCTACTGGCACGCCGTGGCCCTTGAGTACCTCCAGTGCGTCGGCAAGGGAATTAAGGACGCCCAGGACAGCGGCCCGGGCAATGTTCCCGGGAGTCATGTTTGCACGGGTCAGCCCGGCCAGGGTCCCGCGCGCGTCTGGAAGGTTAGGTGTGCGCTCGCCGTCGAGGTATGGCAGGAAACTCAACCCACCGGCGTCGTACTCTGCCTGCGTTGCCAGCCGGTCCAGCTCGGCGAGACTCACATTTAACATGGCTGCAGTGGCGGTCATGACCCGCGCCGAATTGATCATGGCGAGGAGGGGAAGGTGATTTCCCGTGGCGTCCGCAAATCCCGCAACAGCACCGCTGGGGTCGCGTGAGGGTGCAGCGGCTGAGGTGAACACTGTGCCTGAGGTGCCAATGGAGACCACCACTTCACCCTCGTTGAGCCCGAGCCCAAGTGCCGCACCCGCGTTGTCGCCGGCGCCGGCGCCGACGACGGCGGTGCCGGCGGACCAGCCGGGCAAGAGCCGGCCGCCGTGGTCACCAGGTGCCACAACCGGAGGAAGCAGCGGCACCCGACCAAAGAATTTCTCCAACAGATCGGTGCGGTAGGAATCCGTCGTGGGTGAGAAGTACGCGGTGCCGGACGCATCGCTGCGGTCGGTGAAGTACTCACCCGTCAGAGCATGGTTCAGGTAATCGTGGGGCAGTACCACCCGGTCTACGCGTTCGGCGAGTTCGGGCCGGTGCTGTGCCAGCCATGCCAGCTTGGTGAGTGTGAATGAGGCAACCGGGACGACGTTCACCGCGTCCACCCAGGCATCCGCTCCAAGCTCGGTGAGCATTGCGGCCGCCTGCGGGGCGCTGCGGGTGTCATTCCACAGGAGTGCGTCGTGAACGGGCTGGCCCGCGGAATCGAGGGCGACCATACCGTGCTGCTGTGCAGCAACACTGACGCCCGCTACGTCGTCGGCAGGAGCGGCGCCTGCCCACGCGGTGCGAAGCGCATCCACCCAGACCGCGGGATCCACGGAGGTGCCATCCGGATGGGGTGCGCTGCCCGAGGAGAGGACGCGGCCGTTGTCCGGATCCACCACAAGTACCTTGCAGGACTGGGTGGACGAATCCACCCCGATGACTGTGTTCACACCGGTTCCTCCGTTGCGGTTGCCAGTGATGTGATCAGTTCGCGGTCGGCAATCAAGGTGGAGATGATCCCGGCCCGGATCGCCGCCCGCACAGCGTCCGCACGGGCGGCTCCCTGTGCCACCGCAATGACCTGCGGGGTGTTCTGAAGTTGCTTGAGCGAGACGGCCAGGATTCTGGAGTCGAGACCGGAATGCACTTCATTTCCGTCCTTGTCGATGAGGCGGCCCGAGCATTCGGTCACCGCTCCGGCATTGGAAGCCTCCAGCCGCACGGCGTTGTCCACGCGGTCCCACACCGTGGAAAGCCCCGGCGTCCAGGCTCCGATGGCCACCACGGCCACGTCCAGGCTGTCCGCCCGGGTGAGCGCTTCGGAAATTTCCGGCTGCCGTGACAGGCTCTGCGCGGTTGCTGCGTTCTCGACCACCAACGGCGCCCAGATGGGCCAGGTGCTGCCACCAGACACCTTGCCCAGGTGCTGGATGAGCTCCAGGGAATTGCCGCTGCCCGCAACGGGCAGGGCGCCAGCCAGCTGCACAATGTCGCACGTTGGCAGCTTGGTGACATGGCGCGCTGCCCGGTCCAAAGTACGCGACCAGGAGATGCCGATGGTGAAACCGGGCCTGGCAGCCGCCATCAACTCCTGTGCGGCCGCAAGGGCCAGCTTTTCGCGGATTTCGAGGTCATCCACGGCGTCAGCCGAAACCACCACACGGTCGACACCCAGTGCGGCAGCGAGCCCTGCCGTGTTCACCGATTGGGCAGCGTTAGGAGAGCGGACCTCGATCCGCACAATCCCCAATGATCTGGCTTCTTCCAGCAAGCGGGCAACCTGGAACCGCGAAACACCGTAGTGCTCGGCGATCTGCACCTTGGACTGATTATCCAGGTAGTAGTCCCTGCCCACAGAGGCGAGCAACTCGTCATGCGGAAGCGTTTCCACGTACCGATCCTCTTCCGCTGATCAAACGTATGAGCGTCACACCTTGCTCAATTGAGTATATATGATTAAAGTCACTTAGCAAATGAGCAAGCCCATTATCTCAAACGAGCGAAGGTTGTCCGCATGAGCTTACGGCGCACAGGTGCGCAGGCGCACCACTCCACTCAGCCCCGGCGGAGTAGGAAAAGAACGACGACGGCGCTTGCCGCCCTCTCATCGGCGGTCATGGTACTCACGGGATGCGGAGCAAACGCTTCCGCGGAACGCGAGGAACTGGTAGTCGCAATCGTGTCCAATCCCCAGATGCAGGACGCAATCTCACTGCAGGAAGACTTCCTGCAGGACCACCCCAACATCGACGTCAGTTTCGTCTCGCTTCCCGAAAACGAGGCGCGGGCCAAAATCACCGCATCTGTGGCGACTCAGGGTGGGGAGTTCGACGTCGTGATGATCTCGAACTACGAGACCCCAATGTGGGCTGAAAACGGATGGATCACCAACCTCCAGGACTACGCGGAGAACACCGAAGGCTATAACCCGGATGATTTCCTGCCCAACATCAGTGACGCCCTGAGCTATGAGGGCGACCTCCACTCGGTGCCCTTCTATGGGGAGTCCGCGTTCCTGGCCTACCGGCAGGATCTCTTCGACGAGGCAGGGCTCACGATGCCTGAGCAGCCAACCTGGGAAGACATCCGGGGCTTCGCTGAGGAGCTGCACGCTCCAGAGGAGGATTTCTCGGGAATCTGCCTGCGTGGGCTGGCCGGCTGGGGTGAAGTGATGGCCCCTCTGGGAACCGTGATCAACACCTACGGCGGGCGCTGGTTCGATGAAGACTGGAACGCCACCCTGGACAGTCCCGAGGTGGAAGCCGCAGTGACAGACTACGTGGACCTGGTCCGGAATTATGGTCAGCCGGGCGCGGCCACCAGCGGCTACGGCGAGTGTATTACCCGCTACAGCCAGGGCGGTGCCGCCATGTGGTTCGACGCCACGGCCATGGTGTCCACGGTGGAGGACCCCGCATCATCACAGGTTGTGGGGAAAACAGCATACGCCCCCGCTCCGGTGAACAAGACAGAGGAAGCCGGCTGGTTGTACAGCTGGTCCCTGGCCATTCCCCAGACCAGCGAGCACAAGGACTCCGCCTGGGAATTCATCTCCTGGATGACGTCACCCGAGTACATCGAACTGGTGGGCAACGAAATCGGATGGGAACGGGTGCCGCCGGGCAGCCGCGCATCCACCTACGAAAATCCTGAGTACGCTGCGGTCGCCGAAGCCTATGCGGAGCCCACCCTCGACGCCATGGCGGCGGCATCACAGGAAACCAGCATTGTGGGCGAAGTTCCCTACACCGGCCTTCAGTTTGTCGGGATTCCTGAGTTCCAGGACCTTGGAACCCGGGTTGCACAACAGATATCGGCGGCAATCGCCGGCCAGAAAACCGTCAAGGAAGCCCTGGAACAGTCGCAGCAATACGCCGAGACAGTGGCTGGAACCTACCAGGCAGGAGAGAACTGATGGCCAGCATGGTGGATCAGCACAATCTCAAAAAGCACCAGAAAAGCCGCCCGAGCACCCAGAACGGTATCTCGAAGGCGGAAGCCTGGCGTCGCAGGGCGCCCCTGCTCCCGGCTTTGATCTTCACCATTGTGGTGACCCAGGTGCCCTTCCTGGTGACCATCTGGTACTCACTGCGCTCATGGAACCTGTTGCGGCCGGAGGGCAACATTTTCGTGGGTGTGGAAAATTTCGTGGACATCTTCGGGGACTCCACGTTCCGCGGTGCTGCCGTGAACAGCGTACTGATCACGCTCGGCTGCGTGTTTGCAGCGATGGTGCTGGGCATTGCGTTTGCTCTGCTTTTGGACCGCAGTTTCAAGGGCCGAGGCCTGGCGCGGACACTGCTCATCACACCGTTCCTCATCATGCCGGTTGCCGGCGCCACTCTCTGGTCCGTTTCCATGCTGAACCCAACCTATGGATTGGTGAACTGGGCGCTCGGCCTGGTGGGAATTCCCGCCGTGGACTGGACCACATCATATCCGGTGATTTCAATCCTGATGGCGCTCGTCTGGCAGTGGACCCCATTCATGATGCTCCTTGTACTGGCGGGACTGCAGGCACAACCGAAGGATGTGCTGGAGGCCGCTCAGATGGACGGGGCAAACTGGGCAAAGACCTTTGTGTCGGTCACTCTGCCGCATCTGCGCCGGTACATAGAGCTCGGCGTGTTGTTGGGAGCCATTTACGTGGTGAATACCTTCGACCAGATCTACCTCATGACGGCCGGAGGCCCCGGCACCGCCAGCGCAAACCTGCCCTTCTACATTTATCAGCGGGCCTTCCTTGGCTTTGACATAGGCCAGGCTGCTGCGATGGGCGTGGTTGTTGTCATCGGCACCATCGTCATCGCGAGCTTCGCCCTGCGCCTGATCTTCCGCAGCTTCGAGACGAAGGACTGACCCCATGGCCACTCAAACACTAAGCACGACGACGGCGTCTGTCTCCTCCCAGCGCCCGTCACGGCGCGGACGGGCAATCTCGCCACTGCTCACCACGCTGACCTGGATTGTTGCTATCGGCTTTTTCCTGCCAGTGCTGTGGATGGTGCTGACCTCGTTCAAGCAGGAATCGGTAGCGTCCACCAACCCGCCCACCTTCTTCTTTGAGCCGACGCTCGACCAGTATCGGGCCGTACTTGATGCGGGGGCCGGCAGCTATTTCCTCAACTCGCTGATTGCCACCGGGGTTTCGACCCTCCTGGTGATCGTGCTTGCAGTGCCTGCGGCGTATGCACTCAGTATCCGGCCGGTCAAGAAGACCCAGGATGTGCTGTTCTTCTTCATTTCCACCAAAATGCTTCCGGTAGTAGCCGTAATCATGCCGATCTATGTAATTGCAGGCGAACTCAGGGTGCTGGACAACATCTGGACCCTCATCGTCCTGTACACCGCAATGAACCTTCCGATCGCGGTGTGGATGATGCGTTCGTTCCTTCAAGAGGTTCCTGCAGAGGTACTCGAGGCCGCTTCAATCGATGGTGCTGGCCTCATGAAGACCCTTCGCCTGATACTGGTGCCGATGGCAGCTCCCGGTCTTGCCGCCACGGCTCTGATCTGCGTGATTTTTGCGTGGAATGAGTTCTTCTTTGCACTCAACCTCACGGCGGCGCAGGCGGCAACCGTGCCGGTGTTCCTGGTGTCGCAGATGACCAGCGAGGGATTGTTCCTGGCCCAGTTGTCCGCAGCGTCGGTGCTTGCATCGCTGCCGGTTGTCATTGCCGGGTGGATTGCGCAGAAGCAGCTTGTCCGCGGCCTGTCGATGGGCGCGGTCAAGTAGGCGCGGTTCCCCTGCCGCAGATTCGTTGGCTCGACGCAGTCGACGTGGCTCAACAGCCACTCGATCTGCACCGAGTCAACCCGTAGTTTCAGACCTGAAACTACGGGTTGACGATGGCTTTCAGGGCGCCCGGACGGGAACCCGCGAGGAGAGCGCCCTCGACGTCGTCAAGCCCGTGGCGTGAGGTAACCAGCCCGTCGAGGTCCACGAGTCCGCGCGAGGCGAGGTCAATTGCCGTCGGCCATGTGTTGGCGTAGCGGTACGTTCCGGTGATGACCAGCTCCCTGCCCTGGACCAGCTGTACCGGGAGGGCGATGGTGTCCGCGCCCATGCCCACCAGGACAGCCCGTCCGCGGGGCGCGAGGCGCTGAAGACCGGCGAGAACTGCGGGCTCGGCGCCGGTCGCATCAATGAATGCATCAAACTCCGGTTTGGACGGCGGAGCGTTCTCCGCAGTGAAGACATGCTGGGCACCATACCGTGCCGCTGATTCGAGCCGTTCCGCCCGGACATCGGTGAGGGTGACTTCGGCGCCGGCAAGTTGCGCCACAGCAGCTACCAGCAAACCGATAGGTCCGGCCCCGGCCACCAGCACGCGTGCGCCCAGTTCAATTCGCCCGGCACTGCGGGCAGCCAATGCAACGCTCAGGGGCTCAAGAAGTGCTGCCGCTTCGTAGGAAAGGTGATCGGGAACCGGATGGCAGAAGGCCGCCGGATGCACGGCGTACTCACTGAAGACGCCGTCAACCGGCGGCGTGGCGAAGAAGCGCACCTCTGGATCAAGGTTGTAGCAGCCGGAAAGTGTTTGGGGTGAGAGCGGGTTGGGGATGCCCGGTTCCAGGGACACCCGCTGCCCAACCGAGCGGTCGGTGACTCCTTCGCCGAGCGCGGCGATCTGTCCGGAGGGTTCGTGCCCAAGCACCAGCGGTTGTTCCACAACGTGCGAACCGATACGGCCATGCTGGTAGTAGTGGGTGTCGGACCCGCAGACGCCCACGGAGTGGATGCGGATGAGCACTTCGCCCGGGCCGGGGCGGGGAACGGGCCGTTCTTCGACCCGCAGCTTTCCGGGACTATCCAGGACGGACGATTTCATAGTCTGTTCCACTGCCCACTCCGATGCTCATTTGTGAATCAAGTATTGCTCATATGATAGTCGACACCGACGTATTGGGTCAGAAAGCCCGGGATCCTCAGCGAGGGGCCCGGGGAATCACCGTCAAGATGCACGCGTGGATTTCTTCGTGGGTCACCGTCAAGATGCTCGTGTAAGTATTGTGCTTGTTTCAGCTATTTGTGCTCGCGTGGATGATGCTTCCAGCGCCCGTGTTTTCTCTGCGGCGAGTTTGATGAGTTGGTTCTGGATGGCGGTGATGCCTCGGGTGAGGTCGGCCGGGTTGGTGGTATCAATTAGTTGGGCCAGCTCGGTGGCTTTGTCCTGGGAGAGGATCCCTGAATCGAGCACGCGCTGGTACGGGGTCCGCGGCTTGTCGTAGATGCGGGCCTTTTTCCCGTGCTTGTTGGACCGCCAGCCGACCGCTTTCG
>NZ_KI915011.1:0-11193 GCF_000520595.1 Arthrobacter sp. H5
TTGAGGCTCACGGGGAGCTTGACCCGAAACGGTTTACTCCGCTGGTGCGGGCGCAGCTGCTGAAGATCTCCGGTGCCACGATTGACCGGTTACTCAAGCCCACCAGGGACGCAGCGAAGCCCAGTGGTTTGTCGGCGACCAAGGCCGGGCCGTTGCTGCGTAACTCGATCACGGTCCGTAAGGCCGGCGATGAACACGAACAGGCTCCCGGCTTCATCGAGGCGGACATGGTCGTCCACTGCGGACCCACCCTGGCCGGGGAATTCGCCAGAACCCTGACGGCCACGGACGTGTTCACCGGGTGGACCGAGAACGTCGCGGTCCGTAACGGCGCCCACAAATGGGTGCTGGGGGCGATGGATGATGTTGTTGCGCGGTTGCCGTTCCCCATGGTCGGACTGGATACGGACAATGGTGGAGAGTTCATCAACCACGCCCTGATCAAGTGGGCCGATGATAAGGACCTCTACTTCACCCGTGCCCGTCCGTACAAGTCCAACGACAACGCCCACGTGGAGCAGAAAAACGGCGACGTGGTCCGCCGGCACGCTTTCCACTACCGCTACGACACGGCCCTCGAACTGAGGCTCCTCAACGAGCTCTACGCCCTCGTGAGGGTCCGGCTGAACCTCTTCACCGCCACCACGAAAGCGGTCGGCTGGCGGTCCAACAAGCACGGGAAAAAGGCCCGCATCTACGACAAGCCGCGGACCCCGTACCAGCGCGTGCTCGATTCAGGGATCCTCTCCCAGGACAAAGCCACCGAGCTGGCCCAACTAATTGATACCACCAACCCGGCCGACCTCACCCGAGGCATCACCGCCATCCAGAACCAACTCATCAAACTCGCCGCAGAGAAAACACGGGCGCTGGAAGCATCATCCACGCGAGCACAAATAGCTGAGGCAAGCACAATACTTACACGAGCATCTTGACATGAGCCACGAAGCCCTTAAACTCTACCTAGTTTTACACATGTGTTATTGCGAACTTTCGCATAAACTCAGGACAGGTCCAACCAGTGGAAGTTGATCGCGGCGGTTCCGCGACTGCACGGACAACATAAGCGTGATGGGACGTCAAGCGTGGCAGCGAATCAATCCAGTGAACTGGTAATGCAGGAGCACCGCGCCCGGGAAGCCTGGGGGCAGCGGGATTACGAGACCGCTCGTCGCGTAGCTGGTCTAGCTGCTGACTTGGCTCAGCAACTGGATGAACAAAGTATCTGGTGGAATATGACGTTCCTTCGGGCGGAGTGCATGAGGGAAGAAGGTCTTGTCCGGGAATCAGTGGAAACGGCGCGATTGATTGCGCAACACCCGCTGACAATTCATTCCGATGCCCTTACTGCGCGGGTCTTTACGCTTCTCGCGGTTGGCCTCCAAGGTTTGGGTCAGCTCGATGTCGCGGTGGAGGAGGCTGCAACCGCCGTAGAGAGCGCAGCAGGCGTTGCCCACGCACCGGAACTGCAGATCGAGGCGCAACATGCGCTCATCGCAACGCTGGCAGAAAGCGACCGTTTGGATGACGCCTGGAGCGCCTGCCTGGCTCTCTCAAAATTGATCTCGCCTGCCATCCACACCCAAACCGCAGGCAAAGCGTACTGGGTCATTGGAAATGTCGCATTCATGCGGCAACAGCTGGGCGACGGCTCGAAGTTTCACCAGATGGCCGCAGAGCACCTTTCCCCTAACAATGACCTGGATCTGTGGGCACGCTTCAATCGTGCCTCTGCGGCGTTGAGGCTTACCGCGGGTGTTGTTGATGCCGAGACACTGGAATGTATCGAGCGCGCTGAGCTCGCCAGCTCAATTGTCGGCGGCAGCGAGCGGGACCGGCTGCAGCTGTCATTGACGCGTGCGCACTGGCTTCTACTCACCGGCCAACTGAATGCGGCGATTGAACGGCTGAGACCAATCTGCACCGAAGCGTCTCTCCTGTCCAAACAGACCGCCGGCGAAGCCAATCTGTTGCTTGGGCAGGCGCTTGCCGCGCAGGGCGAAGAACTTGAAGCATTGGCGCACTTGGAGATCAGCGAGGAGTCATTTACCGTGGCCGGAGCGCACGATCGTGCGCTCCACGTGCGCAACATCGTTGCCGCCGGGCGGTCTTAGGGATAGTTTCGTTCGAGGGTCGGCACCTTGAGCCGACGGCACCGCCCTCAACGGAAGTGTGGCCATGCACCCGGCGCGGACGCCGTGCACATGGCCACTCAACTGGAACCGGAATGGACCTTTGGAATATTAGTCCGGCCAGTTTCCGATCCGCAGGTAAGTCTGGCTGCCATCGGGCCAATTGCCGATCTTCTGGCTCGATACCACTCCAGGGGCCTTCGAGGGTTCCGCCGCGTTGGCGGCAACTCCGCCTCCCGCCACAAGAAACGCGGTCAGCAACAAGGTTGCAGAAAGCTTCTTCATTCGATTTCCTTAGCCACTCAAACAATGAACGCAGGAAGCGGGAGTGCATCACGCGTTTGCAAAGCTTTCCTAGTATATGAATAAGTACACGTAACATCAGTCACTTTTGCCACATCTTTAACAAAGTTTCTCCCAAGGTGCTTCACAGTGGTGGCTAATGGATCCCTTCACCCAATGCCCTGCCAGAATAGGGCAAGGGGCTACTAGCCCACGGAACGATGGAGTGCAGGGTATGAACCATATCGAAGAGCTGGGCAGGCATGCGTTCCATGAACTACGTGCCCGTGATGCCTGGAACCAGCGGGACTATGAGCAGGCACGTCGTATTGCCGGCGAAGCCATCGAGCTCGCCCTTGACAAGAACGATCAAATTGCCTGGTGGAACATGACCTTCCTTCAAGCGGAGTGTCTTAAGAAGGAGGGCGCAATCCCTGAGGCAGAGTCTGTCGTCCGGCTGCTGCACCACCATCCGCTCACCGTCAGATTCCCCGACCTCGCAGCCCGCGTATCGACATTTCTTGCGGTTGCCCTGCAAGGAAGAGGCAACCTTGATGAAGCTATTGAAGAGGCTCGGCATGCGGTGGCGATGGCAATGGCGGCCAGCGAATCTCCGGACCTCCACATCGGTGCGAAACACGCCCTCATTGCTGCCCTAGCCGAAAGTGATCGGGTAGACGAAGCTTGGACGGAGTGTCTCGGACTGGCTGGATTGATCACCTCGGATGTCAATTCCCAGACGGCCGGTAAGGCCTATTGGGTGATTGGCAATGTGGCTTACCTGCGCCAGGATGCAGAGACAGGCACTGAATACCACCAACGCGCGGCGAAGAACCTGTCACCTACCAACGATCTCGACTTATGGGCCAAGTTCAACCGCGCTTCCGCTGCGCTGAGGCTTGCGGCTGGCGTTGTCGAGCCGGAAACGCTTGAATGCATCGAGCGGGCGGAGATGGCGAGCTCCATCGTCGGTGGGAGCGAACGCGACAAGCTGGAGTTGGCCCTCACCCGCGCACACTGGCTGTTCTTGACCGGGCAATTCGCGGCAGCCGTCGAACGGCTGAAGCCCGTCTGTGCGGCATCAAGTCTGCTTGCCAAGCAGACGTCGGCCGAAGCATTCCTGCTACTGGGACAGTCCCAGTCGCAAAACAACAACCCTGTAGAAGGACTTATTCATTTGGAGAGGAGCCGCGAGCTCTTCCACCAGTCCGGCGCCCGCGACCGGGAATCGCATGTGCGCAAACTCATCGAAGAGTTTCGTCAGACTGCCTCCCTTTGATTAATCGCACCATCCACGGCGCGGCGCTGCCACAATAGTCGCCGAGAAATGGAACTAAGAAATGATACTGTTACTTCCGTCACAGCTTCACCAGCGGGCAGTTTGTAGTTGTTTGGAGTAGTGGCATCCAAGGGTGTTTAGTCGATCCTGTCGGCACTCGTAGACTCCTTTTGAAATCATCAGGGCCAACTCTGTCTTGTTCGCCCTCAGGCCGCTTGGGGGGCGCATGCAAGTACGGGCTATCGGGCAAGCAATTACTTTCCGCAGCGCCAGCAGGGCATATCCGCTAACACTCAGTTGATAACCGCAATGACGCGGTCCACTCAGCTGCGATAACGCTGAAAGGCGAAATGTCCATAATTTCCTCACAGCAACACGACGCTCCGACCGATCGGTTAACACAGGACGTGATCCGGTTGGTTCTTCCAGGTGAGACTCATATCACGGGAGAGATCGCTGAAGCCACGGCGGCACAGGCGCGTTCTGAGGCAGGTGGCTTCCAGCGCCCCATCCTCTTGATCATTACGGGAGTACAGTCGATCAGCCGGGAAGCGCGGGCTGTCTTCAGCAGGTCCCAATCAGCCTCCGCCATTGCGGTGGTTGGTGAGTCCCCCGTGGACCGCGTCATCGCAAATTTCCTGCTTGGCGGAACGCCGCCGCCCTGCCCTACCAGGTTTTTTACAGCGGAGGAATCGGCGGTTGCCTGGTTGAAGGACGCCGCGGGTGAGCTCTAGGAAAAGCGATCCACGGCTGGCGCTGCTGGTCGATGGAATTGTCAGACTGTCGAGGGGAGATCTCAGCAGCCGCATGGAACCGTCCCCTGCACGGGATGACGTCGATGCAGTGATCACTGGTATCAACCTATTGGCCGAAGAACTCCAACTTGTACATCAGCAATTTGAGAAGCGGGTGGAAAGCCGCACGGCAATGCTCAACCAGGCTCATCTGGATATGCGGCGTATGGCGATGACGGACGCTCTCACCGGCCTCGCCAACCGCGTGGCCCTGGTCGAGAGAATTGAGGCTGCGCTGGCTGCGGCATCCGCCGGAACAGCGCCGCCGGCACTGCTGCTGCTTGACCTGGATTCGTTCAAGAACATCAATGATAGGTTCGGCCACAGCGCCGGCGACCGCGTCTTGACCGAAGTGGCCCAGCGCCTCCAAGGTGTGGTGCGCGGCTCCGACGTGGTCGCGAGGCTCGGCGGGGACGAATTCGCGGTGCTCGTTTCGCAGGCCACCATGGAGATTGCCCTTCAGGTGGCAAACCGCGTGATGGAGGTTCTGGACCAGAGCTTTCATTTGGACGAATTCAGTGTGTATTCCCGTGCAAGCATCGGTATCCGGCTTGCGGACCAGGGCGCCTCGGCCGAGTCGCTGGTGCTCGAAGCTGATACCGCCATGTATGAGGCGAAACGCCTGGGCCGCAGCACCATAAAAGTTTTCGAACCGGTGATGCTCTACGACCGGCAGTTGCGCACGCTCATGGCTTCGGAGCTGCGGGATGCGATTAACAATGAAGAGCTGGTTCTCCATTACCAGCCTGTGGTGAGCCTCACCGATGGACGGATACTTGGCGTCGAGGTACTGGTCAGGTGGAATCATCCGACCCGCGGGCTGATCTTCCCGGATTCCTTCATCCCGCTCGCAGAGGAAATCGGCGCAATACTCGAACTGGACCGCTGGGTCATGGCAGCCGCCCTGTCCCAGTACGAGAGGTGGCGTGATGAACTTGATCTCGCACCGGACTTTCAGCTGAGGCTCAATCTCTCCGCAGTCGAGCTGCAACAGCTGGACCTCGTGGACTATGTACGGGGGGTGCTGAAGAATCACCGGATCCCGCCCGTCAACCTGGTGCTCGAGATCACGGAAACAGCACTGGTGACTGGAGCCGAAGTAGAAACTTATTCACTGCTGAGTCTCAAGAACCTGGGCGTCTGCATCGAGATAGACGACTTCGGCACCGGCTACTCCTCCATCAGCTATCTGCGCCGCCTACCCGTCGACATGGTGAAAGTGGACCGATCGCTGATCGCCGAACTCACCGATGGATCCTGGCAGGCGGACTTCATCACCGCAATTCTCCAGCTGATCCGCGCGGCCGGATTGGACGCGGTGTTCGAAGGGATTGAAACCGCTGAGCAGGCACGCAAACTGACGGAAATGGGTTGCCTCAGCGGCCAAGGTTATTACTTCAGCAAGCCTTTGACCCTCGATGCCATCACCAGCATGCTGAAAACAAACCAGCATCTGCCGGCAGCCTAAATCAGCACTAGCCGCCTAGACCAACCGGGTCAGCCACCCATGGACGTCTTCGGACACGCCTGTCTGGATGCCCAAGAGCTGCTCCCTGATGGACATGGTGACCTCGCCCGCGCGGGAGTCAGGGGCACCGATCACGTCATCGCCGTCCTTGAGCTGACCGATCGGGGTGATCACCGCTGCCGTCCCACAGGCAAACACCTCGGTGATATCTCCCGCCGAAACACCCTCACGCCACTCGTCCAGCGTGATCTTGCGTTCCTGGACAGTCAGTCCGCGGTCCTTGGCCAATTGGATGATCGATGACCGGGTTATGCCCTCAAGAATGGTTCCGGTCAACGACGGCGTCACCAATGTACCGTCCTTGAAAACGAAGAACACGTTCATCCCCCCAAGTTCCTCAACCGCATTGTCGTTGAACTGGTCAAGGAAGAGCACCTGCTTACAGTCGTGCGCCTCGGCTTCAAGCTGGGCAGCCAACGACGCCGCGTAGTTGCCTCCGCACTTGGCGGCACCGGTTCCGCCGCGGCCGGCACGCGCGTAGTTCCGGGAGAGCCAGATCGAGACGGGGGCAAGTTCCCCACCGAAGTAGTTCGCGGCAGGTGATGCGATCACCCGGAAGGACACCTCGCGCGCTGGACGCACACCAAGGAATGCCTCAGTGGCGATCATGAATGGCCGCAGGTAGAGGCTCTCGCCGTCGCGTGTTGGCACCCATTCCTTGTCTGCGGAGACAAGCTGGCGCAGCGACTCCAGGAAGATGCTCTCCGGCAGCTGCGGGAGGGCAAGCCTCGCCGCGGAACGGTTCAGCCGCGCGGCGTTTGCCTCCGGACGGAATGTCCACATCGAGTTGTCCGCGTGGCGGTAGGCCTTCATACCCTCGAAGATCTCCTGGCCATAATGCAGCACTGCGGCCGCCGGATCCAGGGCGATGGGGCCATAGGCCTCCAGGCGGGCATTGCCCCAGCCGCCTGCGCCCGACGCATCCACCGCGTAGTCAACAACCGTTGTGTGGTCGGTGAAGTGGTTGCCGAAGCCGGGACTGGCCAGAATGGCTTCGCGCTGCTCTGGTGTCCTGGGACTGGTGGATGGGTGCTGGGCAAATTCCAGTTCGATGGTGGTCATGGTCCCTCCGCGGTTGCCTGCACAGCGCGTCAGCGCGGCTGTGCAGCGGGTTATGGCTGAATCAGTTAATGGTTCCTAACCACTTTAGGACACTGCGGCCGCAATCGCATTGCCGATTTCTGCTGTGGTGCGCTGCATACCTGCCCGGGTGGCGACGTCGTTCTCCACCGCCTGCTCCACACGCTCCGCAGCGTGATCGAAACCCAGGTGGTGAAGCATCAGCGCCACCGAGAGTATCGCCGCGGTTGGATCTGCTATCTGCTGGCCGGCAATATCCGGAGCGGATCCATGGACCGGCTCAAACATGGACGGCGCGGTGCGGTCCATATTGATGTTTCCGGACGCGGCCAGGCCTATTCCGCCGGTGACGGCGGCTGCCAGATCCGTGATGATGTCGCCGAAGAGGTTGTCGGTAACAATAACGTCGAACCGTGACGGGTCGGTCGCCATGAAGATCATGGCCGCGTCCACGTGCAGGTAGTCGTGCGAGACCTCCGGAAATTCCAGGGCAACCGCCTCCACGGTGCGCTTCCAGAGGTGCCCCGCGTAAACCAGGACATTGTGTTTGTGCACCAGTGTAAGCTTCCTGCGGGGCCGTGCGCTTGCCCGTCGGAAAGCATCTCGCACCACGCGCTCCACTCCATGAGCGGTGTTGATGGAGACCTCCGTGGCAATTTCGTGGGGCGTTCCCGCCCGGAGGGATCCGCCGTTGCCCACATAGGGGCCTTCCGTGCCTTCACGCACCACAATAAAATCGATCTCGCCGGGATCCGTCAGTGGACTCTGGACTCCCTTGTACAACCGCGACGGCCTCAGATTCACAAAGTGATCAAGTGAGAACCTCAGCTTCAGCAGCATTTCGCGTTCGATGATGCCCGAGGGAATCCTGGTGTCCCCGGGCGCGGCCCCGACTGCGCCGAAGAGGATCGCGTCCTGACTGCGCAGCCGCGTCAGCGTCTCCTCGGTCAGGGTCTCCCCCGTTGTGAGCCAATGCTCGGCACCGAGCTTGTACTCAGTCAGCCGGAAGTCCGCTTCCGCGGTCACCGCGCGAAGCACCTTCACCGCCTCGGCGATCACCTCGGGCCCGATGCCGTCGCCAGGTATTACTGCAAGCTCAATGGTGGATGCATTCATGGAACCAGATTAGGCAGGCAATCCGCATGATGGACAGTCAGTCTCAATTCCTGAGACACCGCAACCTCCTACCGGCGGTGGATGCCCGGCCCCCGGCGGCCACCCTAGAGTTGGGGACTATGGATGTTCACCACCGGCTCGCCACCTGGGTCCGGGCAAACCCCGGCAGGGTAGACATCGCCGCGGCGGTCCTTTGCTATGTTGTGCTTGCCCTGCCCTGGGCGCTGGTGGGCATTACGCCACAGTTTCTGATTTCCAGTGCGCTCATCATTCCGCTTGCGTGGCGGCGCTCGCACCCCGTTCCCGCCGCCGCCGCCGTCGCCCTGGTATCGGTGGGTCAGCTCGCCTTCAACCTTGCCCCTCAACCGGCCCAGGTGTCGGTGCTCCTCATGGTCTACGCGCTGGCCGCGTACGCACCTCGCTGGGCGAGCTTCACCGGACTCGGCATTGCCTGCCTGGGCATGGTGGTGGGAGTGGGCCAGTTTGGCCTCAATACCTACCAAACGGGCTTCGTGGCCCTGCCGCTCTATGCGCTGTACATGTTCTTTGCCGTGGCTGTCGTGCTGCTGTGCTGGACGTTTGGCGACCTCGCACGCACGCGCCGGCTGACGTTCCAGGCGCTGGAGGACCGTGCACGCCGGCTTGAGGTGGAGCGGCAACAGGAACGCGACCTGGCCGCAGCCGATGAGCGCAGCCACATCGCACGGGAGATGCACGACATCGTTGCGCACTCCCTCTCCGTGATCATCACCCAAGCCGACGGTGCCCGATACGCGGGAGCCACCAACCCGGCCCTTGCCACCGCAACCCTGGGCACCATTGCTGAGACAGGGCGTGCCTCTCTGCGCGAAATGCGGCGGCTGCTCGGCGTGCTGCGCGGGGATGAAGCGGCATCCACCCGCCCACTGCCCACCCTGGCTGACGTGCAGGCGCTGGTGGACACGGTTGAGCGCGCCGGCCTTGAGGTTACCTACGCCGTCATCGCATCCCCGCGCCGCCCGCTGCCTGCGGGCGCCGAGCTCACCGGCTACCGGGTGATCCAGGAGTCGCTGACCAATGTTCTCAAGCATGCCGGTCCCAATACCTCGGCCTCCGTGCTGTTGGCGTGGGGGGCCAAGGGCCTTGACCTGACCATCGACGACGACGGCCGCGGCGCCGCGCCCGATCCCGCCACCGCGGGAGCAGGCCAGGGCATCAAGGGAATGGCGGAACGGCTGAAACTTTACGATGGAACAGTGGATCCCGGATCCCGCGCCGGCGGCGGCTACCGCGTCCACGCGTTCATTCCCTATACGGAGGCCTGATGATGACGGAGCAATCCACTACCCCGACCCCCACGTCGACCAGGATCCGGGTAGCGCTGGTTGATGACCAGCAGCTTGTCCGCAGCGGCTTCACCATGCTGATCAACTCCCAGCCTGACCTTGAGGTGGTGTGCGAGGCAGGGAACGGGATCGATGCCGTCACTGCGCTCGCGGCGACGCGCGCCGACGTCGTACTCATGGACGTCCGCATGCCCGGGATGGACGGGATCGAGGCAACCAGGCAACTTCTTGGCAGGGCAGCGGGGCAACCCGCCGGATCTGCGCACGCGGAACTGAAGATCGTTGTGCTCACCACGTTTGACCTGGACGAGTATGCGCTGGCGGCCATCCAGGCGGGCGCCAGCGGCTTCCTCCTCAAGGATGCTCCGCCGGAGGAGCTACTGGAGGCCATCCGGACAGTACACCGCGGGGACGCGGTCATTGCGCCGTCCACCACCCGCCGCCTGCTGGACCATGTGGCACCCATGCTGCGCCGGACATCCGAGACGAGAGACACCAGCGCGGCCGCAGTGGCCAGGCTGACCACCCGCGAGCATGAGGTCTTTGAGCTCATTGCCCAGGGCCTCTCCAACCCGGAAATAGCCGCGAGGCTGTACCTGTCGGAGGCAACCGTGAAGACGCACGTGGGCCATATCCTGGCCAAGTTGCAGGCCCGCGACCGCGTCCAGGCTGTAGTGATGGCCTACGAGACGGGCGTGGTCCGTCCCTGATGAACTCCCGCTGCATTATCCGGTGAGGTCCCGCCGGCCAATCAGGAAGGCAGCAATTCCAGCGCCTGCCAGGGCAATAAGGCTCATGAGCGCCGCGGACGCGGGGTCAAACGCTTCAACGGGCATCGCCGCTGAGTGACGAAACGGGCTCAAATCCTGAAACCACCCGGGAAGGCGCATCAGTTCGCCAAACTGGCCCAGCACCAGGCCTCCTACCAGCATTCCCCAGCCCAGCGGGATGCTCAGCCGGGGCAGGACTGCGAAGGCAACGGCCGTTGCCGAGACAAAGACCGTCGCCGCCGGCACGTGTGCCAAGGCGGCGGCCACCAGTATTGACTGCTGCCCGCTCCCCGAAACAGAGAAGGCCAGGCTCACAGTGGCCGCAATTCCCGCCACTGCTGCCACGACCGCCACCGACGCTGCAGCAAACACCAGATTCGCGCCAAGCCAGCGTGCCCGCGGGAGAGGTGCCGCGAAGAGAAGCTCGGCCCTCCCTTCCACCTCTTCCGCACGAAGCCGCAGCACCGCCTGGACGCCGGCGGCCGCAGCGAGGACACCGGCCATGCCCAGCAGCGCGGCGGTGAACAGGTCGATAATCTCTGCCCGGCTTCCCGGAACCAGCCGCCCGATCAGTTCCCGGAGCGAATCGTTGCCGGAAACTGCATCGTTGACCACGGGACCGAGTCCACCGGCAATACCGCCCATCACGGCTGCCCCCACGCACCAGCCAATCAGGGTGGACAGCTGAAGGCGCCAGGCCAGGCCCAGAAACGAAGCACCGCCCACACCCGCGCGCTCCCTGCCTGCCCGCTCTTGCAGCAGGCTCGCCCCCAGGTTCCTGCGGCTACGGATCAGCACAGCGGTCAGCGCCAGCACGATCGCCGCGCCGGTGAGAACCAGGAGCGGTACGGGATCGGCGGCGGAGAACGGCCGGGAGCGCTGTCCCC
>NZ_KI915011.1:11293-16992 GCF_000520595.1 Arthrobacter sp. H5
GAGCGCTGTCCCCAGCCGATCGGCGAGACCAGTGAAAACCATCCGCTGGTCACCCGGGTCAGGTCAGCGCTCGGGGTGCCGAAGGCATCGCCGACGCCGCGAATAAGATACGCGGCACCAACCAGGGCGGCAGCCGCACCGTTGGCGCTGCGTCCCGAGGGCATGGCCTGCGCAATTGCCGCGGCGACGGTCACGAAAACCAGCCCGACGGCGCCGACGGCGGCTCCCGCTGTCACCGCGCCAATGACCGGGAGCCCGGCGGCGGCAAAGCCAGCAGCCACGCACCCGGCCAGCACCACATTCGCGGCACCGCCCAAGAGAAACGTCGCAACAAGTGAAGCGGTGCGCTGAAGCGGAGTTGACGCAATGAGCTCCGCGCGTCCCAGCTCTTCATCGGCACGGGTGTGCCGGATAACCAGAAAGGTACTCATCAGTCCTGCGAGCACGGCGGTGAAAGAATACCCCTGGAAAAACGCCACCGCGCCAATTCCCGTTCCGTCGGGAAACCCGCGCAGAAAGAGGAACGCCGGACTGCCTGCGGCCACCGCGATGATCGCGGCCCGCTCGCTTTCCTGGCCGAACTCCAGGGCCACCGCACTGGTTGTGACGAATCCCAGAAAGGCGGTCCCAAGGATCCAGACAGGCAGCAGCACCCGGTCCCGCCGCGCCTGGACCAGTGCCAGCCGTACGATGCCGGGCATCAGGACGCTGACCCGGTGCGGTCGCTGTAGTGACGCAAGAACAGGGACTCCAACGACGGCGGCGAGACAGTCAGCCCGCTGATCTCCGCCGCCGCGACGGCTTTCAGGACGGGCCCGAGGTCAGCGGCGTCGACACCGAATTCCACGGTATCCCCGTCGGTGTGGATATCTTTCACGCCGGGGAGTGCTGCTACCAGGCCAACATTCACCGCACCCTCAATTCTGAAGTGGGTTTGCTTTAGATGCCTCAGCTGGGTCAGCGTCCCGGATTCGACCGCTTTCCCGGAACGGATGATCGTCACCCGACCGCAGAGCTGCTCGACCTCGCTGAGGATGTGGCTGGAGAGTAGGACAGTGGCGCCGTCAGCGCTGACACGCCGGATCTGACGCCGGAAGACCGATTCCATCACGGGGTCCAGACCGGCGCTCGGCTCATCCAGAACGTACAAACGAGCCGGGCGCGCGAAGGCCGCGATCAGCGCCGCCTTCTGGCGGTTGCCTTTTGAATATGTCCGGGCCTTTCGCCGCGGGTCGAACTCAAATTCATCCACCAGTCTGCGGCGCAGTCTCTCGTCTGAGCCACCGCGCAGGCCGGTCAGCAGATCGATGACCTCGCCGCCGGAAAGGTTGGGCCACAGACCCACATCTCCCGGGACATAGGCGATATCCCGGTGGGTTTTCGCGGGGTTGCGCCATGGATCCATTCCAAAAATACGGACCGAGCCAGAGGTGGGGCGGATGAGTCCGAGAAGGACCCGGAGGGTAGTTGATTTACCGGCACCATTGGGGCCCAGGAACCCGTGGACCTCCCCTGCGCCAACGCTCAGATTGAGTCCGTCCAGAGCCCGGGTTCTGCCAAACTTCTTCACGAGCAACGTTGCGCTAACCACAGGGTCTGATGCTGAAGTCATGGTCCGCTTCCTCGGTACAGCGACAACAACCTGTCCACAGCCTACATTGATCCAGTCCCTTCATACCGGAGTATGAGCCGCGTGGTTGGAACACCCTCCCCCGGGCCGATTCGCGCTGCGGCAGGCGGCAATAGCGTGGAGAAATGACCACTTCCGCAGACGCGGCCCCCGTGCCGCTGCCCTCACCAATCGACACCGCCTCCGCCGTCTCCGCGGCCAACCTCACCAAGACCTACGGGCGTGGCGATACCGCCGTTCACGCCCTGCGCGACGTCAGTGTGCGGTTTGACCGGAGTAGATTCACCGCCATCATGGGTCCATCCGGGTCCGGCAAGTCCACGCTGATGCATTGCCTCGCCGGTCTCGATTCCGCGGACTCCGGCAGGCTGTGGATCGGCGACACCGAGATCACCGGTTTGCCCGATAACCGCCTTACCCGCCTTCGCCGCGACCGCGTGGGCTTCGTGTTCCAGGCCTTCAACCTGATACCAACCCTCACGGCGGAGCAGAACATCACCCTTCCGGTGTCGCTGGCGGGCGGAACCGTGGACCGTGCCTGGCTCAGGCAGATATCCGACGCCCTGGGGCTGAGAGACCGGCTCAGCCACCGGCCACACGAACTCTCCGGTGGCCAGCAGCAGCGGGTTGCCGTGGCACGCGCACTCCTCACCCGGCCGGACGTGATCTTCGGCGACGAGCCCACCGGCAACCTCGACTCCACGTCCGGGTCCGAAGTATTGTCACTCCTGCGCAGAAGCAGCCAGGAAATGGGCCAAAGCATCATCATGGTCACCCACGATCCGGTGGCTGCATCCTACGCTGACCGCGTGGTGCTCATGAAGGATGGCGAACTGGTGGGCCAGCTGGAGCGCACCGACGCCGATTCCATCGTGGCCGCCCTCTCACGTCTGGGCGGGTAAGTCATGCTGCAGGTAGCACTGGCGCAGGTCAGAACACACGCTCGGCGGTTCATTGCAGTGGGGCTCGCCATCATGCTCGGCGTCGGGTTCCTCTCCGCAACCCTCATGGTTGGCGGAACAACCAACGCCACCCTCCAGAACAGCGTCGGCGCGGGGTACGCCGCGTCCGATCTGGTGGTTACTTCCAGTCAATCCGCGCTGCCGGCCAACATCCTCGACACCATCACGCCTGTGGATGGCGTTTCCGCCGCCTACGCGCAGCTGCAGGGCTTCGTGGCGCTTGACGCTGGAACCGGCGGCGTCACGATGGCCGGTCTGCAGAACCTGGCACCCCCCGTTCTGGAGACCACCCAGCTTGAGCAGGGCAGGCTTCCCCACGGTGATTCCGAGATCGCTATCGATTCGGGATCCGCCACCCAGCTGGGATTGTCGGTCGGAGACACGGTGCAGGCCGCAACACCTGGCCTTGGATCGGTTGAGGACAGCCTCGCGGACGGGACGGCCCTGACAGTGGTGGGCCTGTCGCGGCCATCAGCTCAGCCCTTCCAATCGGGGATGGTGCAACTTCAGGCCGCTGAGACGCTGGTCCGCTCACTCGGCGACGACAGCGCCTTCCCCGTCAACGTCCACATCGCACTGACCGCCGGCGCTCATGCCGGTGAGGTTTCTCAACAGATTGTGGCTGCCCTCTCGGCGCAGGCATTGCCGCTTCGGTGCTGACTGCCGCGGACCAGACCACGCAGGACGTAGCCGCGCTGTCCGGTGGGCAGGATCAGCTGACAATCATCCTGCTCGCGTTCGCCGTCGTCGCCATCATCGTTACGGCCCTGGTGATTTCCAACACCTTCTCCGTACTGGTGGCGCAGCGCACCCGTGAACTGGCGCTGCTGCGCTGCATTGGCGCTGGGCGAGGACAGATCCGCAACTCAGTCCTGGTGGAAGCAGCGATCATGGGTCTTGTGTCCTCCGTGTTCGGCGTCCTGCTGGCAGCCGGGGTGATGTGGGTGCTGGTGGAAGTTGCCCGGAACAATCCAGGCAGTGAATTCGCCACCCTTGCGGTACCGCCGTCGGCCGTAATCGCAGGCATCGCCGTCGGCCTGCTGATGACGCTTGCCGCAGCCTTTGTTCCCGCACGGGCAGCAACGGCCGTCGCGCCCCTTGAGGAACTGCGACCGGCTGATTACGTGAACGTGTCCAACCGCCGTGGAAAGTTCCGGCTGATCGGCGGCGGCGTGCTGGTGATTATGGGTGGAGCGCTGCTTGCCGCCGGCGCCGCCCGTGCGGATCTCCTGATGGCACTTCCGGGTGGTGCGATGTCGTTTCTGGGAGTGCTTCTATGCGCCAGCCTGTTCATACCTGCACTTGTGTCCGGGCTCGGACGACTCGCTGAACCGCTCGGTGTGCCTGGACGGCTCGCCGCGGTCAATGCCGTGCGCAATCCCGCCCGGACCACTGCGACTGCCACCGCACTGGTTGTCGGGGTAACCCTTGTGACCATGATGATGGCCGGCGCACAAACATCACGCACGGCCTTCGAGGACACGCTTGCGCAGAACTACCCAGTGGATCTCAGTATCCAGCTGGAAGCTGACAGGACCGCGACCGCGTTGGAGACCCTGGCGTCCATCGAGGGGGTTGAAGCGGCTGCGGCCCTCACCGCTGTGGCCACAACCAGCGTCGAGAGCGGTGAGCGCACTGTCTATACGATCTCCGGATCGGATGCCGAGGCTGTGCTCCGCTCGGCGGAGACCCGCCCGGTGGACGACATCGTGCTGATGCCTGAAGACAGCGGCCTTCCGGAAATCACCATCGACGGGGCCTCCGGGAGCAAGACACTGCCGGTTCGGGAGGTCGAGAGCCGGACCCTGGTTCCGCTCATCTCAGAGGCGACAGCCGAGCGCCTCGGCGTTGTGACCGACCCCGCTTCCCAGGGCTCCGAGGTGTGGCTGAAGCTTGATGACTCCCTGGATTACGGTGCCGTGACAGCACTCCGGACGGAAATCGTCGAGACGCTGGGCCTGTCCGATTATCAGGTGAGCGGAGCCGCCCTTGAGCGTGCAACGTTCAACCAGATCATTGACGTGCTGCTTCTGGTGGTCACCGCCCTCCTGGCAGTAGCGGTGTTTATCGCGCTGATCGGCGTGGCCAACACGCTCTCCCTCTCCGTGCTGGAGCGAACCAGGGAATCCTCTCTGCTGAGGGCGTTGGGACTGACCAGGGCGCAGCTGCGCATCATGCTGGCGGTGGAAGCCGTGCTCGTCGCTGGCGTATCAGCCCTGCTGGGCACCGCGCTGGGCATCCTGTACGGGTGGCTCGGCGCGCAGGCCGCCCTCGGTTCGGTGGCGGCCGTGACCCCGTCCATTCCGTGGCTCCAACTGGCCGGGGTTCTGTTAGTGGCGGTGGTTGCCGGACTGATCGCCTCGGTAATGCCTGCGCGGCGCGCAGCCCGGCTTTCGCCCGTGGAAGGTCTGGCGATGGGCTAGGACTGTTCTCCCGCTCCGTGACCTGCGAGAATTAAGCGACTTGGGCGTCTTCGCAGGTCACGGCGCCGCGAAAGGAACCCTCATGAGTCAACAGCCCGCCACCGGTGATACTCCGCGTACCCCAGACCCCGGGCTCCTCTCCCGCTACCTGGATGACCATCTCCTGGCCGCCACGGGAGGGGTTCGCCTGTTTCAAGCCGCGCAGCGCTCATGGCGCGGAACTGAGCATGAGAAGGTCTTCGCCCGGTTGTTTGATGAAATCTCCAAGGACCGCGAAGATCTCCTGAGGCTGATCCGCTCCCTTGGTTTCACTCCGAATAAGGCCAAGATGGCGTTTGCCCAAGTCAGTGCACAGCTGGGAAAGGTCAATCCCATCAATCCGCTGCGCTCCGACAAGGGCGAAGGCGCACAGCTTGAACTGGAATCGTTGCAGAGCGCCATCCGTGGCAAGGAATGCCTCTGGGACACCCTGCTCACCCTCAACCGCGCAGGAATTGCCCTCCCCCCACTCACCACATCGCAGCTCGAGTCGCTGCTGGAGCGGGCACAAGAGCAGCAGCGCGAAGTTGCCGCCGTGATGCGCGCCACCGCAGTGGACCGGTTCAAAAACAGGGACAGCTAAGCGCGCCAGACCGCGCCCGTTGCCTGGTTTCGCACCCGAAAACGGCGGGCGCACCTAACATA
>NZ_KI915011.1:17092-21523 GCF_000520595.1 Arthrobacter sp. H5
TCGGCCCGTTTCGGGGCAGGCTGGAGACGTGGTGCTAGGCCGGCTCCTCATACTTTGGGAACACGGGAGCAGGCGCGGGCAGTTCCGTGCCCGGCACCAACGGTGAGGCGATGGCACCGAACATGCGGCCGCCGTCGTCGTCGGTTGTTCCCTGACCAAGCGACGTGAGGAGACGGCCCGCACCGTCCGGCATCACCGGCTGGACCAGAATCGACACAATCCGCAGCACCTCCAACGTCACGTACAGCACGGTGTTCATGCGTTCGACGTCGGTCTTCCGCAGCACCCACGGCTGCTGCTCCGCAAAATAGGCGTTGGTGTCGCCAAGTACCGTCCAGATCGCCTCGAGTGCCTTTGACAGTTCCTGCCTGTCAATGACGGCGCGGCACTGGTCAAGGAGTCCGCGCGCCTGGGCGAGGATTGACTCGTCCGCGTCACTGAACGACGACGGCCCGGGCACCTTTGCTTCACAATTCTTGGCGACCATCGACAGCGAGCGCTGCGCGAGGTTGCCAAGGTTGTTCGCCAGGTCGGAGTTCATCCGGCCGACGATGGCGTCGTGGCTGTAGGCGCCGTCGGCACCGAACGGGACCTCACGGAGGAGGAAAAAGCGCACCTGATCGAGGCCGTACTGCTCAATCCAGTCCCGCGGCGGAACAACATTGCCCAACGACTTGGACATCTTGACACCTTTATTGAACAGAAAGCCGTGGATCATGATCCGTTTGGGCAACTCCAGCCCGGCGGACATCAGGAATGCGGGCCAGTAGATGGCGTGAAAGCGGGAGATGTCCTTGCCGATCACATGAACGTCCGCCGGCCAGTACCTGCGGAACGCTTCCGATTCAACATCCGGGAATCCGACCCCGGTGAGGTAGTTCGTCAGGGCGTCAACCCACACGTACATGACGTGCTCCGGATTGCCTGGAACCGGAACACCCCAATCGAACGTGGTACGGCTGATCGAGAGGTCTTCGAGACCCCGCTTCACAAAGCTGATGGCCTCGTTGAAGCGGGACTGGGGTGCGCCGAAATCCGGCTGATCCGCATACAGGGCGAGCAAACGATCCTGATAATTGGAAAGCCGGAAAAAGTAGCTTTCCTCCTCCGTCCAGGTGACCTCGGTATCCGTCTCCTTCGAGTAACGGATGCCGTCTTCACGCAGCTCGGTATCCTCCTCGCTGTAATACGCTTCGTCGCGCACCGAATACCAGCCCGTGTACTTGTCCAGGTAGATGTCTCCGGCCGCTTCCATCCGCTGCCAGATCTTCGAGGCTGCTGCGTAGTGATCCGCATCCGTGGTGCGGATGAAGCGGTTGTAGGAGCTGCCGACGTCGTCGTTCATGTCCTGGAAAGCCTGCGAATTGCGCGCGGCCAGCTCCCGGGCCGGCATACCCTCTTTTTCAGCGGTCTGAAGCATCTTCAGACCATGCTCGTCGGTACCGGTCATGAACATCACGTCGAAGCCGTCCAGCCGCTTGAACCGGGCGATCGCGTCAGTGGCGATGGCCTCATAGGCGTGGCCGATATGCGGCACGCCGTTGGGGTAGGAGATGGCCGTGGTGATATAGAAAGGGGTTTTCTGCTCAGGACTCACCCTAGAAAGTTACCTTGTTTTCGCCGGGTTTCCCTCTTCGTTAACCCGTCCGGACAGCCTGTTGCCCCGGCGTCAGGGGCACGACGCCGGGGCAACAGGGTATTTCACCAGGTAGGTCTTTATTTGTCGAGGTTGTTGTACCGGTAGAGGAACGCGGCCATCATGTCCCTGTTCACCGGCTGCAACGGACGGAACGTCCCGTCCTCCCAGCCCGTGGTGATCCTCTGCTCAGCCAGCCAGTTGATCTCCGTGTAGAACGGCATGCCCGGCTTCACATCCTTGAATGGAGACACCACTGGCGCCTTGTAGTCCTGGACGTCGGCCAGCCGGTACAGGAAGGCTGCCATCACATCGCGGTTGACCGCCTGTAGGGGCTTGAACTTCCCGTCCTCCACGTACCCGTTGGAGATTCCCTCGTGTTGCAGCCAGGCGATTTCCGTGAAGAACAGGGTCTTATGGGGGATATCCGGGAAAGGCGGCGGCAGGGCTGGCAGAATTCTCAGTGCAGAGAAGTCGCTTGTCCCCTTCGCATTCTGCACCGCCACCTGGAAGCCTGTCGCAACATCCGCCTTCAGCCCGGTGATCCGCAGGCTTGTTGCGGTGGCAGGAGCCGTGCGCAGATCGCCAACCTGGGTACCGAACTCATTGGTCACCCGCACCAGGAACCCGGTGACGGGTGAACCGCCGTCGTTTGCCGCATTCAACTGAACTGTGGCTTCACCGATGGCCGGCGCGGTCACGTCGATTGCCGGAGCCGCTGGGGTTGCCGGCGGACGCGCTGGGAGCGGCGTGTCATACAGGCGGCCGACCACCACAAACTGGTCCGTCTGGCCAATCACAACCGGCTCGCTGAGCTCGGTGCCGGTGGCATCGGTCAGCTGCTCCAACTTGAAGAAGTTGGTGCCCAGCGGACTGCCCGTGACCGTGGATTCGGTGGCACCGTCGCCCAGGTACCCGGCAGGTGCCGCATCGGACTTGAGGAACGGACCAATCTGCGACTCGGCGAGACGGTCGTACGAGCAGCCCATGTCGAGGCAGCCGATATCCGCTGTGTAGCCGATAGCGCCGTCCTCATCCTCGGGATCCGCAACCATGATGTCCACACCGTATGGCTGGGTGATCCGGTACGTGGCTCCTGGAATCAGGCCCCGCATCGAGTATCGGGTCCGGCCGAATGCCACCTGGTCGCCATCCTTGGGTACCTCGTTCGCAAACGCGGCTTCCATCGCAAGCACCAGACGGGCTCGTCCGCCACCGGCCACTGGAAGCTCTGCACCGGCTGACCACCAGAAGGATTCGCCCGGGAAGTTCTCCGGATACTCGGCCAGCTCCGTATCGAATGGCGCTTCCAATCCGCAGGCCGCGTCATCAAGGCACAGGGCCAGCTTTTGGTCGTTGAAGTCCGTCAGGTAATCGGGGAACGGGTGGTCTGGTCCCACCGGTCCTACCTCCCTGAGGTTATGAACGGTGTACTTGAACAGTCCATTTGGCCCGAGGATCCCTGCTTCGCTTACCGCAACGGCGTTGACGATCGTGGACGTACGAACCACAAACGGATCCGAGTACTCCTGGGTGGAGCCCTGAGGCTCACCATCAGCATCAAAGCTGGGCCTCGTGCCGTCCACGGTGTAGTAGACAGTTGGTGGTTCCGAACCCTCTGTTGCCATGGGATCCGTGGTTGTCAGCGTGATGGCCTGCGGGCCCTGCAGAATGGTCCGGCCATCCGCGAGTACCTCCAGCGGACCAGCGGGTGTCGCGGCCACGACGGGGAGCGAGGTGTCAACCACGTAGTCCTGGGTGTAGACCTCGCTGGTGTCACCGGTGTCCGGATTGACAGCGATGTACCGCAGCTGGGTCTCCCGGACGGTGGACTCGGCCCCAACCTCAGGGCCGGGAACGGTCACGGTTGCCGTGGAATCAGGAGTGCCCGTCGACGGGACACGCGTTCCATTAGTTAGAGTGGGTTCGCTTCCGTCGAGTGTGTAGATGACGTCAGCTTCGGCCGGGAAGGACGCCTGAACCTTCACATCCACCGGACCTCCAAAGAGGTCGCCGGCCGGATGCACTGTGGCCCTCAACTGCGCGATGCGGCCCGACACCGAGAACAGTTCAGTTTCGACCATGTCGACCCCGGTGCCACCAGCGTCTGGCCCCTCAATCCGGAAAAAGTTTGTGTCATAGGGGCTGCCAACAACCTCGTGTGGGGTGCCCGGGTCACCGATGTAACCCTCCGGTGGATTGAGTCCCACATTTGGAGCCCACCGCAGGAACGGACCAACGTGGCCCTGCATCGCGAGGTCGAATCCGCACGGCGGGGTCATGCAGCCGATGTCCTGGGTCTCGTTGATCTCGCCCTCTACATCGGTGACAATCTTCTCGACGCCGTAGGGCGTGGTTATGGTGTACTCGGTGTCGGCCCGCAACGCGTCAATGCGGATGCGTTGGCGGGTAAAGGCAATCTGCTTGTCGACGGCGACACCGCCGGCGTCGCCAAAAGCTGCTTCCTGGGCGTACACCAGAAGGGCTCGGTCTCCGACAGCCCGGTCGTCGATAGACGCCTCACCTGCCCACCAGAAGCCCTCATCCGGATAGTTCTCCGGGAAGGAAATCGGCTGGGAAGGATCCGGTATTTCGGCGCCACACATGAGCGTCTCCAGACAGAGTTCAAGCCGGACCGGCTCAATTCCCTCGGACGCCAAACCAAAGTCCTCATACCAAAACGGGTACCCGTTCTCATTGTCGATGGGGCCGTGCCCGGCAAGACTTTCTCCACCCGGCACAGCGTTGATAACAGCGGCGTTCACTGCCGGCGTCGCTACCAATATCGGCAGGCA
>NZ_KI915011.1:21623-23777 GCF_000520595.1 Arthrobacter sp. H5
GGCAGGCATACCGCGCCCGCCGCAAGGACGGCCATCTGCCTGACGGCAAATGACCTCTGATTCCCCCGGTTCGTCCGGAGGTCTTTTCTCCCTAGCATGACAAGACCTACCCCTCATAACGGTGTTTGCGGCAGCCGCAGTGGTGTGGACCTGCCAGGCGTCAGCATTCCCTGGTGTGCTTGTAAAAAGGTTTGGGAGGATCGCAGACAGGGTTTTTCCATGGTGGCGCACCAAGGGTTGACCCATGGGAATCAATAACACCGGCCAGCGGGAAGCTCTCAACGTGCACGAAAACGACCCGGGCTTGGCAGACAATGTCACGGGCCCCAAAAGCGCGAAACCACTAATCCGCAGAACCCGTTGGATTCTGCTGGTGCCGGCCGCGCTCCTGTTGTTGGTGGGTGGCCTGCTCACGTTCGTCCTGACCAACGACATGGACAAGCCCAGTACGCAGCTGGGTGCAACCGGAGAAACGGACGGCGGGCTTGCACGCATTCACGGGATCATTCCCGTAGAGACCGACGGCTGGACGCCGGATGGGCCGGCGGCCGGACTTTCGGAGCCCGTCCAGGAAGGTGCCCATCGGGTAAGGGTGCTGTTGGAGCTGACCGCACTGGAATCGGACGGCATACATTTCACTGCCAACGACTACTCCATTGAGGGACTCGGCGCAGGTACCCCCCGCGCCATCTGGTCGTCGCCCGAGGACCAAACCGCCGCCCAGGGTGAGACCATCGAGGCCACGCTGATTTTCGAGATACCCAATCAGGCTGTTTCTCTAGTGCTCGACGGCAACGGCGCACTTCGCCTCTCTCTTGGCACCGAGCACCACACCAGTGGTTGAGGGCTACTCAGTGGCTCTGGGCCTGACTACTCGATCGCTGTCAGGCGTTCAGCGGCCACCACGTGAGTACTCCCCCCGGGGTACGTGGGAAATCTTCAGAAAAATTAGGGTAGCCCCTACTCGTGTACGCGGAACCGCTGATTCGTAGGTTTGTAATCGTCATCACCCGCACTGAAGTATGAGGTCTCGATCATGTTGCAGTCAGACGTTTCCATGCCGGCACAGTCCACTTCCGTCCCAATCCACCTATCAGTCAATATCATCGGCAGCCTGCGGATTGTCCGCGGGGACACTGTCCTTGACGCCAACGCGGTTGGCGGCCCGAAACCACGCCAGATTCTGGAGATCCTCCTGCTCCACTTGGGAAATCCAGTGTCGAAGGACAGGCTCATCGAACTGCTGTGGAACGGCCGGCCTCCTGCCGAAGCGTTGCCCACCCTGGAGAGCTACGTGAGCGTGCTCCGTCGCAACCTTCAACCAGGCAGTGGAAAGTCCGGTCCCTTGAAGACGGCCACCGGCGGCTATGTCATGGACCGGGCGCAGGTCGATCTGGACCTGGACCGCTTCGACAGACTCCTCCGGCGCGCCAACCAGGCTGAACCCGCCGCAGCGCAGGAACTGCTCACCGAAGCACTTGCCATGACCACTGCGCCGTTGCTCGGCGACGAGCTGTTGCCTGGCTGGGCCGAAGACGAGCGTCAGCTTCACGCCACCCGCGTTCTTGAAGCAAAGATCCTCGCCGCCGAAACCGCGGCTGCCCTGGGTAAGCCCGACGAATCCATCAGGTGGGCCAATCAGGTTCTCGCCGCTGATCCACTCAACGAGCGCGCCTGGACCGCCCTCATCCTGGGACTTGAACAGGCCGGACGCCACGCCGAGGGTCTGCAGTGCTACGAGCGTTGCCGCCGGGCAATGGACAGGGAACTCGGCTGCGCGCCGGGACCGGGTCTGAAGGCCGCCTACGCGCGTCTCCTGCAGACAACCGCTGGCGGCGAAGACGATCTGACGGACGTGTTGTCGGCGCTGCTGGTCCTCCACGGCCAACTCAGCCGGACTGCTGGCCTGATCCAACCGCTGTCCATGCCAAACACACCCGGTGTTGGGCGCTCATTGCGGGAAGCGGGCAACGTGATCAATTCATTCCTGCTGCGCGCGATGTCAGCGGTCTAAACAGTTTCAACAAACAGATTAGACAAGGTTTCTCCAATATCACCATTGGAACCTTGAACAAACCACTTATGGGGGAGATGAACAATGTCTATTTCGCGACGCCAGGTCATTCTATTTGGCGGCATCGGCGTTCTCGGGGC
>NZ_KI915011.1:23877-25824 GCF_000520595.1 Arthrobacter sp. H5
ATAACCGTACCGCTGGGTTCCGTTGAGGCAAAGTCTGCCAGCGCACTGGATCCATCGCAGATGCCGGTGCCATTTCGCAGCCAGTTTATGCGCAGCCCCGTACTTGCGCCGTACGCCACGGGCTACGATCCCGAAGACGGGATGAACATCCACTACTACACCATCGATCAGGTGGCGGCGAAGGTCTCCATGCTTCCCAACCAAAACCTGCTCACACCGATCCTCGGTTACAACGGGATCTTCCCCGGACCGACAATCAGCCTTGACAGGAACACCAAATCACAGCTTCGCGTGTGCAATGATATGCCCGCCACCCACCCCACACAGGGCCACAGTCTGTACTCATCGACCCACCTCCATGGATCAGCCTCGCTGCCCCAATTTGACGGCTATGCCAGTGACATCACCCATCCCGGGTTCTACAAGGACTACCGCTTCCCCAACGGCCAGCATGCACGCACGCTGTGGTTCCACGATCACGCAGTCCACAACACTGGACCGAACGTGTACTCGGGTCTTGCCGCGCAGTACCACATTCATGATGCGCTTGAGCGGGAACTGCTCCCCCAGGGTGACTTCGACGTTGCGCTGACTCTCTCGGATGCGATGTTCGCGGCAGACGGGTCCCTCGGTTATGACGACGACAGCAACTCGGGCCTGTGGGGCGACGTGATAATGGCCAACGGCCGGCCCTGGCCCGTCATGCAGGTCCAGCGGCGTGTATACCGGTTCCGGGTCCTGAATGCGTGCATCTCTCGCTCCTTCCGTCCCTATCTCAATACCGGCGAACCTGTCACTGTAGTGGCGACCGACGGTGGCCTGATTCCCTACGCCCAGACCGTCGACAATTGGCGCCATGGAAGCGCGGAACGCTACGAGATATTGATTGATTTCCGCAACTACCAGCCCGGCCAGCGCGTTGAGCTCCGGAATCTGTCCAACAAGAACAACGTCGATTACGACTTCACCAACCGGATCATGGCCTTTGATGTGACCGCCGAGCCGGTGGACACGAGCGACCCCACGTGGAACACCATTCCCTACGAGCTCGCTCCGAATAACGAAATCATGGCGATGAAGGAAAGCGACGCCACCAAGAGACGGTTCTTCCGCCTCAAGCGGGATGACGTCACTAACATGTGGTCAATCAACGACCGGACGTGGGCTGACGTCATCGCCAGCAACTACCGCGAAGTGATCGCGAACCCGGAGTTGAACGGAACCGAGATCTGGGAGTTCGACAACCGCTCGGGCGGCTGGTTCCATCCCCTGCACATTCACCTGGTTGACTTCAAGATCATCGGTGGAGAGGACCGCGCAGATTTCGCCTACGAACGGGGGCCCAAGGACGTGGTCTATGTCGGTGAGGGGGAGACCGTCAAGCTGCTGATAAAATTTGGTCCGCACCGCGGCCGGTACATGGTCCACTGCCACAACCTCCCACACGAAGACCACGACATGATGGTGCAGTACGCCGTCGGAATGGCTCCGGAAGACTACGACATGGACGTGAACGACCCCATTGAGGCGGCCAAGCCGATCTGGAATGACGGCGTCTACCCGCCGGAGCTTCCACCGGCGCCCGCGTTCACGGACGTTGGGAAAGACGCAGATTTCTTCGCCGAGATCACCTGGCTGGCGGCCAAGCGGATTACCACCGGTTACGACGACGGCACTTACCGCCCGTTCCTGCCGGTCAACCGCGACATGATGGCGGCGTTCCTTTACCGCCTGGCGGGCGCGCCTTCCTTCATGAAGACGGTCTCGTTCAAGGACGTCCGGCCCAGCCACGTGTTCTATAACGAAATCAGTTGGATGGCCTCCGCGGGTATCACCACCGGCTACGAGGACGGCACCTTCCGCCCCTACCAGCCGGTCAACCGCGACATGATGGCGGCATTCCTCTACCGCCTGGCAGGGAGCCCCGAGGTGACAAGACCATCATTG
>NZ_KI915011.1:25924-27697 GCF_000520595.1 Arthrobacter sp. H5
GATGGCACCTTCCGTCCGCACCTGCCGGTTCTCCGGGACACGATGGCGGCGTTCATCCGCCGCTTTGACTGGAAGATTCTCCGTTATCAACTGGACGGGTGACCCTCGGGGCTACCACCGCGACGCGGCGGTGGTTGAGGGAACTCATGACGACGGCGGCACTCAGGTGCCGCCGTCGTCGTCCTTTAAGCCGTCCCAACCTCCGCCACCGGACGGTGACGGAGGTCTCGAGGCTCCGATCTCTGCGCACACAGAAAGGCCCCGGAATCCTTGATCGGTTCCGGGGCCTCCCCTGCTCTTTCGTGCCGGGAAGCTAGGGCGCGATGAGGTTGTGGAAGCGGTACATAAACGCGGCCATCATGTCCCGGTTCACGGCTGTGAACGGTTTGAACGTCTTGTCCGGGTAACCCGTGGTGATCTCTGTGGAGGCCAGCCACATGATCTCCTGATAAAAGTCACCGCTCTTCCGGACGTCCGAAAACGGCGACGAGCCGGGCGGAACAAAGTCAGGCTCATCAGCAAACCTGTACATGAACGCCGCCATCATGTCCCTGTTGACGGCCAGGTGGGGACGGAACGTCCTGTCGGGGTATCCGGTGGTGATCCCCTGGGCTGCCAGCCAGGTGATCTCCTTGTAGAACCTTCCTCCGACGGGCAGGTCCTTGAAGGGCGAGACCTTGGGCGGTACAAAATCGGGTTCACCGACAAATCTGTACATGAACGCGGCCATCATGTCCCTGTTCACCGGGTGGAACGGCCTAAACGTGCCATCCTCCAAGTAGCCGGTAGTGATCTTTTGATCCAGCAGCCACACAATTTCCGTGAAGAACGCACCGTCCTGGCGCACGTCGGGGAATGGAGACGGCGTGGCCGCAAGCGGTATCGAGACCGTGGAGTAGGCGCCCGTGCCCACTGCATTCTCGGCAGCCACCTGGAAGCGGAGTTGGATTCCCGCGGGCAGTCCCGTCATGTCCAGGCTGGTTGCTGTGCCCGGGGCCGTCCTCAGCGCACCGACCTGACTGCCGGTGGCGTCGACCACGCGCACCGTGAATCCGGTGACCGGCGAGCCGCCGTCGGCACCGGGAACCCAGGTGATTGTGCCGGAGCCTCGCCCGCCTGTTGGACTTCCCACGGTTGGTGCGCCGGGCAGAACGGGCCCGGGAGTAACCGTGTTGGAGACTGCCGAGTACGGGCCGCCTCCTGCCCCGTTGAACGCCTGAACCTGGAATCTGTATCCCACCCCATTGGTGAGGCCGGTGACGGTCAGGCTGGTCGCGTCTCCGTTCGTGACCCGCAACGCGCCCATCTGCTGATCCTTGGTGTTGAGCACCTTCACCCGGTATCCACTGACCGCTGAGCCCGCAGGGCCGTCCCAGTTCACAGTCGCTGTTCCGTTGGATGCGCTGGCCGACAGAATGGTGGCCCGTGCCGGCGGCTGTGAATCAGCGAACAGGAGCTGCTCCACATTGCGCAGGGTATCGACGCCGTCAGTGGAAAGGGCGTCATCCTCACCCTCGACTCCAGGGGTGTCGTCCTCGGGATCAACCGTGTCAAGATGCGTCACCGTTGTTACGCTGCCCGGCGAACCAACCTCTGCACCCTGTGGGACGGTGGTGACCGTGTAGTTGATCTCGAAGTCTGAGAAAACCGCAGAGTCAACATCGCTATCCCTCGCGCCGTCGATGATCTCCCGGACAATGACAATGTTTCCCGGGTCCACGTCGCCGGCAAACACCGCCGCCTGGAGCGTCCGGGAGCTGCCCTCCTGATACG
>NZ_KI915011.1:27797-37958 GCF_000520595.1 Arthrobacter sp. H5
CGCCGCCGTGCCTGTTTCTGTTGCAGGGTCAGCCGGGTTGGTCCTCACGCTCAACCGGACGGACAGATACTTGTCGCCGTCGAGGATGTCATCCCCTCCACGACCTTCCAAGGTGTCGCTGCCGCCTCCGCCCAGGATGATGTTGCCCTCACCCCACACGCTGTCACCGTCCGTGGCCCCGGCAGGGAGCAGCCCGTCAAGTCCAGTGATCCGGTTGACACCTTCAGCATCCAGCCAGTTTCTGCCGGAGAAGCCTTCGCCCTCTGCAAGACGCGGAATCAGGTCATCGCCGCGCAGTACATCGTTCCGTGCAGCGCCGGAGAGCCCCTCCACTTCCGCGTACCGGTCCCTCAGCACATCGACGGGGAGCGGCACTCCAAGCAGGATGCGGCTCAGGTCCGCGTCGGCCGGCAGCCCATCGAGTTGATGGCTGGACCAGTCGAATCCTGCGGCGCCGGCATTCCGCTCAATACCGGGATCGGCGAGCATGATGTCGTCCCCACCTTCCGCATCGTAGTCATCGTCACCGTTCTGGCCAATGAGTACGTCATGACCGGGATCATTGGGATCATTGGAATCATCAAAGAATGGAGCGCCGCTGTCGCCCATCAGCAGATCCGCGCCGTCGCCGCCCTGCAGCCAGTCGTCGCCCGCATCACCGCGTTAAAGATCGTTGCCGCCGCCCGCAATCAGGAAGTCATTCCCTTCCCCGCCAAAGGTCTCATTGGTGTTTGCGCCGCCGTTGATGAAGTCCTGGCCATCTCCGCCAAGCACCAGGTCAAGGCCCGGACCGGCATCCAGTGCATCATTGCCGGGACCGCCCTTCAAAACGTCGTCGCCTGCCGAGTCGGTGATGATGTCGTTACCTTCTCCGCCCAGGGCGGTGTCGCCGCCGTCGTTGCCTTCAATGACGTCATTGCCCCGGTTGCCAAGGAATGTGTCATTGTCCACTCCGCCCCAGATGCGGTCAGCTGCGGCGGTACCGTTGTAGACGCTTTGACCATTGATTCCCGGAGGGTCAACGGAGTTGTTGGTGCGGTAACGGATGGTGCCGTCCGGCATGCGGATGAGAAGTGCTTCCTCATTGCACTCGGACAGCGGGTCATCCAGGACGGTTGTTCCGCTGAGCTGGAGCCTTCCCAGTTCGAACTTGCAGTCCGACGTGCCAAATACGTCCGCCTTGAGACTGTGCGCATTGGTGTTGCGCATAATCATCTCTGCGAAGGAGTTGCCCTCCAACTGGGAGAGCAGGTTCATTCCGGGGGTGCGGACGAGGTAGTAGAAGCGGTCTCCATTCTGCAGGTCCAGCATCTGCTGTTCGAAAACATAGTTGAAGGTGGAACCAAGAAGACCTCCGAAGAGGTTGGTGCGCTCGGCAAGGCCGCCCACCCACAGGTCAATGCGGTTCAGCCCTGTTTCCTTATTGCTCCATGCGCCCTGTCCACCCATGAAGTCCAGCGCGTCGGCAGGGATGTCACCCTCCGCGGCATCAATTGGCGGGTTGACCAGCATGGTTGCCGCAGCCCTTTTGTCAGCCAGCGTTGCTGCGCCGGTAATCGTTGGGTGCTGACCGTAGGCGGCAACAAAGTTGGTGAGAGAGTCTGGATGCTTCAGGTTGAGTCCGAAGTCTATCCAGCTGGTGTAAGGCTTCAGCTGCCCGTCATTGGTCTGGTTGTGGATCTCCCTGCGCAGGTGGTTGAGGGAGGGGATACCCGTTTCCCGGGCCCGTGCCATGTTGATGGCGCCGAGGTCCAGGGGCAGGCCCAGCAGGTTATTCCGCAGGGTATCGGTGACAAACTCGTCCAGTTCGTTGCCCACCTGGTCGGACATTCCCATCGCTATGGCGCCTGCTGCCTCCTTTGACGACAGCTTTCCCGCCGTGCCGCCGTCATAATAGGCCTGCGGGCTGAGGAAGGCATCCAACAGCGGAACGTCGTTCGCCGGCCCATCCGCGTTGGTCCGCGACACGGTATCGGTGAGCATCGAATGGCCAAACCTGTACACCGCGTGTGCAAACTCAGCGGTGATGGCTGGGTTCACATTGTCATGATAAGTGGAAAACGGTTCGATGAGCGGCTGGACCTTCCGGGCAAATTCCTCGAAAGCCATGTGCTGGTACTCCATTTCAGCAACAAACCGCGCTGCCTGGAAAAGTCTTTCGCCATTCCAACCTCCCGCCCCGGCGGCGCTCTTCCACTCCGCAAGAGCCGCCGCGCCGCGGGAGGATGTGTCGGCCGTGAGGGTAGCCCTGATGTCGTCGACCAGGCGGTTGTGCTCCGAGTGGAAAACCTGGTGGATCATCGTGAGGGCGATGTTCTCGTTGAGACGCCCGTCGCCGGCCACAAAGTGGGAGCCCAACATTTCGTCGTCGTAAGTGGTTCCCGGTGCACCCGGCGGATTGATGATCGTGTCCGTGTCCGCAGTCAGGGTTCCGGAGGGCACGGCGCCATGGGCAATGTCGTCGAGGAAGGCCTCGTTAACGCGGAGGGCATCGGCGGGCACGGGCACCGGCCTGGAGGTGTTGCCCTCCACCATTCCCGAGGATGTCACGTACTGCGGCAGCCCGCGCCGGACCCGGAACAAAGCGGCCGTAAGGATCCATGGCAATCATCGGGACGCTCAAGACATCCTGATCAGCCAGCTTCATCCCGAGGGTCGTGGCGGCCTGGGCTTTGAGCATGGCCCACGTGCCCATTCCGCCGTCCGCGGAGGTCAGCAGCTTCCCCGTGGAAACCGGACGAGCTCCGGAATTCCTTGCGTACTCACGGAGGAAGACCTGATGGGATGGATCCGAACTGTACGTCTGGGACTGATCCACCAGAGGACCGGATCGGTTAATGGCCTCCCGGGTGTCATCGGCATCACCCAGGATCCCGTTTGGCCCCGGCCCTGCCTGGTTGGTTGCCCGGGTCAGCACCATAAACCGCATCCGTGCCGGCAGATCGTCGCTGGTTCCTGATACTCCGTCCGGTCCGGGGATCAGGGGATCGTCAGCCTTCAGCGGAATGAAGACCGAGCTTCCCGACTTGTTCACCAGATCCAGTCCATGGTCAAAGAACTGGCCGAAGATCATAAACAGTGAGTTGTACGGAGGGGACAGGCCAACGTCGGTGGTGACGTTGGGATGAACCGTGTTTCGCCGTCGGGCACACAGCCCTCGGGCAGTCCCTCATCGTCGCAGGGCACAACCCCTTTGTTCCCCTGCGTCCTTACCGGGTACTGTGCCGCGGAGACAGCCGCCGGGTTGGATGACGTCTGATCCACAATCAGGTTGCTGATGACACGGGGTTCGGAATCCACAACGTTCCCCGTGCCGTTGTACGTTGTGGGACCAGGCTGGCGGATGGTCGCTCCATCTTCGCCGTCCTGGTACTCGGCAGTGGTGAGCCGCGGGAACAACTGGTTCGAAGCCGCGTAGTCCTCCCGGCCCTCCTGCAGATTGTTGCAGGAGCCGTCCACTGTGCGCAGCCCGTAGGAAACCAGCGGTCCGGGAACCTGATCCGGGCCATTTCCCAGCAATGCCCCGCAGGGACCGGTTTCAGACGTTGTATTGCGAACATGTGCCTCCGCGATCCTGATCTGTTTCAGAATGAACGCCAGATCGGAGGTAGTAACACGGAAACCCTGCCCAACGGGGGCTGCCTGTGCCGGCGCTGATACTAGCGGCAGGCCTAAACCTGCGAGCATCACCAGCGCGGTGAACCCGGAAACCAGGCGCCTGACCCTGGGGCCCCGGCCCCTTCCTGCCTGCCGCAGCGGCTCGTTTCGCGCAAAACTGTGCGACCCTGCAGAACCCATGATTCCTCCCCAGATGTGCCGGCCTGCCCCAGCCGGATCCTGTCCAGAATGTGGCACGTCCGTTGTGAATCCTTGTGGAGCTCATGGTTTCCCCAAGCCGGGCGGCGCATCATCGAAGAGTTCAATCAGGGAGACGACCATGACATTGCTGCGGCGCGACTCGGGCCCGGCAGGCAATAGGGCTTCAACGCAGCGGCGCCGCTACATCGCCGTTGTGATTGCCGTCCTGCTCCTGACCGCTGGTCTGCGGATGTTTGTTGTGGAGCCTTTGCGGGTTGCATCAGACAGCATGGAGCCGACGGTGGGCGAAGGCAGCACGGTGCTCCTGTTCAAGCAGGGATCGGACGCTCCAGGTGCACTGGTCGCGTTCAATAATCCCGTGGACTCAAAACTGATGATCAAGAGGATTGTGGCGGTTGGTGGGCAAAGCATCGCCATCAAGGATGCCCTGCTCTATGTGGACGGCGCCCTGATACCGGAGCCGTTTGTGGATCACAGCCGCATCGACGGCACCTATTTTGGACCCGTCACGGTGCCCGAGGGCCAGGTGTTCCTCATGGGCGACAACCGCGACGTCTCAGTCGACTCCCGCGAATTCGGCGCCGTTCCGAGTGAGGACATAACCGCCGTCGTTATCTGGCCCATGCGGTAGTCCCAGTCGCTCCCGGTCATCCGCGCCAGCGGGCAGCCTCAGTCCTGCAGATCGACCTCGCGTGCCACCGTAGCGCCAATGGCTTCCTTGAGTGATTCAAGAACGTCCTGCGGCACGGAGCTGTCGACGGCCAGGAGGGACAGGGCCTGCCCGCCTTCCTTGTTCCGCGCAACCTGCATTCCCGCAATATTGATGTCGCACTCGCCCAGTACACGGCCAAGGGTGCCGATGACACCCGGCCGGTCCTGATAGAGGATTACCAGGAGATGCTCGCTGATCGGGATCTCCAGGTCATACCCGTTCACTCCGACGAGCTTCTGGATCTGCTTGGGTCCGGTCAGTGTTCCCGCCACCGAAATCTGCGATCCGTCCGACAACGCGCCGCGGATCGTGAGGACATTTCGGTACTCCGCCGAATCCGGGGTAGTGACCAAGCGGGTGTTGATACCACGCTGCTCAGCGAGTACGGGAGCGTTCACGTAGGACACCTGCTCGGAGACCACGTCGGTAAACACGCCCTTCAACGCGGCGAGCTCCAGTGCCTTCACATCCAGGGATGCAATCTCGCCGGCCACCTCAACCTCGATCTGCGTCAGCGAATCGTGCGTGAGCGCGGTGAAGATTCTGCCAAGTTTTTCGATCAACGGAATACCGGGACGCACCTCAGGGGCGATCACGCCGCCGGCCACGTTGACGGCGTCGGGCACCAATTCGCCGGCCAGGGCGAGGCGGACCGATTTCGCGACTGACACTCCTGCCTTCTCCTGGGCCTCATCAGTGGAGGCTCCAAGGTGTGGTGTGACCACCACATTGTCCAGTTCGAAGAACGGAAGATCAGTGCTGGGCTCCTTGACGAAGACGTCAACGCCGGCGCCGGCAATCTGCTTTTCCTGCAGCGCCGTGAAGAGCGCGTCCTCATCCACCAGGCCACCACGCGCTACGTTGACCACGTAGGCGGAGCTCTTCATCTTCCTGAAGGCGGCCTCCCCCAGCATTCCCACGGTTTCGGGGGTCTTGGGCATGTGGATGGTGACGAAGTCGGACTGCTCCAGAAGCTCATCGAGGGTCACCAGCTGCACGCCAAGCTGGGCCGCACGTGCAGACGTGATATACGGGTCATAGGCGAGGATTTCAGTGTCGAATCCCTGCAGGCGTGCGGCAACCAAGGCGCCGATCCTGCCCAAGCCGATGATGCCGATCTTTTTCTCATACAGCTCAATACCCGAGAACTTGGAACGCTTCCACTCCCCGTCCTTGAGCGCGCCGCTAGCCTGCGGAATGTGCCGTGCAAGGCTCAAAATGTGGCCGACTGTCAGTTCAGCAGCGGAGATGATGTTTGACGTCGGCGCGTTGACCACCATCACCCCTGCCTGTGTGGCCGCCTTGATGTCAACGTTATCGAGCCCGACGCCGGCACGCGCGATGATCTTCAGCCGTGGCGCAGCGGCGATCGCCTCGGCATCGACCTGGGTAGCGGAACGTACGAGGATCGCGTCAACGTCTGCAATCGCTGCGAGCAGCTGGGCACGGTCTGCGCCATCGGTGTGACGTATTTCAAAGTCGGGACCGAGCGCTTCGACGGTGGCAGGCGAGAGTTCTTCGGCAAGGAGAACTACGGGTTTTTCCACAGGGTGATCCTTAGCTGCAGTGCGGTGTAGGGATGAGGCAAGTGTAATTGTGCGCAAAGGCCAGGCTCACTTTATTACCGCGGCAAGCGGTGTGAGCCCGGCCTCATTGCGCGGGTGTCCCATCTCCGCGCGCGCCTGGCGGCCCTCGGTCGATCACCGGAATCCGTGGTCTAAGAGAGCATTCACCGGAATCGGTGGTCGGTCTAAAGGAGCGCCAGCGAACGCGTGGAGACCGGCGAACCGTCCTTAGCGCGCGACGGATCCCTCGGTGTAATCGTCATTCGTCTTGATCCAGGAGAACAGCTTGCGGAGTTCGCGTCCGGTCGCCTCGATCGGGTGGTCCTCACCCTTCTTGCGAAGCTCGGCAAACTCAGCGCCGCCGTTGTCCTGATCGTCGATGAATCGCTTGGCAAAGGCACCGTTCTGGATATCGGCCAACACCGCTTTCATGTTCTCCTTGACGGAGGGATCGATGACGCGGGGGCCGGAGACGTAGTCGCCGTACTCCGCCGTGTCGGACACGCTCCAGCGCTGCTTGGCAATGCCGCCTTCAACCATGAGGTCAACAATGAGCTTGAGTTCGTGCAGCACCTCGAAGTAGGCGACCTCCGGCTTGTAGCCGGCTTCGGTCAGCGTCTCGAAGCCATACTGGATCAGCTGTGAAGCTCCGCCGCAGAGCACTGCCTGCTCGCCGAAGAGGTCCGTTTCCGTCTCCTCGGTAAACGTGGTCTCAATAACGCCTGCACGCGTTCCGCCAATGGCCTTCGCGTAGGAGAGGGCCAGTTCCTTGGCCTTGCCGGACGGGTTCTGCTCAACGGCAATCAAGTCGGGTACGCCGCGCCCGGCTTCGAACTCCCGGCGCACAATGTGGCCCGGTCCCTTGGGTGCCACGAGTGCAACGTCGACGTCGGCCGGCGGCTTGATGTATCCGTAGCGGATGTTGAAGCCGTGACCAAAGAACAAGGCGTCGCCCGGCTGCAGGTTCGGCGCGATGTCGTCAGCGTAGACGTGGCGCTGCACCTGGTCCGGTGTCAGAACCATGATGAGGTCCGCCTCGGCAACCGCCTCGGCAACACTGAGCACCCGCAGTCCCTCGGCTTCGGCCTTTGCACGGGATGTGGAGCCCTCCTTCAGGCCAACGCGGACGTCGACGCCGGAGTCGCGGAGGCTCAGCGCGTGCGCGTGCCCCTGGCTGCCGTACCCGATAACTGCCACGGTGCGGCCCTGGATGATGGAAAGATCTGCATCGTCGTCGTAGAACAACTCGGTCACTTTTTTATCTCCTGTTTGATTCTTGCATTTGGGATCGGGATCAGGTGGTCGGCCAAGGGCCGCCAGGCCCGCGTGGAGACACAGGGTCTTGGTCGATCACCGGGACATTATTAAGCGCTGCGCAGGGCTCTGTCGCTCATGGACTTGGCGCCCCGGCCAATGGCCAGCGTTCCGGACTGAACTATTTCGCGGACACCGAACGGTTCCAGCACCGATAACAGTGCTGAGAGTTTTTCGGCAGTGCCGGTTGCCTCAATGATCAACGAGTCGGTGGACACGTCTACCACGGAGGCACGGAACAGGTCCGCTGCCTGGGTTACCTGCAGCCGGGTTGCGGCATCCGCACGGACCTTGACCAGGATATGGTCCCGCTGCACGGAGGATTCAGGAACAAGCTCAACAATCTTGATGACGTTGATGAGCTTGTTCAATTGTTTGGTGACCTGTTCCAGCAGGTCACCCTCGGCCTCAACCACCACGGTAATCCGGGACATGCCGCGGATTTCAGTGGGGCCGACGGCCAAAGAATTGATGTTGAATGCGCGCCTGGCAAACAGGCTGGCCACACGGGTCAACACACCCGGAACATCTTCGACAAGTACGGAAAGCGTATGACGGGCCATGGTCAGTCCTCCTGCTCCCATTCCGGGGTCATATTTCGGGCGATTTGGATCAGATCGTTGCTCACGCCCGAGGGGACCATGGGCCACACCATGGAGTCGCGGCTCACCACGAAGTCCACCACAACGGGACGGTCATTGATGTCGAGCGCCTGCTGGATTGTGGCATCAATGTCTTCGTCCCGCTCACAGCGCAGCCCGGCACAGCCATAGGCGTCCGCGAGCTTCACGAAGTCCGGCACCCGAACCGTGTTGTGTCCGGTGTTCAGATCCGTATGGGAGTACCTGCCCTCGTAGAACAGGGTCTGCCACTGGCGGACCATGCCCAGGGAGGAGTTGTTAATTACCGCGACTTTGATCGGGATGTTGTTGATAACGCAGGTTGCCAGTTCCTGATTGGTCATCTGGAAGCAGCCGTCACCATCGATGGCCCAGACCACGCGGTCCGGGTTGCCCACTTTGGCTCCCATGGCCGCCGGCACGGCGTAACCCATGGTGCCGAGGCCGCCGGAGTTCAGCCAGGCGTGCGGCCGCTCATACTTGATGAACTGTGCCGCCCACATCTGGTGCTGGCCCACTCCGGCCGCGTAGACGCCTTCGGGCCCTGTCATTTCACCGATGCGCTTGATGACGTGCTGGGGTGCCGACAGGCCGTCCTCTGGTTGGGTGAATCCAATCGGATAGGTTTCCCGTAGCCGGTTGAGGACGCTCCACCACGCGGTGTATTCAGGTGCGCCAGCCGAGCTGAACTGCTCGCGCAGGGCGGAGGTCAACTCGGGGATGATTTCCTTGACCGAACCCACGATCGGCACGTCCGCGGTGCGGTTCTTGGAGATCTCCGCCGGGTCGATATCGGCATGAATGACCTTTGCGCCCGGGGCAAAGGTGGACAGTACCCCGGTCACGCGGTCATCAAACCGGGCGCCCAGGGTGATCAACAGGTCCGACTGCTGCAGCGCGGTCACGGCGGAAACCGCTCCGTGCATTCCCGGCATCCCCACATGCAGGTCGTGGGAATCAGGGAAAACGCCGCGGGCCATCAGTGTGGTCACCACCGGTGCTCCAACCAGCTCTGCGAGCTCCCGGAGTTCCTTCGCCGCGTGGGCCTTGACCACGCCTCCACCCACGTAGAACACCGGGCGCTGGGCTGCTCCGATCAGCCGGGCGGCTTCGCGGACCTGCTTCGAATGTCCGCGCACCACCGTACGGTAGCCGGGAAGATCAATTTTGGGAGGCCACGAGAACATCATCTTGCTCTGCTGGGCATCCTTCGCGATGTCCACAAGAACAGGGCCGGGCCGGCCCGTGGTCGCGATGTGGAACGCCTCCGCAAGCACCCTGGGGATGTCCGCTGCCTTGGTCACCAAATACGAATGCTTGGTGATCGGCATGGTGATGCCCACAATGTCGGCTTCCTGGAACGCATCCGAACCAATGACGGCACTGGCCACCTGGCCGGTGATCGCGACCATGGGAACGGAGTCCATATGCGCATCCGCGATAGCGGTGACGAGGTTCGTTGCCCCCGGTCCGGACGTCGCAATACACACTCCGGCCCGGCCGGTGACCATGGCATAGCCCTGCGCCGCATGTCCGGCACCCTGCTCGTGGCGCACCAGGATGTGGCGCAGTCTGGTCGAAGCCATCAAGGGATCGTAGGTGGGAAGAATTGCTCCACCGGGTAGTCCGAAGATGTCATCGACTCCGAGCTCCTCGAGGGAGCGGACGATGGCCGCCGACCCGAGCATCTCAGTGGGCGGAACTACCTTGTTGGGGCCCTGGACTGCGCTGGGCGTGGCTGCGGCGGCCGCATCCCTGCCCTGAGTGTGCGCGGGGGCCACCGGAGCGGCTGGCTTGGCTGCCATCAGCGAGGGGCTGATGGGCGATCCCTTGGACATCTTTGAACTTCCTTTGTGTATCCTTCCGCAGCACGTTGGCTGCGATGTGTTCTGCGCTGTTCTGTTCGGTGGGAACAAAAAAACCCCTCAGCCTGGTGGGCTCTGCGAGGGGTTGCGCGTGACGTAGTCTTACCAGTCGGGCTTTAGGCCACGCGCTTGGTAATAAGGACTACGGATACGGACTGCATATCTGTAGTTTCCACGCACCGTGTCCGGGGTGTCAACCGGACCCCCTCGCGTCTCACTATGTGGACCAGGGTTCAGTTAGTGGCCGCTAACTGGTACGACGACGG
>NZ_KI915011.1:38058-44924 GCF_000520595.1 Arthrobacter sp. H5
GCCGCCGTCGTCATCAGCGTCCTAACCGCAGTAAGCGCCTTCCGACGCCGAGTGGACCAGCTTGGCGTACTTGGCCAGCACACCCTTGGTGTAGGTGGCCGGCAGCGGCTCCCAGCCGATCTTCCGCTGCTCCAGCTCAGCCGGGTCCACCAGAAGGTCGAACGACTTGTTGGGGATGTCCGCCCGGATCCGGTCGCCGTCCTTCACAAAAGCAATCGGACCGCCGTCAACTGCCTCCGGCGCCACATGGCCGATACACAGTCCGGTTGTTCCGCCGGAGAAGCGTCCGTCCGTCAGCAGGAGTACATCCTTGCCCAGCCCGGCGCCCTTGATCGCTCCGGTGATGGCGAGCATCTCGCGCATCCCCGGACCGCCCTTGGGCCCTTCATACCGGATAACGACGACGTCGCCCGCCTTGACCATCCCGGCTGCCAGCGCCTGCAGCGCACCCTGCTCGCGCTCGAAGACGCGGGCCGTTCCCTCAAACACCTCGGCGTCAAACCCGGCGGTCTTCACGACGGCGCCGTCCGGCGCCAGCGATCCCTTCAGGACCATCAGCCCGCCGGTCTTGTGGATGGGGTTGTCGAGGGCACGCAAAATCTTGCCGTCCAGGTCCGGTGGGTTGATGACCGCAAGGTTCTCGGCGAGGGTCTTGCCGGTGACAGTCAATACGTCTCCGTGCAGAAGACCTGCATCCAGCAGTGCGCGCATGATGACGGGCACACCGCCAACTTTGTCAACGTCCGTCATCACGTAACGGCCAAACGGTTTGAGGTCGCCCAGGTGGGGGATGCGGTCGCCAATGCGGTTGAAGTCATCCAGGGTCAGGTCCACCTCGGCCTCGCGGGCAATCGCCAGCAGGTGCAACACGGCGTTGGTTGAACCGCCAAAGGCCATGGTGACGGCGATGGCGTTTTCAAAGGCCTTCTTGGTCATGATGTCGCGCGCCGTGATCCCGAGACGCAGCAGGTTAACCACTGCTTCGCCGGACTTCCGGGCGAACTCATCACGACGACGGTCGGCTGACGGCGGGGCCGCGGAACCCGGGAGTGACATCCCGAGAGCCTCTCCGATGCAGGCCATGGTGTTGGCGGTGTACATTCCGCCGCAGGCGCCTTCACCGGGGCAGATCGCCTTCTCAATGCGGGTCAGGTCCGCTTCGGACATTTTTCCCGCGGCGCAGGCACCCACCGCCTCGAAGGCATCGATCAGGGTCACTTCCTTCTCGGTGCCGTCCTCCAGCTTGACCCAGCCGGGCATGATGGAGCCCGCATACAGGAAGACACTGGCAAGGTCGAGCCGCGCCGCAGCCATCAGCATGCCGGGCAACGACTTGTCACAGCCCGCCAGAAGCACCGAGCCGTCAATCCGCTCCGCTTCCATCACCGTTTCGACCGAATCCGCAATGACCTCACGCGACACCAGGGAGAAATGCATTCCCACATGGCCCATCGAAATGCCGTCAGACACGGAAATAGTGCCGAACTGCATGGGGAACCCGCCGCCGGCGTGGACGCCTTCCTTGGCACCCTGCGCCAGCCTGTTCAAGGACAGGTTGCACGGCGTGATTTCATTCCAGGAACTGGCGACGCCGATCTGCGGCTTGGCGAAATCGTCATCCCCCATTCCCACGGCGCGCAGCATCCCGCGGGCCGGCGCACGCTCAAACCCATCGGTGACGGCTCGGCTTCTTGGCTTGATGTCAGGTTTCGTCTCGACGCTCATGGGTCAAAGTCTAGGCCTTGAATGGATACGCGACGTGACGTATTACCGGCCTGTTACACCACCAGCTAGGACGGTGCCAGCTTAATTCAAAGTGTGGCGCGAACCGAAGAATCAGGTAGTGTGGCTGCCGCGGACCCGAACGGATGGAGCGGCCATCCTCTGCTGAATGACCCGCCCTACCGCGGGCGTCCCCTACCCCAAGTGGCCCCACATGACTCCCGAGCAGCCTCACGCACCAGAGAACCAATCGGGCAGTAATGCCCTGAAAGACACGCTGCGGCATATTTTCGATTCACAGATCCTGAACTACGGCGACTACAACCTGGTCTTCGCCATGAATGAGCGGCACGAGACCAAGGATCCCTCCGGCGGGCGCGTGTCGAAGCCCAAGTACTTTGTTATTGGCTACAGGTGGCACCCCGCAGAGCTCATGGTGGCTCCGGTCAATGTCCAGACGCTTACCGGCGGCGGGGTTCCGGTTGAGATAAACATGACCAATCTGTCACATGCCGTCCAGCTTGGCGGCGGGGACTACGAAGTGGGCACAAGCACCGGCAAGACGTTCAGGTTCGGCGTCCAGGCACAGGCCGCGTTTTCCCCCGTCCCCGGCGAGACACTGAGGATGGACCAGCGGGACGACTATCCCGACTTCCAGTCGTTCATGCGGGCTTTCGTTGCGATGGCCTGAATCAGTTGCCCCAATGGCCCCTGCGGACCAGGTTGGCCGGTTCACGGCTGTCAGCCAGCGCCTGGAGCTGGGAACGCAGTAGTTTGATGATGCGCGGTTCAAACGCTCCCGTGTTTCCGCCGTTGTGTGGTGTGATGATTGCGTTTGGAGCCGCCCACAGCGGGTGATCCTGAGGCATTGGTTCGGGATCAAAGACGTCGATGGCCGCCTTGAGCCTGCCCGAGATCACTTCCCTGGTGAGTGCATCCGAGTCAACCACGGCGCCGCGCGCAACGTTGACCACCAGCGCACCGTCCGGCAGGGCGGCGAGCACCTTCGCGTCCACCAGCCCCCTGGTTGAATCGTTCAGCGGGGTGATGACAATCAGGACGTCATGCTCAGCGGCAAGGCTCACCAGCTCATCGCTCGAGTGGACCCGGCCGCGCTCATCGTTCCGCGCTGAGCTCCCCACCCGGGTCAGGGTCACCTCGAAGGCGTCCAGGCGCTTCGCGATTTCCGCACCAATACCGCCCACGCCGAGAAGAAGCACCCGCCGGTCCGCGAGGCCGGTGAACCGCCCGGGCTGCCATACGCCGTCGTTCTGGTTGCGCACCGCCACATCGATGCCCCGCAGCGATGCGATGGCCAGCCCAACGGCCAGCTCAGCGGTCGCCGCAGCGTGCACGCCTGCTGCGCTGGCCACGGCCACACCGTCTCCCACCATTTCCGGAACTCCCTCGTAGCCGGTGGACTGTGTCTGAACCAGCTTGAGGTCGGGTATTTTTGCCAGCGGCCCGCGCATGTCGCCCAAGGACATATAGGGCAGGACGACGACGTCAACATCGCCATACCGGGCGCCCTGCGGGTCGCTGTGGAAGTCCCACACCACAACGTCGATCCCCTCCGGAGTCGGCTGCAGCGCGTTCAGCATTTCTTCATCGGGTACGGTCACCGTGCGGATCCTTGGGGTGCTCATTCGGTCAGGGTATCGCCCCACCGGCAGCGTTCGAAATCGTGTCGGCAATCCCCTGCGCCTATTTCCGGGGTGCTGAGGCCCTGTCAGGACGCCTAGACAGGGTGTGGATGGGAAAGTAACGTCGCTTCCATGCGGACTCCCCTGCACGGAAGGAAGGACTTGACGATGGACGCATTGCTCTGGGCACTTCTCATTGCAGCAGCGGTCGCGCTGGTCCTCTGGTTTCGGAACCGCAAACCTGCCGGGAGGGCCGGCCATTCGACGGAAGTATCCGCCGGACCCCAATCACCCCTGCCGTCGAGCATCAGGAACCCGGAAAACACAACCGAAGCAGCGCCAGGGCCACTCCAGCAACCCCAACCGGATGACACCTCCGGCTGGGAGTCGAAGGATTCCGAGGCCGTAATCCGGCCACAGGGGCAGCAGCGATCATGAACGACCATCAACGCGTGCCGGGGAATGCCGGCCCCCGGGTGCGGGGCAGGCTGGGTGCAGCGGCCACGATATTTGTCCTCATGGGGTGCACTGCAGCCCCTGAACCTGATCCCATTTTCCAGGGCGGGAGCGGGCAACCGCCGTCGTCGTCGGCGACGCCGCAGGCCGCGGAATCCACTGAACCGGACAATGAAACGGCCGGCGCCGAAACCGCTGACCCCGTGTCACCGCCAACGGCGCCTGCGCTCTCCGTGGTGGGCGAGCTGGCGTCTGGCCTTGGCACACCGTGGTCGATGATTGCCCTGCCGGATGGAAGCGCACTGGTGTCAGACCGGGAGACCGGCGAGATCATCCGCATCGTTGATGGGAACACCAGCGTAGTGGGTGTCATTGACGACGCCGTGGCGGCCGGCGGCGAAGGCGGACTGCTGGGGCTGGCCATCGGACCCGATTTCGACACGGAACCGCGGTTGTTCATGTACTACACCAGCCCGTCCGATAACCGGGTGGTCAGCAACTCATACTCGCCGGAAGGGCTCGGTGAACAGGTGGAAGTGCTCACGGGCATTCCCAAAGCTAACATCCACAATGGCGGACGCATCAAGTTTGGTCCCGACGGATTTCTCTATATCGGCACCGGCGACGCCTCCGTTGGGGAGAACTCGCAGGATCCCTCAAGCCTTGGCGGGAAAATACTTCGGGTAACCGCCGACGGCGACCCGGCTCCCGGGAATCCCACCGCAGGCTCGGCCATGTACTCGCTTGGCCACCGGAACGTGCAGGGGCTGGCCTGGGACTCGGAAGGCCAGCTGTGGGCCAGCGAATTTGGTCCGGAGATCGACGACGAACTGAACCTCATTGCTGCGGGAAATAATTACGGCTGGCCGGAGGTCACCGGCGCGCCCGGCCGGGAAGGTTTCACGGATGCACAGGTGGTGTGGCCTTCTACGGCCACATCGTCACCGAGCGGGATGGCAATCGTAGGTGACGTGGCCTACATCGGCGGACTGCGTGGACAGAGGTTGTGGCAGGTTCCGCTGGCCAACGGTTCTGCCGGGATGCCTGTCAGCCATTTTGACGGTGAATTCGGCCGCCTGCGCGACGTCGTGGAAAGCACAGACGGAGCGCTGTGGGTGGCCACCAATGAGGACGGCGACTCGCGCATTGTGAGGGTGGAGGAGGAGTAGCTCACAGCGCCCTGGGTAATTTACCGTTCCCGCGATCTTGCTGGTACAGTTTAGTGCTGTTGCGGAACGCCGGTTGGACCGGATTCCACACGCACCTCTAGCTCAATTGGCAGAGCATCTGACTCTTAATCAGAGGGTTCCGGGTTCAAGTCCCGGGGGGTGCACCAACAAGAAAAATCCCGTCTGGCTGATTCTTTACGCCGGGCGGGATTTCTTCATGTGGGCTGTGGTCAGCTTTTCTTCATGTGGGCTGTGGTCAGCTTTTTGGCCGTGGTCCAGCGGTCGCGTGCCAGCCGCTCAGCCGGTTCAGCCCCATCGCTCCCCCGACGTCGCGTCCGGCAGCGGGCACTTCTGGATCTGCAGCTTCCACGGCCCACTTCCACCGTGGGGCTCCCAATTCCTTGATGACCATCTGCAGATGGCCCCTTAGCTCATCCGACACGAGACCATCGCCTGTGATGAGGGTGCGTTCAACATCCTTTGCCTGTTCCAGAACCTCGCGGCCGGCGCAGGTGATGGACACTGTGTGGCTGCGCCGATCCAAGTCGTTGCGCACCCGCGATACGTGACCGCGGGTTTCGAGTCTGGAGAGGGTTTTTCCCATTGTCTGTGCCTGCACCCGAACAATCTGAGCGAGCCCGGCCTGCGTCATGGCTCCCTGGCCGGCTAGAACACCGAGCGCGATCACGCCCGCATGCGTCACCCCAATGGTCACGAGCCGCTCATTCCACGCATGCTCTACCAGACGGGCAGCCGTCGTCAGCAGTCGCCCGGTGGGCCATTGCTCCAGATCCGACATAGACAGGCCACTTCCTTTCGCCCCACGCCGCTTACTGCGCAGTAATGAGGCTTCGTTTACCCCTTCCTCATATGATATCTATCGTTTTCCCTACCTTCACCATGAAGAGTAGTTGACTATATGAATCCTTAAGGAGAACCAATATGGCTGAAAAACTATCAAACGGGGATCGTGCCCCCGACTTTACGCTTATTTCAGCGGACGGCAACACCGTTTCACTGGCAAACTTCGAGGGCAGCAAGGTGGTGGTCTATTTCTATCCGGCTGCTTCCACTCCCGGCTGTACCCGCCAGGCCTGCGATTTCCGTGACAGTCTGCGCCCGTTGGAGGCGGCCGGATACAAGGTGGTTGGAATTTCCCCCGACCCTGCCGACAAGCTGAAAAAGTTCAGCGAAATGGAAGCTCTTACTTTCCCGCTACTGTCCGACCCTGATCATTCTGTCTCTGCTGCGTGGGGCGCCTGGGGCGAGAAGAAAAACTACGGGCGGACCTACGAGGGCCTCATTCGTTCAACTGTTGTGGTCGACGAAACCGGACAGGTGGCGCTTGCCCAATACAACGTCCGCGCCACCGGACACGTGGCCAAGCTGCGTAGGGATCTTGGTCTCGATTGATGTCCAGTAGACTGGAAGCTGGTGTTTGACCAGCCCCACGGGGCCGGTCAAACGCAGCGGGCGCGAGTGGCGGAATTGGCAGACGCGCTGGATTTAGGTTCCAGTGTCTTCGGACGTGGGGGTTCAAGTCCCCCTTCGCGCACATCTAAAAAGCTGAGGCACCCCGGCGGGGTGCCTCAGCTTTTTTGATTCGCCCTCCACAAGGTGATACCAGCACCGCACCGAGGCAGGACCGTGACGACGGGCACAAATTATTTGGCAATCGTCACCAATCCGCGCTGTTGATCTACTCGAATTACCTCTGAGACATCAACACGATGTGTTCGACCAATCAGTCGATTGGCCCTTGCAAATTTCATGCTTCGGCCGGGACTACGAAGGAGAAATCTGATGAAACTCTACAAGCGCAGGAATCTCTCGATGCTCGGTGTCGCAGCTGTAGCCATGTTTGGACTCGCGGCCT
>NZ_KI915011.1:45024-50044 GCF_000520595.1 Arthrobacter sp. H5
CAGCCGGCGGCCGAAGCACCTGAGGAAGTTGCCTCTGAAGCAGCTCCCGAGATGACCGAGGAAATGACCGAAGAAGCCACCGAAGAGGGCATGGATTCAGACATGGATCCAGCTGCCAACCTGGTTGGTCCCGGTTGCGAGGATTACGCAGCCGAGGTTCCTGAGGGAGACGGGTCCGTGCAGGGCATGGCTCTTCTGCCAGTGGCCGACGCCGCCGCTGCCAACCCCATCCTCACCACCCTGACCTCAGCGGTTTCGGGCGGGGTAAACCCGGATGTTGACCTCGTTGACACCCTGAATGGTGATGAGTTCACCGTTTTCGCTCCCACCGATGAGGCCTTCGCGAAACTCGACGAAGCCACCCTTGAGGCATTGAGCACGGACGCCGATCTTCTCAGTGGCATCCTGACCTACCACGTGGTCCCCGGTCAGCTGACCCCGGACGAGGTTGCAGGCACCCACCCCACGGCCAACGGCGCTGAGCTGACGGTCGAAGGCGAGGGTGACGAAATCACCGTTGGCGATAACGGCGCAGCCGTTGTCTGTGGCGGCGTTGTCACCGAGAACGCAACCGTGTACATGATCGACACGGTGCTCGAGGTTCCAGCAGCCGAGTAACAGGTTCCCTGATTCGACTCCTCTAATCTGGGTCAGGGTAAAAAGGCGGACCCCGCACTTAGGTGCGGGTGTCCGCCTTTTCCTGTACCGGTGCATCACGTGGTGCACCGGCTTTCAATTAGACTGGTCCTTTCCCACCGAACGACGCCGCAGGCGCACGCCCCAAGGAGATCATGCCAAGGACCCCAGCGGCACGACGGCTTAACGGCCGCCGGCCGGCGCTGCGGATTGCTGCAGCGGCGTCGGTGCTGGCCCTGACCTCCTGCACCTCCCCCGCCCCGCCGGTCCCCGCCACCACCACGTCATCCACCGTTGAGCCGACGACGGCCGCGACGAGGGGAGATTTCACGTTTGGTACTGCCGCGGATCCCACCGGGCTTGACCCAGCGCTGGTTGCCGACACCGAGTCTTACCGTGTCACGCGGCAGGTTTTGGAGGGCCTGGTGAGCGTGGATCCGGTGACCTCCGAGCCAACCCCGCTTCTTGCCACCTCCTGGGAGGAACGCGACGAAGGCCGGGCATACGCCTTCAAGCTTCGGGATGACGTGGTCTTCCACGATGATGAGCCGTTCAACGCGGAATCGGTCTGCGCAAATTTTGAACGCTGGTACACCATGCCGGAGGAAACCCGGCAACTGGATGCGAGCATCGGGTTCAAGTCGGTCTTCAAGGCATTTTCAGACGAACCCGGAGCATCACTCTACAATTCATGCCAGCCGCTCGGTGAGTACGAGGTACTGATCCGCCTCACCGCCCGCCTCACCGCCTTTATCCCGGCCATGGCAATGCCGGCCTTTGCCATGTCCTCCCCCAAGGCGCTCGAGGAGCTCTCGGCCAACCAGCTGACGGAGGCGCGCGGCGGCACGCAACTGTCCGAATATGCGCTCAGCCCCGTGGGTACCGGACCGTTTGAGTTCAAAAGCTGGGAAGCGGATGAAGTACTGCTGACCTCTTTTGAGGGCTACTGGGGCAACCGTGGGGAGATCCAGACCGTGACCTTCAAGACTCTCCCACGCTCGGAGGCACGGCTCAGGGCGATGAACACCGGCAGAATCGACGGCTACGATTTTGTGACAGTGGACAGCGCCGCCGAGTTGGCACGCGAAGGCCAACAGATCCTGCAGCGTGACCCGTATTCGGTGCTCTATCTGGGCATGAACCAGGATTTTCCAGGGGTGGACAATCTCATTTTCCGGCAAGCGGTTGCGCACGCAATCGACAAGCCCGCCCTCATCAACGGCAGCTTCCTCAACGGGACCAGCCCGGCGAACCAGTTTTTCCCCCCAAAGCTGGGAGTCACCAATGAGGAGATCACCGACTATGAATACAATCCTGACAGGGCTCGCGAACTGCTTGCTGAATCCGGCTACGACGGCGAGGAACTTCCATTCCACTATCCGCTGAACGTCTCCCGGCCGTATCTCTCATCCCCGGAGAAGGTCTACGCCGAACTCAGCCGCCAGCTTACGGCGGCCGGGTTCAATCTCCAGCCGGTTCCCACCCGCTGGTCCGATGGATACCTTCAAATAGTCCAGAATGACGACAACCGCGCGTTCCACCTCCTGGGCTGGAGCGGCAGTTTCCAGGATCCCGACAACTTCGCCAGCCCCCTCTTCGGCAGTTACTCCGAGGAGTTTGCATTCCGGGACAATCAACTTTTCAGCATGGTGGACAGGGCGGGCACTCTGCCCAACGGCGAGGAACGCACCGCGGCCTACCAGGACATCAGCGAACAGGTGAACACCGGGCTCCCCGCGGTTCCGCTTGCCTTTCCCATCTCTGCGCTGGTTGTCTCGGAACGGGTCCTGGAATATCCCGTAAGCCCCGTCATGAACGAGGTCTTCAACGCCATCGACCTCGCTGACGTTGAACTACCCGAACCCGACGAGGAGAGCTAGAACAACCTGGGAATGAGGCATCTAAAGTGCCCGGATGCGAGCAGGATCACGTGCAATCGGATGTTCCCAATTTAGATTGACGGACTCCAACGGCTAGGCTTCTTAGGCTAGCGCCCATGCTGTTTGGAGACATACGTTGACTGCTAAAAGCCAGGCGGGAAAGCCCGCGGACCACACTGACGTCGTTCTCATCGGCGGCGGCATCATGAGCGCCACTCTGGGCGCCTTCCTGAAGCAACTCCAGCCCGACTGGGGCATATCACTGTTTGAACGCCTTGACCGCGCGGGACTGGAAAGCTCCGACCCCTGGAACAACGCAGGAACGGGCCATGCCGCGCTCTGCGAATTGAACTATTCGCCGGCAGCGAAGGACGGATCGGTTGACCCGGCAAAGGCTGTGTCAATCAACGAGCAGTTCCAGGTTTCGCGGCAGTTCTGGTCCCATATGGTGTCCCAGGGCCATCTGGGCGATCCCGGAAATTTCATCAATGCGGTACCCCACATGAGCTTTGTCTGGGGAAGCAGCAATGTGGAGTACCTGCGCCGACGCTATGAGTCGCTGCGTTCCCAGCCCCTCTTCAAGTCCATTGAGCACACGGATGACCACGCGGCCATTGCCGATTGGACCCCGTTGCTCATGAAGGACAGGGACCCGTCGCAGCCCGTCGCGGCGTCGCGGGTGGCAGGCGGCACCGATGTTGATTTTGGAGCGCTGACCCGTGGGCTGACCAGCTACCTGGAAGAGAACGACGTCGACCTCCGCTACGGGCATGACGTCACCAACATCTCGAGGGCCTCCAACAGCAGGTGGGATGTCAGGGTAAGAAACAGGGCAACGGGTGAACACAAGACCGTCAACGCCCGGTTTGTTTTCATTGGTGCGGGAGGCGGGGCGCTTCAGCTGTTGCAGGCCAGCGGCATACCTGAAGGAAAAGGTTACGCCGGTTTCCCCGTGTCGGGGCAGTTCCTCCGGTGCGCCAATCCGGTCACTGTGAATCAGCACCACGCCAAGGTTTATGGGCAGGCATCAGTGGGCGCTCCACCGATGTCCGTTCCACACCTGGACACCCGCTTTGTGAACGGCGAGAGATCCCTCCTGTTTGGTCCGTACGCAGGCTTCTCCACGAAGTTCCTCAAACGAGGCTCGCTGCTGGATCTTCCGGGCTCCATCCGTCCCTCCAACATCATCCCCATGCTCGCTGTGGGCAAGGACAACATACCCCTGACCAAGTACCTGATTTCCGAGGTGCTGAAGAGCCGCGACGCCAAGAACACCTTTCTGAACGAGTTCATTCCGTCAGCGGACGGAAACCGGTGGGAACTGATTACGGCCGGACAGCGTGTACAGGTCATCAAGAAGGCACCCCGCACGGGGGGTATCCTCCAATTCGGCACCGAGGTCATCACTTCGGCGGACGGCACGGTGGGTGCGCTCCTCGGAGCTTCCCCCGGTGCATCGACGGCCGCTCCGATCATGATCGAAGTACTCCGCCGCTGCTTCCCCGGACAGCTTGCGGCGTGGGAGCCGAAACTGAAGGAAATGATCCCCGGCTACGGCGTCAAGCTCAATGAGAACGAATCGCTCGCGGAGGACATCCTGTCCATGACGGACAAGGTGCTGGGGCTCCACTAACCTACTGCCGTCCAAGTCCGGAGGGCAGCCAGCAAGGCAGCAGGCATAACCGATGTTCCGTTTGGCGCGGCTTTCCCTGGGCAATCGGGCCCTGATCGCACTGATCACGGTGTTCGCAGCTGTTTTTGGTGTGATCACCATGGGATCACTGAAGCAGGAACTCATTCCTTCACTTGAGTTTCCGCAGATCACCGTGGTCTCTTCAGTGCCCGGGGCGTCGCCGGAGTATTTGGACAAGCAGGTCAGCGAGCCGCTGGAGAGTGCGCTGAGCGGCGTGGAGGGACTGGAATCGTCCTCCGCTACGTCGCGGACGGGCGTGTCCACCATCAGCCTGATGTTCGCCTACGGCACTAACCTTGACCGCGCGCGAGGGCAGGTTGACCGGGCCATCTCGACTGTCCGGACCGCGTTGCCGGAGGATGTATCACCGCAGTCACTGGCCGGAAGTATCAGTGACCTGCCCATTGTCTTCATGGCTGTGTCCTCCGACGGGTCCCTCAGCGAACTCGGCGGTGAACTTGCGCGGCTCACCGTTCCACGGCTGCAGAAACTTGAGGGAGTCAGGAGCGCCGATGTCAGCGGCGGCGCCGGTCAGCATATCTCCATTCTCCCGAGAGATGGGCAGCTCGCAGAGAATAACCTGACTGTTGGTGATATTGCTGATGCATTGGAGAACAACGGCGCCCTGTTTCCTGTGGGCACCGTCGAAGAAGATGACCGCTCGCTGACTATCCAGGCGGGCAGCCCGATTGAGTCCCTGGACGACATCCGCGCAATTCCGATTGCTTCGGCGGACGACGACGGTTCCCGCTCCCCTGCCACCCCACCATCCGCTTCGGCGCCGGTCACCATTGGCGGGGTCGCCGACGTT
>NZ_KI915011.1:50144-79940 GCF_000520595.1 Arthrobacter sp. H5
ACGTTGCAGTGACCGACGATCCCGCCACTTCCATCACCCGCACCAACGGCGTCGAAACACTCGCGCTGACGGTCACAAAAGTCCCGGCCGGCGACACGGTAGCGATCTCGAATGCGGTGACCGCCCTGATCCCGGAATTGGAAGCGGAGCTCGGTAACGGTGCCGCCATCACGGTGATCTTCGACCAGGCGCCGTTCATTGAACGCTCCATCGCCGACCTCACGACCGAGGGCCTGCTGGGCCTGGGGTTCGCCGTCGTCGTCATCCTTGTCTTTCTGCTCTCGGTGAGATCCACGCTGGTGACCGCCGTGTCCATACCGCTGTCGCTGCTGGTGACCTTCATCGGGCTCGCTGCAACGGGGTACTCCCTGAACATCCTGACCCTCGGTGCGCTGACCATAGCGATCGGGCGTGTGGTGGACGACTCGATTGTGGTGATCGAGAACATCAAACGGCATTTGAGCTACGGCGAGGAGAAAAGGGAAGCCATCCTTACCGCGATCCGCGAGGTGGCTGGAGCGATTACCGCATCAACGCTGACCACTGTGGCTGTTTTTCTTCCCATTGCGTTTGTGGGCGATCTGGCCGGCGAGCTGTTCCGGCCCTTCGCGTTGACGGTGACCATTGCCCTGCTGGCCTCGCTGGCTGTCTCGCTGACCATCGTTCCCGTGCTCGCCTATTGGTTCCTGCCCCGGGCGGGCCGCCCGGTGGAGCCAGGCGAACAGCGCAAACTGGCTGAAGTAAAAGAACAGACCTCGTGGTTGCAGCGCGGCTATCTGCCGGTGCTTCGTTCCACCCAGCGCCACCCGGCGTGGACCCTGGTGGCGGGCGCCCTGGTGCTCGGCGCCACCGCGGCCATGATCCCATTCATGCAGACCAACCTTCTGGGCAACACCGGCCAGAACAGCTTTGGTATCACCCAGCGCCTTCAGCCCGGCTCCAGCCTCGACAACACCGTCGATGAGGCGGCCCGCGTTGAAGCGGTCCTGGGCGAGTTTCCCGAGATCCGCGATGTGCAGCTCACCATTGGAAACTCCACGGGGGCCCTTACCTCCCGAGTGTCAGCCGGTGCCGCCACCGCGCAGTTCACCATCATCACTGTCGAGAAAGCTGACCAGGAACAGCTCCAGACGGAGGTGCGGGCCGCCCTCGCGGGACTCGACGGCGCTGGAGAGATTTCGCTCTCCAGCCAGCAGGGCGGTTTTGGCACCGCCAGCACCGTGGACATTGACATCACGGCGCCCGGTCCGGACGAGTTGCAGGCCGCGTCCGACGCCGTCACCGCCGCCATGCGCGGGACGCCCGGTGCCCGTGATGTCACCAGCAACCTCGCGGCAGCCCAACCGCAGATCCAAATCAGTGTGGACCGCGCGGCGGCCGTCCAGGCGGGGCTCAGCGAAGGGCAGATCGGAGGACTGTTGGGCGGAAGCATCAGCGCCGTGCCGGGTGGAACCGTGCGGCTGGACGCCACCGACTACCCCGTTCTGATCGGCGAGGGAACCGACATCCTCAGTCTGGAGCAGTTGCGGGAGCTGAGCATCCCCACACCTACCGGCCCCGTTCCGCTGACCGATGTGGCTTCGGTGGAGGAGGTGGAGGTTCCCGTCACCATCACCAGCGCCAACGGCGAGCGCACGGCACGCGTCTCCATCACTCCAGCAGAGGACAATCTGGGTGCGCTCACGGCGGCAGTCACCGAGCGGCTGGACTCAGTGGTACTGCCTCCGGGCACCACAGCCACGCTCGGTGGGGCGTCGGCGCAGCAGGCTGAGTCCTTTGGGCAGCTGTTCCTGGCACTGTGGGCCGCCGTGGCCATTGTCTACGTGATCATGGTGGCCACGTTCAAGAGCCTCCTCCAGCCGCTGATCCTGCTGGTCTCGGTGCCATTCGCTGCAACGGGTGCCATCGCCCTGCTGGTTGTCACCGGAATCCCGCTGGGCCTGCCATCCCTGATTGGGATGCTGATGCTTGTAGGCATTGTGGTGACCAATGCAATTGTGCTCATCGACCTGATCAATCAGTACCGGAACCCGCACGATGGAAGCCCGGGCCTGAGCGTGGCAGATGCCATTACGCGCGGCGCCCGGCAGCGCCTCAGGCCCATTCTGATGACCGCGCTGGCCACCGTGTTTGCGCTGACGCCAATGGCTCTCGGGCTCACCGGCGAGGGCGGTTTCATCTCGCAGCCGCTGGCCATTGTGGTGATTGGCGGGCTGGTGTCCTCCACAGCGCTCACCCTGATCCTGGTACCCGTCCTGTACCGGCTGGTGGAGGGTCGCCGGGAGGCACGTGTGGTGAAAGTCCCACGGGAACAAACCAGCAAACGGGTAGGTTACACGCTATAGTAGATGCAAATGCATCTAAATTGAGTGGGAGGAAGTCATGCAGATTGGCATTTTCACGGTGGGCGACATAACTGTCGACCCAACGAACGGTACGGCGCCCACCGAACATGAGCGCATCAAAGCCATGGTCACCATCGCCAAGCACGCGGAGGACGTGGGATTGGATGTCTTCGCCACGGGGGAACACCACAATCCCCCGTTCGTTCCCAGCTCCCCCACCACCATGCTCGGCTACATCGCGGCGCAGACCAAGCGGATCATCCTGTCGACGTCCACAACGCTCATCACCACCAATGACCCGGTGAAGATCGCCGAGGACTTCGCCATGCTCCAACACCTGTCCGACGGCCGTGTGGACCTCATTCTGGGCCGTGGCAACACCGCTCCGGTGTACCCGTGGTTCGGCAGGAACATGCAGGACAGCGTGGACCTGACTGTGGAGAACTACAGCCTGCTGCGCCGCCTGTGGGACGAGGACGTAGTGAACTGGGAAGGAAAACACCGCACGCCGCTGCGGAACTTCACGGCTACCCCACGACCGTTGGACGGCGTTGCCCCCTTTGTCTGGCATGGTTCCATCCGCACCCCACAGGTGGCGGAGATTGCGGCTTACTACGGCGACGGCTTCTTCGCCAACAACATTTTCTGGCCCAAGGAGCACTACCAGCAGCTGATTAACCTCTACCGCGAGCGCTACGCCCACTACGGGCACGGCACGGCAGAGCAAGCGATCGTGGGACTGGGCGGCCAATTCTTCATGCGGCGGAACTCGCAGGACGCCGTGAACGAGTTCAGGCCGTACTTCGACAATGCACCTGTCTACGGCCACGGTCCGTCGTTGGAGGACTTCACCTCGCAGACTCCGCTGACGGTTGGGAGCCCGCAGGAGGTCATTGACAAGACCCTGTCATTCCGTGAATTTTTTGGCGACTACCAGAGGCAATTATTCTTGGTGGACCATGCAGGATTGCCGTTGAAGACCGTGTTGGAACAGCTGGACCTCCTGGGCTCGGACGTCCTCCCCACGCTGCGGAAAGAATTTGGGGACCGTACTCCAGTGGAAATTCCGGCACCGCCAACCTTCGAGAACCGGCTGGCTGCACGGACGGCGGTGCACAGTGGCTGATGCAGTTGCGGCACTTCCGGCGCCGGATCTACGCCTCACTGCGGATGCCTGGGAGTCACTGTTCCGCGCGCAGGTTGCGGTGATGCGCAGGCTGCGCAACGACCCGTCGTTCAGGAAGCTTCCCATGGGCGAATATGACGTGCTGTTCAACCTCAGCCGATGCCCCACGGGGTGGACCAGGCTGAATGAACTCAATGCACATCTCCTGATCACTCAGCCAAGCCTCAGCCGCATGGTGGACCGGCTCGAAGCCAAGGGACTGATCCAGCGAAAGCCTGCGCCCGAGGACCAGCGCGGAGTGCTGGTCGCTCTGACTCCCGAGGGCAGGGAGTTGCAACGCGAGATCGGCTCGGCACACGTGCGGCGCATCCATGCCCTGCTCGGTCCCATGCTCTCAGCGGAGGAACTGGTTCAGTTGATGGGCTTGACCGGACGGATCCGCGACGAGCTTGACGGCTAGCGTAGCTGCACGGACTGCCCGGACCGGTCCACCGGCAGCTCATCCACCACGGCGGTCACCTCTAAGACGTTGAGCGCCAGGCTTCCCCCAACGGTGGAAAGAAACGCGGTGTCCGAGGCATCCCGCCCCGTCGCGATCCGCAGCATGGACGCTCTCGGTGCCAGCCCGGTTGCATCGAGAATGTGCCACTGGCCATCCACCCAGGCTTCCGCGACGGCGTGGAAGTCCATCGGTCTGAGGCCCGGGGCATAGACGGAAGCAAGCCTGGCAGGCACATCCTTGGCCCTCAGGAGGGAAATGACCAGGTGGGCATAGTCCCTGCAGACTCCCCTCCGGGCGAGGAGGGTCTCCACCGCGCCATCAGTGGGCCGGGATGAACCCGAGACGTACTGCAGCTCGCTGCCCACCCATTGCCGCACCGCCTCAAGCAGTTCCACCCCCTGCATCCCGCCAAACTCGGCGTAGGAGGTTGGGAGCAGCCGGTCGGATTCACAGTACCGGCTGGGGCGCACGTAACGGATCAGATCCCCGTCGGAAGCCGAGGGCATCACACCCTGCCCCGATACCACCGCGTGATAGTCCAGTTCCACAGTGGAAGGCGCTTCCACCCTGAGTGTATGAAGGACTCCCCCGTGGAAATCCGGCACTTCGGCAAGATCCGCCTGGGCCCCGTCCACGCTCACGCGCAGGGACTCCTCCAGACCCAGGTATCCGGCGTCCCTGGCAACCGCCACTGAGAACACCATTGATGTCGCGGCCCGGGTCTGCGCCCTGATCCGGGCGGTTACAGTTCGCTTCATCTCTCGCTCCTTGTTGTGGTCCGTATGCACCTGACCGGACTCTATGCTGAAAGCTTGGTTGTATCCACGCTACGACGCGGAAGGCTCACCGGATGAATTCATTCAGTGCAGACAGTATTGGACCACTTGACGGGCACACCGCGATCATCACGGGAGCCAACAGCGGCCTCGGGTTGCAGACAGCGATAGCCCTGGCACGGAAGGGAGCCGCTGTCACTCTTGCCTGCCGCGACGCCGAACGGGGCGCCGAGGCCGTGCGTACCGTGAGGCAGGAGACCGGAAGCAGTCAGGTGTGGTTGTGTCGACTGGATCTGGGAGATCTGTCTTCGGTGCGGGAGTTCGCCGCTGGGTGGGATGGTCCGCTGAACCTGCTGATCAACAATGCGGGTGTGATGGCCACCCCGCGGAAGCAGACCGCGGATGGCTTTGAACAGCAGCTCGGGATCAACCACCTGGGCCATTTTGCTCTCACCGGATTGATGCTGGGCGCATTGCGCCTCGCGGACGGCGCCCGCGTGGTGACGGTTTCGAGCCTTGCGCACAAGAGGGGAATCATCAATTTCGATGACCTGCTGTCCCGGGACCGCTACCGGCCCTGGGCAGCGTACAACCAAAGCAAGCTCGCCAACCTCTTCTTCACCATGGAGTTGGACCGACGGCTTCGCGCGGCCGGATGGCCGGTGATATCGGTTGCTGCGCACCCGGGGCTGTCCAACACCAATCTCACTGCTGGCATGCGCGGCGCGGCAGTGCTGGACCTGATGGGCGGTCTCTTTCGCCTGATGGGACATCCGGATCACGCGGGCGCATTACCCATCCTCTACGCGGCAATGGAACCCACAGTGGAGGGAGGGGACTACTACGGCCCCAATGGGCCGGGCGAAAGGCGGGGCAATCCTGCGCTCGTCGCCCCGGCGCCACAGGTCCTGGACGTGGAGATTGCCCTGCGCCTGTGGGAAGCGAGCGAACAACTCACCGGAGTCACCTTCGGGGGTCTGCCACCGGTGCACTGAAACGAGACGCTACTGCGCCACCGTCAGCGACAGGATCATGTCCCGGACGGAGACGTAGCCAGCCGCCTCGAAAAACTCCTGGGCCTGGACAATCGTGTCAAAGGTTGCCGTGCCCGAACCAATCTCATTCGGTGGAAGAGCCCTCGCGGAAACTGAGTCTCCAAACGAGTACAGGCCAATACCCTCGGGGCCTTGAACAGTGTTTGTCAGCACGCAGGCCTGCCCGTCGGTACCACCCAGCTGGTCGGTGAGGCCAAACGAGCTGAAGAACTTGAATCCCTGGATCAGCCGCACCACAAAAAGCGGTTCTATCGACGCCTCGGACTCTCCCGTGGACGGTACGTCCACCGGGACACTGGCAATGACTGTGTACGGGCTGGCGTCATCGGAACCGCAGCCAGTATCGACAGGCTTGATTCCGGTGTGAAGCTCCGCCAGAACCTGATCCCGGTCGTTGCGCACCGAATAGTGCAGGGAGTCGGGTTCATAGGCCTCACCCGGTTCCGCAATTTCCTGCACCGTCCAGGCGTCCGGAAGTTCGAAGCTGACCTGCCGGCCCGGATCGGTAAAGACCTTCCAGCCTTCCCGTGGTTCCACCGCCGCATCAAGCGTGGGCCGGGTTTCAGTGGGCTCGGCCGACCCCGTGATTGTTGGCTGCGCGGCTGTCGATTGTGACGCAGTGGTTTCCGCAGGCCGGTCGCCGATCTGGAAATCTTCGCACCCCGTCAAGGCCAGCGCTGCGGCCGCGAGCAGGGCGGCAGCGGCCATGCGTTGTGCGGCCGGCGGTGTTCGGCTCATCGGTGGGTTCCTCTCCCTGAACGGTTGCTGCTTCGAGTGTATGCAGTGATACCGGCCACGTGGGGTCATCCGCGCGGTCTACGGTGCAGAATTACCCAATATGAACATTGTGATGGGCACTCTCCTGGGCCCGGTGACGGTCCGGATCACACAGCGGGCGGGGTTGAACGCTCCGCCCTGGGTGCTGCTCCACGGCGCGTCAGGCTCCTGGCGGACATTCCGTGAGCTGCAGAGTTCTCCCGCATTCCCTGGCGGCTCCGACGCTGTGGCAATCGATCTTCCCGGCTGGGGGGATTCACCGGGCCGGTGTCCCTTCACCATCGAGGAGCAGGGCACTGTGGTGGCCGCCATCCTCACCGCTCTGGGGTACCACTCATGGCATCTCTTCGGACACTCCATGGGAGGAGTGCTTGCGCTGGAGGTGGCGGCGGCACACCCGGAGCGCACGCTCACCGCCGTCGTACTCTCCCCCACCGCGCTCAGCGCGGCCCGTGCCCTGCATCGCCCGCTGCGCCACCTGCCGATGGCGCCGCTGGTGGGCATGTACTGGGTCATGCGGTTCCTGAACCTTACGGGCCCGTCTGCGCGGCCGCTGGTGGCCTTCGCACTGCGGATCCGCCTGCTGCCGCTTATCCTCGGACCGTTCTTCTCCCGGCCCGCAGGTTTGCCCGCCGGTGTTTTCGCCGACCTGGCCGGAGACGTCCGTCCGGCGTCGTTCATCGCGGCTGCGCGCGCATTACATGAGTACGACGTCGGCCGCTGGCAGGCCATCGCGGCGCGGGTTGTGTTGCTCCGCGGCGAGCGGGATATTTTCACTCCGGATGGGGAGCTTTCTGAACTGTGCGCCCTGATCCCCGGCTCCCACAGTGCGGTTCTTCACGGAACCGGCCACTTTGCGCACATCGAGGACGCTGATGCGATCGCGGAGTTGATCGCCACGTCAGGGCACCGGCGGCTTTCTTAGCATATCCTCCCTCGCTTCGCTCCCTCAGGTATTCCACGGTCCGCCGGCTCCAACCTGCCAATTCACTTCGCGGCCGAGCGATGATGGCGTTGCCGAAAGGGCCGGTGCCAAGAATGAGGGACGAGCGTGCCGCAATGATTCTCGTATCAGCGCGTCGCGTGCAGCAGAAGTTCGGCGTACCAATAGCGGAACTCGCCCGACGGAGGCGGTTTGGAATGGGGTCCGATTACCTATCAACCGCCTGCCCTGATCATCCGCTACGAACGCTAACTCCAACGGTACTGAGACGCCTCGGAAACCCCATCGCGCCACCGCTCGAGCCTCGAAACCGAGCCCTAGGTCCCAGATCACTAGCTCCTCGCCTTTGCGCTTCGGCCAGCTGCTCCACTAGGTGTGTCAAGCTCGCTCCGCGGTCGGTGAGCTCGCGAGTGACCTGGGAACCGTAGGAATACTGTCCGGCGGACAAGTCCATCCCGTTCAAGCCTTCGCATAGTGCGTGTCAGCATGCGCTGAGAAATACCGGTGCCTGGACACGCTCACAGCCGTACAGCGGGAATCTATCGCTCTTCCAAGGCTGACCTACGTTGACCCGTTTGCCACTCGAAAGTATCTGGGCCAAATCGACGTGGCTCGCCGACTCCGAACAAGGTTTTTCCAAGGGCACGCGCCCACCATACAGGCATTATCAGCATCGCTTGCGAGGTGGAGGCGGCAGGACCATGGCGACTGTTGAAGGAAGGCCGACGGCGGAAAATCACGGCATTTGCCGGACGCCGGCTTCATGCCGCTTTGACTCGAGATGGGTCAACAACGATGTGAAGGAAAGCCCGTGATGGACATCTTTGAAACCCTTGAGTCTGAAGTCCGAAGCTATTGCCGCAGCTGGGACACCGTTTTTGAACGAGCGAGCGGAAGTGTTCTGTACAACGAGGACGGCATGGAATACCTGGACTTCTTTTCGGGTGCGGGTGCATTGAATTACGGACACAATAATCCGATCATGCTCAAAGCATTGATCGATTACCTCCAGTCTGGTGCGATCACTATGTCTCTCGACATGAAAACCCCCGCCAAGCGGAGGTTTCTGGAGAATTTCAGAGAACTGATCCTGGCGCCGCGTGGACTTGATTACAAGGTTATGTTTCCCGGGCCGACCGGCACAAATTCGGTGGAAGCGGCCCTGAAGTTGGCCCGCAAGTACACCGGACGGCACCACATCCTCAGCTTCACCAACGCTTTTCACGGGATGACTCTTGGCTCACTGTCCGTAACGGGAAATTCCATGAAGCGCGCGGGTGCGGGTATTCCGTTAACCAATACATCGAGCATGCCTTATGACGGGTACTTCAGTGACCGGACCGCGGAGATTTCATGGCTTCGGCAGGCATTGGATGACACCGGATCCGGAGTGGATAAGCCGGCCGCGGTCATTGTGGAAACCGTTCAGGGCGAAGGTGGGCTGAGAGCGGCGCGTGTCCCTTGGCTGAAGGATCTTTCAGCTCTCTGCCGGGAGCATGGCGCACTGCTCATTGTCGACGATATACAGGCCGGATGTGGTCGCACCGGTACCTTCTTCAGTTTTGAAGAAGCCGGTATCACGCCGGATATTGTGTGCTTGTCCAAGTCGATTTCCGGTTTCGGCCTGCCGCTGGCGCTGACGCTTTTCAGCCCGGAACTGGACATCTGGAAGCCTGGAGAGCACAACGGGACGTTCCGCGGGCACAATCCGGCTTTCGTCACAGGGGCAGCCGCGCTTGAACACTTCTGGCGGGATGATGAGTTCGAGAAGCAGATTGCACGCCGGTCGAGACAATTGCACGAGGGGCTTAGCCAGATTGCCGCTGGCAACGAAGGTGCCGTTGTCCGCGGGCGCGGTCTTTTGGCCGGTATTTACTACCCCGATCCCGCGACCGCGCACCGGGTTGCCGCCGAGTGCTTCAGCAAAGGTCTGCTGGTTGAAACCTCCGGGCCACAGGACGAAGTGCTTAAAACCATGCCTGCACTCACCATCAGCGCCGCTCGCCTGAGCCGTGGCCTGGACATTCTCGCCGCAGCCGCCCGCGCGGTCACCGGCAGTCCCAATACCTACCAGCCGGTTGCATGAGCATGACCGCCGCCGGCCGTCCAACCTGGAGGGGTCATGAACACGACCGCAGAGGACGTACTGCCTGGCGGCACCTTGGTGCGCGCCCTGCGGCTGTCCGACGTCGATCTTCGGCTTGCCGGGGCGTTAGAGGACGACGAGAGGACGACGGCGGCCAAGTTCCGTTCATCCTTGCAACGCGGGCGGTTCCTGGCAGGCCGCATCTCGCTGCGTCTTTACGCCGCGGAGCTGTTCGGGGCAGCACCGGCTGCACTGCGTGCAGATTACCGGTGCGTTGTCTGCGGAACTGGGAGCGGGAGCGTCCACGGGGTACCTAGCTACATATTGCCCGGACAGGGCCAGTCGCTGCGGGTAAGTCTGAGCCGGGCCGGGGACTGGTGTCTTCTTGCTGGTAATTTCCAGAATGATGTCATCGGCCTCGGGGTGGATGTGCAGGACGTGGCAGCGTCAGAATTCGAGGGCTTCGAAGCCGAGGCATTGACATTGTCCGAACGGGCCCTGATGAGGACGGCCGCGCCTCGTCAGCGGGCAGCTCTGCGCACCAGGTTCTGGGTGCGGAAGGAAGCGGTTTTGAAAGCGCTCGGTACCGGGCTCGCGGTCCCTCCTTCGACAGTTGATGTAACCGGCTCTTTCCCACTATTCCCGGATCCGACCGGGGAGGCGCAGGAATGGCTGATCAGCGACGTGTTACTGGCGTCAACCGGGATACCTGAAGGATTCGCTGGGGCGGTTGCACTAAGGAAGTCCGGCCCGGGGATTTGTGCGGATCAACTCGCCTCCCAAGATTTACACAAGGGTCCGGTAACAGAGTCGTTACAGATCCGCAGCCCTTACCGCATACTTTCGCTTCGATGAATTGAGTTTGCTTTGGAAGATGCCGATTTTATTGAACAAATCCGTCTTCGGGATGGACAATCTGAGCTGGCTTCTGCCAGCAAACCCAGTGTCGCTTGCCGAGAGCTGACCGGGGATCCGCCAGAAGATGGAGGCTGCACGGCCAGCCCTGGCGGCCTGATCGTGCAAAAGTACGGCGGCTCCTCCGTTGCGGACAGCGCAGGCATTCTCCGCGCGGCGCGCAGGATTTCCCAAACCCGGGCAGCCGGCCATGAGGTGGTGGCGGTGGTGTCCGCGATGGGTGACACGACAGATGAGCTGTTGGATCTTGCGGTCAGCATTTCGCCTCATCCCCGACCCTCCGACCTCGACGTCCTGCTGAACATCGGCGAACTGATTCCCATGTCTTTACTGGCTATTGCCTTGGCGGATCTGGGTGCCGCTTCGCAGACGTTCACCGGCAGCAAGGCCGGGCTGATCACGGATAATGTCTACGGCGAGGCGCGCATCGTTGAGGTCAAGCCCGACCGTATCCGTGCGTGCCTTGCACGTGGCGACGTTGCAATTGTTGCAGGTTTTCAGGGCAGAACCCGGAAGAAGAAGGCGCTTACCACCCTGGGCCGAGGCGGCTCTGACCTCACGGCGGTGGCGCTTGCCGCAGCCTTGGGCGCAAAAGTTTGCGAGATCTACACCGATGTGGACGGCGTTTACACCGCGGACCCGCGTGTGGTCCCTTCGGCACGCAAAATAGACATCCTTTCCAGCGAAGAAATGTTGGAACTCGCAGCGTCGGGCGCAAAGGTTCTTCACCTCCGGTCTGTCGAGTATGCCCGTCGCTTCGGCATTCCGATTTACGTGCGATCCTCCTTTGCCCAGGATCCGGGAACTCTGGTTCTGCCGAGTATGCCCTGTGTGGACCAATCGGCCGCAGAAGCGTCAGGGAGGGAACGCGCGGTTGTTTCAGGAGTTGTCGGCGTCAACTCGTCGGCCAAGATCACTGTCGTGGGTACTTCTGACCGGCCCGGCGCAACGTCAAAAATCCTGCGCGACCTGGCCGCATCGGGTTTGAATGTCGAATTGATCCCACCGAACGCGCAGACGCCGGCCTGCGGCTGTACAGACATTTCCTTTACCGTGCCGGCGCCGGAGGCTTCCGCTGCGCTTGCGGCGCTCGACGCCGCCCGTGGCGACATCGGCTTTCACAGCCTCCGCCACAATCAGCATCTCGGTACCGTGTCGCTGAGCGGACGCGGAGTGCGCTCAGCGCCCAACGTTTTCCGCGCATTCTCAAGGGCACTTGCCGAGGCGGGAGTTGAAATGGAGCTGATCTCGATGTCCGAAGTGCGCATCGCGGTCCTGACGAATGCCGTGGATCTGGACAAAGCGGTCCACGCACTTCGCCGGGCATTCGGCCTGGCCACGGATCGGACAGCGGCACCCCCGTAGCGCCGGTACAGCGGCCGCCGTTGATACTCCAAACCCATTTCAGGCCGGCAGCGCCTGAATCATTTTGACAGGACGCACCGCAATGGCCCGACACGAGGCTGCAGCCCGTACCACGGATAGACCCCTTGCACGCCTGTACCGCACGATCACCCCGCGGAGGCAGTCAAGCCCCATTCCGGCCGCATCTGTTCCTGACCAAACCATCCGGTGGCAGCCGGGCGAGCGGTTGAACACACTTTTCGAGGATTGCTGCGACCAGCTGAAGGCCGAAGGAAGGGGCAGTCAACTCGCTGTCGATGCGGGAAGTGTCGTTCTCACCTATGACCAACTCGATGCCCGCGCGAACAGTCTTGCACGCCATCTGCTGGGGCGCGGCGCACGTCCGGGCCAACGGATCGCACTGCTCTTTGACGTGCCTTGGCGCGCTTATGTAGGAATGTTGGCAGTCCTCAAAATCCATGCGACCTATGTCCCCTTGGATCCCGGATTTCCATCTGATCGCCTGAAATACATCGTCGAGGATGCTGACATCACTATGGTGCTGTCCTTATCGCATCTGAGCGCTCTTATCGCGGAAGTTGGGGTGCCGGTTGTCTGTTTGAACAACGAAGACCACGAGATCGACGCAGAGGATCCCTCACGGCTGCCCCACCCCACCGGATCCAACGGATCCAACGGATCCAACGGATCCAGTGATCTGGCCTACATCATTTACACCTCGGGTTCGACAGGGAAGCCCAAGGGCGTCGCAATCGAACACGCGAGTATCTGCAACTTCGTCCGGGTAGCCGCCGACGTATACGGAATCAGCTCTTCCGACCGGGTCTACCAGGGCATGACGATCGCTTTCGACTTCTCCGTTGAGGAGATCTGGGTACCGTGGATGGCAACAGCCACCCTCGTTCCAAAGCCGCAAGGATGGAACCTGCTGGGCGCCGAACTCGCCCAATTCCTTCGGGAAAACCGCGTTACCGCGATGTGCTGCGTACCGACACTACTGGCGACGATCGACGAAGACCTGCCCGGTCTACGGTTCCTCCTCGTCTCCGGAGAGGCCTGTCCAAGGGATCTCATCGCCCGCTGGCACAAAGCAGACCGACGATTTCTTAACGTCTATGGGCCCACCGAAGCAACCGTTACAGCCACATGGGCAGTTGCCGACCCACACCGACCCGTAACCCTGGGAACCCCGCTACCCACATACTCCGCCGTGATTCTTGACCCGGACGAGCCCAAACTCCTGCCGCCGGGCGCGACGGGAGAGATCGCCCTGGCCGGTATCGGACTCGCACGCGGCTACATCAAACGGCAGGACCTCACTGACAAGGCGTTCATACCGGACTTCCTGCAGCTTGCCAACAACCCGTCCGGACGCATCTACCGAACCGGGGACCTCGGCCGCCTCAATGAGGAGGGACAAATAGAGTATTTCGGTCGAATCGATACCCAGGTAAAGATCCGCGGTTACCGCATTGAGCTGACTGAAATTGAGTCGGTGCTTCTACAACTTCCGGGAATCGCTCAGGCCGTGGTCAAGACACACGAACCCGTACCAGGTCTGACGGAGCTGGCTGCCTACTACAGCCTCCGCCAGGACACCGATCACATCGATGAATCCCTTATCCGCGCGGCTCTCAAAGAACGGCTCCCCGGCTACATGATCCCGGCGTATTTCGACCGGCTCGACGTCATCCCTGTGCTCACCAGTGGTAAAGCCGATCGCAAAAACCTACCGGAGCCCAGCGTCCGAAGTGACTACAGAAACGATGACGGTTACACAGCACCCGCCACCCCGGAGGAACACATTCTCGCCTCCGCCCTGGCCGGGGTTCTCGGAGTGGAGAAAGTATCCACCAGCGCACACTTCTTCAACGACCTCGGCGCCAATTCCCTGCTCATGGCCCACTTCTCAGCCCGTGTGCGCCGGGAGGGATGCGCCCCCGTGGCTATGCGCGACATCTACCTCAATCCGACCATAACCAAGCTGGCTGCCGCACAGCAGAAACCAGCAACAGCTGCTGCTTCGACCCCGTCACCCTACGCGGACAGCGCGCCCGGCACGGTGAGCAACGCCCAGTATGTACTGTGCGGGTTCCTGCAGGCCCTGATCTTCCTCACAGCTGCATCCGGTGCAGCAACGGTGCTTTTCGCGGGTTACAAATTCGCGTCCGGAGGTCAGAACATAGCTGAAGTACTCTGGCGTTCCCTCTTCTTCGGTTCGGCAAGCTTTATCGCCCTATGCCTACTACCCATTGCAGTGAAATGGCTCCTGATAGGTCGGTGGAGGATCGAAAGCTTCCCGGTCTGGACCTTTCCGTATCTGAGATTCTGGATCGTAAAAAGTCTTATCCGCGCAAACCCCATGCGCCTCTTCGTCGGTACCCCCCTATATATCCTTTACCTGCGCGCACTTGGCGCCAAAATCGGGCGGAACGTGGTAATACTCGCTCCTTCGGTACCGGTTTGCACCGATCTGCTCACCATCGGGGACGGAACGGTGATCCGCAAAGACTCGTCCTTCAGCTGCTACCGCGCCTACCGCGGGAGCATCCAGACCGGCCCTGTGACCATCGGCGCGAACGCCGTGATCGGCGAGGCCGCCATCCTCGACGTAGACGCCCGTGTTGGGAACGGTGCGCAGCTGGGACACGCCTCCTCGCTCTACGCTTCACAGTCGATACCGGACGGCCAGTGGTGGCAGGGCTCACCAGCACAGCGGGCTGGTACGGACTACCGAACTGTCAGCCCCGCCGACTGTGGCACCCGCCGGCGTGTCACGTATAGCATTTTCGCCTTCCTTGGCCGGCTCCTGCTGATTGTCCCTCTGGGCGTGGGAAGCCTTTCATTGCTTATCCCCGGATACACCTCTCTGGAACACTTGGACCATGCCAATTTGATGTTCTATATCGACGCGTTCATCGTATCCTTCATCTTCTTTTTCGGAGCCGTGATTGTGGGGCTCGCGCTCGTTGTCACGGGCCCGCGCCTCTTGAACCTGGCGCTGAAACCGGGGAAAGTTTACCCACTCTACAGCTGGCCCTTTGCCGTCCAACGCGCGATTGCCAGATTGACGAACCTGCGGTTCTTCATGGAGCTCACCGGGGATAGTTCACTGATTGTCCATTATCTGAAACTGCTTGGCTACAAGCAGCCCGGCCTCGTTCAGACCGGCTCGAACTTTGGCGTTGCGCTCAAGCATGAGAGCCCATTCGCGGCGACCATTGGGAGCGGGACCATGGTGGCCGACGGTCTGTCGATCATGAACGCCGACTTCTCCAACACCTCATTCAAAATCTCCGAAACCTCCATTGGCTCACGCAGCTTCTTCGGTAACAACATTGTGTATCCGCCAAACGCCAGCATCGGTGACAACTGCCTCCTGGCCACGAAAGTCATGGTTCCGTTGGATGGTCCGGTACGGGAGGGCGTCGGGATCCTCGGATCGCCCCCTTTTGAAATACCACGCTCGGTGCAAAGAGACAGCGAGTTTAAGGAAATCGGCGCCGGGGAGGGAGCTGGGACGCTGCTTAAGGCCAAGAACCGGCACAATGCCGTCACGATAGCCCTTTTCCTGCTTAGCCGGTGGATTTACCTGTTCGCAGCGCTCCTGATCGGGTCCTATGCCATTGCACTGCACAACTTCTACGACGCTTTGGCGTTTGCGGGAGCGACCATCGGCCTGTTCCTCTTCACCACCGGCTACTTCATCCTGGTTGAGCGGGCCGCCTTTGGGTTCCGGCGGCTGACCCCGCTGTTCTGCTCCATTTACAACCGGTCCTTCTGGCGCCATGAGCGCTTCTGGAAGCTGAGTGCAACAACATATCTGGACATCTTCAACGGCACACCGTTTAAAAACATCATCTGGCGTCTGCTCGGTGTCCGCGTCGGTAAGCACGTGTTTGACGACGGCTGCTCCATTCCTGAAAAGACGATCGTCTCCATCGGAGACAACTGCACGCTGAACGCACTTAGCACGATCCAATGCCACTCGATGGAGGACGGTGCATTCAAACGGGAAGGCATCACCATCGGAGCAGGCTGCACCATAGGCATCAACGCTTTCGTCCATTACGACGTGATGATGGGAGAAGGTGCGGAGCTGGAGCCTGATTCCTTCCTGATGAAGGGTGAAGACGTTCCGGCAGGTAACCTCTTCGGTGGGAACCCGGCCCGCGAGATCAGCCGGACGACATCTGATGCGAGTCGCCAAAATACCAAGAAGGTGACGTGAGAATCAGCTCATCAGTTCGTATGTGTCCGTGCCACCCCATCGGGAGAACGGCGGCTACAGCCTTCTTTGCCGCGGTCATTGTCCTGCTGTCGGCCTGTTCTTCTCCGCTTCCCTTCGTTCCGGCAAGCACGCCCGGCGCAGGCCCCATTCAGCAAGCCATGGACGAGGGCGGCTATCTGAGACATCTGAAAGCCCTGCAGGATGTCGCTGACACCAATGGGGGGGGGGAACCGTGCATCCGGCACACCGGGATACGAGGAATCTGCGCGGTACGTGGAGAATCAACTGCGCGCCGCGGGCTATGACCCGGTTCGCCATAACTTCAGCTACCGGGACGGCAGTGGTGGGCAGGTTGAGACATTCAGTATCCTGGCTGACACCGCAGGCAGCGCCGAACATTCGATCGTGGTGGGCGGACATTTAGACTCTGTACGTTCCGGATCAGGGATCAATGACAACGGCAGCGGCGTAGCGGCGATGTTGGAGATCGCACGGTGGATGGCAGAGGCCAATGTCGAGGCGGTCAACCGGGTGCGGTTCGCTTTCTGGGGCGGGGAAGAAGACGGTCTGGAAGGTTCTGAACACTACGTCGACGAGATGAGCGATGCCGAAATGAGTCAGACTGCGCTCAATCTGAATGTGGACATGATGGCCTCGCCAAACGGCGTGCGTTATGTTCACGACGGCGACGGTTCGGAGTATGATGACGGCGCCCCCGCCGGATCCGGCGCCATCGAGCACCTTTTTCTGGGCTACTTCGCTGAAAACGGAATGGAAGCGGAAGCCACCCCATTCGACGGGGGCTCCGATTACGCCGCGTTCCTGGAGGCGGGAATCCCAGTTGGCGGACTCTTCACCGGCGATGTAGGGATCAAGACGGAAGAACAGGAGCAATCCTACGGCGGCAAGGCCGGAAGCAGCCACGACCCGTGTTACCACCAACACTGTGACTCAATAGGAAACGTGAACCACGAGCTGCTCAAGGAAATGGCTGGCGCCTTGGCCTACGCCACAATCGCCTACGCCATGGCAGCACCAGCGGGCTGAACATACGCTCCTGCTCATTTACATGCAGCCGCCGGTCGCTTGGGGCCATCGGAATCGAGAAGATAGTTTTGGTTCCGAGTCAGGCGCGGCTTCCGAGTCCGCGCACGGCCTCAACCGAGTCGACGACGGCGCGGGCAGCCAGGGAGATCTCGGCTTCGGTGGTGGCGGCGGTCCAGGACAGTCGGAGGGCGGTCTGGGCCGTCCCGCGGTCGATCCCCAGGGCAAGCAGCACCGCTGAGGGCTCGTCCGATCCGGCGGCGCACGCCGAGCCGGACGAGGACACAACGCCGGCGCGTTCGAGTTCCAGCAGGACGGACTCGCCGCTGGTTCCGGGGAAGCAGAAGGATGCCAGGTTTGGCAGCCGCTGCAGGCGGTGCCCGGTCAGCACAGCTCCCGGCACCCCCTTGAGCACGGTGTCGATGACATAGTCACGCTGTGCGGCCGCCGTTGCGGTTGATGCGTCACTTTCCTGTCTGGCCAGCTTGAGCGCTGTCGCGACGGCGACGGCGCCCGCCACGTTTTCGGTCCCGGAACGTTTTCCGCGCTCCTGCCCGCCGCCGTGGATGACTGGCTCAAAGGGCAGGCGTCCCTTGACGAACAGAATTCCGCAGCCTTTGGGAGCTCCGATTTTGTGCCCGGAGATGCTCATGGCCTGGACTCCCAGTGTGGCTGTGTCCAGGGGAAGCCAGCCGGCCGCCTGCACCGCGTCCGTGTGGAAGGGAACACCCGCGGCGGCGCAAACCGCTGCCAGTTCAGTGATGGGCTGCACTGTTCCAACTTCGTTGTTGGCGTACATGATGGTGCACAGCGTGGTGTCCGGCGTCAGTGCGGGGCGGAGGTCGTCCGGATCCACCAACCCCTCCGCTGATACCGGCAACAGCGTGATGCTGAACCCATGAATCCGCCGCAGATAGTCCAGGCTTTCCAGGACCGCCGGGTGCTCGATCGCGGAGGAGACGATGTGGCGGCCCCGCGGCCGGGCAAGCGCCAGGCCCTTGATCGCCAGGTTGTTTGCTTCGGTCCCGCCGGAGGTGAACACGACGTCGGATGGACGGCAGCCCAGTACGTCCGCGGCGGTGCGCCGGGCATAGTCCAGTGCGCGGGCCGCGGATTCGCCGATGCTGTGGTGGCTTGACGGGTTGCCGAAGTCACCCGTGAGCAGTGGCCACATCGCCTCGAGGACCTCCCTGCGGACCGGTGCGGTGGCGGCGGCATCGAGGTAAATCACGGCGTACCGCCTGGTTCCAGATCCCGCCTGATATCCAGACTGATGTCCAGGCCAAGATCGAGCGCGCGGACGCTGTGTGTCAGCGCCCCCGACGAGATGATGTCGACGCCGGTCCGGGCGATGGCCGTGACGGTGTCCAGGCGCACATTTCCGCTGGCCTCAACCAGCGCGCGGCCGGCAACAAGCCTCACTCCGGCCTTCAAGTCAGCCAAGGGAAAGTTGTCCAGCATGATCGTGTCCACGCCCGCGTCCAGCACGGGTTCGATCTGGTCCAGACGATCAACTTCCACTTCGAAATGCACAGTGTGGGGAAGCTGCGCCTTCGCGGTCCGCAGCGCCTCCGTCAGGTCGACGGTTCCACCCCGGGTCAGAACGGCCAGGTGGTTGTCCTTGGCCATCACCGCATCGGAGAGGCTGAACCGGTGGTTGAACCCGCCGCCGCAGCGTACGGCGTGCCGCTCGAGAACGCGCAACCCGGGAGTCGTTTTGCGGGTATCGACAATCCGTGCGGACGTGCCCTCTACCGCGGCCACAAACTGTCCGGTCATCGCTGTGATCCCGCTCAGGCGCTGCGCGAGATTCAGTGCCACCCGCTCGGCCGTGAGCAGAGGGCGGGCAGGACCCTCAATCACTGCCAGCACCGCGCCGTCGTCGAACGCGTCTGAATCCCTGACCCGGAAGTCCACGGTAATGCGCGGGTCGGAGAGGCGCATAGCGGCCTCGATCACCTGTTCGCCGCAGAAGATACCTGCCTCGCGGGCCATGATCGAAGCCATGGCTGTAGCGTCCTCCGGAATGAGTGTCTGAGAGGTGATGTCGCCCCAGGGCGCGTCCTCGGCGAGGGCTGCAGCAACAATGCGGTCAACGTCCGCCTGAGCGGGGCGTGCTGTCGGTGTGTTCATTGGGCCATCCTGTACGAGTGGAGGGCGACGACGGCGGCGTCCGCCCCGGGGAAATCAGCCCGGTAATGCGCGCCGCGGGACTCATCACGCGCCGCGGCCGCCTGTACCAGCAGGTGCGACGCGAGCAGGACGTTAGCCGTCTCCCGCTCCTCGACGGTGTCGCCGCCGGCGCGCCACTGAGTAAGTTGCTTTGCGGCGACCTCAAGGCCTGCGGAGTCGCGGATAACCGCAGCGTGCTCCGACATCAGCTGCTGAATCCGGTGCCGCTCCGCAGGTTCCCGCCCTCCGGCTGCAATCCGCAGTGCCGTCGACCCGAACTCCGGCCAGGGCCCATGATCCGCCACGATGGCGGCAGCGCTTCGGGCGCCAAACACCAGGCCCTCAAGCAATGAATTCGACGCGAGCCGGTTTGCCCCGTGTACACCGGTGCACGCTGCCTCGCCCACGGCATACAGTCCGGGAACGGAGGTCCGCCCCCAGAGGTCCGTGTGGATGCCTCCCATCCAGTAGTGCGCGGCAGGAACAACCGGCAGCGGCTCCCGGGCCCAGTCGAAGCCGTGTGCTCTGGTCAATCCGTCAAGGGTGGGAAAGCGCCCGGCAAGGAAGCCGCCACCCAGGGCGGTCGCGTCCAGATAGACGCACTGTTCGCCGCGCTTCTTCAGATGCAGCGTGATACTGCGGGAGACCACATCCCGGGGCGCGAGTTCCGCCGCCAGATGATAGTCCGTCATGAAGCGGTGACCCGATTGGTCCCTCAACACCGCACCATCGCCGCGGACGGCTTCGGAAATCAGCGGATGGCCCGGTACATCCAGCGCAGTCGGGTGGAACTGGAAGAATTCCAGGTCTTTGACTACCGCTCCTGCGCGCCAAGCCACGACCAGACCGTCCGCAGTCGCAACGGACGGATTGGTGTTCTGCTCGAAGAGCTGTCCCGCACCGCCGGTGGCCAGTACCACGGCGTCGGCAGCCAGTTCGGTGGACCCGCCGCTGCGGATAACGACGGCGCCGGTCACCGTCCCGTCCCGTGTCACCAGATCAGCGAGGAAAGTGTGCTCCAACACCGTTATACCTGGATCGGTGAGCACCGCTGCAATCAGCGGATCAGCTATTCCCGCACCGGTCGCATCGCCGTTGACGTGCAGAATGCGCTCCGCGGAGTGTGCCGCTTCCCGGCCGAGGGCCAGCCCGCCGTCGGCCGCGCGGTCAAAGCACGTGCCCAATTGCAGCAGCCGCTCCACGTGTTCGCCGGCTTCTTCGCAGAGCACCCGTACAGCGGCCGCGTCACAGTGCCCCGCTCCCGCCGCGAGCGTATCCGCACCGTGGGAGGCTGGGCTGTCCGCCACCCGATCCTCCTGCGGGAAGACTGCCGCAATGCCTCCCTGCGCAAACCAGGTATTGCTCTGGCGCAAATCACCCTTAGTGATGAGCGTGACTTCAGCCGCCCGCGTCCGGCGGAGCTCCAGAGCGGTGTAGAGGCCCGCGATGCCGCTGCCGGCAACGAGGATATGCCGTGGACGCCTACTGCTCACGGCTTGGCCGCCAGCATCCGTTCCAGGGCCACACGCGCCGGGTCTGCCACGTCGCCCGGGACGGTGATCCGGTTGAGGACCTCGCCCCGGAGAAGCCCTTCGAGGACCCACGCGAGGTAGCCGGGGTGGATCCGGTACATCGTGGAACAGGGGCAGATCACCGGATCAAGGCAGAAAATGGTGTGCTCGGGATTCTCCGCCGCCAGCCGGTTGACCATGTTGATCTCGGTTCCGATTGCAAAGGTGGTTCCCGGCTCCGCGGCAGCGACGGCCTTTTGAATGTAGTCGGTTGAACCGGACTCATCGGCGGCGTCCACCACGGGCATGGGGCACTCGGGGTGCACGATCACGCGGACGCCGGGGTGCTCGGCCCGCGCCTTCTCGATCTGCCCCACATTGAACCGCTTGTGAACAGAGCAGAAGCCGTGCCAGAGGATGACCTTCGATTCCAGGAGGGTCTGTTCGTCATTGCCACCGAGATCCTTCAGCGGGTTCCACATGGGGATCTGCGCCATGGGCACGCCCATGGCCTTGGCGGTGTTGCGGCCCAGGTGCTGGTCCGGGAAGAACAGGACGCGCTGCCCTCGTTCGAACGCCCATTCAAGGACCGTCGCGGCGTTTGAGGACGTGCAGACAATTCCTCCGTTGCGGCCGCAGAAGCCTTTGAGCGCGGCCGAGGAATTCATGTAGGTGACCGGGATGACCGGCTGCCGGCCGTCGTCGTCGGGCTCTGTTCCAAACAGCTCACTGAGCTGTTCCCAGCACTCGGTTACCGAATCAATGTCCGCCATGTCCGCCATCGAGCAGCCCGCGGCGAGGTTTGGCAGAATCACTGCCTGGTCAGGACGGGAAAGGATGTCAGCCGTTTCGGCCATGAAGTGCACGCCGCAGAAAACGATCGCTTCGGCGTCGGGCTTGGTCAGCGCAGCATTGGCCAACTGGAAGGAGTCCCCGACAAAATCGGCGTACTTGACCACCTCGTCGCGCTGGTAGAAGTGGCCCAGGATGACAAGCTTGTCGCCCAGCGCTTCCTTGGCGGCCATGATCCGCCCATGAAGTTGTTCGTCATTGGCGAGGCGGTATTCCTCTGGAAGCTCACCCTGCCGCGGAGTGGATGGAGGCGCGGTGTCTGCCATCGACGCACCGGGACCATAGTCGGGGCCTTGGGCAGGTGTTGAAGGCATGTCGAACTCCCACGGGCCCTTGGCCAACTCCGGGCTGCAGGTGCTTCCCTCCGCGGCGGAGCGCTCGGCTTCCTCTCGGGTGATGAGCTGGATTGCTGTATTGACGCTCGTCATGGGACTCTCCGTAACTGTGGTGATGGGTTCTGCTGCCCGGCGCCGTACTGGGGCGCGGGGCCGGTGTAGCGATAGAGGCGGGGTGGCCTGTGGCGGCAACCCTGCAGGTATTCGTCAGTCGCCGTGATATCCGGCGTTGCCCGAAGCTGCCGTCTGAAGTTGGCTGGATCCAGCTGTTTGTCCAGCACGGCCTCATACACTTCGCGGACCTGTGCCAGTGTGAAACTCTGGCCGAGGAAGTGGTACGCAATGGAGCCGTACTCCATCCTGTTGCGCAGGCGCCACAGGGCATAGTCCACTATGTCGTTGTGGTCGAACGCCAGCCCCGGGAGCTTATCCGCCCTGAACCAGCGGACGTTCTCGGATTCACGGGTCAGCTCCGCCTCGCTGGGCTGGACGAGCGCCCAGTAGACGATTGACACCAGGCGTTGTCCCGCGGAGCGGTGAAGCCCGCCGAATGCGTAGAGCTGTTCCAGGTACCTCGGCGCAAGGCCTGTGGTTTCCAGAAGATTCCGGGCCGCTGCGTCCTGGAGGGACTCCAGATGGTCCAGTGGACCTCCGGGCAGCGCCCACCGGCCAAGGTGTGGCTGGCGGATGCGCCGGACCAGGGGCAACCAGAGGGTGGAGCGGCCGGTTGCCTCACTGGGTCTGAGCGCGAAGATCACCGTGGAGATTGCGAGCGAGGGTGGTTTGAGACTGCGCTCCGAAACGTTTGCTGAATCCGGATACATGCTCCACCTCCTTCACACCGCTTACTTAGAGTCACACTGACTATAAGTCATTCTAGACCCGTTCTGGGCGCAGACCGAATCCGTGACGGCACCGGCCCAATCGACGAGACAGAAATAACAGCTTGCCGGCGAAAGTCAGTCATTACTGTCGAACGGATCCGGGCCGAGTCACACCTCGGCGGCCGCGTGCATCAGCGGCAGTGTGCGCCCTTCGAAGTGGGTGTTGAGCACAATCACCGTGGAGGACCGCACCACGGTTTTGGTGGCAATGATCGCGTCGATGACCCGCTGCAGGTCGGAGTTGGACCGCGCAGCAACCTTGGCCAGCAGATCGCTCTCCCCGGACACAGTGTGAACTTCCTGAATCTCGGGAATCTCAGCGAGAACTCTTGAGACCGCGTCATGCCCGGTGTCCTGGTGGATGGTGAGCGAGCAATACGCCATGACCGGATACCCCAGAGCCGCCGGATGCACTCGTGGCCCCCACCCGGCGATGACCCCGCTTCGCTGCATCCGGTCCAACCTGGCCTGCACCGTTGCGCGGGCAACCTTGAGGGTGCGGGACACCTCCAGAACACTCATCCGCGGGTCGTCGGTAAAGAGCTCGGTAATACGGGCATCCAGCACATCGATCTTCATAATTGCTCCGATCCTTTCCGTATGTGTTTTCCACAACATCGTCCGCTGGCCCATCTGCTCATTCTTAGATGCCCAGCGAGTGACACATAGCGCGGTCCGGTTTGCTCTTCCCGGATTCAGTGACTAAAGTCACAGCGGTTGGTCAGTTTCTGACCGCGCGGCGGAGGTGTGTTCAAGGACGCACATATCTCTGCCGCATTTTTTGTTGGTGGCGAGATGTCATTATAGCGAACATATTGTTATGTTTACTCTCATTCATTGCCACGAAATGTTCACAGTTTGTTTATAAAAACATACAAAGATTGCAGCCTATGCCATCTTGTGAGTACGGTCACCACAACGGGACAACTCGACGCGAGGATGACTTATGCCCCTGGTTTCCACCCCACCCGAGGACGAGCTTAAACGGCTCTACACGCTACTGACGACGGTTCGCCAACTCGATCTAGCCGCGGTCCGCTGGCAACGCCAAGGCGTGATTCCAGGCTATGCGCCCATGCTCGGACAGGAGGCAGCCCAGGTTGGCAGCGGCTGCGCTGTTGACCCCAGCCGCGATTTCGTCTTCCCGACCTACCGCGAGATGGGCGTCGCCAAGGCGCTCGGCGTGGACATGGTCGAGTACATGTCCACGCACAAGGCAACCTGGCATGGAGGCCTCTATAACCCTGCCCAAACGCATCTCGCACCAATTCAGGCCGTCGTCGCCGGATCGGTGCTGCATGCCGTCGGATGGGCACAGGGTCAGGTGATTAAGCACGCCGACACGAACCCCGGCCCGGACGGCTTCAACATTGCGCTGACCTACTTCGGCGACGGCGCCAGCTCGCAGGGCGACGTCCACGAGGCCATGAATTTTGCCGCCATCATGAAGTCCCCCGTCATTTTCTTTGTCCAGAACAACGGCTGGGCTATCTCGGTTCCGACGGACCGCCAAGTCGCCGGTGGTTCGGTGGCTGCGCGCGCAGCCGGTTATGGCATGCCTGCGGAGCAGGTTGACGGCAACGATGTCGTTGCCGTCCTTGAGGCGACACGGCGCGCCGTTGCGCACGCACGGGCAGGTAACGGGCCGATGCTCATCGAAGCGATGACCTACCGGCTTGGACCCCATTCCACCAGCGATGACCCCGGCCGATACCGAACCCTTGCCGAGGAGCAGTCCGCCCAAAATGCAGATCCGCTGCAGCGCTGCGAGAGGGTCCTCCGGGAACGTTTTGGGGTCACGGACCACTTTTTTCAGGCGGCTCTCGCAGACGCGGAGGCTGAGGCGGAGCAGGTCCGTGCAGGAGTGGTTGCCCTCGGTCCCCGGCCTGGACACGAGATGTTCGAGTTTGTTTTCCAGGAGATGACACCTGCACTGGCGGCCCAAGCCGCATCCTGGAGAGAGGAATCCGAGCATGCTTGACGCAACCACCCTCAACCCGGCCCAAGAGAGGGGCGCAACCGTGGAGCTTTCCATGCAGGCCGCGCTCAACCTGGCGCTGGCTGAAACGCTCGACGAAGACCCGAAGGCACTGATCTTCGGTGAGGATGTGGGCCGGCTGGGCGGCGTATTCCGCGTCACCGACGGCCTTCAGGAACGGTTCGGAGCCACACGGGTCTTCGACACACCGTTGGCGGAATCGGGAATCCTTGGCATGTCCGTGGGGCTTGCCATGGCCGGTTTCCACCCCATCCCCGAGGTGCAGTTTGACGGTTTCGCCTATCCGGCGGTCAACCAGATCATTTGCCAGATCGGCCGAATGAACTATCGCAGCCGCGGCACGCTGCCCATGCCCATTACGCTGCGGGTGCCGAGTTTTGGCGGCATCCGCGCTCCCGAGCACCATGGAGAATCACTCGAGGCAATGTTTGCCCATGTTCCGGGGCTGAAAGTGGTCTCGCCGTCGGACCCACAGCAGGCCTACCACCTGCTCAAGTACGCGGCGCAGCGGCCCGATCCTGTGATCTTCATGGAGCCGAAATCCCGCTACTGGCAGAAAGCACAGGTTAACCTGCACGACGGCGGCACACCGGAGGGCGCGCGGGTCGCCCGGCCGGGCCGTCACCTGACGCTGATCGCTTGGGGCGCGATGGTTTCGCGCTGCCTGCAGGTTGCCGAGCTGGCCGAGGAGGACGGCATTGACGTGGAGGTGCTGGACCTGCGCTGGCTCAAGCCCATCGATGCCGAGGGCCTTGCGGCCTCCGTGGCGAAGACGCGGCGCGCCGTCGTCGTGCATGAGGGTCCCCGCACCAGCGGGCTGGGCGCCGAAGTCGCCGCGCTTGTGACTGAGGAGTGCTTCAACACGCTGAAGGCGCCTGTTGAGCGGGTGACGGGCTTTGACGTACCGTATCCGTCAGGTGACCTCGAGGATGAGTACCTTCCGGGCATCGACCGCATCCTGTTTGGCATCCAACGAGTATTGGAGCACCGCCGTGGCTGAACTGTCCTTCCCCCTGCCGGACCTCGGCGAAGGCCTCATCGAGGCCACCATTCTCGAGTGGCTGGTGGCCGAGGGGGACCAGGTGGAACGCAATCAGCCGCTGGTCGAGGTGGAGACCACAAAATCCGCTGTGGAGTTGCCGTCGCCGCAGACCGGAACTGTGGTTAGAGTTCATGGAGGGGCCGGTGACGTGATCAAGGTCGGTGATCCGCTCATTGTGTTCGGGGTGCCGGATGACACCGCGGGCATCGTGGGAACCGTCCCGCAGGAACAGGCGCCAAAGCGGCGGGTCCGGCTGAATGCCGTGCTCGACGACGACTAGGCCTCAAGCGAGAACCGGGAGACACTCATGGGACGGCACAGTGACCATCTGGTGGAGGGCACCGATCCGGGGCTCAATGTCGGCGTTCATGAACCATCGCAGGGTACGTCCGTACGCCCTGTGCTGCTCATTCATGGATTCGCGTCTTCCGCGAAACTGAACTGGGAGGACTCCGGCTGGGTCCGGGCGCTGACGGAAGCCGGCCGCCGCGTCATTACCGTGGATCTGCCCGGCCACGGCATGAGTACCTCCCCGGAGGAGCGGGACGCATACTCCCCCAGCCGGATCCGGGCCGATCTGCTGCAGGTCCTGCAGGATGCCCACGTGGTGCCCCTGGCAACAGGTCGACCTGCAAGCGGTGTGGACATCATCGGCTATTCACTGGGTTCGCGGCTCGCCTGGGAGTTCGGGGCAACCCAGCCGGAACTGGTTCACCGGATGGTACTGGGCGGCCCGGGCAGCGCCGACCCGCTGGCGGACTTCGACCTCGATGCGGCGCAGCGGTTCCTCAGCGACGGCACACCGATTGAGGATCCGTCCACCGGCGACCTGCTTCGGATGGCGCGGATGGTCCCCTCCAACGACGTCTTTGCCCTGCTGACCATGATTGAGGCGATCAAGGGTGAACCCTTTGTCCCCGCCGACGTTGTGCCCCACATGCCACTGCTGCTTGTAGCTGGCGAGAACGACAACAGGGCCCGCACCCTGCCCGAACTGGCGTCACTCAGCGGCAAAGCGGAGACACTGTGGCTGCCTGGCCGCACCCACTCCAACGCGGTGACGTCCAGGGAGTTCAAGACGGCAGCCATCGATTTCCTCGCCACGTAACAATTGGCGTTACTTTCCGGCCACGAGTATGGCTGGGGCCGTCCGCGGACGAAGCTCAGGGTAGGATCATCGAGGTGATCAGCACGCTTAGCATCACCTTTCCCGTCATTTCACAACACATCGCTCCCGGAGGACACGCGTGGATGAACTCCTGGCTCACCGGTACCAACCCACCGAACTGCTTGGTACCGGTGGCGCCGCTTCGGTGTACCGGGCGCTGGACAAAAATCTCGGCCGCGATGTCGCCATCAAGATCTTCAGCTCCACCACCTCCGATGACGATGACTACCGGCGCCAGCACACCGAAACTCTGCTGCTCTCAACGCTGAACCACCCGGGGCTGGTCACGCTGCACGACGCTGGACTGCATCACGATGACTCAGGCAAGACCACCGGTTTCCTCGTGATGGAATTGGTTGACGGCCAGGATCTGCGCCGCCTCCTGAAATTCGGACCGCTGGCGCCCGACGACGTGGCGCAGGTCGGAGCAGACCTCGCCGATGCGCTGTCATACATCCACTCCCAGGGAGTCATTCACCGCGATGTGAAGCCTGCAAACATCCTCATGTTCCACTCGAGCGAGCAGGACACCCGGCTGTACCCCAAGCTGACGGACTTCGGCATTGCCAGGATGGTCGAGGCAACGGTCGCTACAGCCACCGGCGCCACGATCGGCACCGCGAACTACCTGAGTCCCGAGCAGGCGCAGGGTTCCCCGATTGAACCGCGCACCGACATTTACTCGCTTGGCCTGGTTTTGCTTGAATGTCTCACCGGCGAGAAGGCGTTTCCCGGCCATGTGGTGGAGGCCGCCGTCGCCCGTCTGCTGCGGGACCCCGAAGTGCCCGCTTCCCTGGGTGAAGAGTGGCATGATCTCCTCACCCGCATGACGGCACGCAATCCCGAGCACCGGCCGGATGCCCATGAGGTTGCCGTGGCATTGCGGGCGCACGTCAACGAAACCGCGGACGACGACGGCGTTCCCGCCTCGATGCCACCCGCGCCGCTCAATCCGCCGAGCGCCGATTCTCCGGATACGTGGACCGGCGGCGTTACCACCGGCAACCTGCACATTCCGGAGCCCCCGGCGCAGGCCCCAAGCCTCGGTTAGCGCGCGAGCTGAGTCAAACCAACCACTGCGCCTACCACTTGAGGCAGTGGGATCCGCGTATCGATTTCCAAGGTCGCGCTTGCGCGAAGCAGCGGCTCCACTGCTATCAGGTCAGTCAAAATGCGGTCTCGCTCCCCCGGTTTTTTGCCGAAGGTGTTGGTTGTGCGCGTTGAGATCCGCTTCAACAACGTGTCCACCGGGGCGCTCAGCAGTACAACCTCATCGAAAGAGTCGTAAAACTTCCCCTGATTCGAGACGCGGCCCTGCACAAACAGACCTGTTCCTTGGTATTCCGACAAGAGCGTGGATATTCGGTCCTCGCGCCATATCATGTTGTCCTCGTCGTCTTCGGACCATTCGCACCAATCGCCGTAGTCAGTATCAACCACGTCATAACCTCGTTGCGCCAGTCCAGCCAGTACCGAGGATTTCCCGGTGCCGGACATTCCTGTGATGAGATTTCTGAGCACTTCCGACCGTTGACCGCTCAGCTGGGATCGTCGCGGGAGTCTTTGTCTTCCTCCGGCTCGAAGTTGCTGGGCTCGTCTGTTGTCGTGCCGCCAACGCCGTCCTTGGCCTCCGGGATGGTGCCTTCGGGGCCGGTGTTTTCGTGCTTATCGTGCTTATCCTGCTTATCCTGCTCTTCCGGCTTATCAGTCATGAGCTCACTCCGATCGATTCGATGTTGCCTATCCCTCCGATCCTACGAGCCCGCGCGCTGAAGTGGAACGCCCCGCCGCCAATCGACGTTTCACTACCGCTCGGGCGCACCGTAACCCGGTGGGTTCCCAGCAGGTGCAGGGAGGCGCCCTACTTCAGAAACTTAGACGTCCTGCGGTCAGCGAGCAGTTTCCCTCCGGTCTGACAGGTGGGGCAGTACTGCAGTGCCGAATCGGCAAATGACACTTCCCTCACCGTGTCACCGCAGACCGGGCACTGCTCGCCTGCCCTTCCATGAACCTTCAGTGCGCGACGCTTCGAATCCTTGAGCTCCTTTGCCGGCTTACCGGTTGCGGAGAGGATCGCAGTTTCCAACACCGTCCGGAGTGAGCCGTGGAGGACCGCAACCTGCTGCTCCCCCAGACTTGATGCCACGGTAAAGGGAGACATCCGCGCGGCATGGAGAATCTCGTCGCTGTACGCGTTGCCGATGCCTGCAATGAACGACTGGTCGCGGAGAAGTCCCTTGATCTGGCCGCGGTGTTCGCGGATCATAGCGGTGAATTGGTGCAGATCAACGTCAAGAGCTTCAGGACCCAGCCGCTCGATCCCCGGAACGTCACCAGGGTCTTCAATGACGTACACCGCCACCGATTTCCGGGTGCCCGCCTCTGTCAGGTCAAAACCCGGCGCTGCACCGTCGCCGGAAAGGCGCAGCCGGAGGGCAATGGGGCCCTTTCCCGGCTTCAGTCTCCCCGTGCTCAGTGAATCCGACCAGCGGAGCCAGCCGGCCCTGGCGAGGTGCATTGCGAGGAACAAACCGTCGAATTCTAGAACAATGAACTTGCCCCGGCGAGATACGGAGGTTGCGGCACGTCCGGCGAGTGATTGGACCGGTATCCGGGCCGTCTTAAGCACCGAGAAGGAAAGAATTTCCACGTCCGCCACAGAGGCGGG
>NZ_KI915011.1:80040-89318 GCF_000520595.1 Arthrobacter sp. H5
GTCCGCCACAGAGGCGGGCGGGTGTCCCTCAGGCAGCAGCCTGCTGCGGAGGAAATCTGCAAGGCCCTGCACTTCGGGCATCTCCGGCATGGCTATACGGTAACAGGGTGGGCGTGGCCTACGCGGAAACGGGAAAAGACCGGCACATCAGAGCTTGGGGGAACCCTCATGTACCGGCCTTCGTCAACCGGAGCCGCGCACGGCCCGGGAGTCGGGCCCCTCGTACAAGGCCCTTCTTGATTCAAAATACTACGGAGGCGACTTCGGAGACGCGATGGGCAGAAGTACCCATGGCGCATTTACCAAGGGTATGCAGATCGATTCTGCGCTAGATCGCTTCCTCCGGATGCTGCCGGAGGTACTCCTCATGCGCCTCAGCGACCCGGAGGTTGTTGCCTCTGGTTTCCTTCACTGTGGTCACGGCGATGAAGGAAATCACGCACAGCACCATGATGTAGACCCCCACCGATCCTGACCACCCGGTAGCCTGCAGCAGCGCCTCCGCGATGAACGCGGCAAATGCCCCACCCAGAATAGCGCCGAGGGCATACCCGATGGACACTCCGGAATACCGGACCTCCACCGGAAACATTTCAGCGTACATTGCGGACATGGGTCCATAGGACAGTCCAAGGCCAATGGTGAGGACAAACAGGGCGAGGCCGTACAGCCAGATATTGCGGGTGTCTATCAGCAGGAACATCGGGATCATCCAGGCGAAGACCAAGCCATAGCCAATCTGGAAAGTCCGCACACGCCCGATCCGGTCGGAGAGGGCTCCGCCATACATGGTGAATATCAGCCACCCAAAGGAGGCGAGCGCGGTGGTGAGCAGTACTGACGCCCTGTCCATGCCGAGCCCAAGCCGCTCCTCGGGCCTGCTGGCGTAGGAGACAAAGAAGGCGATCAACAGGTAGCCGGCTGCGTTATTTGCCACGAAAATGAAGGCGGTCTGGATGACTTCACGGGTGTTCTTCCTGAAGAGTTGGCGCAGTGGCGCGGAAGATTCCTTCTTCCGCAGCTGCATCTCCTTGAAGACCGGGCTCTCATCAACTGCACGGCGGATCAGGTAACCCACCACGATCAGGACAACGGAGAAGAGGAACGGAATACGCCAGCCCCACTCGTTGAACTGCTCAGGTGTCAGTGCTGTGGTGAGCAGAAAGATGACACCGGTGGCAAGAATCATTCCCACCGGCACGCCGATCTGGGGGTACGAGCCGAAGAAACCGCGGCGGCTGAGGGGTGCGTGCTCAACCGACATCAGCGCCGCACCACCCCATTCTCCGCCGGCGGAGAATCCCTGCAGCACCCGCAGGAGGATCAGCAGAATGGGTGCCCATGCTCCGATCTGGCTGAACGTGGGCAGCAGGCCAATCAATGCGGTGGCCGAACCCATCAGCACGAGGGTGAAGACCAGCATCTTCTTTCGACCGAGCCGGTCGCCGTACCGACCTGCGACAATTGCCCCGAGCGGCCGGAACAGGAAACTGATCCCGATGGTGCTCAGCGAAATAAGCAGGGCCAGACCGGGATCACCCTGTGCCCAGGGGTCGAAGAACAGCCCGGCAAGCACGAGGCCCGCGGCCTGGGCGTAGATGAAGAAGTCATACCACTCGATGGAAGTACCGGCCAGGGTACCCGCAAGGACTTTACGTTCCTCGCGGGACATGGGCTTCCGCGTGGCAGTTTCTGAAGACGTCATTGTTACTCCAAATGAACGGATCGAATTACCGACGGAACGTTCGGTAAGCGTGGTTTAGATCATACCCCCATTGACACCGTGCATGTCTGGGCGTGCGGGCGGGGCGCAGGTCACTAGTCCTCCCTCGCCAGAAACTCACGAACACGGTCGCGGGCAGGTTCGCGGTCATAGCTGTTCACCAGGGCGCCCGCCATGCGCACCGGGTCGCCGAAAAAGAAGTACTAGTAGAGCGCCTGCCGCCCGGAGAAGCCCGAGATGGACGCATCGAACGCCAGCTTGAACAGCCGCACACGCTCAGTGCCCGTCAGCGTCTTGGACTGCAGGAACATCTCGATGTCCGGTCGGGCTTCGCTGTTGACATCTGCAACGCCTGCCAGCGCCATCAGTCCGCTTGCGGAAAATTTCCGGATGCTCTGGGGGAAACGCTGGGCAACTTTTAGATACCAGTTCCTGGCTGCGTTCAGGGTTGTCCACTTCGGCAGCATTACCCCAGCCTCGTTGGGTGCGGCGTCCACCTCGGAAGCCCGAACCAGAGCCTTGCCGATCTCTACGATCTGGATAAGCTCGGCAAGGTCCTCCTGGATGTGCTGGAACCCGTCAGTACCGATGGCACCGGCGAGTTCGGATGCCAGCCCAGGCATGAACTCGCTCTTGGCGATCCGTGCGGGTGACCACCTGATGGGTCATCAGGGCGCCCGCACCGGTTTCGGCATAGAAACCGTTGCACAGCTCCGGATGACCGAGCATGAAAATGCGTTCGTTGGGCACAAACAGGTCTTCGAAGACGACGACGGCGTCCATCTCCTCGAAGCGGCTGGCCAATGGCCCGTCGTGGGTGGGGGCCCCGTTGTAGAGCGAACCGCGGCACAGATGAACGGTTCATGTAGTCGCCGGTGCGTCCATGGTAACCACCTCACCGTTGATCACAGTGTGTGGGCGCATTGAGTTGAGCTTGTCCAGGAATTGCCGGCCGGTACGGATACCCAGGAATGCTCTCCAGTCTGGAGTTTTGGTTCGGTTAGAGAAGCTCTTCGTCGCCGCGGAGCAACTCCGGAATGGTGGTGAAACGGCTGTTGGCAAACGCAAGCGCGTCGCCGCTGCGGTAGTCGAAGTTTTCCACCTGCCCCAGATAGAGGGTGTGGTCGCCGCCGTCGTAGGCTGCCCATGGCGTGCACTCGAAATAGGCGAGGACTCCCGAGAGGCGGGGCGCGGTCTCCCCCTCGACCCAAAGCGGTTCCCGGCTGGGGCGCCCGGCGAAGTGCATCGCCAGATCCTTCTGCTCCGCGCCGAGAATGTTGACCGCGAACGGTCTGTTGGCGAGCTCATCATGCGTCCTGGTGCTGCGCGCGATGCTGACAAGGACCAGCGGTGGTTTCATCGAGACGGAGGTAAACGAATTGACCGTAAGCCCGTGCCGCTTGGTGGGACCATCGAAAGTCACTATTGCCACGCCTGTAGCGAAGCGTCCAAGGCTACCGCGGAAGTGATTAGCCCGGGGTGGAAGGGTCTTCACCCCGGGCGGTGACGGGGTCTCATGTGGTGCCTCATGCGGCTGAAGCTTCTGCGGTTTGGCAATCATCGTAAGCCCCTCATCGCGAATGTGTTCTATAGTTGAACAATTCGTTCTAATAGAGAATAATACGGGAGTGTGAGCTCAAACACAACGACGCCGGACGCCACCAAACACTCGCAGACCCTCTCCCGCGGGATACATGCACTTGAAATTCTCGCCGATGCCGCCGCTCCATTGAGCATCGCCGAACTGGCGGCGCAGCTGGGCGTGCACCGCTCAATTGCCTACCGCATTCTCCGAACGCTGGAGGACCACTCGCTGGTGGTGCGGGACAGTTCCGGCAAAGTACAGTCCGGGCCCGGGCTCGCTGCCCTGGCCCGCGGAGTCTCCCGCGATCTTCAGTCCGCCGCGCTTCCGGAGCTGACCGCTCTCGCCAATGAACTTGCCATGACGGCGTTCATCGCGGTCTGGGACCAACACGACTGCGTGACGCTTGTGACCGTCGAGCCACGGCATAACACGGCAACCGTAGCGCAGCGTCCGGGCACGCGGCACGCCTTCAGCGCCGGGGCACCGGGGATCGCCATCCAGTCGGCGCTGTCCGAGGAGGATTGGAGCGGCCTCGCACCGGGTCAGCCCTACCGGATGGAGTCCCGCAGCGCCCGGACACAGGGGTTCGCGACCAGTCACGACGAAGTGATCGAAGGCGTCTCTTCCATCGCCGCACCCATCCGCATTCAGGGACGTCTCCCGGCCGCCGTCGCCGTCGTGTATATCCGTTCCCCGCGCACTCCTGCCGACCTCGGTGCCCGCCTTGCGCGAAGCGCAGCGGCCATCGAGGATCAGCTCCGCTGATTCCCCGGCGCGCGGCGCAGCACAGCGGCCGAGGCAAGGCCAAGGAGAAGAAGTACGACGGCGGCGGCGACCGACACGGCAAAGGCGCTTGAGTAACCGCTGTTCTCCGCCATGGCCCCCGCCAGTGCAGCGCCCAGCGCCGTGCCGGCCACGATCCCGCTGGCGAGCATGGTCATGACTGTTCCCATCAGGTGCCGGGGCGCAACCACCGAGCCAATGCTGAATATGGTGACCATGGTGGGACCCACTGGAATGCCAAGCGCAAACAAGACCAGAAGCATGAGTGGCACCTCCTGCGGTAGGAACAAAAGGCTGGCCAGGACGCACATCGCCGCAGCGGAGGCCACCCAACGCCAGGAATGCGCGATGCGCTGCGGCCAATATGCAACGGACAACGCCGCAACTGCAGAGCTGAGGCCCATGACCGCGTACAACAGCCCAGCCGACGTCTCGGCATTGAAACTGCCTGCGAACGCGATCAGCGCGGTCTGTGTTGAGCCGAAAAAGGTCCCCATTGCAACCATTCCCAGCACCGGAATCGGCACCAGCAGCCACACCCGCGACGGTGCGGTCCTGGGCAGCGTCTTCTCCGACCCCGTCGATTGGTTGGACAGACCGGGCTGCTTGGCTGAGCCTGGTTGTTTGGGCGCGCTGGGCCTCCGGCGGAGGGGAACCACAGCCTGCTCCGTTGGATGGACTGCGAATGCAGTGACAAAGGCGATGGTCAGCACGGCGGCGAGCGCAAGTGGGAGCCACGGCGCAACAAGGCTGGCGAGGAGCCCGACCAGGGCCGGGCCGAGGACAAAGGTCAGTTCATCGGCGGTGCTTTCGTAGGACAGCGCCGTGTCCAGATCCAATGGGCGTTTGCCGGTGGTCAGAGCCATCCAGCGCACGCGCGCCAGGGGACCAATCTGCGGGCAGGTGGCACCCATCAGGAAAGCGGCGGCAAGAACAGGCGCAAGTCCGGATCCGGAGAATCCGGGCGTGAAGTTACTGGCGGCAATCACCAGCACAATGGCTGCGGTGTTGAGCATGGCAGCCACCAGCAGCACCGGCCGTTGTCCCACCCTGTCTGCAAGGTAGCCAAGTGCCGGAGCCCCAACCGCGGACCCGATACCCACTGCACCGGCAGTGAATCCACCCGCCGCATAGGATCCGCTGGCAGCTGTCACCAGCGTCAGCGCCCCTACGGTGAGCATGGCGAGTGGCAACCGGGCAACGAACCCGAGCGGAATGAAGGAGGAGCCGGCGAGTTGGGGCAGCCGGCTGAAGCGTCCGGCGCTCCGGGGTGTGGCCTGCGGCTGGTGGGAGGGTCGGGGGGACAGGAGATCCTGTGGGTTGTTGTTCATTGTCATCCGGTTATGGCGAATTGCGCATCGTCCCGCCTCCCGATGCGCCCAACCCGGTAACAATCCTGAATTTTACACCCTTTGCAACTGATCCACGAAGCGGACAGAGGACCCGTTGCGGCCTTTCTCGACCTGCAATTGGGCCCCAATCCGCTGCTTGAGTTCCGAAACATGGCTGACCAGCCCAACAACCCTCCCACCGTCGCGCAGGCCTTCGAGCGCGTCCATCACCTGTTCCAGCGACTGGTCATCCAGGCTGCCGAATCCCTCATCGACGAAGAGCGTCTCGATATCCAGTCCCCCGGATTCCTGCTGCACCACGTCGGCCAGGCCAAGTGCCAGCGCGAGGGAAGCCATGAAGGACTCGCCCCCGGAGAGGGTTGATGTATCTCTGCGGTTGCCGGTCCAACTGTCGATAACGTTGAGTCCCAGCCCGGATTTCCTGTTTCCCGACAGCGAATCACTGTGGATCAGGGAGTAACGGCCGTCCGACATCTGTTGCAGCCGTTCAGTTGCGGCCTCGGCCACCTGCTCCAGTCTTGCGGCAAGCACATAGGTGCCGAGGCTCATTTTGTAGAGGTTTTCTCCGCCGCCGCGGGCGGTGTCTGCAAGAGACTTTGCCAGCTGGTGCTCCTCACGCAGAGGCTCGATCCGCCGCTGCAGGGTGGTAATTCTGGCGGCGTGGGAGTCCAGTTGCACCATGGATTGCTCCAGCATGCCCACCCGAAGAATTGTCTGTTCCAAGGCGGACGCGGCATCAGCCGCAGCGGACCGGGCCCCCTCCACCGCCGCCTCGCCGGGGATCGGCCGGCCTTCCCGTTCCTGCTCTGCTGCAACCGCAGTTCCGGGCAGTTCCAGTTCGTCCTGCAGCCGCCCGGCGGTTCGCTCAGCCGTCCGGATACGCTCCTGGAAGCGGGCAAGTTCATCCGGGCCGAGAAGGGCGCGGTGGATCTCCTCCGGTTCCGAGAAGGCGGAACCGGCCATATCCGCCCGCAGCGCAGCCTCTGCCGCGGACACCTGTTCAGCCGCGCGCTGGAGCTCCTCCAGCGAATCCTGGGCGGCTCCAACCAAATTCGCCGTCTCCTCGAGCGAATCCACGCGATCGTGGAGAGAGGTGAATCCCCCGCGCAGCTTCTCCAACCTGTTGGATGCGGCTGAGTGTTGCTCAACGAGACCGAACAGCCTGGATTCCCCTTCCGCAAGGCTGCGCTCGTGTGTGGACCGTGCCTCCACGAGATTGTCCTGCCGGCTGGAAAGCTGGTCGATCAGCGTTGTCAGCTGCTCCAACTCCTCCTGGTCCCCGATGGCCCGCACAAGCTCCTGTTCAAGGTCCCGAGCCTCTGCACGGGTATCCTCAAGACTTCCATCGCCGCCTTTGCCCTGCAGCCCCGCACGTTCCAGTACTGCTTCATCACGTTGCTTGATGACCAGCTGCAGCTGGTTTTCGGCCTTATCCTGCAGCAGCCGCGACCGCTCCTCCTCTTCTTGGGAAATGAGCCCGGCCCCGCCGAAGGCTGCCGGTCGTGGATGCTCGGAGCTTCCGCAGACAGGGCAGTCGACGCCTTCTTCAAGCCGGGCCGCAAGTTCCTCAGCTGCCTGGTCCAGACGGCGTTTTAACGCGTTGAGCCAATTCTCCTTGAGTTCCAGGAACCGCTTCAAAGCCTGCGAATGATCGGTTTCCATGGCCTCAACGCGTTCGGAAGTGACCAGATAGCGTTCAATTGCCCCCAGCCGGTTACGGCAGTCATCGCGCCGGCCGCGGAGGGGTTCAACCTGCCTGGCAGAGCGTTCCAGGGGTTCAATCCGCAGGCGGGACTGCCCCAGTTGATCTGCCATGTCTGAGATGTCAGCCGCTGCTGCGGTTTTGGCTGAACGCAGGGAATCCGTCGACAGACGCAGCCCTTCGATGGTCCGCGCCAGTGCATCGACGGGTTCTTCTTCGGGCAGTGCGGCGCGGGCAACGGCGAGGTCGGAAGAAACCGTGGTTGAGCACGCGTTGAGTTCGGCGACTGACCAGGGACTGGGGTGTGCGTGCTCCTGATCATCCCTGGGCGCCGGCAGGCAGGACGCAGCTGAGGGCTCAGCCGTCAGTGCGGTAAGGGCTTCCTGCGACCTGCGGCGCAGCTGGTCCGCAGTCCGCTGTGCGTCTTCCAGGACCCTCAGTCCGGTGGCCAGGACCCGGGCGCCCTGATGCCGTTCAATGGTGGTACGCAGATCACCTGCGGCCTCCAGGTCCAACTGGTTGGCAGCCACGGCCGTGCGAAGCTGCGTCAGGGCAAGACGGCCCTCCCGCTCCATCTCAAGGCTTACGCGGGAGTCGCGGGCGCCATCCCTGAGCTCCGCCAGCCCGGCCGCCTGCAGACGGCCGGTCTCAAGCATCCCGGCAAGCCGTTCACGGAGGGTTGCGACATCCGCTTCGCCGATACCATTGTGCACATCCTCGGCGTCTTCAACGCGGCCGTATCGGAGCACCTCGTCCTCGGCCCGGTGGAGCAGCTGCTCCAGTGCCGTCCCCGCGTCGGACAATTTCGCTGCGGCAGCCGCGGCCTTCTGTGAGAGCAGCAGTTCAACTGTTTCGAAGCGGTCCGTTGAGAACAACTGCTGGAGCAGTTCCTTGCGGGACTTGGCATCGGACCGAAGGAAGGCGGCGAACTCGCCCTGTGGCAGCATCACCACCCTGGTGAACTGGTCACGGTTCATGCCGAGGAGATTCTGCAGTTCCAGGCCTGCCTCATCATTGCGGTTGGAGCGGGCCACCCACTCCCCGTTGATGAATTCGCGCAGCAGCGTTCGCGCAGGCTCCGTGGTTGTTCCGGCCCCCCTTTTGGTTGGGCGGTCCCACTGCGGGCTGCGGGTCACTTCGAGACGCCTGCTGCCGGCCGAAAACTCGCACACTATCTCCGGAGCAAGTTCCACCGGCGCATGGTCGCTTCTCAATCGCTTGCCCATCTGCCGCACACCAGGCACCGAACCGTACAAGGCGTAGCAGATGGCATCCAGTACGCTGGTCTTTCCCGCTCCAGTAGCGCCATTGAGCAGGAACAGCCCCTGTTCGGACAGTGCATCGAAATCAATGACCTGGCGCCGCGCGAAGGGTCCAAATGCCTGGATCTCAAGGCGGTGGATCCTCACAGCTCACTCTCCACTGCGCGGGCTGCATCGATGGTGTCCGTGATCAGGGCACGCTCGCGGCCGTCTGCTGCGCGGGAGCGTACATGCTCCAGAAAGCCGCAGCAGATGTCGGAATCGTCCGCGGCCTGGGCGATGCGCTGGCTGTAGGTCTTTTCCTCTCCGTGGTGCCCGGACACCGGTTCGAAAACCAGCACCAAAGTGTCAGGGAACCGCGTGCGAAGACGTTCCATGGCCTGGCGTGGACGCTCCGGATCCGTCAGTGTGATGTGGCAATACGAGTGCTCTGCGTGACAGTGCGCTGGGTCCTCCAACAATTCCTCCAACGGCCCACGGAGCACCGCAAGCCGTCGGGGCGCGGGCCAATGGACCGCGGAAACCTCCAGGGCACCGTCCTCACCAATATCCACCAGCCATGCACCCTTCGCCTGCCTTGCCTCGGAGAAAGAGTACGGAAGGGGCGAACCCGAGTACCGCACATTGCCGGCCAACTGCTGTTGCCCGTGAAGGTGGCCGAGCGCCGCGTAATCAAACGACTCAAAGAAACTCAAAGGCACCATCCCCAGTCCGCCCACGCTCAGCTCCCGTTCACTGTCCGAGGTGGCGCCGCCGCTGGCAAAAGTGTGTGCCATGACCACTGAGTACACAGTTCGGCTTTTTCTGCGCCGTTCAAGATCAGCGTGGATGCCGGCCAGCGCCGCTTCCGTAACAGCCGTGTGAGTGGGTG
>NZ_KI915011.1:89418-110227 GCF_000520595.1 Arthrobacter sp. H5
CCCCGAGCCGCGTGGACACCAGCCGCGGCTCCAGATAAGGCAATCCATACACGGCCACTTCGCTGCCGCGGTTGCCGACGGGAAATATGATGGGCCGCGGTATGTCCTCAAGCCGCGTCCGCAGGTGTACGCCTCCCCGTTCGAGGAGGCGGCCACCGAAGCCAAGGCGCACGGCCGAGTCATGGTTTCCGCTCGATACCACCACCTGCGCGCCGGCGACCGTAAGCCTTTCAAGGGCTTCATCAAAGAGTTCCACGACGTCCACGGCGGGAAGCGCCCGGTCATACACATCGCCGGAAATCAGTACTACCTCAACGTCATGTTCGCGGACCGTCTTTTCCAGATGGTCCACGAACATCCGCTGCGCCTCCAGCATGCCGACGCCGTGAAAGGAGCGGCCCAGATGCCAGTCGGACGTGTGCAATAACTTCATGATTCAAAGCTACCGGTCGCCTCGGACAGTGGACCTAAGGCAGCGCCGCCCCCGAAGGAATCAGCCCTGTTTGGCAGGGCGGTTATCCGTGCCAGCGTCGTCTTCAGAGTTGTCGCCCGCCTCGGTCCCGGAATCGAAAAAGTCCCGGGCATCATCCCGGGCGGGGTCATTGTCCTGCCGGGCAGCCGCTGGGCGCTGCGCAGTTGCTTCAGCGACCCCCGGAGCAATCGGTGCAGTCCGGGCAGGTGCTGGGGACCCTGGCAAAGCCGGCGCAGGTGCGCCATCGGCATCGTGGACAGCCACAGTTTCATCATCAGCCTCAGTTTTCCCGTCCGTGCCGCGGCCGGCGAAATCAACGCTGCGGAAGGTCAGGCCGGCAATCAATGCGCCGAGAAGGGGCGCGGCCCAAAACAGCCACAGCTGCTCCAGTGCCCACCCTTCCGAGAAGGCGGCCGCGGCAGTTGAGCGGGCCGGGTTGATGGAACCGTTGGTAATTGGCAGCAGAAGCGTCAGGAGCGCAGCATAAGCCAATCCGATCGCGAAAGGAGCCACAGTCCTGTTGACAAGACGCCCCGTCGCGGCGAGCACAACGGCCGTCAGCAGCGCCGCCGCGGTTACCTCCATGAGGAACGCACTGGAGAGTGGGAACTGGAGTGCCGAGTGATCCGCGAAGCCGTTGGCCACGTTCGAGAACAGCTGGGTGGTCTGGAGCTGCTGGGGATGGGAACTGAAAATCAGCCAGAACAGCCCCGCAGCAGCCAACCCGCCGATAACCTGTGCAACGACGTAGGGAAGCACCGAAACCCAGCGGGTCCGCCCCGCAATCGCGCTGCCGAGGGTGATAGCCGGATTAAAGTGTCCGCCGGAGACATGGCCAAACGCGATGATCGCCGCAATCAGCGCGATGCCAAAGGCCAGACCGGGAGCCATCCCGCCCTGCGGATTCAGGATCGACACGCCCAGACCGGCGAGGATGAGCAGGAACGACCCCAGCGCCTCGGACAGTGAACGGGCCACCAGTCCGTAGCTCGTTTCAGAGTTGGGAAGCGGATGGTGGTCCGCCGCGCGGGCGTCCCCGTTTGGCAGTGTTTCGTGCAGCATGCGAGCTCTTCCTTTGTTTGGGTAGCGGTGGCCTTTGTCGGCGCGTCCCGTACAGGCGAACCCAGCCTCCCACCGGTTTCTGGGAGCCCGCTGGCAGGGTCAGGGACTCTGTGGAATCCATGCCGCGGCGTGTTGCCTAGACTGGCCTGGTGACCCACCTCGGTGAATCCCCGGACCCGATCCTAGGCTGCCTGCTTGGCGGCGCGTTGGGTGATGCCCTCGGCTATGCTACACGGCGGCATCCGGAATCCGCTGTCGCGCAATGGGATCCGGCTAAGCCGGATTCGCTTCGAATCTCCGCCCGCACTCAGCTCACCCTGTACACGGTCGACGGGCTGACCGATGCGCTGGAATGGGCAAACGACGGCGTCGCGGCCGACGAAACCGCTTGTCTGTGGCTGGCCTACCTCCGGTGGTTTCGGGCGCAGGGCGGGACACCGCCGTCGTCCGCTCCCGTTCCCCCACTGCGCTGGATCGACAACCAGGCGGTGCTCCATCACCGCCGCGATCCCGACGCGGCGTCCGCTAAAGCGCTGGGCTCAGGCGAGATGGGGAGCCGTGGCCGGCCGCTCAACCCCGAAGCCGCGGACGCGGGTGCAGCCGCGCGTTCTGCTCCGTTTGGGCTGATTCCGCACATCGCCGGGCCCCTCATCGACCGGCTCACGATGGACGCCGCCGCTCTCACTCACGGCCACCCGTCCGCGCGCCACGCCGCTGCCGGCTTCAGCACGCTCATTCACGCCGTTGCGGTCCGCAGACTGCCCCTCGACGCTGCGGTAGATGCAGCCGTCGAACGTGTCAGTTCCTCCGGTGGGCCGGAACTGGCCGCCGGTCTGGTGGCTGCGGCAGCGGTTCCGCCGTCCCGGACGCCGGACGCGGGATCAGCTGTGGCTGTGCTGGCCACGGCGGTGCATGCCGCGCTCTCGACCCAGGACGACGACGGCGAGGTCCACTTCCGCGCTGCGGTGCGGCTGGCGGCGGGCCGGGATGACGGGACGGCGGCTTCCATGACCGGCAACATTGTTGGTGCATTGCACGGCCATTTGGTGCTTCCCCAGGAGTGGCTGGGTGCCATCGAAGGCCGGGATGTGGTCATTGAGGCAACGCGGCGCCTTGCCGCCGTTACCGCGTGAGACTCGCGTGGGACACCGGGGGTGAATACGCTGGGGCAATGACGTCACACTGGGATCCGAAAAAGCTGCCCGGCCTGCACGGCCACACTGTGGTGGTGACCGGCGGAAACGCGGGGCTGGGCTACTTCACCTGCGAGCAGCTTTCCGCGGCGGGCGCCCGCGTGATCATGGCAGCCCGCAATCCTGAGCGTGCACGGGCCGCCATCAGCGCTATCAGATCCGTGGTGCCGGGTGCCCGGATTGACTACCTGGAACTGGACCTGGCAAACCTGGAGTCGGTGCGGACGGCAGTGGACCGGCTTGCTGCCGAGGGACCGCTCAGCGCCCTGGTGGCCAATGCAGGCGTGATCGGTTCAGCTGAACGACGCACCACCGCGGATGGGTTCGAGCTCCAGGTTGGAACCAATCACCTGGGTCACTTTGCCCTCATCGCCGGACTGCTTCCAGAATTCGAAGCAGCGGGCACGCGCATTGTCCACGTGGGCAGTATCAGCCACCGCTGGACGAGGATCCGCCCTCACGATCTGATGCCGGAAAGGTACAACAACTCGAATGCCTATGCCAGCTCCAAGCTGGCAGTCATGTCCTTTGGGTTTGAACTTGCCGAGCGGCTGCGCCTGCGGCAAAGCACGGCGCAGAGCATCGTGGCGCATCCGGGATTTGCGCTCAAGACCTTTACACCGCCGCGGCCAGGAGTCCGTTTGAACCGGCACGCTCCCTTCCGGGAACTCATCATGCGTCCGGTTGCACACGGCAAAGACACCGGTGCCTGGCCGTTGGTGAGAGCTGCCGTGGATGACTCAGTCCCCAACGGCGCCTACTGCGGGCCTCATGGTTGGTTTCAGCTCAAGGGAGTGCCCACGATCGTTCAGGCCAAGCGGCACGCCCGCGAGCGCAACACGGCGTCGAAGCTAATCGATGTTTCGGAGGAGCTGACCGGGGTTCGGCTCCCCCTGTAGTTTTCTGCCACCGCTGTTGACTATTGGCTGGTGGCTGGCCAGCGGCCGCCGGTCATCTGCAGGAATTCGGCTTCCGACAGGACCTCGATCCGCTGGCCCCTGGTGTGCAGGTCCATAACCCGGCGGGCTTTTCCTGTCACTCTTCCACTGCGTAGATCCGAGGCGACAAATCCGTCCCCCACCACCAGCACGGTGGTCCGTTGGGTGACGGCGCTGGCAGGCTGGGCGCCAAGGCTCGCAGCGCGGTGCTTTGCCTGCGGGCGGGGTATTCCCAGGTTGCCCGTAAAAACAACTGTTTGACCGTACAACGGGTGTGCCGGGTCCGCATGGAAATTCGCCGGCGGATTCCCGCCCTCCTCCGGCCAGTCCGCCCACCCCGAACGTGCGGGGCGCATGAGGGCGGACCTCGTGGCTTTGGACAGTTCGTCGACACCGGGCTGATAGGAGTCGAGACGCGATAACTGCAGCTGGTGCGCGTCCACCAGGTCAGCGATGGAGTCTGCCCCTTTCAAGCGGGCGATGTCCACCATGATCCCGGCGCATGCCCTCGCATCCTCCACGGCGTCGTGATGGTTCAGCAGCGGAACGCCCGCCGCTTCGGCGACGTATGGCAGGGAGTAGGACACCAGCGAATAGCTCCGGCGGGACAGCATGACGGTGCAGGCGTAGTCGTAGGCCGGGCCGGCCAGCCTGGAAACCTCAAGTCCTGACCGGATCACGCCCATGTCGAAGGCGGCGTTGTGTGCGACGAGGATATCGTCGCCGATGAACGCGCCAATCTCGGGGAACAGCTCCCCAAACCGGGGCTGCCCGGCCACCATCTCAGCGGTGATGCCATGGATGCTGATATTGCGGGGATCGAAGTGGTCGTGTCCAGCTGGCGGGCGCATCAGCCACTGCGCTTCTTCGACGATGACCCCACCGCGTACTTTGGTCAGGCCCACTGCGCACGGCGAACCCCGAAACCCGTTTGCAGTCTCAAAATCGATGGCCGTGAACTCAATTCCCACGGGACAAGGCTACCTTTGACACCCACGGGATTTACCCAACGTTCATGCGCGTGGCGGATTTCATTCCGTCAACGCACGTACTCTGAGGTATGGCGAACACAAACCCGCACTGGTACCTGTTTGACTACGGCATGGTCATTTCCACCGCTCCGACCGCGGAGGATTGGGACACGTTGGAGGAGGCCACCGGTGTCCAGTTGCGCCAGGATTCTTCCCCGTACTGGACCCATCGCCGGCACTTCGACGCCGGCGATCTGTCCTCCGAGGAGTACTGGTCCCTGGTCACAGGCGGGGACATCCACAACGGACGCGCGGACATCCTCGACACGCTGGACGCAAACCAGTGGTCCCATTTCAATCTGGACACACTGGACGTTCTCGAATCGCTGGGCAGCAGGGGTTCGAAGCTGGCGCTGCTGTCGAATATGCCGGCCGCAATGGTCGCGAAGTTCTCAGCGGCTCCCTGGACCGGATATTTTGACCAGATGTTCTTCAGTTCCCGGCTGCGGCTGATGAAACCCGAAGCCGCTGTCTTTGAGCGGGTCCTCGCGGAGCTTGATGCCGAGCCGGCGGCCGTTACGTTCATTGACGACGTCGAGGCAAACGTTTCGGCAGCGCGCCGGCTCGGAATCGATGCCCGGATCCATGAACCGGGCATCGATCTCCAGAAGGAACTACTCCCGTTTCCGTAAAACCGCCACCTTAGGGAATGGCCCTGCGCAGGGTCAGGTAGGACCCGCCCGCCAGCACAAGGGCGACGACGGCGAGCAGGCCGGCTATGCTCATCTGGTTTTGGGAAACCAGGAACTCACCGATCTGCGGCCATTGCCCCTGAAAGTTGATCCACAGGGCGGCCCCAACCAGCCCAACCGCAACGCCCAGACCCGCAACAACAAGTCCGGTGGTCTGCCACCGTTTGTAGATTGTTGCCGCCCAGAATCCAATGAAGAAGAGCGCCATCATTGTGGCAAGGTAGAACGCCAATGGCTGATACCACGGACCGTCCACCAGCCACTCCAGAGCAAAGAACTGTCCGTTGACACCCCACCCCCCGGTGGCCTTTTCCAGCAGGCCCAGCAGGAAGAAGAGCAGGGATATGGCCAGGGCAATGAGGGAGAACAGTGCCACAGTGCCTCCGAAGAATGTCTTCCGTGTGATACTCAGGCCCTGCGAAAACGGGAACGTGAGGGTCAGCGATTGAATACCCAGCGCAAAGAAATACCACAAGACGGCCTGTGAGCCACCCGATGCTTTCACTTCGTCAAAGGGCACCAGCGCCCAGATCACCCAGCTAAGGCCGAAGGACGCCGCGATGATGATCAATGGAATCCCGATGAAGATCCACCTGTTGACGAGTTGCATCCGCAAGACATTGACTACGCGGTTCATCGCGTTACCTCCAATGAGCTTGTCTTCGACGCGCCGAGGTCGGCGCCAGCCGCCGAGATGGTTTTGCGCACCACCAACTGCTGCAGCGAGACCGGCGCAAGTTCGAGTCCCAGTTCAGCGGCCTCGGTTTTCTCCGCCCGGCTCAGCGTGCCGACCGCCGTCACGGAGGCCAAAGAGGCGAAGTTGTCGGTATGGATGATCTCCCGGCCCTGGAGGAAAGTTCCCACTTTGTCCGCCGACCCCACCACTGTGAACGCAGAACCGCGGATGGACTCGGCGTCGTCGTCCATGATGATCCTGCCCTTGTCGATCACGATCACGTGTTCAAGAAGGTTGGCCACCTCGTCGATCAGGTGCGAGGACAGCACGATAGTCCGCGGATACCTGCCGTAGTCCTCGACGAGCCGGTCGTAGAAGAGCTGCCGCGCTACGGCGTCGAGCCCCAGATAAGGCTCGTCAAAGAACGTGAGTTCAGCCCGCGAAGCAAGCCCGATGATGACGCCTACCGCCGAGAGTTGGCCTCGGGAAAGTTTCTTGATGGTCCGCTTGACCGGAAGCTGGAAGTCTTCCACCAGCCGGCCTGCGAGCTCCTGGTCCCAATTTTTGAAGAACAGCGCTGCAGAGCGGAAAGCGTGCTTGGCCGAGAAGGAATCCGGATACTTCTGTGACTCCCGGATGAAACAGATCCGGCTCAGCACTTGCTCGTTCTCATAGGGGTCCTCGCCGAATACTTTCACCTCGCCGGAATTTGGAAAGCCCTGGGCCGTCAGCATGGACATCAGGGTGGTCTTACCTGCACCATTGCGGCCCAGGAGCCCGTAGATCCTGTCCGGTTCCAGCGACAGGATGACCGAATCGAGCGCCACCGAGTTGCGGTAGGACTTTGAAAGGTTGCGGACTTCTATGACGGTTTTCATGATGCTCCCCCGTGGACGGTTGCGGTTTCGCTCTGGCGGATCATTTCCGCCAGCTCCAACGGCTCGATGCCAAGCTTTCGGGCTTCGCGGGCCAATGGCTGCACGTACTGGTCAAAAAACTGTTCTCGGCGGCGCTGGACAAGAGCGGCGCGGGCACCTGTTGCAACAAACATTCCTATTCCCCGTTGCTTGTAGAGAATCCCGTCATCCACCAGGCGGTTGACGCCCTTTGCGGCGGTCGCCGGATTGATGCGGTAGAAAGAGGCGAACGCATTGGTGGAAGGCACCTGGGCCTCTTCCTGGAGTGTGCCCTCGATGATGTCGCCCTCGATTCGTTCGGCGATCTGAAGAAATATCGGCCTGCTGTCGTCAATCAGCACAGCGGACCCCAAGGCCCTTACCTGATGTCCGGTCACACGCGTCCGTGTTGCCCATCTGGTCACTTGGTTCATTACTCATGTAACTAACCATACAACCAACTAACGTGAGGTGCAATGGGGCGGCGTGCACATCGAAGGGAGGGAATAACCAGATTCCAGCGCCGGAACGGTTATTTCTCGACCTTCGATACGCGAAACGCGAACGACGACGGCGCGTGGCGGGGCAGGACGGCGCGTCGAAATCCGCGGTACTTCATGAAACGGGTCAGGCGGGAAGAAGCAACGCCTCGGCGCGGTCAAAACCGTGGACGGCGAGGCTGAAGTCCGGCCGGATAAAATCCGCCGCTTCCAGCCGGACATGCTGCTGGCGGGTAACCACTCCCGGCCGGGATTCCGCGTTGCTCACGCCGTTGTCCGAGTACCCGAGGCTGCGCGATACCCCGAGGGACGCGCCATTCCAGTCCGCGGCCTCCGAGAGTGCGGTCCGTGCCTCAAGATGGTCAAAGGCAAACATCAGGACGGCGGCACGCATTTCCCTGCCCAGCCCCTGTCCGTGCATGGACCGGGTCAACCAGGAGCCTGTATGCACTTCCCGCATAAGACTGAAGCTACGCGCGGACATGTCCTGCATACCAATGACCCGGCCCTCGCAGCAGACGGCAAAACTGATGGTCCAGTTGTCCGGTTCGACTGTGCAGCGCTGGCGCCACTGATGCTTGATCGCCTCACGGATGAGCGTTTCCCGGGGAGCATCCGTCCACGGAACGCTGAACGGCATCACCAGGGGATCATGAATTCCGGTAAGAATGGCATCCACCATTTCCGGCAGCTGCTCATCGCGGATGGGTGTCAGTTCAAGCCGTGGCGTCACGATCCTGAGCCCGAACAGCGGCCACAGCTCCTGGAGGGTGTTCACGAAGCCTGTCGCTTGCGCCGGATCTTCCTGACCTTACTCACAACGAAAAACGCCACAAACAGGACAACCGCGCCAATGACGATCTTCTGGAAGAAGTCTGCATACTGCTCCACCAGATGCCAGTTCTCGCCCAGATAGAATCCTGCGAGAACAAAGATGGTGTTCCAGATCAGGCTCCCCGCAAGGGTAAGACCCAGGAACCGCCACACCGGCATTCGTTCAACGCCTGCCGGGATGGACACCAGCGAGCGGAAGATGGGCACCATCCGCCCGAAGAACACCGCCTTGTACCCATGGCGGTTGAACCAGGCCTCCACGTTGTCAACATCCTCGATATCGACCAGCGGGACCTTGGACACGATCGCCCTCATGCGGTCGCGGCCCAGCCAGACACCGAGCATGAACAGGATGTACGCACCAACCACTGAGCCGGCCGTGGTCCAGAACAGTGCTTCGATGAGGGTGAAGTTGCCGCGGCTGGCGGTGAAGCCAGCCAAGGGAAGGATGAGTTCGCTGGGCAGCGGGGGAAAGAGATTTTCCAATGCGATGGCGAGGCCCGCGCCGGGCGCGCCGATGGTTTCCATCAGGCCGACTGCCCAGTCAGCCACTCCTCCCAGGCTGGATCCATTGCCGGTCTGGGAGAGCACAAGGGTGCTCAGTTGTGTACTCATAACCCCATCAAGTCTGCCTTATCGCCATGACGTTTACCGAAACCCTGCGGGGTTGCCCAGCGCACTAATGATCCAGGGAAGGAGCGCTTCAAAGACCTGCGCCCGGTGACTGATCGCGTTCTTCTCCTCCGGTGCAAGTTCCGCACAGCTTCGATCGAGACCGTCCGGCTGCAGGATCGGGTCGTAGCCGAAGCCGCCCGTCCCTCGTGGCTGCGTCAACAGTGATCCCCGCAGCTCCCCGCGCTCCACCTTCTGGCCGCCGCCCGGAACGGCCAGGGCCGCAGCGCAGACAAAAGCCGCTCCCCGCCGCGCCTCCGGGATATCGCGCAGCTGGGCCAGCAGCAGCTGGAGGTTCCCGCCGTCGTCGCCGTGTTTCCCCGCCCACCGGGCGGAAAAAATTCCCGGCGCACCGTTCAGCACGTCAACGGCCAGGCCGGAGTCGTCCGCAATGGCAACCAGCCCGGTGGCCTCTGCTACCGCGCGCGCCTTCAGCAGGGCGTTCTCCTCGAAGGTGATGCCGCTTTCGACGACGTCGGGGGCCCCCGCCGATTCCGCGTCCACCACCTGGGTGTCGACGTCGAGCCCGGGCAACCTGCCGCGCAAAAGTTCACGCAGTTCCCGCAGCTTGCCCGCGTTGCGGGTGGCAAGAACGAGCCGCGGACCCTCAGGCACCCGCCGCCTCGCCCAGCGTGTCGCGCTGGATCTGCGCCAGCTGGGAGGTGCCAAGCAGGGCAAGATCCAGCAGTGAATCCAGTTCCGCTCGGTCGAACGGCACGCCCTCAGCGGTTCCCTGGACCTCCACGAACTTGCCCGATCCGGTCACGACAACGTTCATGTCAGTTTCCGCGCGGACGTCCTCCACATATGGCAGGTCCAGCATGGGCACGCCGTCGATGATGCCAACGCTGACGGCCGCCACAGTGTCCGTCAGCGGCTGGGATGAGGCAGCGATCAGCTTGTTGTCCTTGGCGTAGCGGATGGCCTCGGCCAGTGCCACATAAGCGCCTGTAATTGCGGCCGTCCGGGTTCCGCCGTCTGCCTGCAGCACATCGCAATCCAGCACGATTGTGTTTTCACCCAACGCGCGTGTGTCAATGATCGACCGCAGCGACCTGCCAATCAGGCGGGAGATTTCATGCGTCCGGCCGCCGATTTTGCCCTTTACCGACTCGCGGTCCGAGCGGGTATTGGTGGCACGCGGCAGCATAGCGTACTCGGCCGTGACCCAGCCCTTGCCTTCGCCCTTCAGCCAGCGCGGAACGCCCGCGGTCAGCGATGCGGTACACAGCACCCTGGTGTTGCCGAACTCGATCAGCGCGGACCCCTCTGCCTGGTTGGACCAACCGCGGGTGATGCTGATGGGCCTCAGCTGATCGGCGGTACGGCCGTCCGCGCGGACGGCGCCGGAGACGGACAGGGATGTGCTGTGGGAGGGGGATGTCATGGGAACAAGTCTGCCAGACGGCGCCGCCACGGCACGATTTCGGGAGACCCTAGATCACGTACGACACGCCCGCCACGGCCACAGCCAGGTCGCCGGAATAGCTGCTGCGGGCCTCCTCGACCGCCCGCGAAGCGTCATTCCACACCGGCAGGTGGGTCAGCAGGAGCCTCTTGGACGACGCTGCTGCTGCGACCTCTCCGGCCCGCTTCCCGGTCAGATGCACGCCGCGGATGGCGTCATCGCGTCCTTCGTGAAAAGCCGCTTCACACAAAAAGACCGTGGAATCCGCGGCCGCCTCCACCAGACCGTCGCAGGCGTCCGTATCCCCCGAATAGGTGAGAATACGCCTGCCGCCGGGCGCCGAGGGATCCTCTACCTCAACCCTCAGTGCGTAGGCCTCCTCGACCGGGTGGAGAACCGGATAAGGAGTAATGGTGAACGGGCCAAGGGTCACGGATTCACGCGGATTCCACGACTGGAATTCGAAATCCTCGTGCATGCCCGGATGCAGCGCAAGCCCGTACGCAGTGGCCATTCTGTCAGCCGTGCCCTCCGGCCCCCAGACCGGGATCCGTGGATGGTTCCAGCCGTTGGGATCCCAATGAACCGCAACATGCAGTCCGCACAGGTCCATGCAGTGGTCTGGATGCAGGTGCGTGAGGAGGACTGCATCAATGTCCCTGAGATCCATGTAGCGCTGCAACGCGCCCAGTGAACCGTTTCCCAAATCAAGCAGGATCCGCCACGTCCGGCCGCCCTCCTCCGCTGTGACGAGGTAGCAGGATGCCGGGGACTGCGGGCCGGGAAATGACCCGCTGCAGCCAACGATCGTGAGTTTCATCAGAACAGGTCCCCGCGGACACCGGCGTCCGCGCGGGCCGCTGCGATCATCTCGGGCGTAACCCGGGCGAGGCTGCCGGTGGGATACTGCGCCGCCACATGATCAACGTGCTTCACGCTGAGTACCTCCGGTCCCAGGAACCGCCTGGCCAGCTCCTCAAAACGGGCGGCGTCCCCGGTCGCGATGAAGTGGTGCTCGGGGGTGGACGTTCCCACCCGGAGCAGATCGTGGGATATCAACGAACGGTAGACGTCCTTGGCTGTCTCTTCGGCGCTCGACACCAGCGTGACTGAGTCACCCATGACGTAGGAAATCACGCCCGTCAGCAGCGGATAGTGGGTACAGCCCAGCACGAGCGTGTCAACATCCGCTTCTCGGAGCGGCTGGAGATACCGTCTGGCCGTGTTCAGCAGCTCGGCACCGGCCGTCACCCCGGCCTCAACAAATTCGACGAAATCCGGGCAGGCCGCTGAGGAGATGCTCAGGTGGGGCGCCGCGGCAAAGGTGTCCTCATAGGCGCGGGAACCCACGGTGGCGCTGGTACCGATGACACCTATCCGGCCGGAGCGGGTGGACGCGACAGCGCGGCGGACCGCAGGCTGAATCACCTCGATCACCGGAATCCCATACCTGGCCGTGTAGCGTTCGCGTGCATCCCGCAGCACAGCGGCGGACGCCGAGTTGCAGGCAATCACCAGCAGCTTCACCCCTGAGTCCACGAGCTCATCCATCACCCCGAGCGCATTGGCGCGAACCTGCGCAATGGGAAGGGGGCCGTACGGCCCGTGGGCCGTATCACCGACATAGAGGATGGACTCGTGCGGCAACTGGTCAATGACGGCACGCGCAACGGTCAACCCACCAACGCCGGAATCGAAAATACCGATCGGCGCCTCGGACTTGTTGAGGAATGTCTCACCCGGGACTGAGCTCATGATCTCTTGAGAATATGACGCGCCACCCGCATTATCGAATTGGCGGGGGCTGAAACCGCGTGGAATTAGTCACACGCGTCATGCCGGGCGGGTTCCCAAAAGCGCCTGGACCAGCCCCTCCTGCAACCACGTCACAAAGTTATAGACCAGCGCCAGATAGGACTCAACATCTTCAGCGTCCTCGACATCCGCTACGTTGTGGAGGCGCGCGGCGTCGTCGTCGGTCTTGATATCCAGCCGGTCCGCGAGCACCAGCCGCACATCATTCATAGCCCGGGCCAGCTGCTGCGCCTGTTCGGCGGTAAGGGTCAGCGGACTGCGCTCCAGCAGCAGCGCGCCGGCCCGCAGCACGCCGATCTTCTCTTCCCGCAGCGAGCGTTCGGTGAGCCGGCGGAACTCCAGCGCCTCGCCGTCGTCGTTCCTCACTGCGTCCGGCAACAGGCGGCGCACAGCGCTGTCCGACGGCGTCACCGCCTCGCTGTCGATGCCCACCATCGCCGCGAGGGGGTCCGCGTTGGCGGCCTCGTCCGGTTCCAGCATGACAATAATGTCGTCGAAGAGCTTGCGGAGGAGCTTCATCTCCCCTGCCTCCAGATGTCCCGTGATCCCACGCCTGGTTGCTTTGAATGCCTTGGCCAAGAAGTCCCCTTATTCGGCGTCAGCCGTCTGGAATGTTGCCCATAGACCGTAGGAATGCATGGCGACGGTGTCCCGTTCAACCTTCTCACGGCTGCCGGTTGACACCACGGACCTCCCCAGCTCGTGGACCTCCAGCATCAGTTTTTTGGCCTTCGCTTCGCTGTAACCAAAGTAGGTCTGGAAAACATAGCTGACGTAGCTCATCAAATTGACCGGGTCATTCCACACGATCACCACCCAGGGCACGTCCATGGCGCTCAGCTGGCGGACCTCCGTCTCCCCGAGCTGGTCAGTGCGCTCAAGCGTGCCAACAGTCATGACGTCCATTGTAAGTCGCCCCGGCCATGCTGAATTCCCGGAGCCCACCGGTACTCACTGAAGGACAGGCGGGACTAGAGTTCTGGTGTGAGCACACGGCAGCATCCCAACTCAGCCCTGTACACGGACCACTATGAGCTGACAATGCTCCGGGCCTCCCTGCACTCCGGTGCGGCACACCGAAGATCTGTCTTCGAAGTCTTTACCCGGCGCCTGCCGGAGGGCCGCCGCTATGGTGTGGTCGCCGGTACCGGGCGGCTGCTGGAGGGGCTGGAGGATTTCAGGTTCGACACCGGGCAACTGGATTTCCTGGCGTCCGCACGGGTGGTGGATGACCGCACGCTCGACTGGCTCTCGACCTTCCGGTTCACCGGCAACATCTGGGGCTATGCCGAGGGCGATGCATTTTTCCCCTACTCACCCGTCCTTGTTGTCGAGGGTTCCTTCGCCGAAGCCTGCATCCTGGAAACCTATGTGCTCTCCGTCCTCAACCACGACAGCGCAATCGCCTCAGCCGCCTCCCGCATGACCGGCGCGGCGGGCAGCCGACCGTGCATCGAAATGGGATCGCGGCGCACACACGAGGAGTCTGCCGTTGCCGCCGCGCGTGCCGCCGTCATCGCCGGTTTTTCCAGCACCTCCAATCTGGAGGCGGGCAGGCGCTATGGGCTGAAGACCCTTGGCACGGCAGCACATTCCTTCACGCTGGTTCATGATTCCGAACGGGATGCCTTCGCGGCCCAGGTGGATTCGCTCGGAAAGTCCACTTCCCTGCTAGTGGATACCTATGACGTTGAGCGCGGCGTCCGCAATGCCGTAGCTGCGGCTGGCCCGGAATTGGGCGCTGTCCGGCTCGACTCCGGCGACCTGGTGTCGCAGGCCCGGTGGGTCCGGCAGCTCCTCGACGACCTGGGCAACCACCACACCCGCATTGTGGTTACCTCCGACCTTGATGAGTTCGCCATCGGCTCACTTGCGTCAGCGCCGGTCGATTCCTATGGCGTCGGCACCTCGCTGGTCACGGGCTCCGGAGCGCCCACCGCCGGAATGGTGTACAAACTGGTCAGCAGGACGGACGACGACGGCGCGTTCGTTTCGGTGGCAAAGGCCGCCATGAACAAGGCATCCATCGGCGGACGGAAGTACGCTTTGCGCCGGCTGAATGGTTCTGGCACCGCAACGGCGGAGGTGCTGGGTATCGGCAGTCCACCGCACGACGACGGCAACGACCGCCCGCTGCTTGAGCAGTTTGTGGCGGAGGGCAAGGTGCTCCCGGGCTGGACCGGTCCCCAGGCAGTGGAGCGGGCCGTGCGCCGGCACCACGACTCCCTGTCAGAGCTTCCCGGCTCGGTGATGCGGCTTCAACGCGGCGAACCGGCCATTCCCACCGAATATGAGGAGAACCCATGACACGCGCCCTGATCATCGTCGATGTCCAGAACGACTTCTGCGAAGGCGGTTCTCTGGCCGTCGACGGCGGAGCCGCCGTGGCGCTGGCACTCGGGGACTTCATCGATACCCGGGCCGGGCACTACGACCACATTGTGGCCACCCAGGATTGGCACATTGACCCGGGATCCCACTTCTCCGAAACACCCGATTTCATCGATTCATGGCCCGTGCACTGCGTGGCAGACACAAGCGGGTCCCAGTTCCATCCGGACCTGGACACGGAGAACATCGACGCCGTCTTCCGCAAGGGTCAGTTCGAAGCGGCCTACTCCGGATTTGAGGGACTGTTGGCACCCGAGGATCACGTGCCCACCGGCGAGCGAAGGCTGGAGGCGGCCTTACCGGTGATCGCTGACTATGCCGTCGCACTGGATGACTGGCTCCGGGAGCATGATGTCGACGAGGTGGAGATCGCCGGCCTGGCCACCGATTACTGCGTGCGGGCAACAGCGCTCGACGCCGTGAGTGCCGGCTACGCCACGAAAGTCCTGCTGGACTTCACCCGCAGCGTTCATCCGGAGCGACGGGCGGAGGTGCTGAAGGAACTGGAAGACGCGGGTGTTGAAATACTGGGCTAATCTGCTTACTTCCGGCCGATGAACCAGTCCTGCAGCTTCTTCAACCGCCGCTGGAGCTGGTCCTCATTGGCCTGCGCCACCGCCGGCCCGCCGCAGCTCCGCCGCAGCTCGGAGTGCACCATGCCGTGCGGCATGCCGGAACGCGCAGACCAGGCAGCAACGTTCTTGGCCAGTTGTCCCCGCAATTCCGTCAACTGTCGATGATCCATCACTGCCGGTGCCGCCGGAGCGTCCGCATCCGCCGCGCCCGGGCGCCGTCGTCGAGATTGCTGTTCCTGCTGGCGCTGACGCAAAAGCAAGCCCACCTGATCCGCGTCCAGAAGGCCCGGAATTCCGAGGAAATCCTGTTCCTCCTCGCTGCCCAGTTCACCGCCCGTGCCGAACTCACCGCCATCGAAGAGCACCCGGTCGAAGGATGCCTGTGACTCCAGCGCCTCGAACTTCTGCTTGGTCAGCTCATCGGAGGTTTTTTCCTCCCGGTTGGCCGCTTCCATGAGAGCTTCCTCGGGGGCGAAACCGTCCTCGTCAGTGGAGTGCCGGTCCAGTGCATGGTCGCGCTCAACCTCCAGTTGATTGGCCAGCGCCATGAGGTTGGGGACGGACGGCAAGAAGACCGACGCCGTTTCCCCCCGTCTGCGGGCACGGACAAAGCGCCCCACCGCCTGGGCAAAGAAGAGCGGAGTAGCGGTGGAGGTGGCATACACGCCGACGGCCAACCGCGGGACATCCACCCCCTCGGAGACCATGCGGACGGCCACCATCCATCGCTTCTCGCCCGTCGAAAACTCCTCGATCTTACTCGATGCCTTCGCATCGTCCGAAAGGATAACCGTGGGGGATTCACCGGTGATCTTCTTCAGCCGGCCGGCGTAGGCGCGCGCATCCTCATGGTCGGTGGCAATCACCATCGCGCCGGCGTCGGGCACTGTGCGCCGGACCTCGGTGAGCCGCCGGTCTGCCGCAGCAAGGACCGCCGGAATCCAATCCCCCGCCGGGTTCAGCGCCGTACGCCAGGCGTGAGCCGTGATGTCCTTGGTGACGGCGGCCTCCCCAAGCGAGGCGGCCATTTCCTCTCCGGCGCTTGTGCGCCAGCGCATCTGGCCAGAATAGGCCATGAACATCACAGGGCGCACCACATGGTCACGGAGGGCGTCCCCGTAACCGTAGGTATAGTCGGACTGTGATCTACGGATGCCGTCTGCGTCCTCGGCGTATTCCACGAACGGTATGGCCGCGGTATCCGACCGAAAGGGAGTACCGGTGAGCGCCAGCCTGCGGGTGGCAGGCTCAAACGCCTCACGGATGCCGTCTCCCCAGGAGAGAGCATCGCCGCCGTGGTGGATTTCGTCCAGGATCACCAGGGTCCGGGCCGCTTCGGTCTTGGCGCGGTGCAACATGGGCTTGCTGGCAACCTGCGCGTAGGTAACCGCCACGCCAATGAATCCCTGGCCGTGGCGGCCATCGGCGTTCTTGAAATTGGGATCGATGGATAAACCAACCCGGGCAGCGGCGTCGGACCATTGCCGCTTAAGGTGATCGGTGGGCGCCACCACCGTGATGCGGTTGACAATGCCGCGTTCCACCAGCTCGGTGGCCACCCGAAGGGCAAAGGTGGTCTTGCCTGCACCCGGCGTTGCGACAGCCATGAAGTCCTGCGGCGATCCGGCAAAATACTTGGCGAGTGCCTCTTCCTGCCACTGCCGCAGCTTGGGTGCGGTGCCCCATGCCGCCCGCTCCGGATACGCGGGAGGTAGTGTTGGTCCCGCGCCAAACAGGGTGTCATTACTCACTCTTGGGATGGCACCTTTCGCGGCTTGGCAGTCTCTGTTCCGGGGGCTGGCTGCACTTCCTGCGTCCCCCTCAAACCGGCAACTATACCGGCAACCGCAAACACGCACAGAGCCAGCCAGATCGCAACAAACACGCCGACCTGGCCGGGATTTTCCGGGTCCCTCAGCAAGGCAAAGAGTCCACCTGCTCCGACCGTTCCAATCACCCCGCCAAGCTGGTCCGAAAGCTGCAGGGAGGCCGAGTTGCGGCCCCTTTCCTCCGGCGGCGAGAGCTTCAGCACCAGGACGGACGTACTGGAGAGCGTCATGCCCATGGCAAAGCCCGCCAGTCCCCACACCGTGACCAGGATCCAGAACGGCACCTCCGGGGAGGCGGAAAGAGCCAGTCCGCCGATGCTCATGGACAGCAGTGTGGCACCGATGACCAGCAGCCATTGACGGCGGAATGTCACCCGGGCCTGCAGGAAGGATCCCCCGCTCCAGCCGAGCGCTGCCGCGCTCAGGGTCAGTCCGGCGGTCGCGGAGTCGAATCCCCTTGCCGAGACCAGCATCAGCGGAATGAATGCTTCGGCACCGAAGAAGGCGACGTTGACCAATCCGCGCGTGGCGATAATGCTGGGCAGGCCACGGGCAAGCCGGACGGTACCGGGCGGCAGGAGCCGGGGAAAGGTCAAGGCCGCAGCAGCCAGTCCCAGCACCGCGAGAATGGTCAGCAGCGTGGCGCCGACAGGTTCAGCAAATCCCCCGCCGGCCAGGCTGTTGATAGCAAACTGTGCTGCGAAAACGCCGCCCGCGAGCCCCAGGCCAGTGAGAGCCCGGCGTCGTCCCGACTGTTCGTCCAAGGACGGCTGGTCCGGCGATCCCAGTGCGCGGGTCCTTGGCCAGACCAGCACGAACGCTCCGACCACTATCGGCATGACCCCGAGGAACACCCAGCGCCAGCTGGCCTGCTCCGCGAGCACTCCGGAAAGATACGGACCAACAAGCGAAGGGACCACCCAAGCGGCAGCCAGCCAGCCGAATACAACGGGCTGCGTGCGTTGAGGAAACGCCTGCCCGATGATCACATACACGGCAACAATCATGAATCCGCCGCCAAGCCCGGAGACGGCACGGCCTGTGGTCATCAGCCAGAAGACCGGAGCGGCGCCTGAAACGAGCAGTCCGGAGGTCATCAGTGCCATGCCGACGGCCAGCGCGGGGCGCGGTCCGCTGCGGTCGCACCACGATCCCGCGAGTACGGTGCCCAGCAGCGACGCCGTCAGGTACATCGAGAAAGCCAGGCCGTAGCTCGATTCACCGTTTAGTTCAGCGGCAACGGAGGGCATGGCCGTGACCACTGCCATGGCCTCGAACGCGGCACACGTGATGATCGCGAGGATACCGATCGTGAGCGGCCGCAGACGTGCGGACATCGCTCCGTCGTTTCCCGGATGGGGCTGATCTGGCATGGCACCTCAAGAGAGCACGACGACGGTAGCGGGTGAGTGCGCGCAAAGAACCTCGTGATCCAACGCACGGTGTTGAAGTCGATCAGGCCCCTTGACCGCGGTTACGCGGCCGGGGTGCCCTGGTTCCTAGGGCTTGTCGCCGGACTTCATCGTGTTGTAAATCTCCTTGCACTCGGGGCAGACCGGAAACTTCTGGGGATCCCGTCCCGGAGTCCACACCTTGCCGCACAAGGCGATCACGGGTTCACCGGAAAGCGCCGACTCCATGATCTTTTCCTTGCGCACATAGTGCGAAAAGCGTTCGCGGTCTCCGGGCTCAACCTCCTCGCGCAGTTCCTCACGCTCGATGGTCGCGGTGGAAGTGCCGGAGTCTCCGGGATCGCCACGGGGGTCATTGTCAAAGGGATCAGCGGGCATACTCATGGATTCCATCCTATCGCCGCTGGCGCAGCCGCGGAGGCTGCTCGGTCAGAGACCCTGCCAGACGGGCTTGTTGTCGAAGGTGTAGCGGTAGTAGTCGGCGAGCTTCAGTTTCGACGCCGCCGCCTCGTCGATCAGGATGGTGGCGTGTGGATGCAGCTGCAGGATCGAAGCAGCGCAGACCGCTGCAACCGGGCCTTCCACAAAATCGTGGACAGCGCAGGCTTTCTGGGCACCTGTAGCGATCAACACGACGTGCCGGGCATCCATGATGGTGCCCAGGCCCTGGGTCACCACGTGGTGGGGAACATCGTCGATGCTGTCGAAGAACCGTGCGTTGTCCCTTCTGGTCTGCTCAATGAGTGTTTTGATCCGGGTGCGCGAGGCAAGCGAGCTGCCGGGTTCATTGAAGCCGATGTGCCCGTCGGTTCCCACCCCCAGCAGCTGCAGGTCAATTCCCCCAGCCGTGCGGATAGCCTCCTCGTAAGACAGGCACGCGCCCGGGATGTCCTCGGCACTGCCGTCCGGCCCATGGACGTTCTCGGGGCGGATGTCTATGCGGCTGGTGAACTCCCTTCGGATCACTTCACGGTAGGACTCCGGGTGGCCCGGCGGCAGGCCCACATACTCATCCAGCGCGAAGCCGTGCGCCTGGGCAAACTGCAGCCCGTCATGTGCGTGGCGCCGGGCCAGCTCATCGTACACAGGCAGCGGCGAAGATCCTGTTGCCAGCCCCAGGACAGCTGTCGGCTTCCTGGTGATGAGGGATTCCACTGCGTCCGCCGCAACAGCCCCAATTGCCTGATGATCCGCAAGAATCACAACTTCCATGAATATGCCCTTCGCTGCTGTGAACGGCCTGGTCCGGAGAATTCCGGGTTCCATCTGCCGCTCTTGAGATTATGCGCTCGCGGCAGGTCCGGCAAAAAAGACGCTACTTGTTGACCGTTACTGCCTGGAGAAGCTCCGGGGCCCTGCGGTCATACCACTGTCCGCCGAGCCGGATTCCGAATACAAGCGCCGCTGTTCCGAGCAGCAGACCGGCGGCCAACGTACCCCACCCCAGGGCGGCGTTGCCGGTCACAGGGTACGCAACCGCAAGCCCGATCTCCGGCAATACCAGCACAACGAGCACAATCCAGCCGATAAACTGCACTGCAAACATCGAGAACGCTGATCCCGGCGGAGTCTTGAAGGCGCTCTCACCGGGAAGCGGCACGTTGTAGGTGTAACGCGCCGACACAACACTGGACAGACCTGTTCCGGTCAGCAGTATTCCCAGGGACAGGCCAAGCATCATCGGAACATCACTGAGGCTGTTGTTCAGCCAGAGCGGAAGAACCGTGAACAGCAACACCACGGGGAGTGAAAACACTCCGAGGGCAAGAGCGCGTCCGGCACGGTCCGCCCGGCCACTTACACCGGTGGAGACATGCGTCCAGAATGCCGTGTTGTCATAGGAGATGTCCGCGGAGATGGACCAGGCGAGCAGGAACGCCGCCACCGGGCCCACGTAGTTGAGGATGGTCAGGTTTTCCGATTGCGAGCCCCAGAACCACATCAACAGCGGCATCAGCGGGACAATGACTATCGAGGCCGCATAGCGTGGATCCCTAAGCCAGTAGGTCAGCGCCCGCGCCGCGATGGCGCCTGTTGGGGTGGCAGGGAACCGCGCAAAGAGGCCCAGATTGCCCGCCCCCCTTCGGCTGACGGAATTGTGGGCAGGAGTAACCAGCGCACTGGCGAGGCTCATTTTCCACAGCCAGGCTAGACCGGCAAGTGTTGCTGCGCCGATGGCAAACCGGGCAAGAGCGGCGAGGAGCCGGCCTTCGGCCACATCCGCGGGCACTGCCCAGAAAGCGCCCAACGGGGTCCAGCCAAGCACCGCGGACAGGTCCGTGACAAAGTCCGGGGAGCCCTGAAATCCGGCCGTAATTCCGGCAATGATTGGTCCCAGCAGGATCAACGGAATGATAGCGACGGTTGAGCTGAGGTCTTTGAACCGGCGGGACGAGGATAGGGAGGTGGCGGC
>NZ_KI915011.1:110327-114961 GCF_000520595.1 Arthrobacter sp. H5
GTCTTTGAACCGTCGGGACGAGGATAGGGAGGTGGCGGCCGTCGTGACGAGCCGCGAGGCGACGATGCACAGCAGCACAGCCAGCACACCGCAAATGGCGGCGGCGAGGGCAGCCGCCGGATAGCGGATCCAGGCACCCGCCTGCGCGAGCGCCGCGATCAAGGTCACCAGGCCCGGGATGCCGATGAGTCCGCTGATGGTCAGGCCGGCAAGCAATTGCGGCATCGGTACGGCGAACGTGACAAAGCGGGCGGGATCGAGTGTCATGTCCACGCTGGATGCAACCAGGGGAACAACGATCCACCCGATCACCGCCGCTGAGCCGCCGATCACCAGGACGGTCCGGATCAGGCTGGTATCTGCCGATCCGAGCGCAAACAGGCCGAAAACCAGGAGTACAAGCAACCCCAGCCCGTACAGTCCGCCAAGAATGACACCAATGAGCTGGCCGACGCTGCGTCGGAGGGAATTCCGCAGCAGGGTCAGCTTCAGCCTTACGAGGTGCGCAACCACGACAACCCTTCCGAGGTATTTCTTCCACCGACCAGTTCCACAAACCGGTCTTCCAGGCTTGCTCCGTCCCGCACCTCGTCCACGGTTCCGGCGGCGAGGACCCGGCCGGCGGCGATCACCGCCACGTGATCGCACATGCGCTGCACCAGATCCATCACGTGGCTGGAGACAATCACCGTACCGCCGGACTTGACGTACGTTGCCAGGATGTCCCGGATATTCGCAGCCGACACCGGGTCAACGGACTCAAACGGCTCATCGAGCACCAGCAGGCTCGGCGCGTGGATCAGGGCCGATGCCAGCGCAATCTTCTTGGTCATACCGGCCGAGTAGTCCACCACGAGGGTTCCGGCGTCGTTGGTCAGATCCAGCGCCTGAAGCAGGTCGGTAACCCGCTGTGCCACCTGTTCACGCTCCATGCCGCGCAGCAGACCTGCATAGGTCACCAGTTGCTCCCCCGTCAACCGGTCAAACAACCGGACTCCGTCCGGAAGGATGCCCATGAGTTTCTTCGCTTCGAGCGTGCGCGCCCAAACATCCACGCCGTGCACCCACACCTGTCCGTGCTCGGGACGGAGGAGTCCCGTGGCCATGGACAGCGTGGTGGTCTTGCCTGCACCGTTGGGCCCAACCAGACCGTAGAAGGAACCGGACGGCACATCGAGGTCAATGCCGTTGACCGCAATCTTCTCGCTAAATCTCTTCGCCAGGCCCCGGATCACCAACGCGGGGGTTCCGTGGTCGGGCGCAGCGCCGGGCGCAGCGGCTTCCGAGGGCAAAGGTAGTGAAGTCATTTCACCACGCTAGCAACGCCGGTTCCCCGGATGCCTCATCCAAAAGGACTAAAAACCACCGGCGCGCTCGTATTGAGGAGCCCAAGGAAGCTCCAGGCCCAGTTCAGCGGCGGCCCGCTGCCACCAGTGGGGGTCCCGCAGCGCCGCGCGGGCGATCAGCACCGCATCCGCGCTGCCGCTCCGGATCACATGGTCGGCATGCCCTGCGTCATTGATGAGACCCACAGCTCCGGTGGGAACACCGCCTCCGCTGCGCACCTCGGCAGCAAGATGAACCTGGTACCCCTGTTCCGCCGGTATCGCCGCGTTGGGAATGGCACCGCCGGATGAAACGTCCACCAGGTCAACTCCGCGGGCCGCGGCCTGGGCGGCAAGCCGTGCGGAACTGTGCCCGTCCAATCCGCCGTCGCTCCAGTCCGAAGCGGAAATTCTCAGCAGCAGCGGCATCGAGTCGGGGATGATGCCGCGCACCGCGTCGATGACTTCAAGCGTGAGCCTGCGGCCGCCCTCCTCATCGCCTCCCCACCGGTCCGTCCGGTTGTTGACCAGTGGACTCTGGAACTGATGCAGCAGGTACCTATGAGCAGCATGGATCTCGATGGTGTCGAAGCCTGCCTCAAGGGCAAGACCCGCGGAGCGCCTGAAGTCCTCGATCACCGACAGGATGTCCGGCTCGGTCATCGGCCGCGGCTGGGCGTAGCTGCCAAAGGCCTCGTCCGTAGGTCCGACGGTCTGCCAACCACCATCCTGGAACGGAACGGAACCACGTTTTCCGCTGAACGGCCAGTAGCAGGAGGCTTTCCTGCCCGCGTGCGCCAGCTGCACGCCAATCTTGGTGTCCACCGCTCCATGCGAATGCACAAAGTCGGTGATCCGGCGCCAGGTCCGGGCTTGTTCCGTAGTGTACAAACCGGTGTCCCGCGGGCTGATCATGCCTTGGCGACTCACGGCGGTGGCCTCGGTGACAATCAACGCCGCTCCGCCTGCCGCGAACTGCCCCAGATGCATCAGGTGCCAATCCGTGGGTACGCCGGGCGTGTGGCCATCATCAGCCGAGTACTGACACATCGCCGCCACCCATCCGCGGTGGCTCACCTCGAGACCCCGCAGCGTGATCGGGTCAAACAACCCCGGTGCGGTAACCACTAAAACAGCGCCCGCGCCAGTGCGCTGCGGGCCTTCGAAACACGCGGATCACTCGTTCCGACGACGTCAAACAGGTCGATGAGCCGCACACGGGCGGTTTCGCGGTCCTCGCCAGCCGTGCGTCCAATGAACGCCGTTATCCTTGCGAAGGCGTCCTCCACATGTCCACCCGCAATGTCCAGGTCCGCGACGGCAAGCTGGGCGTCCACAGAGTCCGGGTTCTCAGCAGCGTGGTTCCGAACATTGGCAGCGTCCTGGCCCTCAACGCGCTGCATCAACTCCACCTGAGCCAGGCCCGCTTTCGCATCGGCGTCGGCTGGCTTCTCCGCCAGTGCCTTGCGGTAGGCGGCAGCAGCGGCTGCATAGTCGCCGGCTTCGATGGCGTCGAATGCCTCCTGGTGCAACGGTGGCAGGGGTACCTCGGCCGGCTCTGCATTCTCGCCGGCTGCCTGTCCGCCGGCGTCGTCGTTCAGCGAGCCTGTTACCCCGTTGGCCTCGGCGACCTTCATCAGCTCTTCAACGTAGGTTCTAATCTGCGCTTCGGCGGTCGGGCCCTCGAACAGCGGCACAGGCTGTCCCTTGAGAATGGCAACCACCGTGGGAACACCCTGGGCCTGGAAAGCCTGCGCAATCTGTGGCTGCGCATCGAAGTCAACCCTGGCCAGCAGGACGCGTCCACCGTATTCAACCGCCAACGTCTCCAAGACAGCGAGCACCTGCGCCGATTGCTCGCTCCAGGAGGCTCCCAGCGCAACAACCACGGGCACCTGGGCGGAGAGTTGCACCAGCTGAGGAAACACCTGCTCGGTTACATCGACAATGTAGGCGCTGCCTTGCGCGTTGGCCGGACCGCCATCCGCTGGCATCTGCCCGCCCCCCTGGATCGGAGGCTGCGGTGCCTGCGCCCGTGCCTTCAGTGCCGAGAGGTCCACCGCACCGCGAAGGTTCATGGAAGATGGCGCAAAGGCGCCGCTGTTGCTGGGAGTAGTCATGGTTTCACCTTATTACTCGAATGTCGCTTTTGAACCAGGATCGGTGTCAGGCTAGCGCAGGTCTGCCGACAGAAGCTGCTGCGTTGCGCCGATCACCGTGAGTTTCTGCCCGCTGTCCGCCGGCGGCACGTACATCATCACGGCTTCGCCGTACCGGACATCGATGCCCTCCTCGGTGGAGTCCTCCCCCGTCAGGGTTTCATAGACGGTTCCCTCCAGCGTGATGGAGTCGCCGGCTCCTTCGGGAATGCTGGAATAGGTGTGGTCCAGATAGCCAAAGACCATCGCCCCGCCGTCGCCGGTGGATATGGCGTGGGTGTTTTCCGGCACCGCGTTGTGCGCGAAGGTGATCTCGGCGGACTCGTTGTCCGGATCCGCAACCACGTCCGACTGGAAGGACGTGATGGCGTCGGCAAACGAGTTGGGTTCAAATGTTTCCTGGTTGTCGCCGTCCGGCGTGGTGAGGAAGTCAGCGATCGACTCGATGGCCGCCTGCGGCGAAGCCGTCAGATCGCCAGCCTCATCCAGGGGAACGTTCTCCAGGCCCTCGGGTGAACCGGTGGTGGGGAACGTTGTGCCCGGAAGCATCTGGATGGCCGAACTCAGTTTGTAGTTTGACCGCGGGTCGGCCTGGAGCAGGACCAAGGCATGGGGCACCGGGTTTCCCTCTCCCTGCGTCAAAGCGACAACGGTCCGGGGCCACTCGCTACCGGTTGGCACCATGGAAGTCAAGACCGGGCCCGCCGCAACGGGCGTGGGCGCCGCGACATCGCCGGCCTGCGACCGGACGGAGTAATTGGCGCTGCGGAGGGCCAACGCGGCCTCCGTCACCCGAGGCTCGAGCAATGTGGCGTCCGCCGCGGCATCAGCCTCGGCCACGGTTGTGCCGACCGAGTCGAGGATACGGTTCAGCTGACTTTCCAGCACCACGGGAAAGGATTCCCCGTCCTCGGCTGGTACGGCTGGTGCGGAAGTTGCCCCGGAAGGTGCGGCGGCGTCAGACGACGACGGCGCCGGCTCGCTTGTTGCCGCGTGCGCGCCCCCAACGGCTGTACTTCCGAGCGCAACTGCGAGGACCGTGGCCAGTGACGCCTTGAGCGGCGCGGGCAGGGCGGAAAATCCCCGCCGCCCTTCGCGACGCCGACTCTCCTGCCGTGCATAGGCCCGTGATCCCACGGCAGCGGGCCGC
>NZ_KI915011.1:115061-120951 GCF_000520595.1 Arthrobacter sp. H5
GGGGCCGCTTGCGGCCTCCGCGCGGCGAGATGAAAGACAACGCAATTCCCAGAACCAGTTGCAACGCCCCAGCAACTATCAGCGGAACCGCCCACGGAGTTGTTTCCTCGTTGGGCCAGGTGATGGAGACCTCGGTGGGGGCAGGACTTTCACCATCGGCTGCAAGGAGAATAGACCAGTCGCCGTCGCCCGGGTCAAGCCAGCGGTGTGTCAGGGCGCCTTCGGCCGTTTCCTCGCTGGTCCACAGGTCCGAGCCGCTCGGGTTAGGGACCGATTCTTCCCCGTCCGCGAATTCAGTCCGGAGTCCTTCGCCATCCGCACCCGTGACCCGCAGGTGTGCGGCCTCCCCCACCCAGGCGTCGACGTCGGCAGCGCGTCCCACAGCAAGAGTGAACTGGCCCTCTGAACGGACCGTGATGTCCACATCCCGGGCATCCGCCTCCTTGGCGGAAGCGTCGATCACCGTCACTGGTCCGCTTTGGGCACCGGCCGGCACAGAGGCGGTCACGGTTTCGGGCGGTGCCCAGAAGGTGAGCTGGCCGATGCCCAACAGCACCAGCAGCGCACCCACAACCATGATGGGAGCTGCAATCTTCAAGCGCACTCAGATACCTGTCTTTGTGGGGGTGGGGTCCATGGATATGCCCGGACGCACAGAATGGATAAATCCAATGGTAACGAACATGACCTGGCGGCACGGGATTGTGTGCAGGGGGTCACCCTTGCCGGGCGCGGCGCCGGCGCGAAGATTCGTCGCGGGCGGCAGCACCGGTGTTAGTGTTTCGCTTGTTAAGAATGCGGCCGCCAAGCGGCCTTTCGAACGCAGGCGAGAGCGGAATGAAGCGTGAGCGATAACGAGGATGTCCCGGTTGGCCGGCCGTTGCCGCGGCCGGCGTCGTCAGTGAATCCGGACACCGCGGAGGCCGGTCAGCCGCGCGGTGCGACAGGACAAAAGACATCGGCGCCCGGCGCAGTGAGGGCGCTGCTGGTGAGGATGCGCCGCACCATCCCGGCCGCGCAGCCCAGGCCGCGGTTCGAGTTTCCGCCCGAAAGAACCGCGGACCCCGTCCCGGTTGACGAGAATGTTGCAATCGGTGATGACCGGCTGAAGTTCGGCGGATCCCAGCCCCGATCCATGAGGCACCACCCCATCCATTTCGGTTTCATGGCGAGCGTCGGAGCCGGGCTCGCACTGCTTGCCTATTTCATGATCACCAACGTAGGCCAGCTGCTGCTCTGGATTGGCGCCGCGCTGTTCATTGCGCTGGGCCTCGACCCGATTGTGCGGTGGCTCGAGAACAAGCATGTTCCGCGCCCGGCGGGAATCACCCTTGCGCTTCTGCTCCTGGCGGGCATTATTACAGCGTTCTTCGCCACCCTTATTCCGACAATCGCCAGCCAGACCACCCAGTTTGTCGAGCGCGCGCCGGGCTATGCCCGCGACTTCCTCAGTTCGGACTTTTTTCAGACCGTTGATCAGCAATTCCAGGTACGGGAGCGGGCCACCGAGGAGGTCAACAGGTTCTTCGCCGATTCCGAGGCGGTTGGCGGCATCTTCGGCGGCGTTCTGGGTTTGGGCACCGTGATTGTCAACAGCCTGTTCGGTGTCCTGATCATCCTCGTCCTCACCCTGTACTTCCTCGCGTCGCTGCCCGCGATGAAGAAGTGGGCATACCGGCTGGCGCCGCGCTCACGCCGTCCCCGGGTGGAAAAGCTCGCCGAGGAGATCACCCGGAGCGTGGGAAACTACGTCATTGGACAGGCCTGCGTTGCCCTCCTGAACGCGACGTTCGCCTTCATCTTCATGACTATCGCCCAGGTGCCGTTCTCCGTGCTTCTCGCGTTCGTCGTCGCACTGCTCGCGTTTGTGCCGCTGGTCGGGGCGCTGATTGCCGCCGTCGTCGTCAGTCTGGTCGCCCTTACCGTCGGCTGGCAGACCACTGTCCTCTTCGCGGTGATGTATGTTGCGTATCTGCAGTTGGAGGCGTACTTCATCTCGCCCCGCATCATGCAGAAGGCCGTGGCTGTGCCCGGTGCTGTTGCAGTCATCGCGGTGATTGCCGGCGGAAGCCTGCTTGGGGTGCTGGGTGCGCTGATTGCCATTCCCCTGGCGGCCGCAGTCATGCTCCTGCTCAAGGAAGTGTTTATCGCCCGCCAGGACGGACAGTAGTTCAGTCCGCTTTGGCGGACGCCCCCGACCACTGGGTGGGCAATGTGGTTGGTTGTCCGAGAACGACGCCGGCAATGTGGTCGAGCACCCGGCTCACGTACTTTTCGCCCACCCACAAGTGCTTGGCGCCGTCCACTCCGGTGACCCTCGCCTGCGGCACCCGTTCGAAGCGCTTCGCGGCCTCGGCCGGCTGCAGGTAGTCATCATGTTCCGGAACCAGCACCTCCAGCGGGAGCTGCGATGCAGCCCAGGCATCGAGGTCTTGCTCACCTGCACGGTGCAGGGGTGGTGAGAGCAGCACCGCACCTTCAATGTTCTCTACGACCGGGTCGACGGCTCCGTACTTCAGGCACAGTTCCGTGCCGAAGGACCAGCCAACCAGCCACAGGTTTTCGAGTCCTTCGTCCACAGCCCATTTCACCGCGGCCAGCAGATCCTGGCGTTCCGATGCGCCGCCGTCAAATTCGCCGTCGCTGCATCCCCGAGGGGAGCAAGTTCCCCTGGTGTTGAAACGCAGCACAGCGATATTGGCCATCGCGGGAAGCCGGAAGGACGCCTTCCGGAAGACGTGGGAGTCCATAAAGCCGCCGGCCGTGGGCAGAGGGTGCAGTGTGATGAGGGTCGCCGACGGACTGTTGTCAAGGGGGGCTGCGAATTCGCCCACGAGGGTCAACCCGTCAGCTGTGTTCAGTTCAATATCACGCCGCTGTGCCGGGAGAACCGTGGATGCCCGGATCTCGGTGGGCGTTTGATGATCGCTGAAATCGAACTTCTCCGCGGTGCTGGTCATTCACAAGAGTTTACCCAGTATCCGCGGTGCGCCTGCCCAGTAGTCGCGCCCGTTCAGTAGCGGCTACGCGTGCGCCAGCAGTTCACGTGCCAGTGCCTGCGGTCGGCCACTGCGGTGGCGGCTCCAAGAAGGGAGTCCTCCTGCCAGACCACCAGGTGGGCCACCCCCGGGAGAATCACTCCATGGCATCCAGGGCAGCGGTACTCTTTGGCTGCGTTGCGCTCGGTAATCCGCCGGACGGACCATTCACCGTCCGGTGAGCTTTCGCGGGTTGGGAACCCGGAGCGGGCGCGTTCCAGATCCAGTTCAGGCGCGTCCCCCCATTTGCGGCTGGGTGCTCCCGTGGTTCTGCGGGGACGGTTGGAGCGCGGCATGCCTACCAGTCTGCCCCGTTTGACGCGGCGTGCGAAAAACGGTGCAGCGGGACCGGTAAAGTGCAAGGGGTGCGTCTAGTCATAGCCCGTTGCTCCGTTGATTACATTGGCCGCCTCCGTGCCCATCTGCCGCTCGCCACCAGGCTACTCATGGTCAAAGCGGATGGTTCGGTGCTCATCCACTCAGACGGTGGATCGTACAAGCCGCTCAACTGGATGAGTCCACCAGCTACGCTCCGGGTCACCGCACCGGACCAGGCGGATGCCCTCCTGGGAGTCGCAGAGACGTGGAATGTCCAGCACACCAAGAGCGATGACCGGCTGGTCATCAGCATCTACGAGCACCTCCACGAGAGCTCACACGACCTGGGTGTGGACCCTGGGCTGGTCAAGGATGGCGTGGAAGCCGATCTTCAACGGCTCCTCGCCGAGCAGATCACCCTTCTTGGTGAGGGCTTCTCGCTGATCCGGCGCGAGTATATGACCGCCATTGGACCCGTGGATATTCTGGCGCGTGACTCACGTGGTGCCACCGTTGCGATTGAACTCAAACGGCGTGGCGATATCGACGGCGTCGAACAACTTACGCGCTACCTCGAACTCCTCAACCGTGATCCGCTGATGTCGCCCGTGCGCGGGGTGTTCGCCGCCCAGCAGATCAAACCGCAGGCGAGGGTGCTGGCCCAGGACCGCGGCATCGACTGTCTCACCCTGGATTACGACGCCATGCGCGGGGTCGACGACGTCGATTCCCGCCTCTTCTAGACCTGCGTAATTTTGCAGCCGCGTCATCCTCCCGGGTGCCCCTAGAATCGATGCATGGCCAACAGTGAAGGCGCACCACACAGTCTGACCGCGCGGATCGTCACGGAATCAGCAATCATTGATGACGGCGTTCTGGCCTGGGCCGACGGCAGGATCACCCATGTCGGCCCTGCTTCGGGGCAGGACGCCGCCGGCGGAAAGACGTTCCCCGAGGGCAGCCTGGTTTTCCCCGGCCTCATCGACACCCACTGCCATGGAGCCTTCGGCGGTGACTTCGCATCCGGCGATCCGGAGGCCGCGCGGCGCGCAATCGACTTCCTGCACCGCAGCGGCACCACCACCCTCCTGGCAAGCACCGTGACTGCATCGCGGGAGGACATGTTCAGGGCATTTGAAACCTTGGGCGCGCTCACGGACGAGGGGCTCCTTGCGGGGATCCATGCCGAAGGTCCGTTTGTTTCAACCGCGCGCTGCGGAGCGCAGAACCCCGAATTTATCCGGAATCCGGATCCCGGCTTTGTTGCCGAGGTGCTCGAGGCGGCACAGGGCAAAATGAAAACAATGACCTATGCTCCGGAGCTTCCCGGGGCCGAGGCCCTGATCTACGAGTTGACGACCCACGGCGTCACACCCTCCCTGGGCCACACGGACTGCGACACGCAAACCGCTGTCTCCTCCCTGGGCCTGGTTCGCGAAGAGATGGAATCCACCGGATTTGACGGTTACAGCGGGCGTCCCACGGTGACCCACCTGTTCAATGGGATGCCCCCCATGCACCACCGTTCCCCCGGACCGGTGCCGGGCTGTCTTCGAATAGCCCGCGCCGGCAACGCAGCTGTGGAATTGATCGCCGACAACGCCCACCTCGATCCCCAGACGGTTCTGAGCGTCTTCGAGCTGGTGGGTGCGGAAAACATCGCCCTCGTGACCGACTCGATGGCCGCGACGGGCCTGGCCGACGGCAGCTATCGCCTTGGACCTTCGGCCGTCACGGTGTCGGGCGGGGTGGCAACCCTGGACCGGACCGGATCCCTGGCGGGCGGGACGGCTACCCTGTTGGATGTGGTCCGCCGCACGGTCAGCGCGGGTGTGGGTCTGGTGGATGCCGTGATCTCCGCCACCGCAGTGCCGGCGAACATCCTTGGACTGGCCGACGAGCTGGGCAGTCTCCGCAACGGCCTTCGAGCCGATGCAGTGGTGGTGGATCCAGATTTGCGGCTGCTGGCGGTGCTTCGCCGCGGTGAGTGGCTGGACCCCGCCCCCGCAGCGGCAGCCGGCTATTAATCGACGGCTAAGTATTCAAACTTTTGCTTAACAATCCGCTGAATCCCTGAATTCTCCGTTGACCAGTCACACACGGTATGTGATGCTTATTGCAGTCTTTGTGTACGTGTTTTTTCATGCTCGCAAGACAAGTTGCGAGCGTGGAGCTCCTGTGAAGGATCGGTACACACCGAAACCTCGTAGATGTCTCCCGTGGAGTGACCTTAGGCCTGCATAAAAGTGTGCCGGTCAAGAAAAAGTTCCATTATGAGGAGATATAAATGGCACAGGGAACCGTCAAGTGGTTCAACGCGGAAAAGGGCTTCGGCTTCATCACTCCCGATGACTCTGAAGGCGATGTGTTTGTCCACTACTCGGAAATCCAGACCGGCGGGTTCAAGACCCTCGACGAGAACCAGCGCGTTCAGTTCGAGATTGGTCAGGGCGCCAAGGGACCCCAGGCTACGGGCGTAACCGCGCTCTAGTCCTTTCGGACCCCTCGAAGCACCAAACGGAAGGGCCCCCGCA
>NZ_KI915011.1:121051-123540 GCF_000520595.1 Arthrobacter sp. H5
GGAAGGGCCCCCGCACTGCGGGGGCCCTTCCGTTTCGCCATTGCCTGCGTTAGCGCCAAGTACCAATCCCGATCACCGGACCGGCCTCCAGCCACGATGACAGACCCGCGTAGACGTCGAAGTTCATCGCGAGGAGAAGCTCCTGTCCCTCGTAGGTCAAAACCACAACGATGGCTCCGGGTTGGATCCGCGCTTTCTCTGCCTCGGTGGGCTGCCGCCGGCTCTGAAGCTCCAGCGAGCTGCGGAGATACCGGTATCGCGGACGCGGACTAAGCGACATCAGTCGAAGCCACTCCAGATGCATGTCCGTATAGCGACAAACCCCCATCCGCCATCCCGAAGGAGGGAGGCAGATGGAGGCGTCAAACGTTCCCAGCGCGCGCCGCAATTGATAACGGCGCAGACAGAAGGCCCCAATCATGAGCACCAGCAGCGCAAACACCGCTGCGAGCGTGATGAACGCAATTCCGAAACCGTCCATCAGTGTTTCTGTCAGCTTGTCTCCGCAGTCACAGAGCCGCCGATCCTGGCATTGTCAGCCACGATCACCACGCGGTTGCTGTCCACGGAAAAGAAACCCCCGTCGACACCCACTACGACGCGTTCTCCAGACACCGGCTGGATGGCCAGTTCGCCCTCGGCCAGAATCGCAAGGACGGGTGAGTGCCCGGGAAGGATCCCGATCTCGCCGTCGCTGGTTCGGGCTTTGACCATGGTTGCTGCACCGGACCACACAAAGTGGTCCGCTGCGACAATCTCTACTTCGAGTTCAGCCATGACGGGCTTACTTCCCGCTCTGCTCTTGGATCCTTGCCCAGTTACGCTCCACATCATCGAGACCGCCGATGTTGAAGAACGCCTGCTCGGCAATGTGGTCCAGGTCACCGTTGGCGATGGCATTGAAGCCTTCGATGGTGTCCTTGATGGTCACTGTGGAGCCCTCGACGCCGGTGAATTGCTTCGCGGTGTAGGTGTTCTGTGACAGGAACTGCTGGATGCGGCGGGCCCTCGATACAACGATCTTGTCTTCTTCTGACAGTTCGTCGACACCGAGGATCGCGATGATGTCCTGGAGTTCCTTGTTCTTCTGCAGGATCTGTTTCACCCGTACAGCGGTGTTGTAATGATCCTGGCCAATGTACTGCGGATCAAGGATGCGCGAGGTGGAGGTCAACGGATCGATGGCCGGGTACAAACCACGCGAAGCGATCTCACGGGAGAGCTCGGTAGTCGCGTCCAGGTGGGCGAAGGTTGCCGCCGGTGCCGGGTCGGTGTAATCGTCAGCAGGCACATACACCGCCTGCATGGACGTGATCGAGTGGCCTCGTGTAGAGGTAATCCGCTCCTGCAGGAGACCCATTTCATCCGCGAGGTTTGGCTGGTAGCCCACGGCTGAAGGCATACGGCCCAGCAGAGTGGAAACTTCGGAACCGGCCTGGGTGAAGCGGAAGATGTTGTCAACGAACAACAGCACGTCCTGCTTCTGCACATCGCGGAAGTACTCCGCCATGGTGAGCGCGGAGAGGGCAACCCTCAACCGTGTTCCCGGTGGCTCGTCCATCTGTCCGAAGACCAGGGCTGTGTCCTTCAGAACACCCGCTTCCTCCATTTCGACCCAGAGGTCGTTTCCTTCACGGGTGCGCTCGCCGACCCCGGCGAATACCGAGGTACCGCCGAAGTTCCGCGCAACACGGGTGATCATTTCCTGGATCAGCACTGTCTTGCCAACGCCCGCACCGCCGAAGAGTCCGATCTTTCCACCCTTGATGTACGGGGTCAGAAGGTCGATGCTCTTGATGCCCGTCTCGAGCATCTCCGTGGAGCCCTCCAACTGGGCGAAAGCCGGAGGCTTGCGGTGGATGGGCCACCGCTCAGTGATCTCGAGCGCCGATTCCTCGACGTCGAGGGGCTTGCCGAGCACGTTGAAGATGTGGCCCTTCACGCCGTCGCCAACCGGTACCGAGATGGCGGCGCCGGAGTCCTGGACCACGGTTCCGCGGACCAGACCGTCAGTGGCCTGCAGCGCGATTGCGCGAACCAGGTTGTCGCCAAGGTGCTGCGACGTTTCGAACGTGATGGTGTGCGTCTCACCATTGAGAGTGATCTCAGTGGTCAGGGCGTTGTAGATTGCGGGAATTGCGTCAGCCGGAAACTCGACGTCGACAACCGGGCCAATGACACGGGCAATGCGACCGGTCGCGCCGGGGGCAACTGAGTCCGTACTGTTCTCAACAGTCTGGGCAGTCATCTCTCTCACTTCTTCAGTAGATGGCGTAGTGCTAATTGTTTCAGTTGGTGGAATCCACGTGAGAATCCGCCGAGATCAAGGAGGGTCAGGACGCGCTCAGCGCGTCTGCTCCTGCCACAATCTCTGAAAGCTCCTGCGTGATTTCCGCCTGGCGGGCGGTATTGCGAAGGCGCGTGTACTTCTTGATCAAATCGGTTGCGTTGTCACCCGCGGACTTCATGGCTCGCTGACGTGCCGCGAG
>NZ_KI915011.1:123640-153175 GCF_000520595.1 Arthrobacter sp. H5
CGAGTTCACTCGCGGCCGCCTGGAGCAATGCCGCGAAGATACGGGATTCGATGTACCGCGGAAGCAGTGCGTCAAGGACCCGTTCCGGTTCCGGCTCGTACTCGTACAGAGGAAGCAGATCCGACTCCGAGGCTGCTTTCTCTTCGACAACCTCCAGTGGAAGCAGTCGGATGACGGTTGGCTCCTGTACGACCATGGAACGGAACCGCGTGTAGACCACGTGGATTTCGTCCACGCCACCGTCGTCGAAATCGGTCGCGAACTCCGCAAGAAGCGCCTTGCCAACGTCCCTCGCAGTCTCGAACTCAGGCGCGTCGGTACCGCCGGTCCATACCTTTTCGTAGGACCGGTTCCGGAAGTCGAAGTACGCCTGGGCCTTGCGGCCAACCAGGTAGGTCTTGATCTCCTTGCCCTCCTCGCGCAACAGCTCAATGAGGGATTCAGCCTGCTTCAGCACACTCGCCGAATAGGATCCGGCAAGCCCGCGGTCGGAGGTCATGACCAACACGGCGGCACGGCGGATTTGCTCCGGCTCGGTGGTCAGGGGGTGATCGATCTCAGACTGCGATGCGACTGCGGAAACGGCGCGGGTGATCGCGTTGGCATAAGGCAGCGACGACGATACGCGTGCGCGTGCCTTGCCAATGCGAGAGGTAGCGATCAGCTCCATCGCCTTGAAGATCTTGCGCATCGACGTGGTCGAGGCGATCTTCTGGCGGTAGACCCGGATCTGGGCTCCCATACTTGTCCTTTCCTTCGTAATCCCGCGAGGGAGTACGGCTTAGGCCTGATGCCCGGTCCGCAGACCGGGCACCGGAGCCGCTAGCGCTTCTGCTTGACGATCTTTTCCTGGTCGACCTCGTCCTCGGCCAGTGCACTGTGTTCCTCGTGCCCGGCAACGAGTCCGTCGTGGCCCTCGCCGAAGAAGCCCTGCTTGAAGTCCCCAATGTGGGACTTCAGCTCGTCCACGGTTGAGTCTTCCAGCACATTGGTTTCCCGCAGGGTGGTCAGAACCGACGACTTGTGGCGCAGATGTTCAAGGAACTGGCTCTCGAACTTGTTGATGTCCTCGATGGGGACCTCGTCGAGGTATCCGTTGGTGCCGGCCCAAATGGACACAACCTGCTCTTCGATGGGGAACGGTGCATACTGGCCCTGCTTCAGCAGTTCCATCAGGCGCGCGCCACGGGTGAGCTGCTGGCGCGACGCAGCGTCCAGGTCCGACGCAAACATTGCGAAGGCCTGCATATCGCGGTACTGCGCAAGATCCAGCTTCAACGTACCGGAGACCTTCTTCATGGCCTTGACCTGTGCGGAGCCGCCCACGCGGGAGACTGAGACACCAACGTCGACAGCTGGACGCTGGTTGGCGTTGAAGAGGTCGGACTGGAGGAAGATCTGGCCATCGGTAATGGAGATGACGTTGGTCGGGATATAGGCCGAAACGTCGTTGGCCTTGGTTTCGACGATCGGCAGACCGGTCATCGAACCTGCGCCAAGCTCGTCGGAAAGCTTGGCACAACGCTCCAGGAGACGGGAGTGCAGGTAGAAAACGTCACCGGGGTACGCTTCGCGTCCCGGTGGACGGCGCAGCAGGAGTGAGACTGCACGGTACGCTTCCGCCTGCTTGGAGAGGTCATCAAAGATGATCAGGACATGCTTGCCGGCGTACATCCAGTGCTGGCCGATGGCCGAACCGGCGTAGGGAGCAAGGTATTTGAAGCCAGCCGGGTCTGACGCCGGGGAGGCGACGATGGTGGTGTACTCCAGCGCACCCTTGTCCTCCAGAGTCTGGCGGACTGCAGCGATGGTGGATGCCTTCTGGCCAATGGCCACGTAGATGCAGCGGACCTGCTTTTGCGTGTCGCCGGATTCCCAGTTGGCTTTCTGGTTGATGATGGTGTCCACCGCGATGGCGGTCTTGCCTGTCTGGCGGTCACCAATGATCAGCTGACGCTGACCACGGCCAATCGGAATCATGGCGTCGATGGCCTTCAAACCGGTCTGCATGGGCTCATGGACCGACTTCCGCTGGGTCACACCGGGAGCCTGAAGCTCAAGTGCGCGGCGGGCCTCTGCCTTGATCTCACCGAGATCGTCAATCGGCTGGCCGAGCGGGTCGACCACGCGACCCAGAAACGCATCGCCAACGGGCACGGAGAGAATCTCACCGGTACGGTGAACTTCCTGGCCCTCTTCAATGCCGTAGTAGTCGCCAAGCACCACAACACCGATTTCGCGGGTGTCGAGGTTCTGGGCGAGGCCCAGTGTTCCATCTTCGAACCGCAGCAATTCGTTTGCCATGACGGAGGGAAGCCCCTCCACCTTGGCGATGCCATCGCTTGCGGTGGTGACGCGGCCAACTTCAACGCGTTCCGCGTTGCCGGGTTCGTAGGACGCCGCGAACTCGTTCAACGCATTACGGACGTCTTCGGCGTTGATGGTCAATTCGGCCATCTGCAGTCCCTGCTCTCCTGTGTTGTGATCACCGCCTGCTTGTTGCGGCGACCGGTGTTTGTTCAGTCTGTTATGAGTCTGAGTTTCAAAAGCTGCCGTACTGGCGGCTATACCGCCAGCTTTCGGCGCAGTTCAGACAACCGGGCGAACGCAGTGGCGTCAACCACTTCGTCGCCTACCTTGACGCGGACGCCGCCCACCAACGATGGATCGACTGTGAGGTTGACCTTAAGATCGCGGTCATAGAGGCGGTTGAGGCCGGCCTGGAGTCGTGAATACTGATCCTCCGACAGCGGACGGGTGACGCTGACGTTGGCTATCCACCGCTCCTGGCGCTCGGCCACGAGCTCAACAAACCGCCCTACAAGTGCACTGGAGCGTATACCGCGGGGCGAAAGCACCGCCTGACGGATCAACAGCCGTGCTTCGTCTCCGGCGTGCGGCACGAGCTTAAGCGCAAGCGCAGACTTGGCCGTGGCGTCAGCCTGCGTTTCAGACAGGGCGCGCTGCAGGTCATGGCTGGATGCAACCACGCTGATGAAGGCAAAGAGATCATTCTCAAGGCCTTCCAGTCCTTCCGAACCGGTGCCCTTGTTCTCAGCCACGGCGATCGCCACAGTGGCGGCGAGCGTTTCCAGCGCGTCTCCGATATCACGGGCGGAGGCCCAGCGGGTGGCCACTAGATCTTTGACGATCAAGGCGGCTTCCTCAGATACCTTTCCGCCAATGAGCTGCTGCACCAACGCCGACTTGTCCTTCCCCTGTCGGGAAGGATCGGTCAGCGCCCGGCGAAGGCCAGCGTTGCTGTCGAGCATGTCCAGCACCCCGAAAAGCTCCTCGGCCAACATAAGCGTTGCGCCGCTGAGACGTGGTTCAAGATCTTTCTTCGCTGCAGCCAGGGACTGGCTAGATACGCCTGCCATTACTTGGATGCACCTGCACTCTGCGATTCCAAGTCAGCAAGGAACCTGTCGACTACACGTGCGGACCGGTCATCGTCTGCAAGGGATTCACCGACAATGCGGCTGGCCAGATCAGTTGCCAGCGTGCCAACTTCGGCACGGAGCGAGACCACGGCGGCCTGGCGCTCAGCTTCAATCTGCACATGGGCCTGCTCGGTGATCCGGGCTGACTCCGACGCGGCCTTCTCCTTGAGCTCAGCGAGAATCTGCGCACCTTCAGCGCGTGCTTCCTCGCGGATACGGTTGGCCTCGGTGCGAGCTTCAACGAGCTGCTGCTTGTATTCGTCCAGCGCAGCATTCGCTTCAGCCTGAGCCGCCTCCGCCTTGGCGATTCCGCCCTCGATGGCTTCGGTGCGTTCAGCGAACGTTTTTTCGAACGCGGGCATCACGTACTTGATGACGATGTACATCAGCACGGCGAAGCCTGCGACTGTTACGAGCAATTCCCACAGGTTTGGAATGAGCGGGCTAGAGCCTTCTTCCGCTGCCATAATCGCTGCGTCTAACATGTTTCACCCGTCTTTCTACAACTAGTCTTCTGATCACCCAGCGAAAAGCTAGGCGCCGATAACGAAGGCGAAGACCAGACCAAGGATGGCGAGAGCTTCAGTAAGCGCCAGGCCCAGGAAGGCGATTGGCTGGAGAACGCGCTGGGCCTCGGGCTGACGTGCCACACCGTTGATGTATGCGGCGAAGACGAGGCCCACACCGATTCCACCGCCGATTGCGGAGAGACCGTATCCTACGAGGTTGAGGCTACCCTGTACTTCCATTGTGTTCCTTTCAAGATGCCGCGGTGTGCGGCAGGTTGTTTGGGATCATCCCCGACGGGGAAGTCTTTTGAACTTCGTAAACTCAGTGGGCGTCGGCGTTGAGGGCGCCTTCGATATAGATCGCTGCGAGCAGCGTGAATACGTACGCCTGCAGCACCATGATCAACGCTTCGAGCATATACATGGCAACTGCGCCACCCAGAACCAGCACCCCGGTGCCCTGCAGGAGGATGTTTCCGGTGAGCGCCATGTACTCAATCGCGCTTCCGGCAAGTGTCACGATGAGGTGGCCGGCGAGCATGGTCGCAAAAAGTCGGAGTGAGTGGGTGACTGGACGGACCAGGAAGTTGGAGATGATCTCGATCGGGACCACCAGGGGCATGATGTACCAGGGAACACCCGTCGGAACTACGGCCAGTTTGAAGTACCTGATTCCGTGCTTCTTGATGCCAATGCCGACCCACAGGATGTAAAAGATCGCGGCGATAGCGTAAGCGCTGCCCGGGTGGGAGAAACTCGGCAGCTGGAGCAGTGGAACGGCTCCAAAGATGTTGTTCACCAGGATGAAGAAGAACGCCGTAAACAGCCACGGCACGTACTTCAGGAAGTCCTTGCCGCCAATAATGTCCTTGCCGATGGAGTTCCGCACAAATCCATACGCGGATTCTCCGAGGAACTGCATCTTTCCGGGAACCAACTGGCCCTTGCGGGAGGTTACGTAAAAGAAGGAGCCGATGAGGATGACTGAGATGATGATCATCAGCATCTGCTTGCCGAAACCACCTTCGAACCAGACGCCGTACTCACCGCCCCAGGGGAAGATGTCCCGGTAGTGAGTGTCGTCAATTGTAGGGGGCACAAAGCCCTCTTCAGTGGTTTGGGCCGGGAGCGCAAGCGCGATCAACGCGTTTCCTCTCTGCAGTGTCCATCGTTGGGCAAGGTTTGATCGGGCACAGCATCACTGCTCCGACTCATTAAGTTTTCTGACGTCACTTTGGGCCCTCCCCGTCCGGCTCTGAACCAGACCGCGACGCACCGCTGGAATTGGAATCATTCGACCGGGTGAGGTTGTGCTTGTGGGAGAGGTAGAAACCGCCCAATGCACCCAAAAGTCCTCCTGCAAGCACCATCCAGCGTGTTTCCAGGAGATTGTCCAGCCCCCACCCTATCAAACTCCAGACGAGGATCCCGCCAATGATGTAGCTGAAGACGGCGATGCCGGCGTTGTATCCGCCACTGCTGTATTTGCCTTTGGCGGCCTCATCCGGTTGCTTCCCCGTCATTGGAGTGGCTCCGTGGATGCTGGTGTCTCAGGGTCGTTGTAGAGCTGCTGGCGGCTCTTTGAGAACACGGTCAGCTCAACAATCTGCCAGAGCACCACGGTGGCAACCGCACCAATGAAGAACCAGGTGCGCTCGAGCCAAACGGGTGCGCCCAGGAAGAAAAGCAGCGCAGCAAAGCCAACCACTTTGATCGCATAGGTAACGGCGAAGAGACCAATTGCACCGGAGGGATTGTTGCGGCCGGCAAAGTGTCCGACCAGCAGGCTGATGCCAAAGAAGAGTACGACGACGGCGTACCCAAAGACCGCGCTGAGTGCTCCTTCGGGCCCGGTCAGGATCAATGCCGCCACGGACATCAGAGCAAGTGCTGCAGCCGTGGAGGCCAGACAGTACCAGAGAATTTTGAGCCACGGAGATGTTGTGGGGCCCGACGCCGGCGAGACAGTGCCGCTGTGGGCACTGACGCGGGGGGCGTCCGGGGTGCTCATGGAAATCCATCCGTCGATACAGGTTGGGTGGGAGGCTTTTGCGGATTTTCAACCACCCGCTGCCTGCCGTCAATTCTACAATAGATAGAAATGCCCGGCAGCCGGTGGTTGCCTACACTAACTATCTATGGCTGACCTTCGGACAGACGAATCCTTGATTCGGGCAATGAGTGCAGGCGAGTACAGGTAGAGGACAACCACTCCCGCGGCAAAGAGCGAACAGGCAACGGCCAGTGGAGCCGGCGCGGTAGCCAGCACAAACCCTGCCGCGCCGACCAGCACGGAGCAGACAGTCACGAACAGGGATGCCTGGAGATGGGTGAGACCAACGTCCGTCAACTGCTGGTAAACGTGCTCGCGATGCGAGGCATACCAGCGCTTGCGCGCCTTGGCTCGGCGCAGGAACGTGGTGAAGGTGTCGGCGAGATAGATGAGCACTGGCGAGAACAGGTATTCAAGGAAAACTCCCGACAGCAGTCCCGCCACGGCCAGTGCGGCGATCGATGCGCCCAGGAGATAGCTGCCAACGTCGCCTAGGAAGACAAATCCCCGTCCAAGGTTCCAGGGAAGGAACCCTGCGAACGCGGCAGCCACCACCAGGCCCGCGGTCGTCAGCCAGAACTGGTCTCCCAACATGCCCGCGATGGAGTAGAAGATCCCCACGGTCACACCGTGAAATCCCGAGATTCCGTTGATGCCATCCATGAAGTTCGCGGCATTTACGTACGCGGCGACGGCAAGCGCACCCACCGGAATCCACCAGTAGCCCTGCCCGATAGTCCAGGCAAGGGCCGCGGTTCCGGCCGCGCCGATTCCAAGTTGGATTCCGAGACGGACGCGGATGGAGATACCGCGGTAGTCCTCGATCCAGCCAAGGAGCGCAGACGCACCAATCATCGCCAGCAGAATCACGACGATTGAACGGTCAACGGGCACAAGTCCTGTCAGTAGAGCAAGGACAAGTCCCCCGGCAATCCCAACGGCGACAGTGATGCCGACTCCCCGGATCACCACGGTGGTGTGCGAGGAGCGTTCGTTGGGAATATCCAGGACACCAAGCCTGGTAAGAAGCGGCTTCAGGGCAAAGGGCAGAAGCGCGCTGAGGACCAACGCACTCCCGGTTACCAGGTAGAGCAGCATCAGGCACCCTTTTCCTGGGAGGGCTCGTCGCCGCTTCCTGCGTTGAACTGCTCTATCCCACCCTTGGTTTTCCACTCCCGCAGGTCCAGCATCGCCGGGTCCAGCGCGGACACGCGGGCGTGGGAAATCTTGGGGTGCAGCGGGCGGGCGTCGTCCTCTCCGATGCCCACCAGGTCCTCGTGCATTTTTTCGCCCTTCCGCAGACCCGTGAACACAATCTCGATGTCCTTACCTGACATGGCGATCATGCGCCGTGCAACATCCAGTATTTTCACCGGCTCCCCCATATCGAGCAGGAGCACCTCGCCGCCCCGGCCGATCGCGCCGGCCTGGATCACCAACTGACAGGCCTCGGGGATGGTCATGAAGAAACGTGTGACCTCGGGATCGGTCACGGTAAGAGGGCCGCCTACCCGGATTTGCTCAGTGAACAGGGGGAGCATGGACCCACGGCTTCCGATCACATTGCCGAAGCGCACTGAGACATACTTCTTTCCGTGCAATCCGGCCGTCCAGGCTGTCAGCTTCTCTGCGACCCGCTTCGAATGGCCCAGGACACTGGTGGGGTTTGCAGCCTTATCCGTGGAGATGTTGACGAAATTGCCTACGCCGGCCACTTCCGCCGCCCGCAGCACGTTCAACGTGCCAAGGACATTTGTCTTCCAGGCTTCCTCCGGGTACTGCTCCAACAGCGAAACGTGCTTCAACGCCGCCGCGTGAAAGACAACCTCCGGACGTCTGTCCTTGAAAATCTCCCGAAGGGTGTCCGCCTCACGGATGTCCGCGAGGACCGTGTCCCTGCCGGTGAGCAGCCCACGGCCGGTCAGCGAAATCTGCGTTGACTGGAGACCGGTCTCGTCCCGGTCGAGCATAATCAGTTCTGCCGGGCCAAACTCGGCGATCTGCCGGCACAGCTCTGAACCGATCGATCCACCGGCGCCGGTCACCAGGACTTTGCGTCCAGAAATGTAGCCGGCTACTTCATCGGCATGGATGTCCACCGGCCGCCGGCCGATCAGGTCCTCCACCGCAACCTCCCGGAAATCCGTCAAGCCGGTTCCGGATCCGCCCAGCATGTCCCGCAGCGGTGGAAGCACCAGCACCCGGATATTCAGTCCGGCAACCAGATCCGAGACCCGCCGCACCTGGGCGGCCTCAACCTCGGAGAACGCGATGACCAGAGCGGACGCACGCGTGCGGCTGATAATTTCCGGTAGATCCTCAACCCTGCCGAGCACCGGGACCGTGGAGAGTCGGAGGTGTTTCTTCGCTGGATCATCATCGATCAGACCCACGGGGAAGTAGGGTGACTCCCGGTCCTGGATCATCCGGCCCACAAGGGAATTCCCAAGGAACCCGGCGCCGTAAATCAGGGTGCGCTGGGCGTCCTCCCCCGGCTTGGTCTTGCTCTCCACATACATGCGCTTCAGATAGCGCGTCGACGCCATGAACATACACGCGAAGGGGAAGGCGATGATGCCTACGCTGCGGGGAATCTGAAGCACCGTGAATAAGGCGACACTGACGAGCAGAACTATGACTGAAACGATCACCGTGACTATGACCAGCAGCCTCGCCTCGTGGAAACTGCCAAAACTGTAGCGGCCGCGGTACAGCGCGAAGCTCATTCCGATGATCAACTGCGTCACAACGGCGACTGCGCAAATGGCCACTACCCCTGGAACATAAACCTGGTTAACCAGGAGTTCATAACGCAGAATCAGCGCCAGCAGAATGGCCACAATCCAGGCGACAGAATCGAACGCATACTGGGACCACAGCCAGAGCGCCGGTTTTTCCGACCTGGCGTCCGAGTTGCCCTTCCCTCCGCTGCGCGCAGGGTCCTGGTTGTTGGTCTGTGTCATGGTTCCTTAAGCTGGAGCGCCGAAAGTGTCGGTGGCACGCGGCCATTCCGAGCTGACCCGAATCCGAGATGCCGGCCGTGTAATAGACTTTCCCTACCCCAGAATACTAACCGCACATCCTTTAGCGTTCGCTTCTTGAAAGACGCGTTCAGGGCCCGAATGAAAGGACCGTTTTGCAGGAAACCGTGGCTGTTGCGGCAGTGACCTTTGACAGACCGGATGATGTGCAGACCCTTCTGGGCGCTCTCTCCGCGCAAACCAGTCCCATCCAATCGATCGCCCTCGTGGACTCCGGCAGCCGCGATGTTGCGGCCCTCGCAGCACAGTCCAAAACACCGGTGAACTACATTCGGTCCACTACAAATCTGGGCGGCGCGGGTGGATTCTCCCTGGCCATCCTCTCGGCAATGGCCAGCGGCGCCGAGTGGATCTGGATCATGGACGACGACGCCCATCCGGAGGACCCCGACTGTCTTGGAGGCCTCCTTGAGGCCGCTCGCTCAAGGGGCCTCGACGTCGTCGTACCTATTATTGTGGCCCCCGCCGATCATTCGAAGCTCTCGTTTCCCTTCCGGGTGGAGGGACACACCACGCACGACCGGGCAGCGGTGGAAAAACTGGAGTTCATCCCGGACATCGGTCAGTTTTTCAATGGGGCGCTGATCCGCTCCAGCGTCTTCTTCCGCGTGGGCCTGCCTGATCTCAGGCTGTTCATCCGCGGTGATGAGACCGACTTCATGCTCCGCCTCCGGCACGCGGGCATTCACTTTGGCACAGTCACCACCGTTGCGCTCAGCCACCCGCCCGGCTGGGATGAGGTGCAATCCGTGATCGGTGACCGGCTGCATGTACTCGTCCCCGAGACAGAGTTCAAGCGCTACTTCTACTTCCGCAACCGCGGGCACTTGACCCGGCGTTACCGCCGCGTGCGCTCGCTGGTGGCGGATTTGATCGGCTACCCCGTCTACTACCTTCGCCGGCGCGATCCGAAGGGCCTGGCCTCCTGGGCACGGGCCTATGCGGTGGGCGTACGTGGACGAAGCTTTGGGCCTCCGTCCGATCAGGGATTCTGATATGAACATCCAGGTGGTGGTCACCACTTTCAACCGCGCCGAATACCTGTCCAACCTGCTGGACTCCATCGGTGCACTGGACCCCGCTCCACAGGGAGTCATTGTTGTGGACAACGCCAGCACCGACCACACCCCCGCGGTGATTGCCGCAGCCGCCAAGACACTGGATTTTCCCGTCATCCACCACCGGCTCAGGAATAATGTTGGCGGATCGGGCGGATTCTCGGCGGGAATGCAGCGCGCCCTCTCCGAAGACGCGCAGTGGCTGTGGCTGATGGACGACGACGTCGAAACCATCCCAGGTGCGCTCGCATCCTTTGCGCCGTGGATGCGGACCTACCGGTGCATCCACGGGCGTCGCTGGGACCAGAACGGCCAGCCGTTCTTCTGGCAGCACCGTTTCAACGCCTTCTTTGGCGTGCACTTTCCGGTCCAGGGAGATGTGTTTGCCAGGACCAACGTCCTGCGCACAAATGTTGGCTGCTTCGAAGGCATGCTGGTCAGAGCCGATGTGGTGCGCGAGGTGGGGCTGCCTGATCCACGGTTCTTCGTGAATGGTGATGACACCACGTACGGGTGGCTCATCGCGCAACGCGAACCCGTGGTGTACGTCAATGAGTTTGTGCTCCGCAAGGCCCGCCCACAGAAGCAGATCAACCTGGTGGTGCGGCATTTGAACGATTCGAGCAACCTCGGCAGGTACTGCGGCATGAAGAACCGTGGCCATTTGGCTCGGTATCTTCAGACCAGGAATAGCTTCAACCGGTTTGGTTTTGCGTTGGGAACCGCCCTGACCGCGGGAAAGGAGCTGTTCCGGTTGGCCGCTGTGGAAGGCACGCTGTCCGGCGTCGGCTTTCTGTGGAGCGGGTGGCGTGAGTCCCGCAGGATCCTGAAAGATCCCACCTGGGAACCCATGCCCGCGCTTACAGCCGAGGCGCCAGCGAGGGACAGCCTATGAGCTGGGTTGTCCTTGGAGCCGGGGGATTTGTGGGCAGTGCGGTCAGCCTGGCGCTGACAACCTCCGGCATTGACCACGTGCCGGTGAGCGCACCCCGGTTGACAAGTACCGCGACCTCACCGGCCGAACTGGTGAATCAGGCAGCCCTCCATGAAGAGGTTGTCATGTCCCTCGCGGACGCGTTTCAGGGGCACACGATCGTGGTCAACGCCGCCGGACTTGCCACGCCTGGAAATCTGGACACGTCACGGCTGACAGGTGCCAACGCGCTGCTCCCCGTTCTGGTGGCGCAGGCCTGTGCACGCTCCGGAGTGGAACGGCTCATCCACCTCAGCAGCGCGGCTGTCCAGGGACACCGCAGCATGCTCGACGAATCCTTCGAGGTTGAGCCCTTCTCCCCTTACTCCCGCAGCAAAGCGCTGGGCGAAGCGGGTCTGCGCGCCCTTGTGGACGGCGCGCCCAACATCGTCATCCTGCGGGCCACCTCGGTACAGGGATGGGACAGGCCAACGACGAAGGCCCTCGCACGCCTCGCAGCATCACCACTCGCTTCCGTGGCCGCACCCGGCACCGCCCCAAGTCCCGTGACATCGGTGGAGTCGCTGGCCGATCTGGTGATGGCGGTTGGCACCCATGCAGGGCCGGTTGCGCCAATTGTGCTTCAGCCGTGGGAGGGCCTCACAGTTCGCACCGTATTGGAATCAGCCGGTGGGACTCCCCAACTGCTGCCGGCCGGGCTGTGCCGCGTGATCCTGAAGGCCGGTTACGCAGTCTCCCGGCTGACCAGAGAGCGGCTGCACGGATCATTACGGCGCGTTGAGCTCATGTGGTTTGGCCAGTCCCAGGTGCGTGGCTGGGCGGAGGAAAACGGGATCCGGCCGAAGGCCCGGGTCAGTTCCGTTCTTGAGGAAGCGGGCGCTCGGAGGAGACGGTAGCGTCTTCGTCCGCGGCGCCGTCGCTCGCGTCTGCTTCAGTGTCGCCGTCGCCGGCGTCTGCTTCAGTGTCGCCGTCGCCCGAGTCTTTGTTCGCGGAGCCGTCCTGTGCGTCCTGCCCGGGTAACCCGATGCCCGGAACAACTTCCCTGAGCCGTTCGATACTGATCACACCTTCGCGGACCACAGTCATCGGCTGGCGGGTGGCATCGACGATGGTGGAGGCGCCCGCTCCCCCGTCGCGACCGCCGTCGTCGAGGTACACCTCGACCGATTCTCCCAACTGACCATAAGCATCGGTCGCGGAGGTGGCCGCGGCCTGACCCGTCCGGTTGGCCGAGGATACCGCCAGCGGCCCGGTGAGGACAAGGAGTTCAAGTGCCGCGGCGTCGTCGGGCATGCGGAGCGCCACCGTGCCGTAGGTCTCGCCGAGATCCCAGGTCAGCGAGGGCTGGGCGCGCATGATGAGGGTGAGGCCGCCGGGCCAGAAAGCCTCGGCAAGCCTGCGTGCATCCGGGTGCACATCGGAGGCAAGCCCTTCCATGGTCTGCAGCCGCGGAATCAGCACGGGCGGGGGCATGCTGCGTCCACGGCCCTTTGCCGCGAGGAGGGTAGCAACGGCCTGCGGGGAAAACGCGTCAGCAGCGATTCCGTAGACCGTGTCAGTGGGGATCACCACGCACTGCTTCGCGGCCAGTGCGCGTTGTGCGCGGGCAAGCCCCTCAGCCCGCTGTTTGGTGTCCGAACAATCATAGGTGGATGTCACTGGGTCATCCTTTCACCTGTGTGCGGGCATTCGCACATTGAGTGCGGTGGGCGGACGTTGCCCGGTCGCGTCCGCTGAGGTCCGGATGGGTCCGGACATCGGTCCAGCGGGCATCAGCTTCCAGGATTCTCTTGATTTCAGGGGCTTGAATCTCGGCGTGTTCCATCACGAAGTACCCACCCGGAACGAGGAGGCGCGCAGCACTCTCCGCCGCGGCGAGGGGCAGGAACAGTCCGTCAGCGCTGCCGCCATAGAGCGCAATCGACGGATCGTGCTCCGCCACCTCGGGATCCCTGGGGACGGCCTCGGCAGGAATGTACGGGGGGTTGGAAACAACAATGTCAAAGGTCCCGTTGTGCTCGCTCAGCGCGGTCCGGAAATCGCCCTGCGTAAGAATCACATTCAATGGCTCAAGGTTCCGCGCCGCCCAGGCAATGGCCAACCCGTCGAGTTCGACGGCGTGGACCTCAGCGCCGGGAACCTCCTGCGCAATGGATCCGGCGATGGCTCCCGACCCGGTCCCAAGGTCCACCACCTTGGGATGGGAAAGGGTTCCAGCGTGATCGATTGCCAGCTGGGCCACCGACTCGGTTTCCGGCCGGGGAATGAAGACGCCCGGCCCCACGGACAACTCCAGATGCCGGAAGTACGCAATACCGGTGATGTGCTGTAGTGGAACCCTCCGGGAGCGCTCTGCCACCAGGTCAAAGAACCCCTCGGGGGCAGGCGAACCTGTCAGTGCCAGCGCCCGCACGCGTCCCGGCGTTTCACCAAGCAGGTGAGCGGCCAGCAACTCGGCGTCCACCCGGGCACTGGGCACTCCTGCATCAGCCAGTTGCCGGGCGGCAGCGGCAAGCGCATGGTCAAGTGACTCCACTGCGGAATTAGTCGTCTTCGCCAATGGCGTCGAGCTGGGCCTGTTCGTCCATCTCAATAGCGGCCTGCACCACGGGCTCCAGATCGCCATTGATGACAGCGTCCAGGTTGTAGGCCTTGTACCCGGTGCGGTGGTCGGCGATCCTGTTCTCCGGATAGTTGTAGGTGCGGATGCGTTCGGAGCGGTCCATGGTGCGGATCTGCGACTTCCGAATGTCGGAGTTTGCTGCGTCAATCTGTTCCTGCTGATGCGCAAGAATACGGGAGCGGAGCACTCTCATCGCGGCTTCACGGTTCTGCAGCTGCGACTTTTCGTTCTGCATGGCCACCACAATGCCCGTGGGCAGGTGGGTAATGCGCACCGCGGAGTCAGTGGTGTTAACGGACTGACCGCCCGGACCCGACGAGCGGTAAACATCAATCTTGAGATCGTTCTGGCTGATTTCCACTTCTTCCGGCTCATCGACCTCGGGAAGAACCAGGACGCCGGCCGCGGACGTGTGGATGCGCCCCTGCGATTCAGTCACCGGAACGCGTTGCACGCGGTGGACGCCGCCCTCAAACTTGAACCGTGCGTACACCCCCTCGGCAGGATCATTCGACGAACCCTTGATGGCCATCTGGACATCCTTGTAGCCACCGAGATCGGACTCGGTTGCCGAAATGATCTCGGTCTTCCAACCGCGCGACTCGGCATACCTCGTGTACATGCGAAGCAGGTCCCCTGCAAACAACGCAGCTTCGTCTCCGCCTTCGCCACCCTTGACCTCAATAATGACGTTACGGCTGTCATTGGGATCGCGTGGGATCAGCAGTCGCCGCAGGCGTTCCTGCGCGCCCGCAAGCTGCTCCTGAAGGACAGGAATTTCGGCGGCGAACTCTGGATCGTCGTCCATCTCCTTCGCGGCCTCAAGGTCCTCTTGAAGCGCGTGCCATTTGTGATGCGCATCCACGATGCCGCTGAGCTCCGCGTACCGGCGTCCAAGCTTTCGGGCCAGCCCCTGGTCTGCGTGTACGGCGGGGTCGGAGAGCCGCAACTGCAGCTCAGCGTGCTCATCAAGCAGGCTTTGGATGGACTCAAACATCGTGGGAAAACCTCTTTCGACTTTGGGAGCCAGTTTAACAATCATGAGAGCGGCATCGTGCGGAGACGGGAGATGCAGGGCCGGTCCGCGGTGTAGGCGCGTTAATATTTCCGAGGAACGAGGAAATTTCGTTGCGCCGGGCCGCGGTCCGACCCTGCATCGTTAGCTCAGCTAATCGTTGTCGCTCTTCGCCCCCAGCGTGGTCTTCTGGACCTGCATCAGGAACTCGACGTTTGACTGCGTGTCCCGGATCTTGTTGGTGAGCAGCTCAAGCGACTGCTGCGTTCCCAGGCCCGAAAGGACACGGCGCAGCTTCCACATGATCTTGACCTCATCCGCGGACAACAGGTTTTCCTCACGGCGGGTGCCGGACGCGTTGACGTCCACGGCCGGGAAGATCCGCTTGTCGGCGAGATCGCGGGAGAGCCGGAGCTCCATGTTGCCGGTGCCCTTGAACTCCTCGAAGATCACTTCGTCCATCTTGGACCCGGTTTCCACCAGAGCAGTTGCCAGGATGGTCAGCGAGCCGCCGTTTTCGATGTTGCGTGCCGCTCCGAAGAACCGCTTCGGCGGGTACAGTGCGGCGGAATCCACGCCACCGGAGAGGATACGTCCCGACGCGGGGGCAGCCAGGTTGTAGGCGCGTCCCAGGCGGGTCATCGAGTCAAGGAGTACGACGACGTCCATCCCCATCTCTACGAGGCGCTTGGCGCGCTCGATGGACAGTTCAGCGACGGTGGTGTGGTCATCGGCGGGCCGATCAAAGGTGGAGGCAATAACCTCTCCCTTGACCGTGCGCTGCATGTCGGTGACTTCCTCGGGACGTTCGTCAACCAGCACCATCATGAGGTGAACCTCGGGATTGTTGATGGTGATGGCGTTGGCGATCGCCTGCAGGATGAGTGTCTTACCGGCCTTGGGTGGGGAGACAATCAGGCCACGCTGGCCCTTTCCGATGGGCGCCACAAGGTCAATGACACGCGGGCCGATCTTCTTGGGCTCGGTTTCCAGACGCAGACGCTCCGACGGGTACAGCGGAACCAGCTTGGCGAAGTCGACGCGGTCCTTGAGCTCTTCAGGGGTCTTGCCGTTGATCGAGGTCAGACGGACCAGCGCGTTGAACTTCTGACGCGCGTTGCTCTGGTTCTCTCCGTCACGCGGTGCGCGGATGGCACCGACCACGGCATCGCCCTTGCGTAGGCCGTACTTCTTGACCTGGGCCAGCGACACGTAGACGTCGTTGGAACCTGGCAGGTATCCGGATGTCCGGACAAACGCGTAGTTCTCGAGCACGTCTAGGATGCCCGCGACCGGCAGCAGTACGTCATCTTCGGTGACCTCAACATCATCCACTTCGGGATTCTGGTTGCGGCTGCGGCGGCGCTCGTTCCGGTCGCGGAAACGGCTGTTGCGGTCGTCTTCGCGGTTGTTGCTGCTGCGGTTTCGGTTTCGGCGATTGCGGCCGCCGTCACTGTCGTTGCCCCGGTTGTCGTTCCCCCGGTTGTCGTTCCCCCGGTTGTCGTTCCGACTGTCGCCCCGGTTATCGTTGCCGCGGTTGTCGCTCCCGCGGTTATCGTTGCCGCCCCGGTCATCGCGGTCATCATCGCGGTTGCCCCGGCGGTTTTCCTGCCGGCTCTCATCCCGGTCCCCGCGTGAGCGGCCGCGCTCGCGGCGCTCGTTTCGCCGCTCCTGACCGTCGTTCTGACCCTCGCCGCGGGATTCGGCGTCCTGCGCGGTGCCCTGTCCCTCGGCATCTTTCTCTGCGCCGGCCTCCGCCTGTGGTTCGGAACGGTCTTCGCCGCGCCGTCCGCCGCGGCGGTTTTCCCTTGCTGGACGCTGTCCGCGGCCGCGCTCCTGGCCCTCAGACTGGGTGTCTGCGGACGCAGTGTCGGCACCTGCATCGGTGCCGGACGCCTCGGGGGCAGCCGTCTCCGGTGCTCCTGCGGTGACGACGCCGTCGCTGCCCGCCCTGCGGTTGCGATTGCGGGTGCGGGACGGACGCTCTGCCGCCTCCGGCGCCTGCCCGGCGGCGGGCGCTGAGCCGTTCTGAACAGACTTTGATTCCTGCGCAGAACTTGAATCCGGCACAGGGTTTGAATCCTGCAGAGAGTTTGAATCCTGCGCGGGCTTCTGTGCCGGCGCTGTTTCGGACTTCTGGCGGTCTGCAACCGCCGACCCCCGCTGATGGTCTGTTATTGCAGATACGAGGTCACCCTTGCGCATCCTCGATCCGCCGGTAATACCGAGCTGTCCGGCAAGCGCCTGCAGCTGGGCAAGCTTCAGCCCGGCAAGTCCGGTGCTCTTGGAAGCTTTTGCGCCGTTGTTTTCAACGGTTTTAGTGTCCACACCTGATGTCAGGTCAGTGGTTTCAGTCACGAAGGATCCTTCCCCCTCGTCGGGCGATCCATCTCTGATGTGGATCGCGTTGGTTAGCCCCGCAGCCAAAGTCAATGTGGGATGGCAGCCGGGGTTCGGTCCGGACGAGTGCTCTCCGGCCGGGCCGAGTGTGCTGGAACCTTGGGGAACCTCAGCGCAGTGGTTGCAGAACGAACCCTGACGCATACGGTTCCTGGGAGGTTACACCTGAGACTGCGCCACTGCTGATAAACATGCAGTTTCACGGCGGTCAAAAGAAATGACGGCCAGTTCAACAGAAGCACACATCTGAATGCGGTCTTACCGCTGGTGCACTTCTACTTTAGCACCTTCCGTGTCCACTTTCAGCCGAAGAACACGCCAGCCGTGCGGTTCATCAGGCGCTGCAGTAAGCTCTTCGATCAGCCGCTCAACGGCGGCGGCCTGCTGCTCTCCGACTGCCAACGTCATCACAGTTGGTCCCGCACCCGAAATCACCGACGCGTAGCCCTGCGCTCTGAGTCCGCGCATCAGCGTTGCACTGGGCATCATGGCCTGCGCACGATAGTCCTGATGCAGGGAATCGCGCGTAGCATCCAGCAGAAACTCCGGCGCAGCTCCAAGTGCATGCACCAACAGGGCCGCCCGGCCCGCGTTCGACGACGCACTGTGGTGGGACACGGAGGCCGGCAGCAGCGCGCGGGCGGCTTCGGTGGACAGCTCGCTCCCGGGTACTGCAACCACGGGAATCACCTCGGGATGCACGCGGACGGTGGTGCTTTGGAAGGCGCGGCCCGTCTCCCACGAAATAGCCATTGAACCCAGCAGCGCGGGCGCCACATTGTCTGGGTGTCCCTCCAGCGTTGAGCACAGCTGCAGCAGCGCCGGGGCGTCCATCCGGTCCGCGGCTGGCAACAGTGAATTGGCCGCAAGGACGGCAGAAACTATTGCGGCCGCAGAGGAGCCGAGTCCGCGGCCATGCGGGATGACGTTCAGTGCCTCGATCTCAAGACCCGGACATGAATACCCGCACCTCTCCAAGGTGCCCAACAAGGTCCTGGCCACCAGATGCGACTCATCGCCGGGCAGTTCGCCGGCTCCCTCGCCGGACACCGTCACCACCGTGGTGCCGCTTGTGGTGGTCCGGACTCTGATGCTGTCGTACAGGGACAGTGCCAGGCCCAGGCTGTCGAAGCCCGGCCCGAGGTTGGCACACGTCGCAGGCACCCGGACGGTGAGCTCCTGTCCAGCTGCAACGAGTGCTGAGGGCGCCATGGTGGCCAGCCCCTCAGTCATCCGACGGCAGGTGGGTGGTGTCGCCGTCCAGGCCAAGCGCTGCGGCGACACTGACGACGTCGAACTCCACCTTGGTGGGCTCAACATCGGAACCGTCCGCGGCCCGGAGTGCCCACTGCGGATCCTTCAGGCCATGGCCGGTCACGGTGATGACGATGGTCTTGCCGGAGGGTGCGTCCCCCGCGGCATGCTTCTTCAGCAGTCCAGCAACACCGGCAGCGGAGGCCGGTTCGACGAAGACGCCTTCTCTTGATGAGAGCCAGCGGTGCGCGGCCAGGATTTCGTCGTCGGTCACGGCTTCGATCAGTCCACCCGACTCATCGCGCGCCGCGATTGCCTGGTCCCACGAGGCCGGATTTCCGATGCGGATGGCGGTTGCGATGGTGTCGGGTTCAGTGACGGGGTAGCCCTTGACCAACGGCGAGGCACCCTCGGCCTGGAAACCCCACATGATCGGCGTCTTGGTGGAAACCGCGGGCAGGTTGCCGGCAGTGGGAGAAGTGTAGGGCTGGGAGTACTCCTGGTAGCCCTTCCAGTAGGCAGTGATGTTGCCCGCGTTGCCGACCGGGAGGAGGTGGTAGTCCGGTGCGTCTCCGAGTGAGTCGACCACTTCAAACGCGGCCGTCTTCTGACCCTCGATCCGTGCAGGGTTGACCGAGTTCACGAGGAATACCGGGTAGGAGTCGGAGAGTTTCCGTGCAACCTCCAGGCAGTTGTCAAAGTTGCCGTGGACCTGCAGCAACTCGGCACCGTGCGCAATCGCCTGGCTGAGCTTACCCATGGAGATCTTGCCCTCCGGCACCAGCACTGCGCAGGTGATCCCGGCCTGGGTGGCGTAGGCAGCCGCGGACGCCGAAGTGTTTCCCGTTGACGCGCAGACCACGGCCTTGGCCCCTTCAGCAACTGCGGCCGTGATGGCCATGGTCATTCCCCGGTCCTTGAAGGATCCGGTGGGGTTCATCCCCTCGACCTTCAAGTACACCTGCGAGCCGGTGAGTTCTGAGAGCGCCTTGGCGTGAACAAGCGGCGTGCCGCCTTCGCCGAGCGTGATCACCTTCGTCGATTCGGAGACAGGCAGACGTTCGGCGTATTCGCGGATGACGCCGCGCCACTGGTGAGCCACTTAGACTCCCTCTACTCGAAGTACGGAGGTCACCGAATTGATGACGTCCAGATCCTGGATGTGCTTGACGGTTGCGGCCAGTGACGACTCCGATGCACGGTGGGTGACAATGCGCAGTTCGGCCGTAGCGTCGCCGCCGTCCACTGCGGGATGGATGGTCTGCCGCATGGTTTCAATGGAGACATTGTGCTCGGCGAACAGCTGGGCAATCCTCGCGAGGACGCCAGGCTGGTCGGCGACGTCCAGGCCGATGTAATAGCTGGTGCTCACGGTGTCAATACTCAGTGCCGGAACGTGCCCGGTGGTGGTCTCGGTGCGTCCCGGGCCGCCCAGCACCATGCGGCGGGCGGCGCTGACGACGTCGCCGAGCACGGCTGAGGCGGTGGGTGTTCCTCCCGCGCCCTGACCGTAGAACATGAGCTCTCCGGCGTTTTCCGCTTCGATGAAGACGGCGTTGAATGCCCCGCGGACGGCTGCGAGCGGGTGGTCCCGGGGCAGGAGTGTGGGGTGGACCCGCACGCTCACGCCGTCGTCGCCGGCTGCGTCCTTCAGCAGTTCAGCGATTGCGAGGAGCTTGATGACATAGCCGGCGTCCTTGGCCGCAGAGATGTCGTCCGACGTGACGGACGTGATGCCCTGGCAGTGGACGTTCTCCAGGGCAAACCGCGTGTGGAAGGACAGGGAGGCAAGGATGGCGGCCTTGGCTGCGGCGTCGTGCCCCTCGATGTCCGCTGTGGGATCCGCCTCCGCGTAGCCCAGACGCTGCGCGTCCTTCAACGCATCGTCAAACTGCGCTCCGGTCGAGTCCATCTGGTCAAGGATGTAGTTGGTGGTGCCATTGACGATGCCAAGGACACGCGTGATGCGATCGCCGGACAGGCTGTCGCGGATAGGCCGGAGAATCGGGATAGCGCCGGCCACGGCTGCTTCATAGGACAGCTGGACGCGCGCGTCATCTGCCTTTTCATACAGGGTTGGCCCGTCCTGCGCCAGGAGCGCCTTATTGCCGCTCACCACTGTGGCACCATGATCGATGGCCCGCAGGATCAGGGTGCGCGCCGGCTCAATGCCGCCCATCAGCTCGATGACAATGTCGGCATCCTCCACAAGGGCCGCCGCATCCACGGTGAACAGCTCCCGCGGAAGGTCCACCTCCCGGGGGGCGTCGAGATTACGCACGGCAATTCCGGTGAGCTCAAGCCGGGCGCCGGTCCGCGCCGCCAGGTTATCCGCGTCCTCCAGCAGGATCCGCGCTACCTGGGACCCAACGTTTCCGCAGCCCAGCAGGGCTACGCGAAGTGGTTTGTGGGGGGCATTCATCAAGTTGATCAGGCTCCTGCTTCCAGGTTGTTGTGGTCCTTGCCGACCTGTTCGCGCTGCACGTCGCGCGCCAGCAGATCATCTTCTGTCTCGCCCCGCACAATCAGCCGTGCGTGACCGTCCTTCACCGCCACTACTGGGGGCCTCGCAACGTAGTTGTAGTTGCTTGCAAGGGCCCAGCAGTACGCGCCGGTGCCGGGCACCGCAATGAGGTCACCCGCCCGCGTATCCGATGGGAGGTAAACGTCCCTCACCACGATGTCACCACTTTCGCAGTGTTTGCCAACCACGCGGGACAGTCCGGGCGCGGCTGTGGATGAACGGGAGGCCAGCACCGCCGAGTAGTCGGCGTCATAAAGCACCGGACGCGCGTTGTCGCTCATGCCGCCGTCCACCGACACATACCGCCTGGGGTGGGTCGCGCCGTCGTCGTTGGCCGCGTCCATCTGCACATTCACCGTCTTGGTTGTGCCCGCCGTATACAGCGTGAAGGTGGTGGAACCCACAATCGCCCGTCCCGGTTCAATCGAGACGCGCGGCACGCGCAGGCCAAGTTCGGAGCAGGCACTGCGTACGACGGCGGCCATCGCCTGCGCTATTTCGGTGGCAGGACGCGGGGTATCAGCTTCGGTGTAGGCGATGCCGTAGCCGCCACCGAGATCCAGTTCGGGGAGCTCAATGCCGTGCCGGTCGCGCACGTCGGCGAGGAAGCCCAGAAGCCGGCGCGCTGCTAGCTCAAACCCGGCAGGCTCGAAGATCTGGGAGCCGATATGGCAATGCACTCCCAGCAGCCGGATGCACGGATGGGCCAGTGCGGCCGCGACCGCCTGCGCGGCGGGCGAACCATCGTCGTGCATGGGTCTTTTCCCGGGCCCGGGGACCGATGCGGAGGCCAGGGAGAGGCCAAACTTCTGGTCCTCGTGTGCGGTGGCAATGAACTCATGCGTGTGCGCGTGAACACCGGGGGTAAGCCGGAGCATAACGTTTGCCGTAGCGCCGCGTGCAGCAGCCAGATCGCCGACCCGCTCCAGTTCCGGGAGGCTGTCCACCACTATCCGGCCAACCTCAAGGTCAAGCGCACGGTTTATTTCGGCATCCGACTTATTGTTGCCGTGCAGACCCAATTGGCGCCCGGTCAGCCCCGCCCGCACGGCCACCGCCAGCTCACCGCCGGAGCAGGTGTCCAGACGGAGTCCTTCCTCCGAGACCCAGTGGGCTATCTCGCTGCAGAGGAAGGCCTTACCCGCGTAGTAAACATCCACTCCCCCGCAGAGGTCCTTGAACGCGGCGTCGAAGGCGTTCTTGAAGGAACGCGCCCGCGCCCGGAAATCCGCTTCAGACACCACAAAAACGGGGGTGCCGAACTGTGCGGCGAGCGCTGATACAGGGACGGAATCGACGGCGAGTTCGCCGCCCTTGGCCCGGGCCACGTCCCTGGCCCAGAGTGCAGGGTTAAGCTCGTTGACGTTGCCCGGATGGCTCAGCCAGCCCGGCGCCAGAGGGGATGCGCTCATCACTACATCCGTTCCGGCGCGGAGACACCCAGCAGTCCAAGCCCATTGGCGAGGACCTGGGTCACTGCATCGTTGAGCCACAGCCTGGTCCGGTTGACGTCCGTCACCGGCTCATCACCTATAGGAGTTACCCGGCACGCGTCATACCAGCGGTGGTAGGCCCCGGCAATGACCTCCAGATGCCGGGCTACCCTGTGCGGCTCACGGAATTTGGCCGACTGGGCAACGACTGAAGGATATGAGCCGAGATGCGCCAACAGCTCGGTATCCGCGGGATGATCGAGCGCGGCGGCAACAAATACCGACCGGTCCACGCCGGTGGATGCTGCATTTCGTGCAACAGCGCAGGTGCGGGCATGGGCATACTGCACGTAGAAGACAGGATTTTCGTTGGTGTTCTTCTTCAGCAGCTCAGGGTCAAGAGACATTGCGGAATCCGCCGGAGATCTGCCCAGCGAATACCGAAGCGCATCTGCTCCGAGCCAGTTCAAGAGGTCCCTGAGTTCAATGATGTTGCCCGCGCGTTTGGACTGCCGGGCGCCGTTGACGGAAACCGTCTGGCCGATCAGCACCTCAATGTTGATTTCCATGTCATCCCCAGCGCACGCGGCGATTGCCTTGAGACGTCCTATGTAGCCGTGGTGGTCAGCTCCGAGCAGGTAGATCTTTTCGGTGAACCCCCTGTCTTTTTTTGACAGGTAGTACGCCGCGTCGGACGCAAAATAGGTTGGTTCGCCGTTGGCCCGGATCAGCACCCTGTCCTTGTCATCGCCAAAGTCGGTGGTCCGGAGCCAGACAGCACCATCCTGGTCAAAGACGTGGCCCTGTCCGCGGAGCCTTTCCACGGCCTGCTCAACGGCACCGCTGCCATGCAGCGCGGATTCGGAGAAGTAGACGTCAAAGTGCACACCGAAATCCGCCAGGGTCTCTTTGATGTCCATCATCTGGGCCTCATAGGCCAGTTCACGAATGATGGGGAGGGCGGCGTCATCGTCCAGGGAACCGATTTCCGGACGGGTCGCCGCCACGGTCCGGCCCAGGTCCGCGACGTACTCGCCGGGATAACCGCCGTCAGGTGTTGGACGGCCCTTGATGGTCGCCAGAACGGAGGCCCCGAAGTTGTTCATCTGGGTACCGGCATCATTGATGTAGTACTCCTTGGTCACCTGGGCACCGCTGGCCAGCAGCACGCGGGCCAGCGAGTCCCCAAGAGCGGCCCAGCGTGTATGGGCGAGGTGAAGTGGACCAGTTGGGTTCGCGGAGACAAACTCCATGTTGATGACATGCCCGGCCAGCGCATCATTGGTCCCGTAGGCGGCCCCCGCCTCGACGACGGACCGCGCCAGTTCACCGGCCGCCGCCGCGTCCAGGGTGATGTTCAGGAATCCCGGACCCGCGATACCTACCGAGGCGACGCCGTCGATCTTCTCCAAACGTCCTTTCAGGACCTCGGCGAATTGGCGGGGATTCATTCCAGCCTTCTTGGACAACTGCAGCGCAATGTTGGTTGCCCAGTCCCCGTGCTCCCTGCTCTTGGGCCGCTCCACGCGTACCTCAGCGGGCAGCTCGACAGCAATGTCACCGGCTGCAACAGCGTCTTTCAGGCAGGAGGAAACAGCGGAGGAGAGTTCTTCTGGAGTCACCCATCCAGCATAACGGCGCTGATCGAATCCACCGGATTCTGTGACGGTCAGCCGCCTGACCCACCAGTCCGCACCAGCTGCTGAAACGAATCGATCACGGTTACGTTGGACATAGACGTACACCGTTTCCCATCCGAGGAGAACTTTTTCCGTGAGCACTAGTCCCCGCCGCTGGGCAGTCACCGGCCTGGCCGCAGTTTCACTTCTGGGCACCGCTGGCTGCGCCGCATCATCGCCGGCTCCGGCCGGTGGGAGCGGGATCACTGGCCCCTATGCCGACGGCACGTACACACAGTCCGGCTCATACCAGACACCCGGCGGCGAGGAAACCATCAATGTCACCCTGACCGTCGAGTCAGACGTAGTCACCGACGCGGTGGCCGAGCCCATGCCCAGCAACCCCACCACTGAGCTGTATCAGGGAAAATTCAGCAGTGGCATCAAGGAACAGATCGTTGGCCGGAACCTTGATGAGCTGGACGTGACAAAAGTCTCGGGATCCTCGCTGACCAGCAGCGGTTTCCGCTCAGCAGTGGACCAGATCAAAGCCGAAGCCGTCCAGTAAGGCGTGGACGCCACCGAGTTCGAGGCCATCGGAACGCACTGGCGTATCGACACGCCCCTTCCCCTGACTCCGCACGCGGGTGCCGCAGTCCTCGCCATCGTGGAGGAGTACGACGCCGTGTACTCGCGTTTCCGCGCCGACTCCCGGATTGCGCAGCTTGCGCCTGGTGGCAGCATCACCCTGCCTGCGCACGGTGATGCGCTCGGGCGGCTGTACCGGACCCTGTACCGGCTCACGGACGGTGCCATGTCACCGCTGGCGGGAACCAGCCTTGAGCAGTTGGGGTACGACGCCGGATATTCCTTTGTGCCCCGCGGCGCGCCAGCCGCGGCACCGGACTGGGACGGCAATCTCGATTGGAACGGCGTGCGGCTGACCGCCCATGCCTCCGTGACACTTGACGTTGGCGCCGCGGGGAAGGGGCAACTCGTGGACCTGGTTTCGGACCTCTTGTGCGCCGCCGGCTATCCGGACCATGTGGTCGATGCCGGCGGCGACATGGTGCACCGCGGGGCTACACCTGCGCAGGTGGCACTTGAACATCCGTATGCGGCTGGTTCGGCGATTGGCGTGGTCGAACTTGGGGGCCGGGCGTTGTGCGCATCTTCGTCCAACCGCAGGAGATGGGCTGACGGACTGCATCATGTGGTGAACGCGGCAACCGGACACTGTGTGGACACGGTGGTGGCAACGTGGGTGCTCGCCGCCGACGCCATGACAGCGGATGGGCTGGCAACTGCGCTGTTTCTCGCAGAGCCTGACACATTGCTGGCAGAATTCAGCTTTGACTACATTCAAGTCTTTTCAGACGGGCATGCCCGTTTTTCATCCCCTCTGGACGGAGCGCTTTTCTAGATGCTGAGCGGCCTTAATACCCATCTTGGGCGTATCACCATGTACCGCCTGGTGTTCATCATGCTGCTGGTGCTCGCAGCCTTCGCCGTCGCCCTCTCGTTTGCCGGCCTACTGGCCTTCAGCCCCGGCGAGCTCGGAGCAAGCCTTGCCGCCGCCGTCGTATCCTCCTGGGTGGGCACCCGGCTGATGGCGCTGGTTTTCCGTACCCGGCCGCACACCGAGTCGTCGCTGATCACAGGGTTGCTGTTGTTCTTCGTGATGTTTCCTTCTTCGGAACCCGCCGGCCTGGCTGCCATCGGGGCCGCGGGGCTCATTGCTTCAGCTTCGAAGTACCTGGTGGCAATTCGTGGCCGGCATGTTTTCAATCCCGCTGCGTTTGGCGCCGTCGTTGTCACGCTGACCGGACTGGGAGCGGCCGCGTGGTGGCCAGCCAACCCGGCGATGCTTCCACTGGTGCTGCTGTTCACGGCGCTGCTGCTGCACAGGAACCAAAAACTCTCGATGGGGGTACTGTTCATTGCGGTCGCCGCCGGAATCCTCACCGTCCGCCTGGCTGCGGGCGGCATGCCGGTGCTGGACGCGCTCGCGCTGGTCTTCCAGTCCTATCCGCTGCTGTTCCTGGTGGGTTTCATGCTGACCGAACCCCTCACCCTTCCGCCGCGGCGGTGGCAGCAACTGCTGGTTGCTGCCGTCGTTGCAATTGTGCTGGCGTTGCAGATCAGCATTCCCCCGGTCTTCCTTGGACCGGAATTCGCATTGGTCATCGGCAATGCGCTGGCGTTCTCTATGGGACAGCGGCGCGGCATCAAGCTGCGGTTCACCGGCGCCCGGAATCTGACGCCCACCAGCACGGAGCTGTTGTTCACCCCGGAGCATCCCGTGAGGTTTCAGCCGGGCCAGTACATGGAATTGACCCTGCCGCATGAGCGGGCCGACATTCGGGGGGTCCGGCGGGTCTTCAGCATCTCATCGGCTCCCGGGGACAAGATTGTGAGCTTTGGCCTCAGACTGTCCGAGCCCTTGAGCTCTTTCAAAACCGCCCTGGTTGCACTGAAACCGGGAACGAGCGTTTCCGCGACCTCCGTCGGCGGAGACTTTGTACTGCCGCCGGGAGGTTCCGTCCCACTTTTCCTGTTTGCAGGCGGCATCGGGGTGACGCCGTTCGTGAGCCAGCTGCGGGCGGGCGCTGCGGAAGGCGGGCGCGACGTCGTGATGGCCTATGTGGTCAGCTCACCGGCGGAGCTGGCGTATGTGGAGGAGCTCTCCACAGTTCGGGTGCTGCTCTTCTGTCCTTCGATGCCGTCGATCACGCTGCCCGCGCAGTGGCAATACATGGGGACCGAGTTTCCCACCGCAGATCAACTTCGGGAGGCCGTACCGGACATCGCGGCGCGGCGGATCCAGGTCTCAGGCTCGCCATCCATGCTTGCCCGCGCCCGGCAGGTCATCCGTTCGGCGGGCGGAAAATCCGTGCACACCGACGCTTTCCTGGGGTACTGACCGGAGCTTCCGCGACGCGTTTTCACTGCAGTCTTCCACCTGCTAAGCTCGGTGAGTCCCTTTTGGTCGCGGCTAATACCGCGCCACGCCCTCGTAGCTCAGGGGATAGAGCGTCTGCCTCCGGAGCAGAAGGCCGTAGGTTCGAATCCTATCGAGGGCACCATCTGCTGACTGGGCGCACACCTTGGACAGCGGGTCCCAGCCCGCAGCGACTGTGGCGTTCCGCAACAGCGGTGGCGTTCCGCAACAGCGGTGGCGTTCCGCAACAGCGGCTCGCTCTGAAACCCCTTTCCCTCCGATTTTCCCGGATTCGGTGACGTGTGCCACAAATGCCTACACTGTTGCTAGATCACTGACGTGCCGGAGTTGGCCGAACCAGTACCTCGGACTGCAAACGTGGGGAGGAGCAATGGAGCGAAGTCCACGCGCCAAACACCCCTTCGAGTTCGGCGCCCTGTTCAGTATTCTCGCCGTGTTCCTCGTGCTGGTGGGAGCCGCCTTCCTCGGTCCGCTGGTTGCCGCACCCACTTTCGAATTCCCTGCCGGCAGCAACATTCTTCCCAGCTTCGAGCCGCCGCCCGAAGCGCCGGAGCCGGCCGAACGCCAGCCCGGCGCGGAGTCGGACTTCAGCGCTCTGCCCGTGCTTCTTGTACTCGTTGCGCTCGCAACAGCCGCCTATCTGCTGATCCGGTATCTGCTGAGCCATCGCTGGCAGGGAGAGGAGCGCAACGATCGGAGCGCCTACTCCAAGAATGAATGGGACCACCCCGAGGTGGTGCGGGAAAACCTGATCCGCCGCCTGAGGGCAGCCGCTGCCGAACTCGATGGCCCCATGGACTCAGCCGATGCCATTCTCAAGTGCTGGCTTGAACTTGAAGACGCCACGAGCTCCGCGGGAGTCCCCCGCCTGAGCCATCAAACGACGTCGGAATACACCACTCACGTGCTGGCCGCTTTCGATGCACCGGCCGCCGATGTCTCCTTCCTCCAGACCATCTACCAACGTGTCCGCTTTGGGGCGCATGACGGGCCGGTCACCGTCAATGATGGTGAAGTTGCCCGCGCACGCGAAGCATTGGAAAGCATCTCCACGTCGATTAGCAGGGCGCTCCCCCACCGGAGCGCACCATGACGATCAGCCACTGGCGCGTTTCAGGAGTGCTGACTTTTTTAGCGGCAGCCCTCGCGTTCATGCTGGGTCTCGACATCAACCATGCCGCGGCACTTATCAGCGGTGCGTTCATCGCGGGCATTGCTAATGGCCTGCTCGAAAGCCTCACGCTCCACCGGTTCCCCAAGGCCGGTCAGCCCATCCGCAACAACGGGCTCTGGGATGTGCAAGCGCTGGAGTTTTCCATCTCGTCTTCGCGGGAGGCAGTCGGTGTCCGGGCGGATTTCCAGCTGCGCCGGTTGGTCAATTCAGTGCTGGCTGCACGTGGTATTGAACCGAAGAAAGCCGGAGGAGCGATGGGCGCCCTGCTGCGCGGCAATTCCGGCGCCACTGTGGGCACCGAGCTGTTTGTTGCTGTGCTTGAAGAACTGAGCGCCATGCTCCGCTCCGATGGGAAGGACTCCAGCGGTTCTCCGTCCCCACACCCAACAAAGGATCACCCGTGAACTCAGCCATGACGCCCGGAACCACTGCCGAACGCTGCAACAGCATTCTTGCGGAGATCGGCACAGCTGTGGTTGGCATGGCGAGACCCTTGAAGCTTGCACTAGCCGCAGTGCTTTCGGGTGGACACGTCCTGTTTGAGGACATGCCCGGGCTGGGCAAGACCCTGGCGGCCAAGAGCATGGCGCAGACCCTCGGTTTGGACTTCCGAAGGCTGCAATGCACGCCGGACCTGCTTCCTTCCGATGTCACCGGCTCCTCGATCTTCGATCCCGCGGAGCGGAGCTTCGAATTCAGGCCCGGTCCGATTTTCACCGGCCTGTTCCTTGCAGATGAAATCAACCGCACCTCTCCAAAGACCCAGTCGGCGCTGCTGGAGGCGATGGCTGAAGGTCAGGTTTCAGTTGAGGGCAGGACCATCCCGCTGCAGCAGCCCTTCCATGTTTTTGCAACGGCCAACCCTATCGAGTTTGAAGGAACGTATCCCCTGCCCGAGGCGCAGCTCGACCGCTTCCTGGTGCGGCTCAGTGTGGGCTACCCCGAAGGCAGCGCCGAGCAGGAAATCATCAGGCGCCGCCTGGAGCGGCACCGCGAATCTGCCTCCCTGCGCGTTGTCGCGGGTCCGCAGGAATTGCTCGATATGCAGGCCGCGGTGGAGGGAGTGGACGTGGATCCCGACATCATCGACTATGCGGTCCGGCTGACCGCAGCCACCAGGAGCCATGACGCGGTTGACGTTGGGGCTTCGCCGCGTGGATCGCAGGGTCTTGTGCTGATGGGGAGAGCCTTGGCTCTCATGGACAACCGCAGCTTTGTGCTCCCGGAGGACGTGAAGTCTGCAGCAGTGCCCGTCCTGGCTCACAGACTGACACTGAGCCCTTCATCTTGGGCGCGCGGCATAAAGGCCGAGGACATCATCGTCCAGGTGATGAACCAGGTGCCAACCCCCACCACGGTTTCCCCGCGTGAGCGCTAAAACGGAACTTCGACCAGGCGGACAGTGGGGAATCGCCGCCATCAGCGCCCTGTTCTGCTTGGTCGTCGGCTTCTTCACGGGCCGGCCGGACGTGGCCGCACTCGCGCTGCCGTTC
>NZ_KI915011.1:153275-157496 GCF_000520595.1 Arthrobacter sp. H5
CTGGCCGCCACTGGACTCGGCAGCAGATCAAGGGGGCGGGTGGACGTTCAGATGGCTGCCGAACCCGGTCCGCCGGACACGGCTGGACGTCAATCGTTCGCCGTCACGTCAGCCGGACCCGGCGCTGCCGTTATCATTCAGGCCACAGCCCCCGGACACAAGGCAATTGCCGCGGTTATCCTGACCGACCAGAATCCGCTGGTCGCGGTTGATATACCCCTCTCGGGGCGCGCACAGGTCCTAAACTGCTCCGCTTCCGCCGTCACCCTCGATGGCGTGGCGCAACAGGAACCCGAGGACCTTGGTTCGCTGCATCTGACAGTGCTCCCCAAGGTGGGTGAAATGCGATCCCTTCCACTGCCGGCACGGTTGCGCGGTCTCACGGGCGAGCACACCTCCCGCAACCCCGGAGACGGCGGCGAACTGCGGGATGTCTTTGCGTTCCAGCCTGGCGACCAACTGCGCCGGATTGATTGGCGGACCTCTGCGCGGCGGTCCACTGACCAGGACCGGATCTTTGTCAGGCGGACCTTTGCCCACTCCGAAGCCGCAGTCCACCTGCTCATTGACCATGCCTTTGACTATCCGGCTCAAACCGAGCTGTGGTTCGCGAGCGGACAACCCTCCCTCGGCGAAGTTGCTTCTTTACATCTGACCCGGGAGGCAGCAACACTACTGGCGTCCTCCTATCTCGCTCACGGTGACCGGGTGGGACTGAACGAAATATCCGGGCTTCGGCATCCGCTGCGGGCATCCGCCGGACGACGCCAGCTGGAACTGATCCGAACGCGCTTGGCCATTCTGCGGCCCGCTGCCAGGCCAGAGCGCCTTTCCCGCGACATTCCAGTGCCCACTGGTGCTCTGCTGTACGTACTCTCTCCATTCACAGACGATGAACCCGGGCGTCTCATGCGTTCCTGGCACGCCGCCGGTCACCGGGTCATCGGCGTTGACACCCTTCCGGTTCTAAGAGGCGGAAGCAGCAGCAAGGCTCAGGGCCTTGCCATTCAGCTGTGTCTGCTGCAGCGGAGGCACAGCCTGCAGGAGCTGGACCGGCTGGGAATTCCCGTACTCGGCTGGCGGGCCGAAACACCGGACGCCACGGCGGCCGACTCGTTTCCGGGTCAGCTTCCACTCGACGTGGGTTTGGCGACCCTCCGCGGCCGGTATGCCCGGGCCAACGGATCCGCAGCGGCTGGCATGCGCAACGGATCCGCAGCGGCTGGCATGCGATGAGAGGCGGAAATCCTACGTCCCCGTCCAGGTCATCTTCCAGGCCACCCACGTTGACGCTGGGGCCCGCCGTCTCCATCATGTGGCTGCGCCTCGTATCCGTGGCGGTTGCCGCGGCATTGGGCATTCCCCTCTGGCGTGATACTCCGTGGGTGATCCTTCCGGTGATGCTGTTTGCGGCAGCGGCGCTGCGTCCCTTTATCCTGCTTCCCCTGGTATCCATCCTGCTCATCATCGGCAGCTATGCGGCCAACGGACCGGTCGGTTCGCCGGTCCTGCTGCTGTATGTGGCCGGGTTGCATCTGCTGTATGTGCTGTACGCGTTCCTGTTGAGCGTCCCGATGAACGCCTTGGTCAGTACGGCGGTGCTCAAACAGGCATTATTCCTCGTGCTGAAGGTCCAACTGATAGCCCAGCCGTTGGCCGCCGTCGCACTGTTGGTCAGCAATGTTGGACCGAGCACTCCCGTTGTGCTGGTGTCCGCCGTTGCAATGGTCAGCTGGGGCTACTGGTTGTTGAGGACGTACCGCCGTTCCTCAGCCCGGAGGGCCGCAGGTCCTGCTGAGCCTGATGATGGAGCACATGGTCGTTGAATAAGGACAGCTCCTGTCCGCATAATCTTGTACTTTTGAAGCATGTTGGAAACTTCGGCCCGGCTTCTTCAGCTGCTTTCACTCCTCCAGCTCCGCCGCGAATGGACCGGCTCTGCCCTGGCCGCGCGAATGGAAGTAACTGAACGCACGGTCCGGCGGGACATCGGCAAGCTGCGTACGCTCGGCTACCCCATCCATGCATCCCCCGGCATTGCGGGCGGGTACCAGCTGGGAGCTGGCGCTCAACTGCCTCCGCTGTTGCTCGACGATGACGAAGCCCTCGCCGTTGCTATCGGTCTCAGCGCCGTGACGGCCAGCCCCGTGTCGGGTCTGGGCGAGGCTTCAGTGCGTGCGCTCACCAAACTTGAGCAGGTCCTGCCGGGCAGACTGCGGCCAAAGTTTTCCGGATTGCGGACTGCCGTCACGCGCATGGCTGCGGTGAGCACACCGGTCAATCCAGAGGTCCTCACCGCCCTGTCAGCGGCAATCACCGAGCGCAGGACCGTGGTCTTCAGGTATGAACGGCACGACGGCGAATCGTCCCGCCGTGTGGTGCAGCCTTACCGGCTGGTCGACACCGGGCGGCGCTGGTACCTTGTGGCCTGGGATGCCACCCGGGAGGACTGGCGCACCTTCCGTGTGGACCGCTGCCAAAGCATTCCGTCGCCGCGCGAGCGGTTCACGTCCCGCCCGCTGCCGGAGGAGGACCTGGCTGCTTACGTACAGAAGTCGATCACGCGTTCGCCGTACAAGTACGACATCGTGGTGCGGATCCATGCACCGCTGGCGGATGTGGCCCAGAAAGTCCCGTCAGATACGGCCGAGTTGGAGGACGACGGCGGCACCCGAACCATCATGCGAACAGGTGCGGATTCGCTTGACTGGCCGCTCATGCATCTGGTCGCGATGGACATGGAATTTGAGATTCTTGAGCCCGCCCTGCTGCGTGAGCGTGCCCAGTTGGCTGCTACCCGACTGGCGGCCGCGGGAGGGCCGGCGCCGGCGGTCTTGGAATGATCAGTCGGCAGGGGTAAAGCGTGCCACCGCGCGATCAATCTCCCCGACCATCTCCATGCCGCCGTGCCCTTCCTCCACCACAACCAGCTCACTGGCAGGCCATACCTTGTGCAGGCTCCAGGCAGTGGACAGCGGCGAACTCACATCGAGCCGACCATGAATCAGCACACTTGGGATGTGCTGGATCCGGACCATGGTCTCCAGCAGTCCCTCCACAAATCCCGCATTCCTCCAATAATGTGTAACGAGCGTCGCGAACAGAAGCCGAAACCCAGGCGGCTCGAACTGCAGCCGTGGCTCCGACTTTGGATCCAGCGACATGTGCACATCCTCCCAGACACACCAGTTCAACGCCGCGGTTTCCCGCACGCCCGGATCAGCATCAGTGAGCTGCCGATGATACGCGTCCACAAGCCGTTCACCGGGCGCGGCGTCAGCACCCGACCTGAATGCGTCCCATTCACGTGGGAAAACCCGCCCCATCTCCTCGGTGATCCATTCAACCTCGGCGGCAGTCGATGAAGTCACGGCGGCCAGAACCATCTCGGTAACCTGTTGGGGATGTTCCTGTGCGTACGCGAGTGCAAGCGTGGTACCCCACGAAGCGCCGTACAGGAGCCATTTTTCGATGCCCAGATGTTTGCGCAACGCCTCCATGTCGGCGATGAGCGCCGTCGTCGTGTTGGTGGACAAGTCCCCCGATGGGTCGGTGGCGAGCGGGCGGCTCCGCCCGCAGCCGCGCTGTTCAAAACCGACGATGAAGAACTTCTCCGGGTCATAGTGCCGGCGGTAACCGCCGCGTATTCCGGACCCTGGACCGCCGTGGAGGAACAGTGCCGGCTTTCCCTTGGGGTTGCCGGAGGTTTCCCAGTAGATTTCGTTGCCGTCGTCGACCGGCAGCAGACCGGAATTGAACGTGTCGATGGGTGGAAACATTTTCCCAGCCTACTTATCGGTGAAGGCTTGCCTAGCCCGCTTTGCTCGTTGCGACAATACCCGTTGCCGCTCCAGCCACCGGGCGTCCGCAGCCCGCTGCCCGCCACGGACTGCGAATCGCCCTGGGAGCGCGATCCAGCCACTCGCCTGCCACTGGATAAACGAAACCCTGGATTAGAAGGGTGGGAGTGGTTCGGGGAGGGTGGTGTAGGTTTTTCCGGCGAGTGAGGTGGTGGTGAAGGTTCCGGGTTCGGGTTGTTCTCCGCCCCAGAATCCTTCGGTTTTGTACATGTGGTGCCGGTTGCAGTCGGGGTGGGTATTCCATAGTGCTGTATGCCCTCCGGCGGCCCACTCGACGGTGTGGTCGATTTCGCAGGCCGACGCGGCGACGTTGCAGCCTGGATGCGTGCAGGTCGGGTTAAGGATCCGGGTCCAGTCTTTG
>NZ_AZSC01000281.1 GCF_000520595.1 Arthrobacter sp. H5
GATACGTCTCGCCCTTCGGGTCCGGTCCCGCCAGCTTGTACTGCAACTCCCCTACCTGGTGCATCGCTTCCTCGCCCAGCTTCCGAAACCACTCCTCCGGGTCCGGGATCAGCGCGTACTGCGACGGCGCGGTCATCTTCCATGTCTCCTGCGCGAACTTGCCGTACTTGTTCATCGAGAACCTCCTCTGGTGGTGCGAAAAGAAATGCGTCGAGACTTGCCTGACCATCAATCTGGTTGCGCTTGCTTGATCGCGCCATCGGACGTCCCCCTGGTACCGGTTGGAATACTGCTTCCACCGTACCCAGCGCCTGCCAGACCGTCTGTGCGCAGCGCACGGATGATGGTCGACCGATGGACTTTAAACCTCTTCGCGATTGACTCCACCGCCTGCTTCTCCTGGTCCCTGAGTCTGCGGGCTTCCACGACGTCATGCGGTTGCAGCCGTGGTGGACGGCCACCCTTCCCCGCGGCGACAGCGAGGCCAGCCTTTGTCCGCTCCCGAATCAGCTCACGCTCCATCTCCGCGACGCTCGCGATGATGTTGAACATCAGCCGCCCCGATGGGGTCGTCGTGTCAATGCCCTCGGACAGGGACCGGAACATCACGCCGCGTTCGTGCAGTGTGTCCAGCAGGTCCACGAGACCACGCACTGTGCGTCCAAGGCGGTCAAGTTTGGTCACCACGAGTGTGTTGCCAGGCTGCAACGCGCGCAGGCATAACTCCAGCTGCGGGCGGGCCATCGTCGCACCGGACCGACCATGATCGGCGTAGATGTCATAACAGCCAGCGTCGACCAGCTGTTGACGCTGTGCCTCAAGGTTCTGGTCCACCGTTGGCACTCGCGCGTACCCGAGCATCACACCCTCAGTAACCAGCCTCGGTTCCTCAACGCCCTCGAGGCGTTCCGGTCGATCCATGTCGTCCTCCCCCAGTCCCGAAGGTCGCAGAATCCGTCTCACCCTCGCTTTATGACAATACATGTTTCGCACTTGGTTTGTGATCCAAATTTGAGAGGTGTCCGGATGTGTGACTGTTGTCATTTTTCGAAGTGGTTTGCACGGAATGTCCGAAGTCGCCTGCACGGGCATCATCAAGAGGACCGGAGTCAGCGCACCGTGCCCTAGGGACAAACGGCGGTTATTTTGCAGCTTCGATTGGCGGTTCCTGCCACCCCATAAGCGATATTTTCATCTTCCACCGCCGCAGAGCGTGGGAGTGCAGACGACTTCGATACGGAACGCCTGTTGTGCAGACGGGTTCGAACACTCAACTGTTCACACTCGTCTGCACAACCCCTGTACTTTCGCGGATGCCCGTGCAGACGACTGCGAAAAACGACATTCTGTTTCGGAACATCGACTCCACGATGAGGGCGACACCGTGAAGCAGTGAGGCGCGACCAAAATTGATAAAAATTCACTATGAATTATTTTGTAAATGAGTATTAGAAGTTTTCAATCGTATCTGTCAAAGTGTTTCTGGATGGGAGGTTCCGATTGGCTTTTATCATCACACATAGGCGAGGACACAGGCCGGAGGTGACTCTCACCGATCCGCCGCGACGGAACGCCTTAAGCACACAGATGCGCGTCGAGCTCATCGCGGTGCTCGAGCGAGCTAATGCGGACCCAGGTGTCCGCGTCATCACCCTCAAAGGGGCAGGCGGTTTTTTCTGCTCTGGAGGTGATCTCGGAGCCATGCCCCCCAAGGATAGGGGCGAGGCCGTTTCTCGCCTCAGGCAGATTCAGGTCCTCATCGAATTGCTCGCGGATTCACCAAAGGGAACCATCGCAGTGCTGAATGGGCCGGCAGTGGGCCTCGGCAGCAGTCTGGCCACTGCCTGTGACTACATCTTCATGACTACCGATGCCATATTCTCCTTTCCGTTCACTCGTCTTGGGTTGATGCCGGACGGTGGAATTCTGCACACGTTAGCCTCGGGCTTTCATGCGGGCGTGACTGTGGCGCGTAATTAAAGCCTGAAAGGTGCCTCTGACGTGGGAAAATGTAGTTACCACACAACATTTCCTAGATACATCAAGGGGCACCCTGCAGGTGAGCTACTTTACCGGTTTCTACCCCTCTGTCCGAGTTGATTCCACCGGTGATGGAGTGGTGTCGCAGGCGGGCGGGGCGATCCTGACGTCGATGGCGAAAGCCTCGGGCATCACGGCTGGTTTGGCTATGGCCTTGGAGCCGTGGCGCAAACCGTTCGCCACCCACGACCCGGGCAAAATCCTCACTGATCTAGCGCTCTCGCTGGCCACCGGCGGGGACGCCGTTTCCGACGTGGACCGTCTACGGAACCAGCCCGAGGTGTACGGCCTGGTGGCCTCTGATCCAACGATCAGTCGTCTGTTCAAGGTTCTTTCAACGGTGCAGCCGGCCAAGGCGCTGGCAGCCATCAACAAGACCCGTGCCGCGGCGCGTGCGCACGTATGGGCGCAGGCCGGGAAGGATTCACCGCTCTACGCCGTCACCGCGGAGAACCCGCTGGTCATCGACCTCGACGCGTCCCTTTTGAACTCGCACTCTGAGAAGGAAGACGCTCGCCCGACATGGAAGAAGGGCTTCGGCTTCCACCCGCTGGCGTCCTTCCTGGACCACGGCATCGAGGGAACAGGGGAACCCCTGGCCATGCTGCTGCGCCCTGGCAACGCTGGCTCCAACACCGTCGCGGACCACATTCACGTGGTGAAGGATTCCGTCAAGCAACTACCCACGGGGTACCGGTCGGGACGGAAGATCATGATCCGCACCGATTCTGCCGGCGGCACGCACGGTTTCCTGGACTGGCTAACCGCCCATCACCGCAACTTCTCTTACTCCGTGGGTTTCCCCATCCACGGTGCTGTAGCAGAGATCCTGCCCCTGGTTCCCAAATCCGGCTGGACCAACGCGTATGACAGTGACGGTATTGAACGCGACGGCGCCTGGGTCGCGGACATCACCGGCATGCTCGATCTCTCCTCCTGGCCGGCCGGGATGCGGGTCATTGTCCGCAAGGAAGTCCCGCATGTGGGCGCTCAGATGCGCATCACCGACATTGACGGGCACCGGTACACGGCGATCGCGACGAACCAGTCAAAGGGCCAGCTGGCCGTGCTGGAGGTCCGTCACCGGCTGCGGGCACGCTGTGAGGACAGAATCCGCAACGCCAAGGACACGGGGCTGGCGAACCTGCCCTTCCACGCCTCGTTGCAACTCCCAGAAATCTTGGGGGTTGCAACGACGTCAGAACCCGCCTGGCACACCACTGTGCCGTCCTTTGCCTGCGCCACATCATGAGCTGCTCCCGTGGTGGATCGGGTGCAACCGGCGGATAAAGTCCCCGCCGCGGCAGCAGGTGCCCGGTTTTATGCCTCCGTGAAGGACGGCATGGTCTCACACGGTCCGCCCGGAAAGCCGGCATCGATAAGGAAGTCGGTTATCGGTCGCGCCTCGATAAGGCGGCGTACGGGAGACGGCTGGTGGTTTCGCTCTTTGAGGGATCACAGAGAAGCTGCCTCAGAGGAGACTCTCTTGGCCGGTGAAGAGTTGGTCCCGGTGGTCCGCAGGAACCTGTAGCTGAAGTAGATGGCTCCAAGACCGACCACAAAGGTCAATATGCCGGTGGACTCGTAGAAGAGATGGCCGGCTTCGGGCGACCAAAGGTGGTAGACCGTCTTGATAACGTCAGCGTCGCTGCCAGGCAGGAACGTGGTGTTCTGCAGACCGAGCGCCTTCAGCACGTGGTCCAGAAAGCCATCAATTATGCCGAAATACAGGAAGACCAGGCCGGTGTTCACTGTGTAGACCCACCGGGCAGCAGGGCTCGGCCTTCGGCGGTACCACCACATCAGGAGCACCGGCAACGCAAGAAGGATGGCTGACGGGATGAGCACTTCCATGCCGAGCCTGTAAACGTGGTGGACGACCGTCACCGCAATCATGGCCTCGGTCCACATCAATGCACGAGTTACGGATGGGTCTTTCAAGAGCGGTTTCACGGTTTTTCCTGTCGTAGTGGTTAGGGGCTGGGATCCGTGACGGATAACGCGGGTGCAGTGTACAGGCGTGTAAGACCTATCATAACTCAAACATAGCTGTTTGAGATACAGTGTATATATGACGAACGCAACGACCGACCGAATCCGCCGGGCGGACGCACAACGCAACCGTGCGGCAATCATTGAGGCCGCCCTGGTCTGCCTGGCTGCGAACCCGCGGGTGAGCATGACAGAGATTGCCCACGCGGCAGGAGTCGGTCGGGTAACTCTCTACGGTCATTTCTCCTCACGCAGGGAGCTCCTCGACGCGGCTGCCGCGCAAACCATAAGCCGTGCGGATGCTCAGCTGGCTCCGCTGGATCTCGACGGCGACGCCCGGGAAGCGCTCGAACTGCTCGTCACGTCGTCGTGGCGAATCATTGACAATTTCCATGGGCTCCTCGGCGCTGCCGAACAGGAGCTCGGCGCCGACCGCATACGCGAACATCACGATCAGACGATGCTCCGGGTGCGCCGGCTCATTGAACGTGGCCAGGCCGAAGCCAGGTTCCGCTCAGACCAGCCAGCCGAATGGCTCACGGCCTGCTTCTTCGCGATCCTCCACGGTGCGGCTACGGAAATCCGGGAAGGACGGCTAAGCGAGGACGCGGCGGCGAAGGTCATCCCCGCTACGGTCCAAGCCCTTGTGTCTGTCCCTGCCGCACCGGGGTCCCGACATCCCTGACTCCATGCCGCGGGCCCGCCGAAGTTGAAGGCCATGCCCGAACAACCCCGTTGTGTCGAATGTCCTGCCCGTCATCCCTGCGAATCTCCACGATGCGGTTGCGGGGGTCTGAAGAACTGGATCCCCGGCCCTTGGGAACCTTGCTGTCACGGGCACGATGGCGGCGGCACCCCATCGTGCCCGCGTGGACTTTGACGGACACTTCATCAGGCGCCCGGTGAGGCTTTGGCACCTCCACGACCCGCACGACAAACGAAGCCGTAAAAACCGCCATTCCGGCTAACGGTCACAGCTGAAACTTGGACCCGGCGGAGGTCGAGACTCCCACCAATGGCTAAAATTTGGGAGTGGAAGTTACCTTGACCGTGAAGTGGTGCTCTGCGAGGTAGTCGGCCCAGCGTTTCAGCGAGGTGATTGTGTCGGGGAATTCAAGCCCGTGCTGCTGTGCGAGTTCCCGGGCGGTGCCGCTGGGGTACCGGTTGGTCGATAGAAAGCTCAGTGTTTCTGGCTCAATGCCGCTCAGGCTGGCAGGGAGCATTTTTACGATGCCTACAGGGACCCTTAGGCGCGGGACCCTGACCCGGTAGTGATTTCCAAGCAAAGCCAGCAGGTCTGGTAGGGACGGGGTGTTGTCATCGAGTACCCAATAGGATTTCCCTTCCGCCGCATGAACAGTTGGCACCATGGCCAGGAACCGCGCCAGGTAATCGACGGGGACAACGGGGACAAAAGTCGCTGGTCCTCCCGCCATCGCGCGCAGGTCCCCCCGCCACAGCTGCAGCAGTGTGCTTGCCAGCCCAAGGACCTGGTTTGTTTCGCCGGTGATGGAATGGCCGGTCACCGTCGCAGGGTTAACGACGGTGAGAGGGACGTTCAGTCGGTCCGCGGTGGCCTGCACGACTGCGTCGCCTTCAACTTTTGATGCCTCGTAGGCCCCCAGCCGGCTGTAGAGACGGCGCCGTTTCGCGTCTGACCAGGGCAGGGTTGATGGGTCTTGGCCTCCGACCCGGTAGCCGGAAAGATGCACCAACCGGCGAAGGTTGGGCAGCCTGGCGGCTAACCGGACGATCGCTTCAGCGGATTCAACATTGGCCCTGGTTGCCTCGGTGTTGCGCATCCCAAACGCATATGCCCCCGCGACGTTAATGACGTCGCCGGGAGCTCCTTGCATCACCGAGGAAAGGGACCCGTCGCTGATCCCCAGGTCCCTGGCATGGAAGTCCACCGGGATGAACTGAAGATTCTCGATGCTGGTTCCGTGTTCCCGGAACCAGCCACTCAGTTCGTCGGCTGCCTTCGGGTCCCGTAGAGGAGCAGTCACGGATGCTCCCAGGTCGAGCAGCTCCTTGGTCGTCCAGCGCCCGATGAACCCAGTTGCCCCGAAAAGGACGACCTTCCGGCTGGTGGTGGCGGACGGGACGCACGCCGATGATGGCTCGGGCTGAAGTCCGGCCCTGCGCTCACCCACCTGCAATACCATCAAGCACTTTATGGAGTCCCCACCTGTACTGCTCGGTGGAGACATATGTGGCCATGATCTTTGCCGCGGCGGCAGACAGCGGATACTCGCCGGCGGGTATTGCCGAAAAGCCCTCGTAGCGTGCGGCGATCCGCTCAGCCTCCGAAGAAACGCTGCCACCATCACCAAGCTCTGCGGCTTCCAAAGCTATCGAACCGAACACATAGACGATCAGCAGGTAGGAGGCCCTGGCAGACTCCTGGGCATCCAGCCCGGAATCCTGGAGCATCTCCATCAGACGTTCGTTCAGCGCCAGCGCGCGGGGGCCATCCATAGGTCCGCCAATCATCAGGTTCACCGCACCCGGATGTGCAGTCAGCCGCTCCCGCAGTTCCAATGCCAGCGATTCGATCCGCTGGCGCCACGGCACACTGCGGTCAGAGAAGACGGCTAGATCAACCTGTCCGAGCAGGTGCTCAACAATGGCCTTAACGATGGCCGCCTTGTCGGGGAAGTACGTGTAGACGGCGTTCGGAGCGACGCCGACCCTGGCGGCAATCCCCCGCACCGACGCGGCATTCACGCCCCCCTCATCAAGCAGGTCCAGTGCGGCGTCCATGATCTCGTTCTCGGTCAGGATCCGGCGGGGGCCGGGCCTGGAACTGCGTGCTTCTGTAGTCATCTCAGCGTCCTCTCTTGACATTCTTCTGTACAGTGTACACTAATTATACATCGTACAGTTTGTACGGTGTACAACATTATCGGACAGGAAGAACCCACATGAACACCACCCCGACAACGAGGCTCCGGCTTGTCACCGGCGGGCTGTTTCTCCTCGGCTCCCTGGTATTCGCGGCAGCCGCCACCGCACTTTCGGTGATGTTCAACTGGCCCGATGTGCTTCGGGAACCCGCCGATGTGGTGCTTCCCGCATTCGCCGCCGGCGGCCCTGCCCTCGTCTGGACCTGGTTCGCCGCAGCCTGGACCTATGGGCTCCTCACCATCCCGATCCTGCTGCTGCCGGCGGTCCTTGGCCTCCGCGGGAATCCGGTGATGAAGGTTGCCACCTATGCGGGAGCAGCCTCTGTGCTCTTGTCCCTGATCGGGTTCCTGCGCTGGGTGTTCGTCGTCCCGGCGCTGGCCGGCTCCTATGTGACGGGGGACGGGCAAACACGGGCGGCTGTGGCCGCTGCCTGGACCGCCCAGCACCAGTTCGGCGGCGCGCTCCTGGGCGAGCACCTGGGCCAACTCCTGGTCATCGCCTGGTCCGCCGCCGTCAGCATCATGATCCTGCGCAGCGGAATCCTTCCCCGCTGGCTCGGCGTCGCAGGCCTCACCGTCAGCACGGTCTACCTGCCCAATCAGGGAGACATCCTCGCCACCGCCGTCCCCGGATTCCCTGTCTGGGACCTCGCCGGCTTCATTGGCAGCACTGGCTGGGGACTGTGGATCGCAGCCCTTGGTATCAGCATTCTGGCAAGGCCATCCCTCAGCGCGAGCCCTGCCCCCGGCACCGCCACAGCACCCTCCATCACCGCCACACCATCACGGCCGTCAACAACCGGCATAGGAAACTGATCCCGTGACCCGCATCGAAACTCCCCGAACAACCCCCATCCGCGCCTGGCTGCTCTGGACCACCAGCTTCCTGGCACTGCCCCTGGGCGGATTCGCCGGGACCATGATCACCGGCCGCATCGACAACCCGCTGTCCGCAGTGACCGGCGGGGCCATCGCAGGACTCATCATCGGCGCCGGCCAGGCACTGGCCAGCAGCCGCCGACTAAGGCCCCAAACCTGGATACCGGTAACCTTCCTCGGCATGAGCGCCGGACTTGCCCTCGGGGCCGCGGCCGTGGGCTACCGCACGTCCCTCCCCGATCTCGCCCTGATGGGAATCCTGAACGGCCTCATCCTCGGCCTCGCGCAGGCACTAGCCCTGCCACGAGATCTGGGCCGTCGTCGCTGGATCTGGGCAGCCACCATGCCTGCACTGTGGGGCCTCGGCTGGACCGTCACCACACTGGCCAAAATCGCGGTAGATCAGCAGTTCATCGTCTTCGGCGCCAGCGGAGCCGTTCTCGTCACCGCCATTACCGGCCTCATCCTGAACCGGCTGCTACCGGTCCCGCCATCGAACAAGCCCACCATCGCCCTGAGCACGGCAAAGGTTCACTCATGAATACCGACCTCCACGTCATCTTCGGCACCGGCGCCATCGGACTGGCCACGTTCGACGCCCTCCGCCGCCGAGGCCGCACCGTCCGCATGGTCAACCGCTCAGGCAAAGCGCCAGTGCCCCAGGACGTCGAAGTTGTCGCCGGAGACGCCGCCGACCCCGTGTTCGCTGCCCGCGCAGCCCAGGGTGCCGCCGTCGTCTACCAGACGATGAACCCGCCCTATCACCAGTGGAGCGCACAGTTCCCCGCACTGCAGGCTGGAGTGCTGGCGGCCGCGGAAGCCGAAGGCGCCCGCCTGGTCAGCATGGAAAATGTCTACATGTACGGCCGCCCCGACGGACGTACCCTGACCGAGGACCGCGAAAACAACGCGCACACCAAAAAGGGACAGCTCCGGGCCAGGATGGCGGAGGAACTGCTCTCAGCCCACCGTGCCGGCCGCGTCGAAATAGCCATCGGACGGGCCTCCGACTACTTCGGACCCCGCGGCGGAGCCCAATCAAACCTTGGAGACCGGGTCTTCCCGGCAGCACTGGCAGGCAAAACCAGCACAGTACTGGGCAACAGGAACCAGCCGCACACCTACACCTACATCCCCGACATTGGTGAAGGTCTCGCCGTCCTGGGCGAACACTCGGACGCGCCCGGCGAAATCTGGCACCTGCCCAACGACCCCCAAACGCGCAGCACCCAAGAACTCGTTGACACCATCTACCGTCAAGCCGGACGCCACCGCACCAAGGTCCGTGCGGTCCCGCCATTTTTCCTGCGCGCCATGGCCATCACCAGCCCCGTCGTGCGTGAACTCCTCGAAATGCAGTACCAGTTCGAAGAACCCTTCATCGTTGACAGCAGCAAAATCACCACAAGGCTCGGCGTCACCGCCACTACCCTGAATCAAGCCATCGCAGAAACACTCACTAGTTACACCAACACCAGTCAACCCCACACGGAACGAGCCCGGTCATGAAACGCAAAAGTATGAGGCCCATGGAAGGTAAGACAGCGGTCGTCACCGGCGCCACCGGAGGCATCGGCAGGGCGACCGCCCATAGCCTGGCTCTGATGGGAGCCCACGTCGTCATCACCGGCCGCAACCCCAAACGCACCAAAGAAGCCAGCGAAGCAATCCGTAAGGCGGGCGGCGGAAAAGTGGACGCCTTCGTCGCCGACCTGTCCTCCCAAGCCCAAGTACGGCAGCTCGCCGACGAGCTACTCACCCTCCCCCACATCGATGTCCTGATTAACAATGCCGGGGGATACTGGAACACCCGCCACACCACAGTCGATGGGATCGAGCACACCTTAGCCCTGAACCATCTCGCGCCGTTCCTGCTCACCAACCTCCTCCTGGAGCGGCTGCAACTAAACGGCTCCGCGCGGGTGGTTACCGTATCCTCCAACGCACAAGCCATGGGGAACATCGACTTTAACGACCTTCAGGGCGAGCAATCCTATTCCGGAGCCCGCGCCTACAACCAATCCAAACTCGCGAACCTACTGTTCACCTACGAATTGGCCAGAAGATTGGAAGGCACCTCAGTGACAGCCAATGCCCTGCATCCGGGAATGGTGAGCACAGGGTTCGGAGCGGAGGACCCCGGCCGCGCCCAGCGGCTGCTCGTCCCGCTGCTGCGCCCCTTCATGCTTACAGCAGACCAAGGCGCCGCGACCCCAGTCCATCTGGCCTCAGCACCTGACCTCACAGATGTAAACGGCCGCTTCTTCGCCCGCCGAAAGCCCCGCCGATCCTCCAGCGCCAGCTACGACCAGGCCACGGCGGCACAGCTATGGAAAGTGAGCGCCAAAATGACCGGCCTGGCGCCGACCGGTTAAGGCCCATCACGAACAATGGAACAGGATCCGGCGCTAACGACTTTGGCTCGTTGTCCGGGGGTAAGACATCGTTGATTACCAGCCGAACCACAGAGATCCTTGCCACCCGTGGCATGAATCCGTCTGATTCGCTCGTCTTGCAAGCGATGGGATAAAAGACACTCAGGTTATGCGACATCTTGGCCCAATTTTGGCTAGATGGAAGTCGCTTCACCCTTCCGCCTGGTGGGGAAACATCTACGAACCGGGGGCGATGGATCGGGCTGCTTGCTTAGCGGTGGCAACGGGGTCGCTCTGAGGATCAAGAGGGATCGTGAGGTGGTCTAGAAGGATGCCGTTCACCAGGTGGTGGAGGAGAATGACGACGCGCGGGTTGTCGCCAAGGCCTCTGACCCGGTGGAATTCGAGGTCGTCGCTCAGGCCTTGCCGCAGGAATGGCGCGAGTGCGTCGTGCACTTCGTGGTCGCGGGAAGCTTCGAGGCGCAGTTCGATAAGGGCTCGTGCCATGTCTGGATTTCTGATGAGTCGTTCGACGACGTAGCCGGCATACTCCGCTAACGCGTCCTTCTCCGTCGCTTGCTCAAGTTGCGTGAGGCGATTGTGGTCAGGCTCGAGTCGGTCAAAGATGCGCTTGGCCATGGCGAGCAGGAGTGTTGCACGGGTTGGAAAATAGTTCGCGCAGGTGCCCGATGGGACGTCAGATAGCGCATCCACGGCCCGGTGGGTCAAGGCCCGCCCACCGTCGCGTCCGAGGATGACGAGAGCTGCGTCAGTGACGGCCGCTCTACGTCGGGGGTTCGAAGCCATGCTGACAGAGTACCCCAATCAACACAGGTGTTGTACATTGAACACAACTACAACAGTTGTATTGATTGGAGTACTCATGCGCAAACTCGTCTATTTCGTCGCCACCTCCATCGACGGCTTTATCGCCGACCCGGCAGGCGACTTCTCTCGCTTTCCCGTCCATCAGGAAACGCTGGCAAGCTTGTTCACCCGGTACCCCGAAACTTGCCCGGGGCATCTGCGTGAAGCGCTAAGCGTAACCAGCAAGCCGCGCCGCTTCGACACAGTTCTCTTGGGTCGCCGCTCCCATGCCCCGGCGGTGGAGGCCGGCCTGACCGATGGTGCCTACCCACATCTACGGCAGATTGTCGTCACACATCAGGATCTACCCGAGTCGCCCCGTGTCGAGATTATGGGTGGCGACATTGCCGCGCGTGTTGCAGAACTCAAAGACGAGCCCGGTCTCGACATTTGGCTCTGCGGGGGCGGCGAGCTTGCTGCCCAGCTTGTAGACCTCATTGACGAGATCCAGCTGAAGATCAATCCGATTCTCCTCGGTAGCGGAATTCCGCTCTTCGGTGACGGCACTCAACCCCGCAACTTGCAAGCCATTGGCGTCGAGCAGTTGCCGGGTGGGATCAACCTCGCGACATACCGAACCGGACTCGAACAGTCCCGCTGAGGTGCGGGGTTCTCAGCACTCACGCTCCCTGGTTCGAGCAGCCAAGGGCGAGTGGGGTTCGAGTGCGCGATTCCCGAGGGCTACCCATGGGTATAGGCGCGTCTCGCAACCCTAGGGTTACAACACACTCCGACGAGACACTACTGCTCCCCCGCCACTACTGGCGCTCCCGGGTCTTGCTACCCTGTCTTGTAAGGGGGTACGTCAAAAACTGATGGCTTCGTCGGTTTCGAGACAGTTTTGGGCAAGATCAGGGTAGAAGGAGGGTGATGGGTAAGCTCATCGGGTACGCGCGGGTTTCGACCCGCGCACAGGACACCGATCGGCAGGTCGCGGATCTACTCACCGTCGGCGTGCGGCGCGATGACCTCTATGTCGACCACGGTGTCAGCGGTGCTCACGCACGGAGGCTTCAGTTCGATAAGGCACTCGACGCATTACACGAGGGCGACACGCTGATTGTCACTACGCTCGATCGTCTCGGGCGCTCTACCTCGAACATGCTCACCCTGGCCGATGAGCTCCGGACACAGAAGGTGAACCTCAGGGTCCTGAACCTCGGCGGCGAGAACGTTGATACCGGGACGCCGATGGGGTCCATGGTCTTCACCGTCATGGCCGCCCTGGCGCAGATGGAACTCGAGATCAAACGCGAACGCGTCAACGACTCCAACACCAAACGCCGGGACGCGGGCATGGACCTCGGCGGCCGGCGACCGATCTTCAGCGACAGCCAGATCGCCAACGCCCGCCGCCTCATCGAACAGGGCCAACCCGCCTCCCACGTCGCCCGGGACCTGCGCATGTCCCGGGCAACCCTGTACCGGCGCATCGCGAACCTCGATGCCCAGCAATGGGTCACCACCCATCCAGGACACTCTGGTGCTTGAACCCGACGGTGTTTGTCCCGCTGGTAATGAAATCAGCCAGCAGGATGAAAGTAGTGATGGCACGAGTGCATCGCAGTCGCAGCTCGTCGTTCTACCCGACTCCCCCGATACCCGGCTCCTGGTAAGCCTTACGAGTCATGCCAACGACCTGTCGGAGGCGGCGCACTCACTGGGCAGGGCGCTGGACAGCGGGGAGGGCTCCGAAGTGTGGGAACCGCTCACCTCCCACGCTGTCACGTCCTATATCCGGCCCTTTATCCATTCCAACGTCCGCGTGCGCCTCGACCAGATGCCCGAGTTCCCCGGCATACCCCTCGAACTTCTGGCAACCCACGACATGATCCGGAGGTACCGGAACACGACAGTCGCACACTCCCAATCCGACCTGGTCATGCCCCTACCTGTCGCTCTTCTGGGCGAGGCTGATCGGGTGGTCCGAGTGTGGGGCATGAGCGTCGTCCACCCGATGCCTGCAGCGGTAGCTGTACGATTCGCCGACCTCCTCATGACCATGGAAACCATCGTCGATGACGCTACGCAACCCGTCATCGAGCGACTTCGCACATGGGTGCAAACCCAACCAGCAGCAACAGTCCGCCGATGGCCTGGTCCCGAAGTCACCCATTCAACCGATGATGACTTCAACAGTTCCCGAAGGAGGTCCCGAATCCCCCGCTTCACCGCGTACTTGCACGTCGAGCAGGTTCAGGACGACACTCACTTCCCCGAATAGCTGATGGTAGTGAAGCCATGGCATGAACGATTCTTAGATGGCGGTGTTCACGTGACTGTCACCCGCTACTGATACGTTCTGCCGATGAACTCGCTCCTGCCTGAACCGCACCCGATCACCGCCGAGGACCTCTCCGACCGGGTCGGGTTCGATGAGCAGTTGCTCGGTCAGCATGTACCGATGCCGACGCTCGACGGGGCCGAAACAGTACTGCTGCCCTACACGCACTTCTCCGTCCTCATGCGCCTGGACAAGCGCCTCGCCGCAATTACCGCGCTCGGTATCGACGGCGAGAAGTTGATGGACCTCGACCGGTCAGGCATCGACTGGCGACTGGACCCGCGACTGCCGGAAGACCGGCAAACCGGGGAACGGGTGTACGCACGCAACGACATTGACCGTGGGCACCTCGTCCGCCGCGCCTCCGCTGTCTGGGGCGACACACCCGCGGAAGCTGCTGAAGCGAATGAGGACACCTTTCACTACACAAACGCTGCCCCGCAGGCCGCGAAGTTCAACCAAGGACTCGAGCTGTGGCTCGGCCTGGAAACATACTTGCTGCAGAACGCAGCCGATCACGGCCGGCACCTCATAGTGTTCACCGGACCCGTCTTCAGCGACGAGGACCCCGTATACCGGGGTGTGGACATCCCCTTGCAGTTCTTCAAAGTCGCAGTGTTCCTCGAGTCAGGGTCGTTGGCTGCCACCGGCTACATCGTCGACCAGACACCACAACTCAAAAACCTCCCTGACATGCCCCGACCAGGCGCCATCAGCGACGGCGACGATGCTCCGCCGCTCGGGCCCTTCCGAACCTTCCAGGTCCCCATCCGCGACATCGCCCGACTCACCGGACTCGACCTCGCCCAACTCAGCGCCGTCGACCGCATGCCCATCGCATCCGCACTCCCCACAGCCAGGATCACCTCGACCTGGCGGGAGCTCACCAGCCCCGAATGCCTCGACCTGAACTTTGACCTCAAAGACTAGAGGCACTACCCCTGCCAGCATCCCGACACGGGGGGCGCCAGTTTCGGGCCCACTGGCCCTCGTTCCACTCACACCGTGACCGGTGAAGATCCGGTTGCAGCCCGCAGCAGTGAGTGCTGCATGTTGCAGGTCCGCGTTCTGGTCCAAGGTGCTGGTCCTGGCATATCCGACACTCCCCCATGCCGACATCCCCTCGAGCTCATCAAAGGTGTTCCTCTCCTTTTTTGAGAATTGCCGATGTGAGACACCTTGCTGAGACAAGAGGTGAAGGCAGAACTCGCCACAGATGCTGGACTCCGCGGGGTCCCTGTCCGAGCAGGCCAGCGGCCCGGTCAAAGGATCCTTTGTTGAGATGCCAGCGGGCGGCCCACCGGGCCGCTCTCAAAGGTTCCTCGAGCGAGGTCGTAGAACCGCCAAATTAAGCTGCAAAGTGCGTATCCGCTTAGCTCAGCTTCGTTTTGACGGCTTGCGGACCTTCGGCGACGATTTCTGCCCTGGTCGTCGGCTTGTGTTGGCTGCTGAGGCCAAGGAGTGTTTGAAACGCGGCCATCGGTGTGCGTCTTCGGTTGTAGCGGAAGATGAACTCGTCAAGATAGACCTGCAGGTGTTCGGCGCTCACACCGCGGTGGGTGCCGCGGAGCCAAGACTTGAAGTTCGAGATCGCCCGGTGCGCTCGGGGCAAGACCGGGTCCGTGTCGCCGTCGCGTTTGGCTTTGGCCTGACTGCGTGGGCGGTGGTCGAAGTCTTTACTGGCCAGTGGTGCGTAGCCCTGCCAGCCGTCGGTATGAATGATCGCTCCCGCGGACACAGTCCGTTCAATGAATTCGGACACCGTTGCCGCGGACGCGTCGTTGATCAGCTCGATGCGTATGCGTCCTGAACCATTGCCACGCACCTCTACCGCGATGATCCCGCTGGCGGCCTTCGCGATTCTGCTGCGGCCCCCACTTCTGCCTTTCTCCACTCCACCGATCTCGAACTCATCAACCTCGACCTCATCCGAGAGCAGACCGCGGTCAGGGGCAACCATTGCCCGGCGCAGCTTGTGCAGCATCGTCCAGGCTGTGTCGTAACGGCTCATCGCCAGTTGGCGTTGCAACTGTCGCGCTGACATTCCCGGCGTGCCAGTAGCCACCAGATACGCCGCCCAGAACCACAACCGCAACGACAATCGGGTCTTGTGCATGATGGTTCCGGCCGTTACTGAGGCCTGATACCGGCACTGGGCGCACTGCCACAGACGCCGGCTGGTGATCGGATACGCATCGCGACCTTTGCAACGCGGGCAAATGAACCCGCCCGGCCAGCGACACTCAAAGAGATAATCAAGGCACGCCTGCTCGTCCACGAACCACTCTTGGAACGCCAGAATCGAACGCGGAAATTCACGTTTCGGCATATCTCACTTTAGCTGAGCTAAGCGGATACGCACTAGCTGCAATTTAACCGCCATTCCTGACTGAGAGTCACAGGGGCGTCAATACTGCAGATACGAAGACGACTACTGGGACGTCTGCGAGACCGCTGCTGGCCGAACTACTCCGGCTAGTCGGTGGGTGATTCGATCTGGTCAAACGCTGCAGAGAGTTCATCAGCTGCGGGAAGGGCGTCCCGTTCCTTGGCTGGCAACGTTTCGTACGTGTAGGTGGATACCGCCATGGGTGAATCCGCCCGGCCCAGCGCGTAACGGACAGTGTGTTCGTTCTTGCTACCGCAGATCAGGATGCCCACGGTCTCCCCGTGAACGGGAAGTTTGAGCTTGTCATCGACCAAAGCGACGTAGAAGTTCAGCTTCCCTGCGTACTCGGGCTGGAACTTCCCGGTCTTGAGTTCAATGACGTAGTAGCCCGTTGACCGCACTAACTAGGGCCATGAGCTCATAAAATGTCGGTGGTCTTTGACAGGCTGAGGCATGAGGCGGAAAAGATCATGACCAGTGCAGTATTTGGTGATTGATCCCAACCGGGCGCAGCAACGTACTGAGCCGGCCGGGTCCGGATATGGGTGTGGCACCCGCCCCGGGTTGGGATGGGTGCCACACTTGATTCTTGAGGGTTTGGCTAGAGCAGTCCGCCCAGCAGGCCCTCATTGTCGTTGCCACCATCGGTGCTGCTGACATTGGTGCTCTCGGCCGAGGCGTCAGCGTCGGCGTTGCTGTCCACATCAGGGTTGGCCTCAACATCAGCGTCGTTACCGCTGAGGACGCCGTTCAGGCTGTCGGACACATCGGCGTCGATTCCGCTGAGCACGTTGTTGTTGCTCGCGACATCGCCGGTGTCGACCACATCGTTGAGGATGTTGCCCACCGACAGGTTGCCGCTGTCGTCTATGCGGTTATCGGAGACCTCGCTGGTGACCCCGTCCACATTGGTGTTGGTGGAGTCTGCGGTGCTGGCGCTGGCCATGCCTGCGCCTCCGACGATCATGACACCGCTGATGGCGCTGACGGCCAAGGACTTGGTGAAGATGTTCTGCATAATGTTGCCTCCATATATTTCCATTGGGAATGGCGGACATTAGTGCTTCGGGACGCGGCCCGTTACCGGATTGGTGTGAATTTGAGATTTTTTCCTGACCTCCGCGGCTGCCCATGAAACCGGCCATGCACGAGCCGGTCAGGTGCTTCAAAAATACGCTCACCCGACTCCACCGAAGGTGCAGCCGGAATTTTGGCCATCATCGGTTTTGCCTTCCTGTCGGAGGCCGCGAAGTCGACGGCCGGACATCGGCGGGGCAAAGGCCGTGCCATCCTTCTCCGGCGTAATGGCGTTTTTGCTGTTAGGGCCCGTGAGGCGTGGGGCGGCCCTGCGCCGGTGCCGCGGGCGCAGGTTATGCCTGGGAAACCGTTGCAGCCAGGTTCTCCAGTGAGGATTCGAGATCCTCCTGAGGGACCGCGGGAAAGGAGACCTTTTTGAGTACGTCCTTGTCCGTGACGCCGCTCCAGTCGTAGGTGACCGAAACATCCGTGGAATCAGGCCCCTTAGGGGTAAGTTCCCAGACCCACTGCCAGCCGGGAGGCTCCTCGCCTTGGACCGCCGTTTGCCAGGCCAGCAGCTTATTCTCGTCAAAACCTGTGACGTGGTTTTCGGTCTTGTATTCCCCGCCCATTTTTTCCCACTGCATGTTCATGGTGAAAACCTGCCCGACCCCGGAGATGCGATCGGTTTTTTCGTCGGACTGAACCATGCCCGAGCCATCGAGCTGAGCGTGCCGTTCCGGATTGGAGAGCACCTCAAAAATCACGTCCGCTGACGCGTCGATGTTTCTCGTGGCGGTAATTTTTCCCTCTGTCATGTCTGCTCCTGACCGTAGTTGGGTTTAGCGCGTTAGAGACACTGGGCAACGAGCGTGTAGATCGCTGAGCTGTCCGGCAACAAAGCCGGGGGAGCCTTTTGCGATCATGTCGTTCACGCTGCAACGTTCACCAGGGAAGGGCCCGCTTTGATCCTTTCCCTGACGGTGGTGGCGTTGCAGGGGGTTTGTAATTGTGCCAAGTCTCTGGCGCCCGTTGATGTTCAGGTCGACAGCGTTTCTACCGCGGGGGGGGGTGTGCGCCGTCGAGCGGACCATAAAGCAAGCATACGTACTAGTGCTTATGGATGCCAAACGCGTTCCACGCGAGGGCTACAGCGTGCGTCTCGGGGGCCCGGACCCGTTGTCATTCGAGGCGCCGCACTGACATAAGCGGCCCGTTACCGCTATTCGTGATTTTCAAAACCCCCGCAGGCGCCATTGCCATCATCGGCCATTGGTCCGGCCACTGGCGTTATCCGCGGGCGAAGCACTACAGTGTAAGCATACTTGGTATATGTTTTGCCTGCGCATCACATACAGATGCACGCACAATGGTCTGTCGTGGAGAGTCCGGTTCGATGCCACGCAAAGACCGGGCAAGATCCGGCCAATTCTCCAGGCTCCCGTTCAGATCCGTACATCAAACAGGGAAGGAAGCACTGTGAACACCAACAAGCACCGGACACCGTCTGAAAGTAACAGCCATGACAGTGCCGGCCAGGCTTCAGGCCCAAAGTCAGCCGGCCCCAAAATGCCCGAATCCGATGGTAAGGAAAGCTTCGATGAAGCCGTCACCGAACATCTCAACCAGGAAGACAGCGGCCAGGCAGCTGAAGAAACGCCCGGGGGAGAGGCGGAGGGCAAGAGAAACAGTCAACCGGCCCTGGAGGAACAGATTGAAGACGGAAATCCAGCGATAACGGACAATGAATGATGGCGTCCGGCGTATCCGAGTTGCAGCGGAACGCGTGGAAGTTCCGGCCCGGGGCGGGGGATAGTCCCGCGCTGGTTCGACGGTGACAGTGGGCTCACCGGGGGCAGGAAGCCGGGCTTTACATAGGCGCAAATTATCGGTGGTGGGCATCTGACCGAAACAGGGTCAGCGGGTCCAATTTTTACTCTGCTGGATCTGTGGGTGGTTCAATTTGGTCGAAGGCGGCGGAGAGTTCATCCGCGGCGGGAAGGGCGTCCCTTTCCTTGGCCGGCAGAGTCTCATAGGTGTAGGTGGATATCGCCATGGGCGAGTCAGACCGGCCCAGCGCGTAGCGGACTGTGTGTTCGTTTTTGCTGCCGCAAATCAGGATCCCCACGGTTTCACCGTGAACGGGAAGTTTGAGCTTGTCATCTACCAAGGCGACGTAGAAGTTCAGTTTGCCGGCGTATTCGGGCTGGAACTTCCCGGTCTTGAGTTCAATGACGTAGTACCGCAACTGCTGGACATGGAAGAACAGCAAATCGATGTAGAAATCGTCCCCGCCGACGTCGAAATGAACCTGCCGACCAACGAAGGCGAAACCCGGGCCCAGTTCACGCAGCGTCTCAACGATCTTTTCCGTCAACGCCTTCTCGAGGTCCCTTTCGGCGACCTCGCCGGACAGGCCCAGGAACTCGAAGGCGTACGGGTCCTTGGCGACCTGTTGCGCCAGTTCGGAATCGGGTGCCGAAAGCTGGCGGGTGAAGTTCGACGGCGCCGCACCGGTGCGCTCCATCGATTTGTTCATAATCATGTTCATCAGCACATTGCGCGACCAGCCGTACTCCACCGCGGCTCCGGCGTACCAGTTACGGGTTTCGGGATGGTCGAGCTTGTCAATCAGGACCATGATGTGGCCCCAAGGCAATTTCCCAGCAGGTTGCTGGGAAATTGGTTCGGAGTTCTGCCAGGCGGCGGCGAAGGCGCGCATGTACTGCAAATTGCTCGGGGAGAGACCTTTCATCTCGGGGAACTCCGCACGCAGGTCAGCGGCCAACTGCTTGACAACGCCTGTTCCCCATCCCTGGCGGTCCTGCTGGGTGAGGATTTCGCTCCCGATGTTCCAGTACAACTCGATCAGCTGGGTGTTGACGGTGCGCTGGGCTTGGATCCTGGCATCACGGACCCGGCGCTTCAGGGAATCGAGAGTCTGGGCATAACCATCGGGAAGAACAAGATCGGCACGAACCATGGCACCCATTCTTCCGGTGCGCGCCGCTTCCCGACGAATCCGCCCCGACAAGACAGCTTTCTTCTAAACGACTGCCCGTCGTCCTCAATCGCGCCGGATGCACTCCCCGGGCACCGAACAGCAGTCCAGCCGGGCTGACGTAACGCGACGTTATCGGGCGTTTAACGTGGACGATTTCTGACGGATATCGGCCGATCGGCCCTCATCCTCACTGGCAGTGATCCGCCAGCACTACTCGAACTCCTCCGCTATGACGACGGGCAGTACGCGATCAACGGCAGCTTCAATTTCGTTGAAGACGCCATTGAACTTCAGTGCTTGATCAATGAGCCGTCGGGCAATCTGGAATGTACGTGCTTCCGATACGTCGACGGTTTCTGCTACCAACATTGCCATTTCGGCAAGAGCGGCCAGAGCCGTGTGGTCTGGGTTGGTGGGTGAGTAGGCAGGGAATGGGACATGGAAGACATACTTGTCAAAGTGTCGAGCACCGAAGAGCCCGAGGGTTTGAAGGGGACGCACCCGGTCGAGGAGGACCGTTGAGTTGAGGATCGCGGTGAGGTAATGAGCTTCCTGAATGGAGTTGGTGGCCGCCCAGTACAGCGAGTGATCGATAATGGCGCGAGGATCAGTCACAATTGCTGCTGTGAGGCGGTTTCCTGACTTCGGGTAGACAACGCGCGCGGAGTGAGCCGTTTCGAGTTGGGCAGTTAGCTGGCCGTGGAAGTCGATTCGGTCGCACAGATATCCTGACCCCGGTTTGGCGTTGGCAGCCCACTGCGTCTCCGCTTTGCCCCACCAGGACTCTATATCTGGCAGTGCTGCGATAGCTGACCGGTTGAGCAGTGTCTCATCTTTAATAGGGAGCACAGCTTTGAGCGGTTCGAGCAGTCGGTAGGGCACAGCATGCTCGCCAAGGTACGTGGGGTGGACGTACTCCTCGCGTACGGTTGCCTCGCCGTCTGGGAGGTCCTTCCAAGGTTTTTTGTCGAGGTTGCCTCGTCTGGATCGAAGGGCAACGCGGCCGGCGCCGGCTCCCAACGGGCCGGAATTTACTATCTCGACGCATACCAGCATTCGCGGCAGCACAAGGGCGCCCTGACGAAACTTGTGGGCATACGGGGAGATAGGTGCCGGGTCATCAGGGTCATGTTGTGTGATAGATCCGTTTTCTGTCCTAGTTCGCGCCGCGATCTGTTCCCATGTTTGAGCTGGATTGGTGAAGCGCCCGATCCAATTGATGGTCTGAGAGGGCAGCGCTGCACCATTGGTGTCATTTCGTTGGCCAAAGATGACACAGGAAGTGGCGGGGAATCCGGTCCGGATCTGAATAAGTTCCCATGCTTGGTCGAACTGTACAGCGAGGCCTGCGGTCGCCCGGGTGCCTCTCTCCCACTGGCCGGTTCTGAATCCGTGGTGGGGTCTGCGGGAGAGTGTGCCATGTGGCATGACATACGCGAATCTGCCGTTGGGTTTTAGGTAGAGTTCCACGGCCCGGGTGACGAAGAGAGTCGAGAGGTCGCGGGCAGATGCTCCGAGGGATCCCGAAAGCAGATTGCGCTCCTTCGCCAGGTACTTGTACCGGTTCTGCATGGACTGAGGCATCTTGCTGTACCTCAGCCAGGGCGGGTTGCCGACGAGCAGGTCGACCCTGTTTTCCTGCATGGAGAGCCACAGAGGGCGGATCAAGTTCCGGACATAGTAACCCCAGATGTGGTTGCGCCCATTGAGGTGAAGCTGCCGCAGCGTCGTAAACGTTGCCCTCAGTGTTTCCTTGTCTTCTTCAGGGACGCTGTGGCGGGTAAGGATCGGGTCAACGAGGCTCCGCACGTAGCTGGTGGTGCTCTGAGACTGCCGGCGCCGCATCTGTTGGCTGGGAGTGCGCTCTCCTTCAGCTGAACGCAGGACGGTGTCCGCCATTTCAGAAACCAGCCGGTCAAAGACCTGTGCGTCCTTGAGTACCGATGCGGGAAAAATAAGGTCATCACCAAAGAGCAGACCTCCGCCAGCGGACAGGATCTCGTCACCCGTGGTGGGAATGGTGATGGCATCCTCGCGGGAGAGGAGATTGCGTTGTTGCTCCCACTGCAGCGAATCCCCCAAATAGACTGGCACCCCTATCTCACCGCGATCGGGGTGCTGCAACCGCTCCCGGCCGATCGCCAGCAGGTACGTGACACGGGCCAAAGTGACAGCCACGGGATGGATGTCCATGCCATAAACGTGCCGAACGACGTCCTCGACTGCTCGCCCCGGACTTACTCCGCCGCTTTCGGCAGCCTCCAGATAGCGGCGAACCGCGTGAAAGACAAACGTTCCAGAGCCCGCGCTGGCATCCATCACCGTTGTCTCAAGCGGATTCGTGTACTCGGCATCGATGACACGGTCTGCGAGCCAGTCCGGCGTGTAGTACTCTCCTAGGGCTTCCCTGGTTTCCTGCGAGATGACCGACTCATAGAGGTGTTTCAACACATCGTGCTCAACCGCCGACCAGTCGAACTTCCCGATTCGTGCTGTGAGTGAACGAACGAAGGCAGCGCCGCCCTCAATTTCCAGCGGCCAGTCGAAAAAGTCGGCTTCGACGACTCCATGAATCTGTGAACGCGAGAACAGGGTTCCTTCTGCCATTTCTCGTGGCGGCACAGCAGCCTCGTCCGATAGATCGAACCCGACCACCGCGTGCGCAATTGCCTCTGCGGAAAGGACCAGGAGTGTGTGGTCCAAGAAGAGATGCTCTGCATTCTGGAAAGCCTCGCCGAAGGCGGTGCGGAGAAGTTTGCTCCACAGCTCCCGTTTGAGGACCACAGTCGGGTTATCCCTGCCAGCTTGGAGCAGTGCTTTCAGGGTGGCATGGTCAGCATGATGGGCCGGAGACGTTGCGCCCAGGCGAGCCTCTATCTCCTCCGGCGTCGGACGAATCCGCTCAGCCGTGGCTAATACCGAACCCAGCCAGATTCTTAGTGAGCTGGCATCGGCGCCGTTTCTGAGCGTGAAGGTTGGTCCCGCTTTGACGATCGCCTCTGAATCGTCGGTCGAGGGGACGTACAGCATCCATTCCGCGCCATCGGTGAGAACACCGAGGTAACGGGTGCCGGTTTGTGCGCAGCGCGTGCTCACATAGCGTCCCAGCTGGCCTTCAGCCACAGCAAGCGTGTTTCCCGCCCGGAGGTTCTTTTTGACCTCGATGACAGCAGTGCCAGCTTCGATGTCGATGCGGTTGCGGCTTCCGTCACGCAGCTGCGACTCCATGTCCACCGATACGGGATCCTCAGTCAGATCGTTGGCGTCGAGATTGAGCTGGGCTTCGAGGATGAAGCTACGGATGTCCGCTTGTAGCGTCGCCTCACTTCGAGTCGCATCCCGTCGAGCAATCCGTGCTGCTAATTCCTCAAGCATTTGCCTGCCCTCCCCATTGATAGCCCCAGCGGGCAAATACTTGCTCAACTCTATGCTCTACCGACGACCGAGATCCCACGGTAGGCCTAAATGGTCTTCAACAAGCTGCTATTAACGCTTGCCGAGCGAATCGCTAGCAGCACGATGCGGAAGAATGACGGCACGGATGGGGTCTATGTACCGCAACACCCTTACCTGATGGATGAACTACCCTTTATTCAACATCCGATGTAACTCGAAAGTGAGACTCAGGCATGGATCCGCTGGTCGGAACCCTCGTTGCACAGTTGGCATCCCTCGTAACCAAAAACACCGCGGCGGAGATTAGCACTCGCCTGAACGCGATCAGAGCAAACAAGGACCGAGGTGAGCAGTTCACCACGCTGTCGGAGACTATTAACGAGTTGCTAGAGGAACGCTCAGAGCTCGTGTCGATTGCGCAGAGCTTCAAGCAGGAGCTTACCTCTCAGCGAATCACTGAGAAGGAAATTGAGTACATCACCCAGGAGCTTATTCCGAAAGCTGAGGAGCTGTTTTCGCTCATGAGCGGCTCGGACGAAGATGAATCTGAGGAACGGAAAAAGGCTCAGGAGGCAGTGGAGATTCTAAAGACGCTTGTTTCGCCCGAGATGCTGACTGTGCTGCAGCTGGTTGGGTTCAATTTCAAAGCGGCAATTGGCGAACCTCTTACAGACCTTCTTGCAGCCACGATCAGAGCGAACGTATCCAAACGCGAATCGAATAACCAGGCGCAGTTACTCGCTATGAAGAATGAAGTCCTGTTCAAAGAAATTGTTCTCGATGAAGCGGCTTACAACCGCTGGATGGTCCTAGCTGGCAACGCTCAGTAGAGAAGCCCATCGGAACCCGACAGGTTGACTGAAGCGCTGTTATCGGCGTGGCTGAGATGCAACGCGATAATCAACTGACCGCTAAGCCCTGCGGCCCTGCGTTGTCCGGTCCTGGTGCGCAGTCCTCGCCTGACACGCTAGAGACCATCAGTTGCTTGTTGTAGCCCACTACTGAGGGACTAACGCAAGGATTTTGCCACGATCACGTTTCTGGATTGCGGAATGACTGGAGCGGGGTTCTGCTCAAGCCAACTCTTCAGCTTGGTAGTGAATTTCCCGCTTCTCCGAGCGTCTTGGACCCTCCAAAGGCCGAAACATTCGCTTATATATCCTTCTACTACAGACCAATGGCCGAGCCCCGCCATTTTCATAAGTCGACGTAGGTGTGGGATCACAGACTGGTCTCCGTCAAGCAGGAACAGACCGAAACACCCCACGGCGTATCGGAGATCAGACTCGGTAAGAAGCGACTGATTGTTCCTTATGCAGCCGCTGCGTAGTTCGACAACCGCCATGAGGTGTTCACGCGGGGCCGAGCTATCAGCCGGCCAGTGGATGAGCAGCTCATAGGCGGAGTATGGAACAACGAGACTTGCGTCCGCCATGGAGGAGCGGACTCCGACCTTTGAGATGGATTTTGGAACACCCACGGCAAGAGCTAGAGCAAGATTGAACACATCGCCAGAACCAGAATCGAGAGTGAACTTCCAGGCGCTCTCAGATTCTTCCGCGCTGAGTACAATCGTCCCTCGGTCCTTTAACCACAGCCCGGCAAATCTGAACGGCGTGACTCGCATGTAGGCCGCATCTTCGTCCGAGAGAGGTACTGGGCAGCCTCGCTGGGTTAGTGCATTTGAAAGCGACCAAGACATCGCTGCAAGAGACTCTAAGAGTGAAAATACCTCATCCAATATTTCCCAGCGCGTGCGTTGCTCTTCGTAGGATCGTAAACGAAACGTCACTACTTCTCCGGAGACAGAAAAAGTGCTGCCATGCTGGGCAGCGTTTCTTAGTTCCACTCCAGCCTTCTCTAGAAAAGAGCTGGTTGCCGGGTTGCGAAGTAGACTGCGAGCCAGCTCTGAAACATCCTTCTGTACAAGTTTTGTGTAGGGCTGCTGCTTTGTCCCGGCCAGTAGGTTGTACCAAGCGAACAGCGGACCAGCCACGTCCTCATAGAGCTCACCGTAGAACTTGATTACTCGCCTTAACAGAGCATCCCCATCGCTCTCTCGAGCAAGTATTGCCTCAAACGAAACTAACGACTCGTATAGCATGCGCGTGCTCGCGGCAAGGCCATCTAAAGCCCCTTCCTCCTGCGCAATGGCCGTCAAATTTGAAACGGCCATACAAAACTGCGCTGATTCCGCAATCACTAAGCTGAACCGTTGAGGGTCAAGGTGGATCGAAGCAATCGTGCTGAGAAGTATGTACTGGGCACCATGGGCCTCGTCAACCGCAACCTCAGTCAACTCGCCTGCTTCACGAGCCCCACTCCGACCCAAGTCCATCAACGATAGTTCTGGGTGCGACATGGAGAGTGCAGCTATAACTCGGTCCAAGAAATCCGTGATCGACAGATCCTCATACGCTTGCGTGGTTTTCACCAAGTCCTCGTGGGCATTGAGCTCAGCTAGGGCAGCATCTATAAGTTTCTGCCCAGCTTTTCCGATCTCTTGCGCCTGATGAAGGTTAGGTGCCGTCAAAGCGCGAGCGTAGGTCGGCCACAGCCCGGATAACGAGGTGAGGGATCGGGTGATAGCGCGATGCAGTGTTACCGATGGCCGGAGGTGCGGGTGCGCTTCACAATCGCGTTGCATCATATTTACGGTTCTCTGCAGGTCAGCCATTTGGGTAGCGGCTTCTACAGACCTTGGATTCTTGAGGATGTCACCAAGAGCCTTCGTAAAGCTTTGCAGAATTGTAAAAACCTCTTCCCGGCTTGGAAGGTGGGCTGAACTAGGAGATGCGTCTTCCATACTGACGGACTGCAGTTGCTCTTCGACACGTGCCACAGCCGTACGTCGCTCGACTACTCTGGCGTTGACTTCACCGACCGGCGCTTTGCGCCCACATTCGCCACATGGCTGCCCCAAGACACGCCTCGCACCACATCGAAGGCAAGGCTGAGTCAAGAAACTGAGTACCTTGCCACTGTTCTTACCTTTAGTCATGGTGTCCTCTGCACAATGCGGTACACCGTGCTTCGGGCGACTTTGAAGAGCTCGGCGATCTCTGTGGTGGTGTGTTGTCCTCCCTTATATAGGGAGACGAGGTGCTTCTCCTGGCTCTTGGAGAGTTTGGGTTGTTTGCCGCGGAGCCGGCCTTTGGCTTTGGCAACCTGCATGCCTTCACGGGTGCGGGCGCGGATGAGGTCTGATTCGAATTCGGCGACCATGGCCAGGACGTTGAAGAGGAGTCGGCCGACAGGGTCGGTGGGGTCATGGATGTTCCCGCCGATGCTGAGCTTGACCTTCCTTTTGGTGAGGTCCTCGATGATATCCCGGGCATCCGGCAGGGACCGGGCGAGTCGGTCAAGTTTGGTGACGACGAGAGTGTCGCCGGCCCTGCAGGCGGCGAGGGCTTCGCGTAGTCCTGGTCGTTCTCGGTTGGTGCCGGTCAGTCCGTGGTCGACGTAGATCCTGTCTTCGGGCACGTTCAATGAGGTAAGCCCGTTGCGTTGGGCGGTGAGATCCTGCTCGTTGGTCGAGACGCGGGCGTAGCCGATGATGTGGGCGGTCATGGATCTTACTGTAGCGGTTGAGCTACCTTCACCGGGCTTTTTCTCGGGCGGGGTATACGCGAACCGAGCGGGCCAGGTTCTATATGAGATTTTTGGTGGCGGCTGATCCCGAAGTGGGTGGAGCGGTGGGGGATCCCCTAACGGACATCACTACAAGATTTCGCCAACTAAGGATAGCCTCGATGGGCCAGATGACCTGGATCAGGGAATCGGCATCACGGAGGAGGCGAACCTTGTTCCCGCCGACGCAAACGGACTCGCCTTCAGCCGCGCCCCCCGGCCAAGTGCTGAACATCGTCTTCTTGAACCCGGAACCAGTACGCTCCGGCGGCTTCTTCCCCAACGGTGTCAATGGCGAACTTAACGGCAGTGGAAACCTCGCTGCACAGCCAGGCGGGTCCATGCTCTCCGAAGCACTACCCGACACCCACTACGTCGAACAACTGGTCGCACCCGGGACGGTGAACACCATGCCAGGGACAACTCTTAGCGCTTTCGAAGACCACGGCCACGTCCGCAGCGACACCATGTCCGGCTCACTCCCGGAAGCCACACAAGCCCTTGAAAAGCTTCGCACCATCGGTGCGGACCTTGCAGCGATCTCCATCCAACTCGAGAACGAGGGCCTGCAAAAATTCAGCGACAGCTGGGAAGAACTCGGAGCAACCATCGCCGCCGAACTGAACAAAACGGCATAAGCAAACCCACTGCCTCCACTGCACACTCTCGCTGACCGTCGCACTAACTGGACATCACGACAAAACACACGTCCCCCCGTTGCCCACAGTCTGCGCTCACCGCGATGCTGGGGCTATGAACGGTGAACACTCGTACGATCCAGCCGACGGGTTTCCTCGGATCATGCCGTCCTTGCGCTACCAAGACGTAGGTCGCGCCCTCGACTGGTTGAGTGAGGTCTTCGGGCTGCGCGAGTACCTGCGCTGGTCATCGGACGACAGCGTCGTTCACCATACTGAGATGCGCATGGCCAGCGGCTTCGTTGAGCTTGCCAGCGCGACGGAGGAGCAACCGATTCCGCCGGCACTTAGCGGGGTCAGCTCGGCACTTATGGTGCTGGTAGACGATGCCGAAAGCCACCATGAGCGGTCGCAGGCTTCTGGTGCGAAAATCATTGCGCCGCTGCAGGACAAACCCGGGGGTCTGCAGCACCGGGCAGACCGGAGTTCTTCCTGCAGGAGTGTCAATCCACGGGTTCGGATTGGGTGCGGATGAATTGCCAGTCATCATCTGTCAGGGGACGGCCTTCAGCTGAACCACCAGCATCGACGATACTGGCCCGGACATGGTCCGGGATCTTGGTGGAGCCCTGGTTTTCCCTCAGCCACTGCTTGGCGTCAATATCGACGCGCGGCCACCACTTCTCGATCTGTGTTGATTCCATACCGTGTTCCTCTCTCAACGACCGGCAACTCGCACCGCCCGGGCTGCTGCTGATCCGGGCTTTTGAAGCATAAGGTTCATCGACGGTTGAGGATGCCGCGGATCATCGCGCTAACGCCTCCGGAACCGGGCTTTCCCATGCCGTTCCTGCCCGCAGTGCGCTGGCTCCCGAAGGTGTTCAGTCTGCCGGTCCCGGTTCCCCGCCCGGTGGTACCGGTAGGGCCTGTCCTGCCCGTCAGTCGTCCGGCAGCGCTCTTGATGATGTTGCTCAGGCCCATAGGGGCTCCCTTCAATCGTCAATACGTGTATTCGCGGCCTAGGATGCTTCCGACCTTACGCGTCTTACCGGGCAACGACCAGCACGACTAGTGGGCCTCCAGCGGCGAAAGCGGGCATCCTGCGCGGAACTCCTGCCAGGATGGACCACTCCGGGTCGTCAAAATCGAAGCCTCGGCCGTCTACCAGATCCAGGTGCGCCCGATGACAGTTCTCCGGGGTACCAAGGTCCCGCCAGTACCCCTCCAACCGGTGCTCGGCGACCTTTGCGTACTTGCACCAGGCAGGGCACCAGCTGGTCCCCGTAATCCTGCAATTTACCCTCCTCGGCCTGCAACCCATCCAGAGCCTCCAACAAGATTAATGCGTCATAAAGGAGAATCTTCGTGGCCACAAGGTTCATGCCAGCGACCGGAAGAGCCGTCAAGATCAGGACCTACCCGCCGAGCTTGAGTGGGAAATAGCAACGGTCGCGCAGCTTAACGAACCCGCGGTCTACACCTCCGCCCTCACCTCCACATAAATCATCAACCACTACACTGCCCGCTGACCTTTATCATGGATCAGACCCTGAGCCGGTGCCCGGGGCGTCCGGGGCGTCCGGATATGCGAAGGGGCCGCCGTTCCGGCCAGGACCGAGACGACGGCGCCAGCATGCGCTTTAGGCTGTTGCGGCCTTCGGCGTGCGGTTGGGCAGGGCGAGCTTGAAGATCTTCGCCCAGGTGGAGCCGACCTGCTTGGGCAGGGGACCCGTGGTGTAGGGGAGCTTGTACCGGGTGCAGATCTCGCGGACCTTGACCGCGACCTCGGCGTACCGGTTGGATGGCAGGTCGGGAAAGCAGTGGTGCTCGATCTGGTGGGACAGGTTGCCGGTCATGAGGTGCATGAACTTGGAGCCGGAGATGTTGGCCGAGCCGATCATCTGGCGGACGTACCAGTCGCCGCGGGTCTCGCCGTCGACCTCTTCTTCGGTGAACGTGTCCGTTCCATCGGGGAAGTGGCCGCAGAAGATGACGGCGTGCGCCCAGAAGTTGCGGATGGCGTTGGCGGCGAGCGGCCCGTACAGGGCCTGCTTGCCGGAGCCGGTGAGCATCGCGCCGGCGGGTGTGGCTGCGTAGTCCTTGGCGAACTGCTTGAGGGCCTTGAGGTCGCGGTTCATGGCCTCCTTGGACTTGAGGCCCTCCTTGTACTCGGGGATCTCGAGGTCGTACAGGGCGATGCCCCACTCGAAGACCGGCGCCAGCAGCGCGTTGTACAGCGGGTTGCCGAGGTTGAACGGGCGCCACGGCTGGTCGGGGTCCATGCGGAGCAGGTTGTATCTGATGTCCCTGTCCTTGCCGATGACGTTGGTCCAGCGGTGGTGCAGGTCGTTGTGGGTGTGCTGCCATGAGCGCGCGGGCGTGACGAAGTCCCACTCCCACGTGGTCGAGTGGATGTCGGGGTCGCGCATCCAGTCCCATTGGCCGTGCAGCACGTTGTGCCCGATCTCCATGTTCTCGAGGATCTTGGCGAGGCTCAGCATGGCCGTGCCGGCGAACCAGGCCGGCTTGTACTTGCTGAACATGAGGGCGCCGCGGCCCGCGAACTCGAGGCTGCGCTGCACCTTGATGACGCGGCGGATGTACGCGGCGTCGGTGGCGCCACGCTTGGCGAGGATCTCGTCGCGCACGGCGTCGAGTTCACGGCCGAAGGCTTCGACCTGCTCGTCCGTCAGGTGCTTGGCGGCGTCGGGGCGGACCAGGGTGTGTCTGACGTATTCGATGACAATGCTGTGTCCATGGCTGAAGGGTTCGCCCGTGATGCATCACGGTCCCTGTGCCTTGCAGTGCGGATGGCCAAACTCAGCGACAACAATAAACAGTTGAAAGCCGCCATGGAACACCGGACCACCATCGATATGGCGGTGGGCGTCATCATGGGTCAAAACCAGTGTGATCAGGCCGAGGCCATCAGCATCCTTGGCGATGCCTCCTCTGCCCGCAATATCAAACTGCGCGACGTCGCCGCAGCGGTTCTAACGTCCACCGGGCAGAAAGAACCTGTCACCACCCATTTTGAGTCCTGACCCGCCGATGCGGTATTTAAAGCCACACTAAAAGGGCTCTCCTGACGTAACCGCGGGTGTTTTCGGAGCGCCTTAACGGCCGCGCGCCGCTTCCTGTCTAGGTTTCTGACTGTCAAAGGTTAGAAACAAATAGGACGGGAAAACGGCGTGCGAGATTCAACACTATGGGGAACTCTGCTCGGAGTCGAGAAGACGATCGTGGAAGACGTGGATCTGGACCTGGAAACGGGCATTCTGGTCGCGTCGGTGCGGCCGACCGCCTCGATGCGAAACCGGTGTGGGTCCTGTCGGAAACGCTGTCCCCGCTATGACGCTGGTGACGGGCGGCGCCGGTGGCGGTCGCTGGATGCCGGCTCGGTGCAGGTCCACCTCGAAGCCGACGCACCCCGAGTGTCCTGCCGGGTCCACGGCGTCACCGTGGCGGCCGTGCCCTGGGCGCGGCACCAGAGCGGGCACACCCTCTTCTTCGACGACCAGGTCGCCTGGTTGGCCACGCAAACATCCAAGACCGCGATCACGGTATTGATGAGGATCGCGTGGCGCACGGTCGGGGCCATCATCACCCGGGTCTGGGCCGATACCGAGAAGCAATACGACCAGTTCGCAGACCTGACCCGGATCGGGATTGACGAGATCAGTTACAAGCGCGGCCACAAATATTTGACCTGCGTCGTGGACCACGATTCCGGCCGTCTCGTGTGGGCCGCGCCGGGCCAGGACAAGGCCGCCCTCGCGACGTTCTTCGACGCGCTGGGCCCGGAACGCTCGGCGCAGATCACCCATGTTTCCGCGGACGGGGCCGCGTGGATCGCCAGTGTTGTCAAAGAGGAAGCCCCCAACGCGATCCGCTGCGCCGACCCATTTCACGTAGTGAAATGGGTCACCGAGGCCCTCGACGAGGTCCGTCGAGCGGCGTGGAACGACGCCCGCAAAGCCGCCCGGACAAATGAAGCCCGACGTGGTCGGGGTCGGCCCGCGAAGGACGCGCCGGCCCGCCCGGACAGTGCCCGTGCTGCCGCGGTGAAGAACTCGCGTTACGCGCTCTGGAAGAATCCCGAGAACCTGACCGGGAAGCAGAAGGTGAAGCTTGCCTGGATCGTGCAGACCGACCCGACCCTGGGCCGGGCCTACTACCTCAAGGAAGGGCTCCGCGTGATCTTCAAACTCCCGCTCGATGAAGCGACCGAAGCTCTCGACAAATGGGTCAGCTGGGCCCGCCGCTGCCGCATCCCCGCGTTTGTGAAACTGCAGAAAAGCATCGTCAACCACCGCACCGCGATCCTCGCTCCATCGAACACGGCCTCTCCAACGGCCGCGTCGAATCCATGAACACCAAGATCCGACTCTTGAACCGCATCGCCTTCGGCTTCAAATCACCCGACGCCCTCATCGCCCTCGCCATGCTCAGCCTCGGCGGCCACAAACCGGTACTCCCCGGCCGGATTTAACCCACGGAAGAGTCAGGAGAGCCACTAAAAGCCTGAAATCGCGTCGGCTTACTCCGGTCTTTCGGATGGCAAGCTGTCATTGTCGGGCTCCTTCACGGCGGGCGTCGGCCCATTTCTCGACACCAGCCAGATAGTGCCACGCGGCAGTGACGATCACATCAGGCTGAGGGGTGATCCATGACCGTTCCAGCGAGGAGTACGCTTCGTCGGCAGGGCGACGGGATGAAGCGACCGCCGCCGAATCGATGTTGTCCTCCCCCGGATCAGGACATACAGGGCGGCGAGGACGGCCATGACCGCCTGGATCCGTAAGAGATTACCCCCACCGATTCCGCCCGGTGCGGCCTGCTGGAATCCGGGTGCGAGCTGGAAGTGGATGACGCCGCTAACGACCAAGCCCACCGTAACCAGAACGCGCAGGACAATCATCAGTAATCGATTGCGCGCCTGGTCTGCGTTCACTGGATCCCTTTCCCCGGCGGGGCGTGCCCCCCGGTTTCCAGCAGGGGCTGCCTGCCTCACTCAGCCGATGACCAGGGTGCCGGACATCTGAGGGTGGTAGGTGCAGATGATCGCGTAGTCGCCGGCTTCCTCGGGGGCGGTGAAGGTCACCGTTTCACCAGCTGGGACGTCGACGTCGAAGCCGCCGTCGTCCTTCGCCGTGACCGTGTGCGGGGCCTCGTCCTCATTGACCACCGTCACCATGGTGCCGGGTGCGATGGTTTCGGGCATCTCGTATTCGAAGTCCTTGATGGTGATCATCGCCTCCTCTGCAGGCGCTGCTTCCGCAGAAGCAGACCCCGAAGCGGAGCCTCCGGGCGCTCCGGTGGTCGCGGCAGCTGATTCCGGTGCCGCGGCTTCGCTGGGCGCCGTGATCACCTCGGAGCCGCTTGGACCGGTCTCTGAACCGCAGGCGGCGGTTCCGGTGAGAAGCCCGGCAAGCAGAAGAGCTGATATTCCGTTACGTACCTTCATGATCGTGCCTTCAAAAGAATGAACTATCCAGTGATGGGTAGGTGAGGGATTGTTGCGCGGTCTCACACGGTGAGATCGTTAAACCCAATTAATCGTGCCCGGGTGATCGTGCTGACCCGCACCGTGTCCGTGCCGGTTCCGGTGATTGAAACAATGCGTGAGGGCCGTAAAACCGCGATGGAAGAGATACGGTTTTACGGCCCTGACGAAGGACCGGGTGGGATTAGGAGTTACTGCTCCGGCGGCGGACAGCGTAGGTTCCACCGGCTGCGGCGAGGAGGACCAGTCCTCCACCCAGAGCGATAATCGTTGACCCGTCATTTGCTTCGTTCATCACTCCGGTATCGGCGCCGCCCCGGGGGACAGCACCCATCTGGTCCATGCTGTTGCCTGCTGCACTGTCGGACTCTGCGACCCCGGGTGCCGGTGCCATGGCTTCAGCACCGACGGTGAGGGTACC
>NZ_KI915012.1:0-13918 GCF_000520595.1 Arthrobacter sp. H5
CTCCTCGGACACGTCAACGCCACCGACGCAGGCCCCGGAGTCTTCGCGGATCTGCGCAAACTCAAGCCCGGTGACACCATCGACGTGCTCCGCGAAGATGGCACCACAGCAACCTTCGTTGTCGACCGCGGTGAGCAATACGCCAAGGACGCGTTCCCCACCCAGACGGTATACGGCAACACCGAAGGATCCGAACTACGCCTGATCACCTGCGACGGATACGACCCGGACACCGGCGAATTCGACGACAACTACGTCGTCTACGCAACACTGGTCACCTAAAATTATGAATCCGATAGTCCCTGCTGCTGCCGCGGTCACGGATTGGCTTATGGGACAGGGAGCACGAAAGATGGGCGGGCTACGGCTGCCAGAGCTCAAGCTCCCTCCAACGCTCAGGCACCCCTATTGATCGAGCGGTGAGGTGAGTGGTGCAAGGGAATGATTCAACAAGCTCCACAATTCTTTCGGGCCAGTCGCTGTCAGGTTCAATCGACCGAAGCAGGTAAGCCATTACCGCTAGAGCGTTGTACAGCCCGAAGACCTCTTTGGGCGACGCTTCGTTTTTCAGGTGATCGAGGACGGGTACTTGCCCCAGACTGGGCCGACGGGGCGCCGTCACTAGCTTCCGATTGAAGAGCCGCGCGTGATGAGCAGATACGTTCCTCACGTAATTCAGACAGGCGATCCAGCTCGCCATCACCTTCTTCGTTGGCGCCCCATACGCGGCGGCAATCTCCGTGCCGAGCGATCTACTCAGGCCGGTGTACAGGCGACCGAGATGCCCCATCTCCATAATCTCTGTGAGCGCCCATATAGGCATTTGACCGTTGTACTTCTCGCGGAAGTGACTTACGAAAGCTTCATCGGAACTGTCTTGTCGCTCGCGTATCCGCTCAATCCACTCTTCGTGCTTACTCGGCGCAGGGTCACCTGTCTCAGCATCGACTTGAGGCTCGATGAAGGCGGCGACGAATGTCTGGGGGTCGAGATGAGCGAACGCCGATTGCCTCCCCAGTACGTATCCGATCTGCATACGGAGAGAGACTTCGATTCTCTCGATTCCGTCGAGGACCAGCATGCGCAGCTGGCGATCGAAATCGATGAGAGCGGCGGCGTCGGGGATGGAAGTGTCGGCGCGATAATGGCTGAGGATCCGCATCCTCGACCGGCCTTCGTCGTCCACGAAGTTCTCTGTTTCACGAAACGGATAGAGATAGCCAGTGAGCCGATAATACCCGACCGCTCGAAGGAGCTGCGCGCAATGGGTGTGATCTGGGACCTCCACGCCGCGAGTCGCAAGCTTTTCGACCTGTTCCTCGATCGAGAGCCACTTCTTCGTGTACTCAGTCATGAGTCTCCCTGCAAAAGAAAATCAGCCCGAGCCGTGAGGCGAGCGGGCTGATCATGATGTGTTTAATTTACCACGGCTCACTGCCCTTGTCGTGTCCGTGTTGCGGTAGAACGATCCTCGTCTTTAAGGGTCGTTCTTGAGGTGGGACGTCTGGACCTGCCTCGCTCATGTCATGTTGGCGACTGTAGTGTCTGTCAGTGCGATGTGGCGTAGTTCCGGCGACCAGAGGTCTTGGTTGGCTTTATGGCATGCTTCAAGCTATGGACGAGCCGGATCAGTCACTCCACGTGGTTGGGTCCCCGTTAGCAGTCCAGCTGCTCCGGGTAGAGGGCGTCCCTCGGTCTTCTTGATGGCTCAGGACCGGGGCGTCTGCCGCCCCGGTCCTGAGTCTGGACATTCTTCAGCCGACTTTGTCCATGGTGTGTCCGCAACAGCAGGTCGGATTACGGTCCCCGCCGTTACCAGCTGCGGCCCCCTTGGTTACCGTCACCTCACACCCGCACGCCGCATCCGGACAACGGTAAACCTCTCCCTCTTGCAGTGCCATCGCTGGTCTCCTTTCCATCCCGGACAGCTTGTCCCGTCCGACACTGACCACGTTAGAACCTTTCCCCCAAGGGAAGTCAAGGGGTCCGGCCTGCGGCACCGCCACCTAATCGAGAAGCACCAAGCTCGGAACCATGAGGCGGGTGCTCTCCGTACCGTCCAGGGCTGTGATGGCCCTTGGGCAACGCCGAAACGGAAACCATCGGCAGCGGCCCCTGAGCACGACCTCAATGGTCGCCTGAGGATACGGATAGGAGTGCTGGACCGTGGTAGCCCTGCGGCTTTGGATTGCGGGAAAGGGAATTTTGGCGGTGGTGGCGGCGGTTGAGGGTTTCGTGGGGACCGGCATTCCTGCAGTCCCCGGCCGCGCTTAACCACGTTGTTGTTGCTTTGTGAAGGGATTTTTTATGGATCTGCAAGAGCGTTCAATTCTTCTGACCGGTGCCGGTAGCGGTATCGGTGCGGCGATGGCGTTGGAGCTGGCCGCACGTGCGGCCAGGCTTACCCTGGCCGGACGCCGGCGTGAGCCTTTGGAGGAAGTCGCTGCGATGCTGCGGGAGCGGGGCGGCCAGGCGCACGTTGTGGCCTTGGACCTGACAGTGCCGGGCGCCCCGGCTGCGGCGGTCGCCGCCGCACAGGACCACTTCGGGGGCGTTGATGTCCTGATCAATAACGCCGGCAACGTCCGCGCCGGCCGGCTGGAGACCTTGGACGAGTCCGAGGTGCTGGCCCAGATCGCGTTGAATTTGACCGCGCCGATCCTTCTGACCCGGGCGGCCATCCCGGCGCTCCGCGCTTCCGGTGACGGGCTGGTCGTGAACGTGTCTTCAGGCATCGGACTGATCGGTATGCCGTTCTATTCCACCTATGCTGCGACCAAGGCCGGTATTGCGCACTTTGGGGAGGCCCTGCGCCGGGAACTCTACGGTGAGGGCGTCCACGTCCTCACCGTCTATCCCGGCGCGACCAGCACACCGATGATGGACAGCTCCCAGGCCGGGACTGAGCACGGCTTCGAATACGAGAGCCCGGAGGACGTCGCAACCGCCGTCGTGGCCGGGATGGAACAGGGGGCCCTGACTGTGGTGCGGGGAGGAGCGACCCGCAGCGCGATGATCACCTTGAACCGTGAAGACCCCGCCGCGGTGGACAGAACCCTCTTCGCGCGCAAGGCCGCCCTGGAGGAAGCCGTTGCGGAGCACTCCAGCATTTAGGCCGGCTAGACCGGCAGGCTGGGCCGAAAGACCGGGTCACGACCGAAACGCTTGCGTGAAAGGAACCTGCCGATGAGAGGGCAGTGGCGGTGGCCGGCGCTGGCGATGTTCGCCGCCGGGTACGGGGCGAACCAGTTCGTTCCCCTGCTCGCGTTCTATCGCCGCACACTCGCCCTCTCGGACGCCGAAGCGACGGCCGTGTTCGGCGTCTACGCCCTGGGTTTGATCCCGGGGCTGATCCTGGGCGGAAGAGTCAGCGACGCCAGAGGACGACGCCCGGTCGTGCTGGCGTTCACCGCGTTATCGCTGCTGGCGACCGCTGTGCTGATCACCGGCCAGTGGGGCGTGACCGGGCTGTACGCGGGCAGGCTCCTCACCGGGGTCGTCTCCGGGGCCGTGTTTACAGCCGGTACGGCCTGGGTGAAGGAGCTCTCCGGGGAAGGCACTTCAGGGACAGGTGCGCGGCGGGCCGCGCTGGCACTGACGGCAGGGTTCGGGGTCGGGCCACTCGTCGCCGGCCCGCTGGCCCAATGGGGTCCGGCGCCGCAGGTGCTGCCCTACGTAGTGCATCTGGCCCTGGCCGGTACCGCCCTGGTAATGCTCCCGCGCGCACGCGAAACACTTACCCTGGGCAGGACCGTCCACGCCCGGGCGCCGCTGTTGCCCGCATCGGTGTTCTCGCCCCGGTTCCTGCGCGTGGTCGTGCCCATGGCGCCATGGATGTTCGGCAGCGTCACCCTGGCCTTCACCACCCTCCCGGCGCATGCGACCGGCCCGACCGGTGTCCTCGGTGTGGCCTTCCCCGGTCTTCTCGCCGCCGGCACCCTCGCGGCGGGGGTGATCTCGCAGCCTTTGGGCCGGCGCCTGCACCAGGCCGGAGCATCCCGCGGCGGAACAACCGCCGCGATGACGGGCCTTGGCATTGTTGCCGCAGGCTGCGCCGCAGCTGCATACGCCACCGCCCGTCCCGGGATGGGAGCCGCCGCTGCGGCGGCCCTGCTGCTCGGTGCCGGGTATGGAATCTGTCTCATCGTGGGGTTGCGGGAGACCGAGGACATCGCCGCGGCCGGGGAACTCGGGGCTGTGATCGCCCTGTTCTACAGCCTGGCGTACTCAGGTCTGGCCGTACCGTACGTGCTGGCCCTCCTGGCCCCGCACACCGGCTACCCCGCAGCGCTGCTCTTCACCGCCGCCGCCGCCGCCTTGACGCTGGCCGCCATATTCCTGGCAGGACGGGCTGGCTACCGGGCCGGACCCGAAACGAACACTACCTGACCCGCCACACCTGACCCGCCGGTGCTGCCCCGTTCACGCTGCCGGTGCATCCTGACCGGACGGGCACGGTCACGGCTTGCGCCGCCAACACCTGTCCATAGCGGCGGTAAAAGTTGCCCGGTTTACCTGCCTGACACGGCCGGGCGCGGGTCAGGGCGGCGGCGGAGGAGATTCATCATCGTCAGGGTCGCCACCGTTTCCTGGTGCTGGTTGAGGATTTCGATGGCGGTGTGCACGAGGCCACGGTCCGGTTTGCTCCGGGAAGCCCGGGCCTGCACCACAGTGCAGCGGAGGGAGAGGACATCCCCAGGGCGGACAGGTTTAAGCCAGCGCAGTTCGTCAACTCCGGGCGATGCCAGGCTGGCCGCCTCGTTAAGGTAATACCGGACCAGGATCCGCATCATGAGAGCCATCGTGTGCCAGCCGCTGGCAATCAGGCCGTTGAACGGGCCACCGGCGGCAGCTGAGGCGTCGGTGTGAATGCCTTTGCGGGTCGAAGCGGGCCGCGAAATCCAGAATCTCCGCCTCGCTGACCGGCTCGGCACCAAACACGCCCACGAGGCCCGGCACGTAAACATCGAAGAAACGATCCGGCAGCGGAACCAGCCCCGGCGTCACCGCATCACCTGTCATGTCCTGCCCTGCCTTTCACCATGAAGACCTCCCCGCCAAACCTAATACACGCGATTCAGCGGCCCGCAGCCGCTGAAAGCAGGCTGTGGGTGTTCAGGATTCGGACGTTGCCGGCGGCACCCTCTGCCCGGCGGGCTGGCGAACCGCGCAGGATCACGCGCTCTGCAGAGCATGGAAAGGGATGCCACTGCACGGCTGGAAGAGTACAGCGAGGTGTCATGGCCATTGCTCACAACCCGAATGCGCTGCTAAACGCTGGCAATTTCTGTTGATATTCAACGAAGTCTTTTGGGCTGCGACTTGGGTTCAGTTGGACGCGCCGAGTGAGCCGGTCATGACCGGGCCTCCTCACTTGCAGCGATGGACTCGGCGATCCGCTTGATCGCGGCGAGCGTTTTCGGGATGCCGTCGAGCGCCTGCTGGGTGCGGTCGGTGATCTGAACGGACGCCCCGTCACCGTACTTCTCCTCGAACATGGCGATCCCGGCCGGCAGGAATTCCCAAGACTCGCTCAGGATCGTCCCGTCATCTGCTGGGGTCAGGGTGAAGTCCCAGCGGACCACACTGCCACCCACCACCCAAGCGAACTCGCGACCACGCTCGGCAACCACCACCTGCGACCGGGTCTCCCAAGATCGGTGCGGGAGCTCATTACGCCCGGTGAACCAGGCACCGAGCTGACCCGCGTTGACCGCATCGTCCCACCAACACGACGTACAGACAGGGCTCCACTCGCCGGTGCGGGTGATGTCGGAGACCAGGTCGTAGAGCGTCTCGGCTGATGCCTGAACCGTGACGGACTCCTGATGATGGCGGATGCTTGTCTGATTCATGGGTCCATCTTTACAGACCGGTCACTTCTTCTGCCGCCGGCTGCCGCCGTGCCAGTCCTCCTGCTGACCGACCGTATCGGCGTCGACGCCGAGGGCAGCAAGCTGTGGCTGCTCGCGCAGGCTTCGCTTGAGCTCCGCGAAACCAGGGAAGCGTGCCAGCCCGACCACATGGTCCCACAGCTCGGCGGCCGAATCTTCGTCTGGCAGCCGGCTGATCACCGGTCCGAAGAAGGCCACACCGGCGGGTGGCTCAAAGTGGATGATGGGCGTGCCCACATCCTTACCCGTCAGCGCCAGCGCCTCATCCGTCTCCTGCCGGATCTCACGGTCCCAGGACACGTCGTCGAGAGCCTCCGCCAGTGCCAGGGGCAAGCCAGCCTCGGCGAGGATCGGCTCCACGAACTCACGCGTCCCGCGCCGCTCACGCACCTCACCCTCGGTGCGCTGGTTGACCGGGTCCGGGGCAGCATCGAAGATGTGCGCCCCGAACGCCGCATACAACCCAGCCATCGACTCGCGGCCATGCTCCGCACGTGCCCGGGCCGCCACCCGCAGAAGCCGAAGCCCGGCCGTGTGTCCGGCCTCGTACTCAGGCGGAAAATGCGCGTCATAGTCAACCTCGGAGTTGATCAGACGCAAAGAAATGAACCGCCAGTCCACGGTGTAAGCGCGCTGCGCCTGCACCTGCCGCACCCACTTGCTCGTCATCCAGGCAAAAGGGCAGACCGGGTCGAAATAGAAGTTAATGTCGGCATCCATACGCCCACCTTTACACCGGTTGATAACCCACGTCTAATCGAATCCAGGCCCCAGCCCAAAACGGTGGACACTCCTATCTCCCGCCCACGGCAACGGCCATTTCACCTTTGATCAGTTCTGGGGCGGTTTGAAGATCAGGGTTGACGGCACACCGGTTGTCGACCAGGACCAAACGTCTTCTGTTCGGCTCACAAAGACATGGGCGTTAGAAGTCGGCGAGAACGAAAACCATCAGGTTTGTATTGTGAAGCGACGGAGTCTCTTTCTGGCAGCCTTTCGCCCTCAGCTCGTCGCGGTTTTCGTCGACGGCCAGCAACTCGCGCATCAGGAACGATAACGGGGCCGCTCACCGGACCGCCATTCAGGAGCTCGCGAGAGTGAACCGTCCCGGGAAATCGACCGCGAGCTGCCACGCGTCTGCCAACAAATTTCCTACGCCCTCGACTATGCCGAACACGGCGTCGTGGACCCTTTCATCCACCGTGAGTCGCGCTCCAGCGGGCGCACCGAGCTTCTCATCATCGACGAGGCCGACCGCCTCAAAACCGTCGGTCTTGAACAGGTTCGCGACTATTTCGACCGGCACAACATGGGCGTCATCCTCATCGGAATGCCCGGGATTGAGAAACGCCCGGCCCGCTACCCGCAGCTCTACAGCCGCATCGGCTTCGCCCACGAATACCGCCAGCTCACCCCGGAAGAACTCACCGCCGTCCTGACCAAACGCATCCCCGCAGATATCGATGCAGCAGACGGCGGCATCGCCCACGCAACAGCCATCGCGACCATCGTCAGGATCACCGGTGGCAACTTCCGCCTCGTCGACCGGTTGCTGACCCAAATCGAACGCGTCCAAACGATCAACGGCCTCACCGGCCTCACCGGCCTCACGCCCGAGATTGTCGACACCGCGCGGCAGGCCCTGCTCATCGGCCATTAAGCACTGTGAAAAACACGCCATTTACCGCTGCGATTCACAGCTGGACTCCGACCAACCGCAGCCGGGCCCGCCGTCACGTCCTGACAAAGGATCCTTTGATAGGACGCGAAGCTTCGTCTCCCGCGGGCTCGCTCCGATCTTCCGGACGGACATCATCCTCGTCCGCGTTGCCGCCATCATGCTTCCTAGCTTGAGCGGCGCCTTTGGCACGGCGGGAGCCAGGCGGACGACGGCGGGGGCGCAACCGTCGTCATGTCGCGTCGCCGGGAAGCGTCCAATCGAAGTCACGAGGACTGAGCTGCCGGTCGGCTGGATTGAAGTCAAAAATCCTGAAGTCTCCCGTCTCAGGATCCACTTCGCCGTCCAAGAACCGCATTCCGGACCACACGCCCATCACGCATAGTCCCGGATGCTGCCGGGCGTGATCGACCTCATTGCGCGTGACGATGACCGAATAACCTCTGCTCTGGGTGCCTTTCGCTTCAAGGTAGATCCGCTCGGTATCCCTGACCGCGACGGCGTCGTAGGGATGATTCTGCCGAGTGTCTGTGACGGTCCAGCCGCGGTCGCGGTAGTAGCGCATCAGGCGATCCTGTGCAGCATTCTCAATCGCTCTGCGGACGTCGGGGTCCATCTGCAGCCCTTGGCCCGATGCGCCGGGTGCGTCCCACGCCCCGCCAGATGGGTCGGCTTCTGCCGGGTTAGCGGTCTCAGGGTCCGGGTCATACGAAACCGGGTTCCTGCGGTATTCAACCTGTGTCCCCATCAAGGCACCGTGAATCGGATGTCCAACTGACAGAACGCGGCCAATGAGCGCCTTCTTTGGTGCCCCTGTGCGGTTATCGGCCAAGATCTCGTGATCCGGGCCGTGGAGTTCCGCGACCAGCACGATCCGGCCTTGATAGTTGAGCGCTGCCCAGCGCTCACTTGCGATGCGGCTCCCACTCAGGGCCCAGATGCCACGATTATGATTCCAAAGCTGCTCCGGTGTTGCGTCAGGGTCGTAGCCCCACCAGTCACGCGGAAGCGGATCATCGCTGTCGGCATTCCGTCGGTCGATGAGCCTGATGTTGATAACCATGAATCGAGTATCGCTGACCGATGCCAACCGCGCACGACGCTCGCCTGACCCCCCGCCGGCGTCTCGCCAGAGGATGGTTTGAGCGACGCCGACGGGTGAGACGGGAGTGCGAATCGCAGCGCTAATGTGTGAAGAGGTGGTAGCACTCTCCGGCTTGTAATTACGTATCAACGCAATTATGCTCAAACGCAAATGGATGAACTGAGTACACTCTTTCTCGCACTGGCTGATCCGACACGTCGTGCCCTGCTGGAGCAACTGAAAAGGGGTGAGGCGACGGTCACCGAGCTGGCCGTTCCGCACTCGATCAGCGTGCCTTCTGTCTCACGCCACCTGAAGGTGCTCGAACAGGCCGGGCTCATCACGAAAACCAGATCCGCGCAGTGGCGACGCTGCCGGATTCAACCCGGGCCACTGCAGCAAATCGAGGAGTGGATGCGCCCTTATCGAGATTTCCTGGGCTCACAACTGGATCGCCTCGATGCTCAACTCACCAAAGCGCCCGACCGAACTGACAACACCATTGAAACAAAGGACTAGATGATGACTGACCACCCACGGCTGGATCGAAGCTTCACCCTTACCCGAACCTTGGCGGCATCGCGGCACGCTGTGTTCACAGCATGGACTGATTCCGAGCACCTCGTTTGGTTCTACAACCCCGACATGCCCACGCCCAGCACACCCATCGAGGTGGATCTCCGAGTTGGGGGAACATGGAAACAGCAGATGGTCGTCAATGACACCCTCAGCTATCCCACCGGTGGGACCTACCTGGAGATCGTTCCCGACGAAAGACTTGTTTTTCGCTGGGGAGCAGTTGGCGGCTGGCCGGAGCTCGCTGGCGAGAACGAACTACTTGCCCCAGTTGTCACAGTGCAGCTCAACGACCTCGACTCCGGCACCCGCGCCGGAACGGAACTAGTCCTTACTGTGCAGTTCTCCGAACGTCTCGACATCAACGAGGTACAAAAACTCATCCTCGGCGGCACCCGGGACGGCTGGGGTGCCACCATCGACCGAATCATCTACAGCACCGCCGTAACCACTATGGACAACACGCCCCTCGTGGCCGAGCCGTAAAGGCTATTCAGTCGATCGACACATATTTGGTTGAACCCACATCATCAGTCACCAGGAGTGTTCACATGGCTGCACCTCTCATCTACATCAGCTTCCCCGGGACCGCGCGGGAAGCTCTGGGCTTCTACGCGGACATCTTCGGGGGCGAGCTGTCCCTGCACTCGTACGAGGACTTCGGCAGGACCGACGGCCCTCCGAACGCTGTAGCTCATGGCGTACTCGACGGTGTGGTCGCACTGGCAGGATCAGACGCACCAGCAGGAGAAAAAACAGTACGGCTCGAAGGCCTCATGCTGTCATTGCTGGGGACAGCTGAACCGGCAATCCTCCACGAGTGGTTCGACAAACTCTCAGTCGGCGGATCGGCGATCGACCCCTTAACTCCGAAGCCGTGGGGTGCCACCGATGGTCAAGTCACTGACCACCACGGCCTTCGCTGGCTCATTGGATATGAACCTGAGGCTTGAGCGACGCACATCTACTTGCCCAGCTCGCGAACGATCGCGGCCCTTGACAACGGTTGGGCGTCCAAACCCATGACGGGCACCGAAGCGGTCAACGTCTACAAGCGTGGGATCTCCCGCAGTGACGAAGTCCTCGCAAAGGTTGACCTGAATGCCCCACCACGCTGGTGGCCACCGGCGGGTGAGTTCAACGCACCAACAATGTCTGATGGGCGCGACGTCGTGTTTCGCGTGTTCGTCGAGACGTCCGTCCACGCTGGCCACCTCGGCAGGGCAGGATACTGTTAGGGCTTTCGAAGGAGGGGTACATGCGGCTGACAATTGTGGGTGGCGGAGGATTCCGAGTGCCGCTCATCTACCGCGCTCTGTCTGCGGGTGCATTCGCTGGACTGGTCGATGAGATCGCGCTGTTTGACAGCGATCCGCGCCGTGCCCACGCCATCGAACGGGTGGTGGCGGACATGCCGCTCCCGGCTGGTGCGACTCGACCGCGGGTGATTATCGAAGCCGCGCTGGACGCCGCCCTGACCCGCGCCGTCGTCGTTTTCGCTGCCATCCGCACCGGCGGTGCAGCGGGCCGCGTGCTGGACGAACGGGTTGCCATCGGGCACGGACTGCTTGGGCAGGAGACCGTCGGCGCGGGTGGCATCTCATATGCGCTGCGGACCATTCCGGACATGCTGGCGGTGGCCGATGCGATGGCCCGGATCTGCCCCGGCGCCTGGCTGATCAACTTCACCAACCCCGCCGGCATGGTGACGGAGGCGCTGCAGCCCGTGCTCGGCGAACGGGTCATTGGTATCTGCGATTCTGCGTCAGGGCTGGTGCGCCGGGCCGCGGCGGCCAGTGGCGTGCGGCTGGCCGAGGGATCGATGGTCGGCGTGGACTATGTGGGCCTGAATCACCTGGGCTGGCTCAGGCGTCTTGAGTACGACGGCGTGGATCACCTTCCAGCGCTGCTGAAAGACCCCGCGCGGTTGGCTTCATTTGAAGAGGGACGGGTTTTCGGAGCTGGGTTCCTGGCTCTGCTTGGGTCTCTGCCGAACGAATACCTCTTTTATTACTACTTCCATGCCGAGGCGCGGCGTTCGCTGTCATCCGCTGCGGAGACGCGTGGTGAGTTTCTTCGAGGGCAGCAGGAGGAATTGTATCCGGAACTGCTGTCCTCAGCCGTTCCGTTCCGGGTCTGGGAGACGGCCCGGCTCTCGAGGGAGGAGGGCTACCTTGCAGAGGCGCGTGGAACGGATGAATCTCGTGATGAGGGTGATCTTACCGGAGGGGGCTACGAGCAGATTGCGCTCATGGTCATGCGTGCGGTGTTGACCGATGTTCCCACTGAGTTGATTGTGAACGTCCGCAACAACGGCGCGATCGCACAGTTGCCGGCTGACGCCGTCGTCGAGCTCCCCGCTCGCATCAGCAGAACAGGTGCTGTGCCGCTGGCGGTAGCGCCGCCGTCGACCCATCAGCTGGGACTGATGGCGCAGATCAAAGGCGTGGAACAGGACGTTGTCCGGGCGGCCGTGCACCGGGACCGCGATTCGGCGCTCCGCGCCCTCAGCCTGCACCCTCTCATCGACTCGGCACACGTTGCCCGGCGGGTACTCACAGGCTATGAGGAGGCGTTTCCTGAACTGTGGCGGTTCTGGTGATCACCGTAGGGCACGGAATACGCATTAGCACGTTGTGGCCGACCTTGCCCATCATGATGCTTTTCAGCGCACCCCTGCCACGGCTGCCGATGACCAGAAGTTGAGCCTTCGACGCTGCAGCGATGAGCGCCGTGGCCGGCGCTTCGCGGGACTCAATCCGCTGATGCACTCGCAAATCTGGGTAGAGGCCGTCCAGTCCAGATACGGCTTCGGTCAGGATAGCGTTCCCGTCTTCCCATGCACGACTGGCAACGTCGGCTTCCGGTATGTCCCGGAGCAACCACGGACCGGGAACCTCCCCGCCATAGAAAGCGTGAAGATCCTGGCCTATCCGGTCTGCCTCGGCAGCGGCGAAAGTGACAGCTTTGAGTGACTCCGGCGACCCATCAACCCCCACCACCACTCCAGATCTGTCTTCCCTGTATTGAACGGGGATGACTGCGACCGGGCAAACGCTCATGATCGCGATCTGAAGGCTGACTGATCCTAACAATCCATCGCCGCCAGCTGAAGTTTTGTCGGTGCCAACAACCACCATGTCGGCAGTCTCTGAAAGCTTGCTAAGTATGCGGACCGGCTCGCCATAGTGCAATCGGGTCTGGACTCGGATGGAGGGAGCCATCTCACTTACTCGAGCCGCTGACTTTTCCAGGACCCCTCTGGCAGAGTCCATGACACGGGTGTAATAGGCGTACTTTTCGCTCACCCAGTAGTCATGAACTGCATGGACAAGGGTTAAGGGGCACTTCAGTTGTTCAGCCCGCTGCGAGGCCCATTCAATTGCTGCGCCACCTGGGGCGGAATCATCAACGCCGACCAGAATTTCAGTAGTCACTGGAGGGGCCGCGCCCACAAGTCGGATAACTCTTCGATTGGCATGATCTCATCTTTCCAGACTTGTGGGGATGGTTCACCGGGTATCCGTCAACAGCCCCTCCAGCATTCCAAAAGAATTAAGAGCGATTTGGGAGGGACACCCTAGCGCAACCGTAGTGCATCCCATAATGTGTGCAGCATGGCTGCTGGACCTTTCGTCGCGGGGCTAGATGGGCCCGCATCAGATGCAATGCTCAAGTTTGCCCGTTTCTTCACGAAATGGGACCAGACCGACGACGGCAGGGCGGTGTTCAGGGAGGGCGGCCGCAAGGGCGACATCTTCTACCGCGACCGATGGAGCCACGACAAGGTGGTCCGCTCCACCCATGGGGTGAACTGCACCGGCTCCTGCTCCTGGAAGGTGTACGTCAAGGACGGCATCATCACTTGGGAATCCCAACAGACGGACTACCCCTCTGTGGGGCCAGACAGCCCGGAATACGAGCCACGGGGCTGCCCGCGCGGGGCTGCGTTCTCCTGGTACACCTATTCACCCACCCGCGTCCGCTTTCCCTACGCCCGGGGCGTCCTCGTCGAGATGTACCGCGAGGCCAAGTCCCGGCTCGGCGACCCGGTGCTGGCCTTTGCCGACGTCGTGGGGGACCCTGAACGGCGCCGCCGCTACCAGCAGGCCCGCGGCAAGGGCGGACTGGTGCGGGTGTCCTGGCAGGAAGCGATCGAGATTGCCGCCGCCGCCCACGTCAACACCATCAAGGTATATGGCCCGGACCGCTGCGCCGGCTTCTCGCCGATCCCCGCGATGTCCATGGTCTCGCACGCCGCCGGAACCCGCTTCATCCAGCTGATCGGCGGGGTAATGACGTCCTTCTACGACTGGTACGCGGACCTTCCCGTGGCCAGCCCGCAGGTCTTCGGCGACCAGACCGACGTGCCGGAATCGGGCGACTGGTGGGACGCGGGCTACCTCATGATGTGGGGCTCCAACGTCCCCGTGACCCGGACCCCCGACGCGCACTGGATGGCCGAAGTGCGCTACCGCGGAACCAAGGTAGTGACGGTCAGCCCGGACTACGCGGACAACACGAAGTTCGCCGACGAATGGCTGCCTGCCCAGGCCGGCACCGACGCGGCGCTGGCCATGGCGATGGGGCACGTCATGCTCAAGGAATTCTTCGTGGACCGCGAGGTGCCGTTTTTTTCCGACTACGTCCGGCAGTACACGGACCTGCCATTCCTGGTGCGGCTGG
>NZ_KI915012.1:14018-16027 GCF_000520595.1 Arthrobacter sp. H5
GGCCCTGCCATTCCTGGTGCGGCTGGAAAGGCGCGACGACGGCTCCCTCACGCCGTCGAAGTTCCTCACCGCCAAGGACATTGCGGCCGAGTCCGAGGCCGAGGACGCGGCGTTCCGCACCGTGCTGTTCGACAAGAAGACCGGCCTCCCCGCCGTACCCAACGGCTCCATGGGGTTCCGCTACTCAGGCAGCGGCGAGGGCAAATGGAACCTGGACCTCGAGGGGATCGAGCCGGCGCTGTCGCTGCGCGAGGTCTCTGGGGAGAACGCGGAGATCCTGCTGCCGTGCTTCGAGGACGCGGACGGCGCGGGTAGCGTGCTGCGCCGCGGCGTGCCTGTCATCGAGGTGGAAGGCCAACTGGTCACCACCGTATTCGACCTCATGCTGGCCCAGTACGGCGTCGGCCGCGAAGGACTCCCAGGTGAGTGGGCCGCCGGCTACGAGGACGCCTCGACGCCGTACACCCCGGCTTGGCAGGAAGAGATTACGTCCGTCCCAGCCCAGGCCTGCACCCGGGTGGCCCGCGAGTTCGCCCGCAACGCGGAGGAGTCCAAGGGCCGCTCGATGATCATCATGGGCGCCGGAATCTGCCAGTGGTTCCATGGCGACACGACTTACCGGGCGGTCCTGGCCCTCGTCATGCTGACCGGCTGCATGGGCCGCAACGGTGGCGGCTGGGCGCACTACGTGGGACAGGAAAAGACCCGCCCGGCCACCGGATGGGTGTCCCTGGCCAACGCCCTGGACTGGTCCCGGCCGCCCCGGACCATGATCGGCACCGGCTACTGGTACATGCACACGGATCAGTGGCGCCAGGACGGCTACTCTGCTGATGCGTTGAAATCCCCGCTCTCCACCGGAGCCCTGGACGGGATGCACACGGCGGATGCCCTGGCCCAGTCCGCCAGGCTCGGTTGGATGCCGTTCTACCCGCAGTTCGACCGGAACCCGCTGGACCTCGCGGACGAAGCAGAGGCCGCCGTCGCCGCCGGCACCGCGCAGGACACCCCCAGCTACATCGCCGACGCGCTCAAGAACCGTACCCTGAACCCGGCGATCGAGGACGTCGATGCCCCGGAAAACTGGCCGCGGACCCTCGTGCTGTGGCGCTCCAACCTGTTCGGCTCCTCTGCCAAGGGGAATGAGTACTTCCTGCGGAACCTGCTGGGCACCCATAACAATGTCCTGGGCAAGGACCACGCCGAAGGGCTCAAGCCCAAGGACGTGAAATGGCATGAGCAGGCGCCGGAGGGAAAGCTGGACCTGCTGGTCTCCGCGGACTTCCGGATGACCTCCACCACGCTGCTGTCCGACGTCGTGTTCCCGGCTGCCACGTGGTACGAAAAGCACGATCTGTCCTCCACCGACATGCATCCGTTTGTGCATGCCTTCACCCCCGCGATCGACCCGCCGTGGGAGACAAAGACGGATTTCGACCTGTTCCACTTGCTGGCCGAGGAGTTCTCCCGGATGGCTAAGACCCATTTGGGTGTGCGCCGGGACCTCGTGGGCGTGCCGCTGCAACACGACACTCCCGGCCAGCTCGCCCAGCCCGGCGGGATCGTCCGGGACTGGAGGGACACGTCCATCCCCGCGGTGCCGGGGCAGAACATGCCCATTTTCTCGGTGGTGGAGCGGGACTATACTGCCATCGCGGAAAAGCTGGCCGCCGTCGGGCCGCTGGCCGAGAAACTGGGCTTCACGGTCAAGAACGTCACCTACAAACTCCAGGGCCCGTTGGAGAGGCTCAGCCACTCCAACGGCGTGATGCTCGGCGGCGCCGCGGACGGCCGGCCCGCCATCGACACAGACGCGAAAATGGCAGAGGCCATCCTGGCGTTCTCCGGCACCACCAACGGCGCCCTGTCCGTGCAGGGCTTCAAAGACCTCGAAGTCCGCACCGGCCGGAAACTCGCGGACCTGTCCGAGGGATCCGAGGAAAAGTTCATCACCTTCGCCCAGACCCAAGCCGGGCCGGTCCCTGTGATCACCTCGCCGGAATGGTCCG
>NZ_KI915012.1:16127-30534 GCF_000520595.1 Arthrobacter sp. H5
GCGCCGCTACGCCCCGTTCACCATCAACGTCGAACGGCTCAAGCCCTGGCACACCCTGACCGGGCGGATGCACTTTTTCCTGGACCATGACTGGATGATCGACATCGGCGAGGCCCTGCCCATCTACCGGCCGCCGCTGGACATGCATAGGCTCTTCGGTGAACCCAAACTCGGGCAGAACGGCGCCCTGGAGGTGGTGGTCCGGTACCTGACGCCGCACTCCAAATGGTCCATCCACTCCGAATACCAGGACAACCTGCTGATGCTCTCGCTATCCCGCGGCGGACCCACGGTCTGGATGAGCCCCGCCGACGCCGAGGCCATTCAGGTCAGGGACAATGACTGGGTGGAGTGCCTGAACATCAACGGCGTCCTCGTGGCCCGGGCGATCGTCAGCCACCGGATGCCGGCCGGCGTGGTCTACGTCTACCACGCACAGGAACGCACCATCGACGTGCCGAAGTCCGAGGCGACCGGAAGGCGCGGCGGCATCCACAACTCCGTCACCCGTCTGCTGGTCAAACCCTCGCACCTGATCGGCGGCTACGCCCAGTTGGCCTACGCGTTCAACTACCTTGGCCCCACCGGAAACCAACGCGACATGGTGGCTACCGTCCGCCGTCGTTCACAGGAGGTGCAGTACTGATGCGTGTTATGGCTCAAATGGGCATGGTCATGAACTTGGACAAATGCATCGGCTGCCACACCTGTTCCGTGACCTGCAAGCAGGCCTGGACCAACCGTGCTGGCACCGAGTATGTCTGGTTCAACAACGTCGAAACCCGCCCCGGGCAGGGGTACCCGCGCCGCTACGAGGACCAGGAGAAATGGCAGGGTGGCTGGGAACTGAACAAGCGCGGCAAGCTGGTGCTCAAGGCTGGCGGCCGGGTGAAGAAGCTTCTGGGGATCTTCGCCAGCCCGATCCAACCCGAACTCAAGGACTACTACGAGCCGTGGACCTACGACTACAAGACCCTCGTAGACGCGCCCCTGGGAGACGATTTCCCGGTGGCGCGGCCCAAGTCTCTGATCACTGGCGAAGACACCAAAATCACATGGTCCGCGAATTGGGATGATGACCTTGGCGGGTCCACCGAGAACGGCCATCTGGACCCGATCGTGGAAAAAGTCCGGCGGGAGTCAGAGGACAAGATCAAGTTCGCCTACGAGCAAACCTTCATGTTCTACCTGCCGCGGATCTGCGAGCACTGCCTGAACCCCTCCTGCATGGCCTCCTGTCCCTCGGGCGCGATCTACAAGCGGGTGGAGGACGGGATTGTTCTGGTGGACCAGGACAAGTGCCGCGGCTGGCGCCAGTGTGTCACCGGTTGTCCGTACAAGAAGATCTACTTCAACCACAAGACCGGCAAAGCCGAGAAGTGCACTTTCTGCTATCCGCGGGTGGAGGTGGGGCTGCCGACCGTCTGTTCGGAAACCTGCGTGGGCCGGCTGCGGTACCTCGGGCTTTTCCTGTACGACGCCGATGCCGTCACCGAGGCGGCGTCCGTCACCGACCCGCAGGAGCTCTACGACGCCCAGATGGACGTGCTGCTGGACCCGAACGACCCTGCCGTCCAGGCCGAAGCCCGGGCCCAGGGCATCCCCGAGGACTGGATCGACGCCGCCCAGCGGTCGCCGGTATACGCCCTCGCCAAGGTGTACAAGGTGGCGCTGCCGCTGCACCCCGAATACCGGACCATGCCGATGGTCTGGTACGTGCCGCCACTGTCCCCTGTGGTGGACTTGCTGCGTGACCAGGGGCACGACGGCGAGGACGCTGGCAACCTCTTCGGCGCCATCGACGCGCTGCGCATCCCGGTGGAGTACCTCGCCGAACTCTTCACGGCAGGGGACGCGGACCGGGTCACCGCGGTGCTGAAGAAACTCGCGGCCATGCGCTCCTACATGCGCGGCATCAGCCTCGGCAAGGACCCCGACGACTCCATTCCCGAGGCCGTGGGCATGGACGGCCAGACCATGTACGAGATGTACCGGCTGATGGCGATCGCGAAATACGACGAGCGGTACGTCATCCCCAAGGCCCATGTGGAACAGGCCCACGATCTGGAGGAGATGGGCTGCTCGCTGGACTTCGAGGGCGGCCCGGGCATGCAGGATTCCTCCCCCTTCGGCGAGGCCAGCGGCAAGCCCGTCCCGGTGGCCGTGGAAACCTTCAACGCCCTGCGGGACCGGCAGACCTCCGGCTCGGCGCCCAGCGAAACGACTCTGCGGGGTCGGGTGAACCTGCTGAACTGGGACGGCACCGGGGCGCCTTCGGGGTTGTTTCCGGAGAAACCCGTGACCCCTCCGACCGGGGAGCAGCCATGACCCGGCGCGAGCAGGTTGTCTACCTTGCAGCGGCCTGGTGCCTGTCCTACCCGGATGAGGAACTCATCGGCAGGGTGCCCCTGATGCGCGCTGCGCTGGCCGAGTTCCCCGGTTCCGTCGCGGATTTCCAGGAGGTGCTGGACCAGCTTGAGTTCACAACGGCCATGGAGATCCAGGCCCACTACGTGCGCGAGTTCGACCTGGGTAAGCGCCACGCCCTGCACCTGTCCTACTGGACGGACGGAGACACGCGGCGCCGCGGCGAAGTCCTGGGCAACTTCAAGAACACGTACCGGCAAAGCGACATCCTGGTGGACACCCACGGGGAGCTGCCGGACTACCTACCGATGGTCCTGGAATACACCGCTCTCGTGGACCCCGCAGCCGGCCGCGAGCTGCTGATCCGCTTCCGGGCGAGCCTGGAGATGCTCCGCTTCGGACTGCTCCGGGATGAACTTCCGCACGCCCGGATCCTGCAGGCCATCTGCGCCACCCTGCCCGGGAAATCGCCAGCAGACGAGCAGGCCGTCATGCGGATGGCCGGCTACGGTCCGCCGACCGAAGCGGTGGGCCTGGACCCCTACGATCCGCGACTGCTGCCCGTGAAAGGGGCCTGAGATGAACATCTCCGCATTGGATATCGTGCTCTGGGGGGTTCTGCCCTACATCATGGTGGTAGTCCTCGTGGGCGGGCTGGTCTGGCGCTACAAATACGACCAGTTCGGCTGGACCACCAGATCCTCCCAGCTCTACGAATCCCGGCTGCTGCGGATCGCCTCACCTTTATTCCACTTCGGCCTGCTCGCCGTGATCGCGGGCCATTTTTTCGGCCTGGTCATTCCGATGGCCTGGACCCAGGCGGTGGGGATGAGCCAGGATTTCTACCACTTCAACGCCCTGTTCGTGGGCGGGATAGCGGGGGTGGGGACCTTGGGCGGGATCCTCCTGCTGATTTACCGCCGCCGCACCACCGGGCCGGTCTTCATGGCCACCACTAAGAACGACAAGACCATGTACGTGGTGCTCACCGCGGCCATTGTGTTTGGCCTATGGACCACCCTGGCCAGTGTCTTCGAGGGCGAACACGGGCACAACTACCGCGAAACTGTGGCCCCATGGTTTCGTTCCCTGTTCATTTTCCAGCCGGACATCGCAGCCATGGCCGCAGCGCCGTTCTCCTTCCATCTGCACACCCTGGTAGGCATGGCGCTGTTCATGATCTGGCCGTTCACGCGCCTTGTGCACGCCTTCACGGCGCCGCTGCACTACCTCTTCCGCCCATACATCGTCTACCGATCGCGGGACAGGGACCGCAACGGGGGTCGGGCCGGGGACAGGACGGCTGGCTCCACCACCTCCGGTGTTCCGGCCCGGCGCGGCTGGTCCCCCGTGGGAACCCGGGACAGAGATACCCGTAACCGCTGAGGTCGCTAGCTGACTCCAAAGGAGTGAACAATGGCTCGAATAGAATCGTCCCCAACGTTCGCCTCCGCGGGCCGGACCCTGAACCTGGTGCTGGCCACCGCGGCGTCCGCGGCAGGCTTCTGGGCTTGGAACTCCGTGGCCACACTCGGCGCCTTCTACACGCAGAACCTGCAGCTCAATCCGGCCACCACCGGCGTTCTGGTGGCCATGCCGGTGTTCGTCGGCTCGCTGGGACGGATTGTCGTTGGCACCTTGACGGACAAGTACGGCGGCCGGGCGATGTTCACCTTCGTCCTGCTCGCCTCCATCCTGCCGATTCTGCTTGTATCCGTCGGCGGCCTGCTCAGCTCCTTCGCGCTAGTGCTTGGCGCCGGCCTATTGCTCGGGATCGCCGGAACCGTCTTCGCCGTCGGAATCCCTTTTGTCAGCGGCTGGTATGGGCCGTCCCGTCGGGGATTCGCGACCGGCGTCTTTGGCGCCGGCATGGGCGGGACAGCGCTGGCCGCCTTCCTGAACCCCCGGCTCGTCGCCGGAATCGGATACTTTCCCACGCACCTGCTGATCGCCGGCGTCCTTGCCGTCATGGCGGCCCTAGTCTGGTTCCTGATGAAGGAATCCCCGGGCTGGACGCGCAACAACGCGCCCATGCTGCCAAAGCTCCTGGATGCCGCCAGGACGCCGGTCACGTGGAAGATGTGCTTTCTCTACGCCGTTGTCTTCGGCGGCTTTGTTTCCTTCGCCACCTACCTGCCCACGTATCTGCGGGATGTATACAGCTTCGACCCCAGCGGCGCCGGTGCCCGCACGGCAGGGTTCGCCCTCGCGGCGGTACTGGCGAGGCCTGTGGGCGGTGTGCTCGCGGACAAGCTCGGGCCCAAACTGGTGGTGGTCGTCTCGCTCGCAGCCGTTGCTGTGCTGGCGTGGATGGTGAATTTACAGCCCGACGGCGAGGTCCCGGCCGGCCTGACATTCGTGGCGATGGCGGCCGCCCTGGGGCTGGGTGCCGGCGGCGTTTTCGCCTGGGTCGGTGTTCTGGCACCACCGGGCAAAGTGGGCAGCATCAGCGGCGTGGTCAGCGCGGCGGGCGGTCTGGGCGGCTACTTCCCGCCTTTGGTCATGGGCGCTACTTACGACGCCGCAACCAACAGCTACTCGATCGGTCTGCTCCTGCTGGTCGCCACCGCCCTGCTGGCCCTGATTTTTACTTTGCTGGCATTGCGGGGTCCCGTGAATCGGACCGTCGCTGCGGACGTAAGTTGAGCGGGAGACGATTACAGCTGCTGCGCATCGGCCGGGTCCGCGTCACACCGATGGGCGGGCCCAGCACGGATGCAGGCTAGCGGCGCCGGGACCGCACAATAGCTTTACGGATCTCTTCGACCCACAGCACTGAGGACCCTACGAGCAACGCCAGTCCCCACTGGGCGGAGCTGAGGGCGGTGGTGTCGAAGAACCCCTGCAATAGGTCGACGTTGACAACCAGGACCTGCAGGACCACGACGGCCAGGAGTGCCACCCAGATGCTGCGGTTGGTGAACGTCTGCAGCGAGAATACCGAACCAGATTCGGAGCGTACGTTGAGCAGATTGAAGACCTGGAAGAAGACGAAGGTGGTGAACGCCAAAGTAGTCGGGAGCATCGGATCGGCGGAACTTTCCGGGAACATGGCGGGCGCCAGGGCGAGAACAGCGGTGGTGCCCGCAGCCATGACGGCGCCGAGTCCCAGGATCCGCCCCAGCCGCCCGCGGTTCAGGAGGGGCTCGTTGGCCGGTCGCGGATTGTGTTTCATAGTGTCAGGTTCGGCAGGATCCACACCCAGCGCCAGTGCAGGCGGACCATCCATAATGATGTTCACCCACAAGATCTGCAGTGCGGTGAACGGTGCCCCGCCAGCCAGCCCAAGGACCCCGGCGGTGAGGAAGATGAGAACAAAACCCCACGCCGTCGTTAGCTGGAATTTCACGAACTTGATGATGTTCGCGTAGATCCCGCGTCCCTCCTGGACGGCGGAGATGATGGTGGCGAAGTTGTCGTCGGTAAGGATCATCTTCGCTGCGCCCTTGGAGACGTCCGTGCCGGTGATACCCATGGCAATGCCAATGTCCGCCTGCTTCAGCGCCGGCGCGTCATTCACGCCGTCGCCTGTCATAGCCACAATATTGCCCCCCTGTTGCAGAGCCTTAACAACGCGGATCTTGTGCTCGGGCGCTACGCGTGCAAGCACTCCAAATCCGGCGGCGCGCCGGTTAAGCTCGGCGTCATCCATGTCATCGATCTCCCGGCCGGACGCGGCTTCGCCGGAGATGCCCAGCTGCCCGGCAATGGAAGAGGCTGTAACCAGGTGGTCGCCAGTGATCATATGCACGGCGATTCCGGCGGTGCGGGCGGTGGCTATGGCGTCTGCCGCCTCGGTCCGCGGTGGGTCAACGATGCCGACGACGGCGTAGATGGTCAGGTTGCTCGCGGCGGCACGCAGTTGGTCTTCGTCCACGGGAAGATCACCGTCCAGTCGGCGTCCGGCTACCATCAGTGTGCGCAGGCCCTCGGCCGCCATCGCCTGGACTTCCTTCTGGACCGCCGTTCGACCCTCAGCGGTCAGCGGCAGGATGCCATCTGACAGAAGTATCGAATCCGCCTGTTCCAGCAGCACGCCCGGGGCGCCTTTGACGAAGCAGCGGAATCTGGCCGGCGTGCTGTCTCCCCTGGTGAAGTTCTGTTCGTGGAAGGTGGCCATGAACTTGTACTCGGAATCGAACGGCACCTCCGCCACCCTGGGATGATTGCCGCGGACGCCTTCGACGTCGATCCCGCCCTTCTCCGCCAGCACCACCAAGGCACCTTCCGTCGGATCGCCGACAAGCTTGCCATCCCGAATACGTGCGTCGTTGCAGAGGGCCATGGACATGAGTGCGTCCGACATGACGGGCAGGCCATCCCCGTCGCCACTGAGAATCTTTCCGTCCGTTGAGTACCCTTCGCCTGTGATGCGGAACGTGCGCCCCGTCATGTGAAGGCGCCGGGCTGTCATCTCGTTGAGGGTCAGCGTGCCAGTCTTGTCCGTGGCAATGTGCGTTGTACTGCCCAACGTTTCGACGGCGGTGAGCTGTTTGATGATTGCCCCGCGGCGCGCCAGACGGGAGGCACCCATAGCGAGGGTGAAGGCCACCACCGCCGTGAGGCCTTCCGGGATGGTGGCCACTGCGAGCGAAACAGCGGTGATGAGCATCTCGGACCAGGATTGTCCGCGGAGGAGCCCCAGTATAAAGACGACGGTTACCACCGCCAGCGCGACGACGGTCAGCAGTTGTGCGAGCTGGTCGATTCTTCCTTGCAGCGGGGTCTTCTCAGTTCCTGCGCCTTCGAGCAGGGTGGCGATGCCGCCGATCTGAGTGTCCATGCCGGTGCCGGTGACCATTAGAACGGCACGCCCCCGGCTCACGTCCGTGTTCATGAACAGCATGTTGGTCCGGTCTCCGAGCGGCAGTGCGGGATCTTCGAGCGTGCCGGTGGTCTTTGCTGCCGGCTCGGACTCGCCAGTCAGGACGGCCTCCGCAACCTGCAAACGCGCCGCCTCCAGGATCCGGCCATCAGCGGGCACGGTCTCGCCGGCGTCGAGCAGCACGATGTCCCCGGGCACCAGATCTTCGTTGGCGACTTCCGCTTCCGTGCCGTTTCGGCGGACGCGTGAGGTGTTCACCGACATGGTGCGCAAGGCTGCGAGGCTGTTCTCTGCGCGGCTCTCCTGGACATAGTTCAGCGCCGTGTTAAGGACTATCACGGCAAGGATCACCACGGGCGTTTCCCATTCCCGCGACACAACAGCGCTCACTACCGCAGCAATGACGAGGACCAGGATCATCTTGTCAGTGAGCAGGCGCAGAATCCTTTTCCAGCCGGGCATCTTCGCTTCGCCTGTGAGCACGTTCGCTCCGAATTTTTCCCGCCGGGCCCCCACTTCCGTGGTGGTGAGCCCGACAGAGGGATCCACGTCCAGAGCGGCCGTAGACTCGGCAGCCGAGCGGATATGCCAGTCCTTCTTTGTCACGCTGGAAACCATCGGAAATTCTCCTTCGCAGCAGTACCGGACCGGTTGCCCTGAGTTCAGGCTATCGGTCCGGCAGCCGCCACCTTATTCACGTGTACCCTGAAAAACGGGCCTCAGGCGTTGGCAAGCCAGAGGTCGGAACCGAATACTTCATAATGAATGCGCTCAGCCGGCACTCCGGATTCCAGCGCTTGGGACCGGATGGATCGCATGAATGGCAGCGGTCCGCACAGGTACACGGATGCGTTGGCCGGGATGGTCACCGAGTCCAGGGACATGCGTCCCTGGTGCGCGTCGCCCGCCGGCTCTTCAAGCCACAGTTCCAATTCGGCGGCTTCCAGACCAGCGGCGTCACTGCTCATCTGCTCCCGCAGTGCCCAGCGGTCCAGGCTGGCCTCGGCGTGCAGCACCAGCACCTCACGCCGTGAGTCCTGCCGGGCCAGGGACCGAAGAATTGACGCGGTGGGAGTGCAGCCAATCCCTGCGGAAGCAAGCACCAGAGGGTGATCGCCGTCACCCAACGTGATGTCACCACAGGGGTTGGAAAGCATCAACTGGTCGCCAATCTGGACACTGTGATGGAGCACCGGTGTGACTTCGCCATCGGCGTCGAGGCGGGCAGTGAACACCCGCACAGCCGTTCCGTCATCCGAGGCCAGGGAGTATTGGCGTACTTGATGGATGCCATCGGGCATCCGTACCTTCACACCCACATACTGTCCGGGCCGCGACGGTGTCACCGGGGTGTCATCGGCCGGCACCAGAGTGAAGGTCACGGCGTCGCTGCCTGCCCGTTCCTTGCCGCTCACAATCCACGGCGTCCACGGCTTATCGTTGGAGGCCGCCGCGTACAACCCGTTTTCCATCTTGATCAAGGCGTGGGCCATCAGCCAATAGACCTCGGTCCATGCGGCAGCTATTTCGGCTGTAATGACGTCGTTGAGTTCCTCGGCAATAGCATCGAAGAGGTGCTTATAGACCACGTCGTATTGCTCCGGCAGGATGCCTAGCGAGACATGCTTATGGGCAATGCGGGCCAGTAGTATCTCCGGGGCGCTGTCCGGATTCTTGACCATGTGCGCGGCGAATCCCGCGATGCTCCCCGCCAAAGCCTGTTGCTGGGTCCCGTTTTTCTGATTCGATCGGCTGAAGAGTCCGTCAAAGAGTTCCGGATGAGCGGCGAAGAGCCGATCGTAGAAGTTTTTCGCGATCCCCGACATCCTCTCCCCCACCAAGGGAAGAGTGGCTTCGATAATAGGGTGGGACTGGGTCGAAAGCATGCCGGCTCCTTGAATCGAGGGATACTGCCAGCTCCAAAACTAGCATCTAAAATGCAAGTTTTATTACGTGTTCTACATGTTGTAGAAAATACTCCCGTGCCTGCGCGCCTACGGTTTCGTACTTGTGTTCAAGGACACAAAAACCGGACCTGAATGTTGGGGGGTAGTTAGATCCGCGACGACAATATCATCCAGCTCCGCGTAGAACGCCTCGCGGGCGCGGCGCAACGCGGGGCGGAGTCCGCAGCCAAGGATCAGCGGACAGTCGCCGGCGGGTGTCCGGCAGTCCGCAAGATCCTCGCGTGTATCCAGAGAGCGCAGTAGTGAACCAACGGTAGCGCGTCGGCCTTCCACGCTGATCCGCAGTCCACCCGAACGCCCGCGGACCACATCCACCAGGCCCAGGTCACGCAGCCGAATCACGGCCTTGCTGACATGGTTGTAAGGGATGTCAATGTCATCGGCGATCACCCGCGAAGTCTGGAGTCCGACCGCGGGCGCTAAGACCATCATTACGCGCAGGCAGACATCCGAAAAAGCATTGATCCTCATGCTCCAACAATAAGCGGGGAATGGTGACCGCTTACTTTGGGCCACCGTGAGCTGTACGTCAGTCCGTCTCGTTCAGGCAGTGCGGCGATCCTATGACTAAGAAGTCAAGATCCAGAAACGGAATGATTTGACGGCGAGGGAACAGGTCGCCGTCCTAGCCTTGGTAGCTGTACAGTTATCGCTTGCCGCCACAGCATGGACGCAACCATCTGGCCAACCGGCCAGCAGCACAGGTCCACTGACCAAAAGGTATATTGGTGCTAGTCATCGCCGTCAACTTCGTTGGACCGGTGTTGTATTTCACCCGCGGATTGCGCCGCTGAGCCTTGGACCACGCAACCAACCATCCACCCACCCACAGAGGTAGGAACTGATGACCGTATCCCCCGTCCACGATGAATTTTGGGACACCCCAGGCCTGCTACGCGCATCCCAGGCTCTGAATACCGACGCATGCTGGGCCTTGATAGCCGGTCAGACGACGGGGCGCATCGGGTTCCTCCACGAAGGACTGGTGACCCTTTTTCCGCTGAACTGCATCGTCGACGATCGCGGCGTGTATTTCCGCACCTCAGAAGGGGGAATCATCGCCAGCAGTCATCTGGCGCAAGCTGCGTTCCAATTGGATCAGGTTGACACGGCTACCCGCAGCGGATGGACCGTCCTGATCAACGGCCCAATCAAGCGCATCACTGATCCAGGTCACCTCAAGACGCTCTGGGGCAGCCGCGCCGAGGAACCATGGGCCCCTGGACAACGCAACGTCTTTTTTGGCATCAAACCCGGAAAAATAAGCGGCCGACGAGTCCACCCCGCCCACTAGAGAGTGCGGCACCCATTGTCGAGAAATGTGCCTGGAAGCCAGAAATCGAGTTTCCATTGACGGTCAGCAGATTCCGAGGACGGGGGTTGAGTGATACATCTTTGATCCCGTATTGCCGTCCCCTATCATCTCCCGCGGGCCGGGGATAGGCTCAGGGCATGACTGACAATAAGCCGGATCTCGATGTGGAGGAATTGACGGCCGGCGGCTGCTGGGAATTACTGCGCGCTGCAGTGATCGGACGCCTCGCAGTGTGGGTGGATGGACATCCGGATATTTTTCCGCTCAATTACACCGTCGACCACGGCACCGTTGTTTTTCGGACCCGGGACGGCACGAAACTCGCGGGCGCATTATCCGATGCGGCTGTGGCCCTAGAAATCGACGGATACAACGCGGAAACCTCACGAGCATGGAGTGTTGTGGTAAAGGGGAGGGCCGAGGAAGTCCAAGGGATCACGGATCTGATGGACACCGTGGATTTGCCGCTGTTCCCGTGGCAGGCAGGTGAGAAGAACCGGTTTGTGCGCATCAATCCGACCATCATCACGGGCCGGCACTTCCCGGTTGCCGACCCCGAGGACTGGAGAACCACTCTGTCGGACGTCAGGCGTTCCCCGGCGGAATGACTCGCAGATCACCAACGTGTGGAGCTGAAGGACAAGGAATTCACTAGACCGCGCGCAAGTGATTGTTCACCTATGTTTGGCCACGGTCAGGAGCACAACCGAATCCTCGATGGCCTCCAGCGCATGTCTTGAATCTGGGACGATGAGCAAATCACCCGGGGAACCATTCCAGGTGTTCTCTCCAGCGGTCAATGACACCCGCCCCAGCAGGACATGCACCGTCGCCTCGCCAGGATTCTCGTGTTCGCTCAGGCGACTGCCGGACCGCAATGCGATCATCGTCTGGCGCATGATCTGCTCATGGCCGCCAAATACAGTATTGGCGCTGCGGCCGCTTGAAGCTTGCCGCGCGGCTTCCAGCTGATGGCGCATCAGCGCGGTCAGTGACACCTTTTTCACAATGCTCCTCTTTTCCGCGACGACGGCTGTTACTCTCGCGAGACATCGGCGTCCGATTCCGTGACGAGATGACGGGGAAGCGACCTCTGTCTCCGGACCAATATCTTGTCCTCGTCACACTTTATCCGCTACATCACCAGCAACGGGTGGATCACCCTCATCACTGAACCGCATACACCCCCTTGCACTGGCGGGCGACAGTGTGAATGACGCTCAACCATGGTCGATCTGGCGTATTGGGTCTATGTGTACACTTGTACACATGGAATCTCCAGTACCTCCTGCCTTCGACAGCGATGACCGCTCGATGCGGGAACGCATGATGGCCGGCGACCTCTACATAGCAGATGATCCGGAACTTGCTGCCGCCAGCACGCGGGCAATCGAACTTGCCGACCGGTACGGCCGGGTATGGCCGACAAACCGGGATGAAGCAGCGCTGATTCTGAGGGAACTGCTGGGCGGCATGGGTGAGGACTCGGAGATCAGGCCTCCACTGTTTGTGGATTACGGCAGCCACCTCCGGATCGGTGCCCGCACCTTCATCAACTACAACTTCACCGCCCTGGACGTCGCTGCCATCACCATTGGGGATGACGTGCAGATCGGTCCCAACGTTCAACTGTTGACGCCGACCCATCCCCTTGAGCCGGAGCCGCGGCGGAACAAGTGGGAAGCCGCCAAGCCCATCACCATCGGCAACAACGTGTGGATTGGCGGCGGAGCGATCATCCTCCCCGGAATCACAGTCGGGGAGAATTCGGTGATCGGCGCTGGCGCCGTGGTCACCCGCAGCGTGCCAGCAAACGTCGTCGCCGTCGGTAATCCGGCCCGCGTGATCCGCAGCCTGTGACTACCGCGCCGGGAAAGCGCCCACGCCGCAGCGATCCCGGCCGAAAAGAACGCCTGATCGATGTGACACTGGACATGATAGCCGAACACGGGGTTGCCGGTACCACGCACCGCAAGGTCGCCGCCGCCGCTGATGTCCCGCTTGGATCCATGACCTACCACTTCACCGGTATCGATGAGCTGTTTACGGCCGCGTTCACAAAGCTGGCAGACACCACTGCGGACGGCTTTGAAGAGGCGCTGGGATCCGCCAACCGCCCGGAGGAGGCCACCGAAGCGGTGGTGGGCCTCATCACCGGTGAGCTCCTCGGATCGCGGCGGAACGTCCTGCTCACGTATGAACTGTATGCCCTGGCAGCGCGGAATCCGGCCCTGCGGCAGATTACTGATTCGTGGATGGCGCGCAGCCGAACCGCCCTCGCACGGCATTTTGATCCGCCCACCACGGTCATGCTGGACGCGCTCATAGAAGGTCTTGCGATACACCGCACCCTTGCCCTCAACCCAATGCCCAACTCCGTGGTCCGCGACGCCGTGACCAGAATAGTGACTCCAAGATGACTCCCTCAGCAATGGCTGATGCCCCCACCACACAATTATCGGCGATCGAGCTCGGTCGCGCCCGGACGGCCGTGGGCGTGCTGTTCTTCACCAATGGGGCGATATTTGCGAATCTCCTCCCCCGTTATCCACAGATCAAGGTCGATCTTGAGCTGACCAACACTGCCTTTGGTCTTGCTGTGGCGGCGTATCCGTTGGCGCACTAGTAGCCGGCCTGACCGCCGGCGTGCTGGTCCGGCGGTTCCGCTCCTCGAGGGTCGCCGTGATCGCAACGCTGTTGACCGCCGTGGGAATCCTGCTGGCTGGCGTGGCACCGGTGTGGGCCGCGTTGGCGGGCATGCTGCTTCTCACCGGCGCATTGGACTCCATCACCGACGTCGCGCAGAACTCACATGGGCTCCGCGTGCAAAGGCTCTATAAGCGCTCAATCATCAACTCCTTCCATGCTGTCTGGAGCATCGGGGTGGTCATCGGAGGAGCACTCGGTGCAGCCGCCGCGGGCCTCGGAATGCCGCTGGGCGTCCACCTTTCAATCTCAGCGGTTGTGTTCAGCGCCATGGCCGTGGGCTGCTATCGGTTCCTCCTTGCCAGGCCGGAGCCCGCAGAGCCCGTCGAGAGAGAGCTGCCCGCGGCCCCTGCTGAAGCGGCGCCCAGCAGGGGATTTGCCGGTAAGTACGCTGTCCTTGCTGCCCTCATCCTGATTGCGGCGTCTGCGGCGCTGGTTGAGGACGCCGGAAGCTCCTGGTCCGCTGTCTATCTCACCGGATCGCTTGAAACAACGGCGTTCATCGCCGGTTTCGGGTTTATCGCCCTGCAGGGCATGCAGTTCATCGGCAGGCTCCTCGGAGACCGGATGGTAGACAGATTCGGGGAGCGGACCGTGGCGCGGGCCGGCGGAATCATCGTGTTGCTCGGGATGGGAACGGCTCTCGCTTTCCCAACACTGCCGGGCACGATCATTGGATTTGGCTGCGCCGGGCTCGGCGTCGCAACCCTGATCCCCGCAGCGATGCATGCTGCCGATGAGCTGCCCGGGCTGAAACCCGGAAGCGGTCTCACAATTGTGAGCTGGCCGCTCCGGCTCGGGTTCCTGCTTTCCGCGCCGCTGGTGGGAGTGATAGCCGACTTGTCCAGCCTGCGCTACGGCCTGCTCGCGGTTCCCGCCGCCGGGCTACTGGTCCTCCTGCTGGCGCCCGTACTCAAGCAGCGCAAGGCAGCCACGCCCGGCAGGGCTGAAATCGGGTAGGTCCCGGTCTTAGGGCTCGCGAATAAATAATCTGGTTGATTACGGCGTGTCGGGTGGTGCGAGCGTGTAGTTCCATTCGCCATGGAAATCGTGGCGGGTGAGGGGCAGTGATTCGATGTCGTGGCTGGTGTATCTGAGTCCGGTGGGATATTCGGAGGTGTCAAGGACGCATTGGACGGTCAGGCCCGTGCTGGTGGTGGTGTTGGAGATCGTTTCAACGATGGTCTGGTGGGTCCGCAGCGGCCTGCCAGCCCAGTTTCGGGTGAT
>NZ_KI915013.1:0-24912 GCF_000520595.1 Arthrobacter sp. H5
GCCGGTATGGCCAGCGCTGACAGCGGGGACAACACGGAAACGCGTGTGGACGAGGTCGCCCAGGTGACCGACAACAACATCACCGATAGCGGCAACCTGTCGCTGGATAACATCCTCAACGATGGTCTTCTCGATATCGATGACGTTGCGAACGGTAACAACGTGCTCAACGGCATCGATCTTGATGTGTCGGATAACCTGAACGGCATTCTCAGCGGCAATGACACTGATGTTGACGTCGATCCTGACGTGGACAGCAATGTTGACGCTGATACCTCGACCGACAGCACCACTGACGGAGGTCAGGACAACGAGGGCCTGCTGGGCGGACTGCTCTAGCAACACCCTCTCCCCAAAGGTGTGGCACCTACCCCACAGGGTGGGTGCCACACTTGTGTCAAAGCATGGATGTCTGCCTATATCCCGCGACAGGGGCTCGGTTCAGGCAAGTCCCGTTTATGCCGAGTTGTTCACTGCAACCGAGGGCAGGGCATTCCCCGATGACAGCACCGCCATCAGGGAACGTCGCTCTGCGCCGCGTCCTTCAGCAGGTTGCGGGTGTCATATCCCGTCAGGAAAGCCTGGCGCTCAAGCGTCCGCACACTCTCCTTGACTGCCTTCACATAGGCGCCGTGGTTCCGGTAAAGGCTGTCGATCACGTCCTGGGACAGTGGCCGCTCGTATCCCGCGATGAAGCAGAACGACGCTCCGGTGGCAGTGCCGTACCAGGTGCTGGTCGGCGCATCGAGGAAGGGCGAGCGGAGGCCGCCCTGCACATTTCCGAACTCATCCAGCACCGGAGCACCATCGCGCACCACAATGGGGTCAGCGCGAGGTGGGGCAACACCCTCGCGCACCCAGAGATCGAGGTTCCTCAGCGCTGCATTGAAGAAGATGGAGCTGGGGAAGCGGCTCCTCGGCCCCTCGTTGCACGACGCCGGTGGAACGGCCCGGTCAGCGGCAATGATGTCCTCGGATGACGCCGAGAAGGTCAGTTCGTCCGGTGTTGCGTGGCCTGCGCCTGCCATCTCGTAGTGGCGGTACTGATCGTCTGGTTCGTCGCTGTCGGCACGGCGGGNGGGAGCCGATGCCGAGGAGGTAGTCGGACTGCGACATCATCCGCATGATCGGTACGCCAACGTCCTCAAACTGGCGGCGCGGGTCGTCGGCTGGCGGGGCCTGCTCGCATTGGTTCATAGGGTAGGCGCCGGCGAAGGCACCTCCGGCGACAGCGACAATATACGCGTCGTAGATCGGCTCTCCATCGGACTCGACAACCAGGGGGTGTACTCCGTTGATGTAGTTGACCAGGTAGCCGCCCGTCTGGGAGTAGCCAAAACCGTATGCGTGCTCGACGCGGGTGGTCTCAGACCCGTAGCGCAGCGGGTTGCTGGCGTTGCCGCTTTTGAGCCACGCCCCGACCTGGGAGTAAATATCCCAGATGAGGCCGTTCTCGGTAGTCCTTGAGGAATCGGATGCCACCGTGGCGCAGTTGTCCGGATCATCCAGCGCGAGCGGGTTCGCGAAGGACAGCGATGCGTACCGCTCGGGATCGAAGTTCTTCAGCGCCTCGACGGCGATCGGTTTGGCCGTGATCCCTACCCAGGCGTCGCCGCTCGCAACAATCTGCTCCTGCGCCATGGCCCAACCGATGTTGAGATCGAACAGGTTGCTCGGATTGAGCATCTCGACCACTACATTGCCGCTGAACTTTTGGCCCTTGGCCGGCTTCCGGACCAGTACGCGGGTGGTGTAGGGGGCATCGGCGGTGCGGATCTGGGCCGGGCCCGCGGTGGGCCATGTGTAGACGTTGGAGGTTCCGCTGACCAGGTACTCCTCTTCCACATAGCCGAGTTTTGCGAGGTCCTGCGGGACCTCCTGATGGTCTGCTGCGCCGAACGGGTAGGACTCAGCGCTTGAGGCGAGCGGTCCTTCTACGGCGGGAATCGGCGTTGCCCCGTTGAGTGACGCGGTCCGAGGTTGCGGCGGTGGGCCCACAGCTGTGGCTGGGACGGCTGATGCGCTGAGCCCGGTGAGGGCCAGGGAGAGTATCAGCAGGATGGATGTTCGGGAACGTGTTCTCATTGGTGCTCCTTCTCGGGACCGGGCTGCGCTGCCCGGCATGCTCCGCGGCACACCAGCTTCGGTGCCGTGCGCCCGTGCCGCGGCCTGTTGATCGTCAGGCAGCGAAGCATTTCGACAGTAAGTGTTGCTGTCCGGCAGGGTCAAGGGTGGCGCGCAAAAGTGCAACAACGTGCAAGTAGTTCTCCTGAGCAACCCTTTTCCTGAGCCCACCACCCCTGATGTGACAGGCAATCCGGTCCGAATAATCTACTCGTGTCACCCAAGGATGCGCAAGGTTTCGGTGGTCACTAAAAAATCTTCGTTCGAAGGGTTTGCCTACTTGAAGTGACACGTGTAGATTAGCGGGAAACGTAATGCGTGTCACACTGTTTCGCGTTTTAGGGGCCAACGAAGGCCCCGAACCAGATCGGAAGGGCATTTGATCATGACCGCACCCACCGCAGAGCGGACAACCCGGAGATCAGGGGTCCCACGAAAACGCCGCGACGACACGCGGCTGGCATTGCTGTTCATTTTCCCGGCAACCATCGGGCTGGTCGCCTTCTATTTCTGGCCGCTTGTTCGCGGAATCTGGCTCAGCTTCACGTCATGGGACCTATTGTCAGCAGCCGAGTTCGTGGGCCTGCAGAACTATGAGCGCATGCTCGTGGACCCGATCTTCTGGAATGCCGTGCAGGTCACGCTGTACTACGTTGTGGTCAACATCAGTGTCCAGACGGCCGCCGCCCTGCTGATTGCACTGCTCATGCAGCGGCTCGCCCAATCGACGATGGTCCGGTCGCTGATCCTGGCGCCCTATCTGGTCTCGAACGTCGTTGCCGCGCTCGTGTTCCTCTGGATCCTCGATTTCCAACTCGGGATCGGCAACCAGGTCCTGGAATGGCTTGGCCTGGGGCGGGTGGGATTCTTCACCACTGAAGAGTGGGCCATACCCACCATTGCCCTGATCAATGTATGGCGCCATATGGGCTACACGGCGCTGCTCATCTTCGCCGGGCTGCAGGCCATCCCCGGCAATCTCTACGAGGCCGCGAAGGTGGACGGCGCCTCCGAAACCAGGACGTTCTTCGGGATCACGCTTCCGTTATTGCGCCCCATCCTTGGGTTGGTGCTCATCATCAGCGTGATCGGCTCATTCCAGGTGTTTGACACGGTGTCCGTCACCACGGACGGAGGGCCGGTCAATGCCAGCCGCGTGCTGCAGGTCTACATCTACCAGAATGCGTTTGCCCAGTTCGACTTCGGGTATGCCGCGGCACTTAGCGTGGCCCTGCTCATCATTCTCATGATTGTCACCTTCTTCCAGTACCGGATCACGCGTGCCGGCCAAACGGACCTGAACTAGGAGAGCGCCATGTCGCAACCAACCGCAGAAGCACAGCTTGGCGCCGTCGTCGTCGCCTCTGAAAATCCCGAACCGCGCCGCGATCCGCCGCCACGGAACCGGCGAAAGATCACCCCGCGGAAGGTTCTGGGCTGGGTGGTGGTCGCCGTCGTCCTTGTCATCACAATCTTCCCCTTCTACTGGATGCTCCGCACCGCGCTGTCCAGTAACGCCGCCCTGTATGCGAATGCGACCTCGCTGCTCCCCGTTGACTTCAGCCTCGGCGGCTTCGAGCGGGTCTTTGGGCTGCAGTCCGCGGAGGAGGCAATCGCTGCGGGAGGCTCCGGGGCTGACATCGACTTCTGGCGCTATCTGGGCAACTCAGTTGTGGTGGCGACAGTGGTCACGGTGTCCCAGGTCTTCTTCTCCGCTCTGGCAGCGTACGCATTCTCCCGGCTGCAGTGGCGAGGACGGGAGCTGGTGTTCAGCTTGTTCCTGCTCTCGCTCATGGTGCCGCTGATCTTCACGCTGCTGCCAAACTTCCTGCTGGTGAAGGAACTCGGCCTGGTGGACACGCTGCTGGGGATCATGCTGCCCAATCTGTTCATGGCGCCCTTTGCGATCTTCTTTCTGCGGCAGTTCTTCATGAACGTGCCCAAGGAGGTGGAGGAAGCAGCGCTGATCGACGGAGCGGGCAAGATCAGGGTGTTCTTCACGCTCATCACCCCGATGTCCGCGGCACCGATCGCCACCATAGCGATCCTGACCTACATCACGGCGTGGAATGACTACTTCTGGCCGCTCATGGTCTCCTACTCGGACAGCTCGCGCGTGCTCACGGTAGCCCTGGGCTCATTCGCCGCGCAGACTCCGCAGACCGGCCCGGACTGGGCCGGACTGATGGCAGCAACGCTGGTGGCTGCGCTGCCCATGATCGTGTTGTTCGCCTGCTTTGCCAAGCGGATTGTCAATTCCATCGGCTTCAGCGGAATCAAGTGAGGGAAGAGGAAATGAAACACATGACAGGACCATCACGTTCCGCAGGACGACGACGCCGGGGGCTCGCCGGCGTCGCTCTGGCAACTGCCGCTGCGGCAGGTCTGGCCGGCTGTGGGGGAGGGCCGGCGTCCACCCCGGGCTCCACCGCTATTGATTACTGGCTGTGGGACTCGGTCCAGCTGCCCGGGTACACCAAGTGCGCAAACGCTTTCGAAGCCGAGAACCCGGACATCGACGTCAGAATCACCCAGTACGGCTGGGACGATTACTGGTCCAAGCTCACCGCCAGTTTCGTGGCGGAATCGGGGCCGGATGTCTTCACCAATCATGTGAGCAAGTATCCCGAATTTGTGCAGCGCGGAGTGCTGCTCCCGCTGGAGTCGCTGGAGGCCACCGCAAGCGTTGACCCGGCCGAGTTCCAGCCCGGGCTCGCTGAAATCTGGCAGGGTCCCGATGGTTCGCAGTACGGCATGCCGAAAGACTTCGACACCGTGGGCCTGTTCTATGACCAAGCCACCCTCGACGAGGCCGGCCTCGCGCAGGCCGACCTTCAGGACCTGACCTGGAACCCCGATGACGGCGGCACCTTCGAGGAGCTGCTCGCGCGGTTGACCGTGGATGCCAACGGCATCCGCGGCGATGAACCGGGCTTTGATCCGGACAACGTCGAGGTCTACGGGTTGGCCTCCGGTGGTTCCGGCGGGTACAACGGTCAAACGCAGTGGTCCTGGCTGGTGGGATCCACAGGCTGGACCTTCAACAACCAGGACACCTGGGGCAATGAGTACAACTTTGACGATCCGCGGTTCAAAGACACCATGGAGTGGTACTTCGGGCTTGTTGACAAGGGTTTCCTGCCGCCCTTCGGAATTGTGGGCGCCAACCCCAATGCTTCCCAGCAGGTAGGTGCGGGAACTGCCGCGCTTGCGGCCGACGGGTCGTGGATGATCCGCGTCTACAACGGGCTGGAGGGCGTGGACATGGGGATTACAAAGGTGCCGGCCGGACCCAGCGGCAAGCCGTCCTCCATGTACAACGGGCTGGGTGACTCGATCAGTGCCCAGTCTGAAAACCCGGAGGATGCGGCGCGGTGGGTGCACTTCCTCGGCTCGGACAAATGCCAGGTGATCATCGGCAAGGAGGGGACCGTGTTCCCTGCGCGGCCAGCGGGAACCGAAGCCGCCATGGAAACCTTCGAAGCCCAAGGCATTGATCCGACAGCCTTCACAGACCTGGTTGAAAACGACAACACACTGCTGTTCCCGGTGACCGACCACGGGGCAACCATCACCTCGATCATGCAACCGGTCATGGATGAGCTCTATATCGGAACCGAGGATGTCTCAGTGCTCGACGAGATCAACAGCAAGGTCAACGCGCTGTTCGAGTGATGCTGCTGGCCTTTGCGCACCCTAGCCGAGAACGACTTCGCCGGCGTCGGTGATCCGCCAGCCCGGGTTGTGCGCGATTTCCCAGACGACACCATTTGGGTCTCTTACATGTGCGTGGAAGATGCCGCCGAACAGTCCCTGCTGCGGCTTCAGCACGTTGGCTCCGGCGGAGGCCATCGCGTTAGTAGTGCGGTGGACCTCCTCCGGGCTTCCGACATTGTGCGAGAGCGTGATGCCAGAGATACCTGGCGCAGCGCCTCCTCCGAGGTCCTCGGCGAACTTGTCCGCGTCAAACAAGCCAAGAAGCAGACCAGGTGCCACCTGGTAGAAGATGATCTCACCGTCAACTTCAAGAGTTGCGTCCCAGCCGAGACCGTCGCGGTAGAAGCGGCGCGCCGTCTCAAGATCAGGTGTGGCGAGCGTAATGAAATGCAGTTGCTGGTCCATGCGGTTCCTCGGCGTCTTGACCTTACGAGGCCAAACGCTCACGGGCGGTGTGGCCAGAGCTGGTCGGTTCACGGACACGTTCGGGTGGGTTGATCTCGGCCCACACCGCATCGAGGGAGAGGCCGAGGACGTCGGCGATCGCCGCGATGGTGGGGAAGGCAGGGGTTGCTACGCGGCCCGTCTCGATTTTCCGCAGGGTCTCCCGTGAGACACGTGCATCGAGCGCGGTCTCAAGCATTGAACGGTCTCCCCTGGCGCTACGCAATAGGGCACCGAGGCGCTGTCCGCGCTCGAGGTCTGCGGGTGTAAGCGGCAATCTGACCATGACACCGATTATAGTACCGGGATACTATTACCGGGATAGTTATTGGTTGCATAAGAAGGGCGCCACATGATCGAAATTTTGAGCCCCGCCGAATTGACCCGAGCAAAAGGAACCGGCGCCTTGGTCGCTGACATCTTGCAGACAGTGAAGAGCCGAAGCACGGTAGGCACCAACCTCCTGGACATTGACCGGTGGACCAAGGCCATGATCGCCGAGGCCGGAGCGCAGTCCTGCTACGTCGACTACGCGCCGTTGGACGCGGGCCGTTTGGCCACTACATCTGCACGGCCGTCAACGACGCCGTATTGCACGGGCGGCCACACGACTACACGCTTGCCGACGGCGACCTGCTGACACTCGACCTCGCCGTCTCCAAACGCGGAGTCGCTGCGGACTCCGCCATCAGCTTCATTGTGGGCGACGCAAAGCCCGCGGAGAGCGTCGCGATGATCAGCGCAACCGAACGCGCATTGAGTGCAGGCATTGCCGCTGCCGGACCCGGAGCCCGCATGGGCGACATCTCACATGCCATCGGTTTAGTCCTCTCCGAGGCGGGGTATCCGATCAACACTGAGTTCGGAGGTCACGGCATCGGATCAACGATGCATCAGGACCCGCACATCGCAAACACCGGACGGCCCGGCCGTGGGTACAAACTGCGCCCCGGGCTGCTGCTCGCGCTGGAACCGTGGGTCATGGCGGATACCGCCGAACTTCGCACTGATGCCGACGGGTGGACGCTCCGAAGCGCGACAGGCTGTCGGACAGCACATAGCGAGCACACGATCGCTATCACCAGCGACGGAGCCGAGATTCTCACCTTGCCGAAGCAGGCGCATTCGTGAGGTCGGAGCCGCGGATGTCTTAGTGTCTCATTGCGCAGCTCCGGTGAATAGTGCGGCATATGGCAGGAACCTTTTAGATTCCCCCGGAACTTATAGGAAAACAGGCCGTCTACCCATAAGTTCGGCTCGTTTTCATAGGAAACCCTGCTGGGTGCCTGGAACGCTGCATGGCTCACGCCGATGTTGGTGGTGGATTCCCGGGGTCTGGTTGGCGCCGTCGTCGTCCTCCGAACGTAACGCCGATAGACGCCGCTGTCACGAGCGCGAGCGCAATGATCTCTCGCAGACCCAGCGCCTGGGCGAGCACGAGGAGCCCCGCGAGCGCGGCCATGGCCGGGCCAAGGGCGGAGAGCACCCCGAAGACGCGGGTGGAGAGTCGCCGCAGAGCGAGCATTTCCAGTGCGTAGGGGAGCGCGCTCGAAAGAAGCGCCACTCCGAGGAACACCGGGATCACCACGGGCGTCGCGAGGGCGCCGGTGATCGCCGCCGGCGCACCGAACGGCAGCACGATGGCGGCGCCGATGGCCATGGACACAGCCAGCCCGTCGACGCCGGGCACAAGCTTGCCCACCCGGGCGCTCGCGAGGATGTACACAGCCCAGAACGCGCCGGCGCCCAGCGCGAACAGGATGCCCGCGAGGGGCAGACCGCTGCCGCCGTCGAAACCCAAGAGCACGACGCCGGCAAAGGCGAGTAGCGCCCAGACAGCGTGGGAGAGGCGGCGGGTTTGTACGAGAGCTAGCAGGAGAGGGCCGGTGAACTCCAGCGTCACGGCGACGCCGATCGGGATGATTCCGATGGCCAGGTAGATCAGACTGTTCATCCCGGCCAGGGCAACCCCCAGCACCGCTGCTGCCGCCCACTGTCCGCGCGTCCAGTTGCGTACTTTTGGCCGCACCACCACAAGCAGTATGAGTGCGCCGAACAGCAGCCGCAGGAGTACTGCGCCAGTTGGCCCTACCGCGTCGAACTGTGTCCGGGCCAGCGCGGCGCCGAACTGGACGGACAGAACAGCCGCGAGCATCAGCACGGGTGCCGGGATGTGGGAAGTGCGCATGCTGAACATTCTCTAACGGGTGGTGTTGACGATGAAGCGCGTTGGACCAGCCGAGCTGGGAATTGACCTCTCCGATGGCAAGCCCCAGCCACTCTACCGCTGCGAGAGATCCTCACCAACGCGAAGGATACGCGCTATGACTACTTCACCGCGGGCATGTATATACTCAATGTATAGACAAAGGAGGAGTTGTGGTCATCACAAAAGTGTTCAGGAATAACCAGTCGCAGGCCGTGCGGATACCCAAGGCTTTGGAATGGCCGGAGAGCGTCAGCGAGGTAGAGGTAATCACCGATGGATCATCAAGGATTATCTCCCCAGTGGATATGGTTTGGGACTCTTGGTTCGCCGCGGATCCGGTGGATGAATCCTTCCCCGCGCGGGAGCAGCCTGATGACGAGTCGCGGCCAAACCTGTGACGCTGAGATACCTGCTCGACTCCAATACGCTCATACACGCAATTCGATACAAGCCCGATAACCTCCGGATTGCATTTAACGAGCACTCGGGTCGAATGGGAATGTCCACGGTTGTGCTGTCTGAGCTCGTGTTCGGTGCGGAGACCTCTTCCAGGGTGGAGGCAAATCTCCGCGTGGTCGAGGGACTGGCCGCGCGCCTGATAGCGCTGGATTTCGATGCGGCGGCCGCGCATCATACTGCGCAGATCCGGGCGGATCTCAAGCGTGCCGGTACGCCGATTGGGCCGTATGATTCCATGATCGCGGGCAACGCACGGTCCCGCGGGCTGGTGGTGGTGACCGACAACCTTCGGGATTTCGATCGGGTGCCCGGTCTTCAAACCGAGAATTGGCTCACGTAGACCTTCTGATAACGGACTGCACGTCGAAGAAGGGGAACCGAAATGCACAAGCGGACATTAGGGCGGGGGCTGGAGGTTTCCGCCGTCGGCCTGGGAGCCATGGGCATGTCGATGAGCTATGGCCCTAATCCTGGAGACCGGCAGGAAATGATCGGCGTGCTGCGATACGCAGTGGAGCACGGCGTGACCTTCATCGACACCGCTGAGGTTTACGGGCCTTATGCAAACGAGGAATTGGTGGGCGAGGCGATAGCGCCGATGCGCGATCAGGCGGTGGTCGCTACGAAGTTTGGATAGAACATTGTGGACGGCAAGATGCAGGGCACCGATTCGCGGCCGGAGCAGATCCGCCGGGTCGCGGAGGGCTCCCTCAAGCGGTTGGGTGGCGAAGCGATCGACCTGTTTTATCAACACCGTGTTGACCCTGCCGTTCCCATTGAGGAGGTTGCCGGCGCAGTCGGCGAGCTGGTCGCGGAAGGCAAGGTCAAGCACTTTGGGCTTTCAGAGGCGGGGGCCAGCACAATACGGCGGGCACACGCCGTGTTCCCCGTGACGGCGGTGCAGAGCGAGTACTCGCTGTGGACCCGCGACCCGGAACCCGAAGTGCTGCCAACCTGCGCGGAACTTGGCATCGGCTTTGTGCCGTTCAGCCCGCTGGGCAAAGGTTTCCTCACGGGCACAGTCAAGGCCAACACAACATTCGGAGCCGACGAAATCCGCGGCCGGGTGCCGCGTTTCGAAGCCGACAACCTGGCCGCCAACCAGTCGCTGGTCGACCATGTGCGCACCCTCGCAAAGAAGCGGGACGCAACTCCGGGCCAGGTGGCACTTGCCTGGCTGTTGACACAGAATCCGTTCATCGTCCCCATTCCGGGCACCCGGCGTCGTGAGCGCATCGATGAGAACGCGGCCGCGACCGCCGTCGCGCTTTCAACGGACGATGTCGCGGACCTGAACGGCATCGTTGAGCAGCTGGGAGTTGCGGGGGACCGCTACGACGAATCCGGCATGAAAATGGTTGGCCTCTGATCGCGGTCGCAGTCTGAACTAAGGGAACATGCCGACGCTGGAACCCTTGTTCTGCCGAGGGCCCCGACATAGCATCCAGTAATGGAGATCGTTGAGTACAGACCATCGCGGGATCAACTCGTGTACACCTTCGGTGGAGCGAAACCGGCGCTGACAGTCCAGCCGGGAACGGTACTCAAGCTCTGGTCTGAGGACGCCTTCAATCACGCGCTCACTTCCGTCGAAGACCTCTCAAGCGAGAAGGTGGACCTGCGCTTCGTCAATCCCCAGACCGGGCCCTTCTATGTTGCGGGCGCCGAACCCGGCGACACCCTCGTCCTCCATATTGTCGACCTGACGCCAGCCCGATCCTGGGGTGCTTCTGCCACCATCCCGTTCTTCGGAGGCCTAACCAGCACAGACCGAACCGCTCTGCTGCAGGAACCGCTGCCCGACACCACCTGGATCTACCATCTCGACACGGAGCGCAACACCGTGGGGTTCGAAGCTCGCTTCGGCGAATTTCGCATTGAGCTGCCGGTTGAGCCGATGCTTGGCACGGTAGGTGTTGCCCCGCCCGGCGGAGAAGTGCGTTCCTCACTGGTCCCCGAGCGTTTCGGGGGCAACATGGATTCCCCGGAGGTCAGAGCAGGAGCAACCATCTACCTGGGCGTCAACGTTGAAGGTGCCCTCTTCTCCATCGGTGACGGACACTACCGGCAAGGGGAGGGTGAAGCCTGCGGCACCGCAGTGGAGGGTGCGATGAATTCCACGCTGATTGTGGAACTGATCAAGGGAGGAGCCCCAGCCTGGCCACGAGTTGAGACGGACACTCACTGGATGGCAATCGGTTCCTCTCGTCCCATGGAAGACTCGTGGCGGATCGGCCAGATGGAGATGATCCGCTGGTTCGGTGAACTCTTCGGCCTGCACGCCATGGATGCTTACCAACTGCTCACCCAGACGGCTCAGGCTCCCATAGCCAACGCGGTCGATGCCAACTACAGCGTGGTGGTGAAGGCGGCCAAATCATTGTTTCCCCAAGCCAGCGCTTATGACGGCGTCCATGCCGAATTGCGAGATCGCAGCGCCGGAATCTAAGCAAGAAGGAAGGAATTTCATGGATCTGCAGGTTAGCGGGTTGACCGCTCTGGTCACCGGAGGCACCAAAGGCATAGGCCGCGCGATCGTTGAGACGTTCGCGGCCGAGGGCGCAAACGTCGCTTTCTGCGCGAGGAACGCCGACGACGTCGCAGCCACCCAGGAAGCTGTTGGCCGCGACAATGTGGTCGGCACACGCGTCGACGTCGGCGATGGTGGCGCTGTGGCCCGTTGGGTGAGTGACAGTGCGACGACGTTGGGCGGCATCGACATGGTGGTCAGCAATGTCAGTGCGCTGGCCATCCCCGATACCGAGGAGAACTGGGAAGCATCCCTGAATGTGGACCTCATGGGAACGGTGCGGTTGGTTAAGGCTGCAATGCCACACCTCGAGCGCAGCAACGTTCCCTCGATCACTGCAATCTCGAGCGTCTCCGGGCGGGAGGTGGACTTCGCCTCCGGACCATATGGAACGGCGAAATCAGCGATCATCGCCTACATTGCTGGTCTGGCTTTTCAGCTGGCTGAACAGGGAATCCGTGCCAACACCGTTTCTCCCGGCAATACCTACCACAGCGGCGGTGTGTGGGAGCTGATCGAGCGGGAGAATCCGGATTTGTTCACCATGGCGATGGGCCTCAACCCGACGCATCGTATGGGCACGCCGCAGGAGATCGCCGACACGGTTGTCTTCGTTGCCAGTCCCCGGTCAAGCCGGACGACGGGGGCCAATATTCTGGTGGATGGCGGCCTGAGCCGCGGAATCCAATTCTGATCACGGCCTCACCGATCGCCCTGGGATTTCCTTAGCTCCAGTAGCGGCGTAGAGTCGCCGCATGGCTGGCACACTGACACGTTCCCGTAACGGCAAAGTAATCGCTGGAGTCTGCGCAGCGATCGCCTCTGGCTTCGGCTTGCCCAAGTGGCTCGTCCGGCTCGGTTTCGTCATTTTCGGCTTAGTGGGCATTGGGGAACTGGTCTACATCATTCTGTGGATCGTGCTTCCCAAAGACCGCTGATTTAGGCCACCACCGTCAGTTTCAGGACCCCTGTGGCGAATCCAGCCCCGTCAGTTCCCCACGCCGTCGAGCAGCCAGCTGTAGCGCAGCCGAAGTGCCCGCTCCATGCTGGCAACCGCGGTCCCGGCCCCGAGCGCGATGTTGAGCCATAAGGGTAGGTGAAGGGGTGACTCGAAAGTCCCGATGCGCTCCGCTATGGGAGGTATCTGAGAGATCGGTCCGGCGATCTGCAGGAGGAGAAGAACCACGCCGATGATCAGCAGGATCACCGAGAACGAGCCGATCGAGCGGCTCAGCGCCGGATGCTCGCTGTCAAGGCGGGCGCGGCGCCCCTCGGCGGATTTCGGGTCCGGGGAGAGCTGATGCTCCGCACCACCGGCGGTGACGTAATGGCAGCGCTTGACTCCGACGGCGCTCATCGCCACCTCGACGGTGCCGCCCTGGACGGGGAAAGCGGCGGGGATCTTGGACTCGGCGTGATGCCTGTCATCGAGGTACAGATGAGCCTTGACCTCGCCGCCACTTTGGTTTCCCCAGTGCCGAAGGTCGACGGCGTACACCGTGCGGTGACCATCATCGTGGGACAGCCGAAGATAGAACAAGGCGCGCCCAAGCAGTTGCCACCAGCGGAAGCGTTTCAGCACCCGTCCATCCCCGGGCTTCACCCGTTTCGCCGCCCTGCTGCGCTGCCACTCCTGAAACACGTTTCGTTCTCCTCTCCAGCTCTCGGCCGAGTCCCGTTCTAACACACTGTGTTACTGCGTTCGGTGAAAGAGTATCACGGTGTACTAGTACAGTGTGATAGGAGGTTGAGATGGCTGAACAGGACGAGCGGCGCATGAGCAGCCGCGACAAGATCATCGCGGCGGCCATGGCGATGGTCGGGGAGAATGCGGGTGCGAAGCTCAGTGTGCGGGCGGTCGCGGCTCGGGCCGGGGTGAGTACGGGGTCGCTGAGATATCACTTCCCGACACAGCGCGCACTGCTGGACACGGCACTCGCGGGCATCTATGGCGTAGTGATGTCCGACGACAGAATTCACGACCAATCGGCTCCAGCCCGGGATCGACTGGTTGACTGTCTCCGGCAAGTACTCGCGCCCGCCGGCGTGGGGGAGCAGGCACGGGAGGGCTGGGGCAAGGTCTTCCAGATGTTCATCGCCCCGGAGCCGACCGCCGATTTACGCGCGGCGTATCTTGCCATCGAGGGGGAAGGGCGGCGCCGTGTCGAGTACTGGCTGACGGTCCTCACGGACGAAGGTGCACTGGCCGTCGGCGACAACTCACAACGTGCGAGCTTCCTGCTCACCGTTCTCAACGGGCTCTCGATCGAGCGGGCATTGCCGGCCGAAGACTCGATCCTGCAGTCCGAAACCGAAACCTTACACACAGCTGTCAGCTGCGTTCTGAATTCCCGAACCTGACGACCCGGCGGACGGGCGTGAGACCCATGCTGCTAGATTCTCGTCATGGTGACTACTACGGAAATCGAGTCTTTCTACGTCAACAGTGAGAAGGCCGGAGCGCTGATTCGCCGGCTTTCGGAGGGCCTCATCCAGACAACCCTTGTCTTCAAGAGTGAAGGCGGCGCCATCGTTCAGCTGTTCCAGGAGACTCATTTTTCAACCGACGTGTTGGATTGGGCCGAATATAAGTATGTCGACCATATGGAAGGCACCAGCGCTATAGTACGAGCCGCTGAGGAGCCCTTGCTGCGAAGTCGACCGGTGAAGCCAATACCGAGCTACGCCGCCCATCTGGTGCTGAAGGACTTTCTCGTCACCTCCGAATCTCGACGGGAATTCAGTCAATTCAGCGAAGGTGTCCCGCTGGCGCCAGCCCCTGCCGCCGTTGTTCGTCATGGGGCAGAGAGAGTTGAGACTCCGTGGGGATCGCCTGTGGCTTCGAAAGTAGTTTTAGAGGTCGATGGCCGCGAGGGGAACACCTTTTGGTGTGTTGATGGATCGGTAGTGAAGTCTGATTGGCAAGGGGCAACGTCCTACGCCACCGGAGATGTCGGGCTTGTTCTACAGGGCTTGGATGCTGAAGTTCAGTCGCTCCTGAGATCTGTCCTTTAAGGGGTCCGCGAAGAATCAGTCGGAAACTCCAGCACAGGCGTTAGGCTCCGGTTGCACCCGCCGCATTGAGGAATGTGAAGCCCGTGGCCGGTGGGTACGTGAAAGATGATTAAACCTGCGGCACTTCTCCGTCAGGAGACGCTTGCGGCATCGTGACCGATTATCTCTGAAATCTGAACAGTGCGGCCGGTTCTTGCCGCTTTCTGGGCTGCTTCAATGACGGCCAATGAACGTGCACCGTCGACCACGCTGACTTCGGGGATGGCGTCCCCCCGCACGACGTCAATGAAATGGCTCAGTTGGCGCGTATATGAATCTCCCAGGCCCTTAGGCTCAAAGCTCATACTCAACGGGTGGTGCCAGTTCGACGGGCCCTCATGGTGAAACTTTGCCATTTGGGGGAAGTCGAGTGCTCCACGAGTGCCGGCAATCCGATAACAGGAGAGAGAGGGGTTGAACGGAAATGCCGGGTCGTCCTCGGTCACCTGGTCCCAACCCCACGGAGCAACTACCGCATCGGAAATGATGAAGGAGCCCAGCGCACCGTTTTCGAATTCGACGATGACGCTGGCGGTATCTTCGACGGCGAACTTGCGGATGGCGTTACTGCTCTTCGCCTGAACCGAAACGATTTCCCCGCACAAATGACGGAATAGGTCCAGATCGTGGACCAAGTTAATCAACATCACGCCGGCACCGGGCACGGTCCGCCACGTTTGATCGAAATAGGTATCCGGCTTTTTGGTGAGCCAAGTGCCGCTGATCGCCACCAGCCTGCCCAGATCTCCTCGGGAAATTGTGTCTTTTGTGGCCTTGACCGCCGGGTGATGCCGCCGGTGATGGCCCATAAGGATTGGCGTCTCGCCGGCCCCGACGGCCCGGACAAGGTTGGCGGCTTCCGAGTAGGAGGTGGCGATTGGTTTCTCAAGCAGTGCAGGTAGTCCGGCGCTCAAGCAATCCAGTGCAGTGGGAACGTGAGATCCGTTGGGATTGGCGATAATTAACGCATCTACCCCGCCCGCATCGAGCAGCGTCCTATAGTCCTTGAAATGGGGAACACCGTACTGTTCTGCCAAAGCGGTAGTCGCCGGGTCGGCGACAGCGACAAGCTTTGTCAACCCATTTCGACCGATAATGTCGGCGTGTTTGCGACCCATGGCGCCTGCGCCGATGATTCCGATCCTGAGGGGAGCGTCGCCCACCCCGGATTCTGCAGGCACAGTGCTTGCTGGTGCTGCCCGGTCAGGATGGTATTGCGGCGACGACATCGATTTCCACCAGGATGTCGTAGAGATCCGATCCGACGGTTGTGCGGACGGGGTACGGGGTGGGGAAGAACTCTATGTAGGCCTCGTTGTATTCGGCAAAGTCTCGTTTGAGGTGCTGAAGGTGCGTGGTGACCTTAACGACGTCGGCAAAGGTAGCTCCGGCTTCGGTGAGGACCGCTTCGATATTGCTCAGAACTTGGCGGGTCTGCGCGGCAACCCCTTCAGGAACCTTGCCGGTGGCAGGATCCTGCGGTCCAAAACCCGCCGTATACAGGAAACCGTTGGCGATGATGCCCTGGTTGTAGGGTCCTGCCGGTGCCGGCGCGTTGGGAATGACGATTGCTTTCTTGGACACGATGACTCTCCTGTTTCAGTTTGATTGGTGGGGATAAGCGTTTGGAGGACTCAGGTACTAGTGACTGCTGTCAAGGACGGCCGCCCGAACCGTTTCTTCTACGATGCCGGCTTCACCGTCCCGGAGAAGATCCGGGCCAATCCAAAAGCCGTGGGCGGACCCATTGCGCAGGTCTGGATGTACCGCCACACGAGGCGATGCTTCATCGAGGGCGGCAAGTGTCCGCGCCGCGTGGGAGCAATCGGGTACTCCGACATAGAGTCGGGGGACCGGCTGTCCCGCTTCGTTGAGCAACTCCGTTTTGAGGACGATGCTATCGAGGTCCGTGAGCCCCTTCTCCCAAGAGTTGACTGTGGTCAGCCATTCCCGGTGCAAGGCGGCATGATCAAGGTTGACAAAACGCTCGACGGCGGCGACCAACCCTGCTATCTCCTCCTTGCCCGCTTTCATTGCGCGGGCCCAGCGTTGGAACGGGGCGCCATTCTGGCGGGCGGCTTCGATGATTTCTGGGTTGCCGACCATCAGGCCGCTGGCCTGGGGGCCGCGCAGGGCTTTGCCTCCTGAGAAAACGGCGATGTCCGCGCCCATATCGCGGGTGAAGTGCCAGAGGTTTTCTACCGGGGGTAGTTGTGCCGCGGCGTCGACAATGACGGGAACCCCCCGCAGCTTGGCGATGCGAACCACCTCGGGCAGTGGCAGTGCCACCTGCGGTAGGTGGGAGCCAGCCACATACAGAATGGCGGCCGTTTCCTCCGAGATGGCAGCTTCCAGCTCCCAGTCAAAGGTCTGCTGAATATTTCCAATTTGGCGGATGGTAACGCCCGACAGGGCTATGGCTGCGTCGTAGGGAATGCGGTGTGCGGCGTGCATGATCACCTCGCTTGGCGCATGTTCCCTGCCGGGAAATTCACGCAGGACACGGGGGTCCCCCTTGGTGCGGATGCCAAGCAGGGCGAGTATCAGGGCCGCGGCGCAGCCCGATGTCGCATAGGCAGCCTCGTTGTTGGTCAGCTCGGCGAGCCTCTTGCCGGCAGCGATATGAAGTTGATGCATGTCGACGAAAGATCCGGCGGCATCCCGCATGGCCTCCAACACCTCCTCCGGCATCAGTGAACCTCCCAAAGCGGTGAACGTCGTCGCGGCGTTGATGACCGGGCTTACTCCGAGGTCTGAGTAAAAGCTCATGATGCCTTTCGAAAGAAAATTAGCCGAGTTGGCGGGAAATGTTATCGGCGGTGGTCCGGATGTCATCGAGGTGTGCCGCTAGGTCATCCAGCGTGGCGACAACCTTGATCGAGGTGAGCGACAGTGCGCCCACGATACTGCGGCTTGAGTTGGTCACAGGCACCGCGATGCAGTTCACGAAGTCCTCGAACTCCCCGTCGTCAACCCCCCAGCCTTGGGACTGAATCAAATCCAGTTGTTCGTCGAGCGCTGCGCGGGACGTGATGGTTTGGGGTGTGAAAGCTGTCCATTCGGCATTTGCAAGAACCACGTCCCGACGTGCAGCGGAAAGTTGGCTCAAAATGGCCTTCCCCACGCCGGTGCAGTGCGGCAGCACAGTCTTGCCAATGCGCGAATACATTCTCACGCTGTCTCGTCCTTCGACCTTGTCGACGTACATGACCGTTGATTCCACCAGTTGGGCAAGATGAATGGTGTTTCCGGTTTTCGCCTGCAGTTTGCGGATTTCGTCATGGGCCACCGCCGGCAGATCCAGCCCATCGAGGGCTTGCTGGGCGATGGAGATTACCTTCGGGCCAATGCTGTAATGGCCGTTTGCCCGACGTAGTACAAAACCAGCGTCTTCAAACGTCTGCAGTTGGCGCAGAACTGTGGAGCGATGGACGTCGAAACGCCTGGCCGTGTCACTCAGACTTTTTGGCCCCTCGGCGAGGAAATCCAAGATCTCGATGGCCCGCTGCACTGCTTGAGACATGTAAACCCCTTATATACTGATTCCGCACTGATAATTTTGCACACGTATGTGCAGCATATGCAACATAAGCGAGAATGCGAAGTGAAACAGCATGGTCAGTTTAGTTTTACGGGGCGGCTCGGTGGTCGACGGTCTTGGCGGTCCGCGTTATTCAGCCGACGTCTGGATCAGTGACGGGCGCATTGCGGGAATAGTATCTCCTGGCGGCGCCGCCGAGGGCAGTGACATAGATGTGTCCGGGCTGGTTGTGGCGCCGGGATTTATCGATATGCATGCACACTCGGACCTGGCGGTGCTCGCTGATCGAAATCATGTCTCCAAGGCTGCGCAGGGCATCACTCTGGAGGTCGTCGGACAGGACGGTTTGGGCTACGCCCCGGTGACCGACGAGGTGATGGCGGCTACACGGCAGCAGATAGCCGGCTGGAACGGAACGCCGGAACTGGATTACTCCTGGCGCAGTATCGCGCAGTACCTCGATGAGGTTGACAAGGGTTGTGCTGTCAACGTCGCTGTCCTGGTGCCGCACGGCACCGCAAGGATGAATGTCATGGGCACGCAGTCGCGCGCAGCCACGCACGCCGAGCTCGAGCAAATTCGGGACATAGTGGCGCAGGGGCTGATGGAGGGGGCAATGGGTATGTCCACTGGTCTGACCTATACGCCTGGCATGTATGCCTCGGACGAGGAATTGGTCCACGCACTGGTCGCCGTCCGGCAGATCGGCGGCTACTACTGCCCGCATCATCGCAATTACGGGGCAGAGGTGGTCGAAGGGTATCGGGCCTGCATCGATATTGCCCGGGAGTCCCAAGTGCCACTTCACCTGGCCCATTGCCACGTGAACTTTCCGCAGAACAAGGGCCGCGCTGCCGAGGTGTTGGGGGCATTCGACCAGGCCATCGCAGACGGTATCGATATCACTTTGGACGCGTACCCGTATCTGGCTGGTGCAACCTATCTCGCCGCGCTATTGCCAAGCTGGGCGCATGAAGGTGGCAGGGCCGAGGTGACTGCGCTGTTGAGCGATGCACAGTCGCGGGCCCGGATCCTGCACGAGATTGAAGTTCACGGGTCTGACGGACATCACGGCGTCCCCATGGATTGGCAAACCATCGTCATCGCTTCCACTCAGGATCCGCGCAATGCAGATGCAGTCGGAATGACGGTGACGGAACTTGCTGCCGCGCGGGGCCTACCGGCAGGAGAGGCGTTCCTGGACCTGCTGCTTGCGGATGATTTCGGCGCCGGCTGCCTGGTTCAGGTCGGCAATGAGGAAAATGTTCAGGCGGTCATGCGTCATGGGGCCCACACCGTGGGCAGTGATGGAATTCTTGTGGGCGAAAAGCCGCACCCCAGGGGTTGGGGCACCTTTCCACGGTTCCTCGGGCACTACGTCCGCGAGCTCGGCGTCCTCAGCCTGGAGGAAGCCGTGCTTCACGCGACATCCCGCCCCGCGCGCCGCCTGGGGCTGACTGACCGTGGTGTCGTGTCGGAAGGCAACTGGGCGGATCTCGTGATTTTTGATCCAGACCGGATAGCGTCGCGAGCCACCTATGACCATCCGAAGCTCTCTCCGGATGGTATCCACTATGTCTTCGTCAATGGCGAGGCCACGATCAACCAGGGCGTGCGGACCGCCGCCGTACCCGGCAGGGCAGTCCGGCGAACGGTCATGAAGAAATCGAGCAGTCTGGAGGGCAAACCTCCGCCGTTGCTTTGTCTCGGCGAGACCATGGTGCTTCTGACGGCCGATGACGGACCGCTGGAGGAAAACAGCCACGTGGGCATCCACGTGGGCGGTGCCGAGAGCAACGTGGCAAGCGGTCTTGCCCATCTCGGTCATGAGGTGGAATGGTTCAGCAGGGTTGGCGACGATCCCTTCGGACGGATTATCCTCGATTTTCTTCGTGCCCGCGGAGTGCGGCTGGATACCGTCGAGGTGGATGACGCTCGGTCTACCGGCATCTATTTGAAGAACAGGGAAGCCAACGCCAGTCGGGTCTTCTACTATCGATCCGGATCTGCCGCGTCGGCCATGGGCCCCACTGACTTGCCCTCCCTGTTCCTGCACAAACGGTCCCTGTGCCACGTATCGGGCATTACGCCTGCGCTATCGGCGACAGCCAATGATCTGATGCAGCAGCTTGTTATAGACCGGACAGTTCCCCAACTTCTGGTGAGTTTCGACGTCAACTACCGGCCTGCTCTCTGGCCCCGGTCCGAGGCCGCACCTCGCCTGCTTGAGCTGGCACGCGGCGCGGACATCGTAGTAGTCGGCCGTGACGAGGCAGAGGTGCTGTGGGGAACCGAGCGGCCCGAGGACATACGGGAGATTCTCCCCGATACACCTCAGCTGGTGGTCAAAGACGCCGCGGTAGGGGCAACGCACTTCACGGGGGACACGGAGACATTCCAGCCCGCGCTCAAGGCGGAAGTGGTGGATCCAGTGGGTGCGGGGGACGCCTTCGCCGCTGGATTTCTTTCCGGGATGGTGCGTCAGCTTGGAGTGCCGCGGGCGCTGCGGTTGGGGCACCTTATGGCAGGCCTGACGTTGCAGCATGTCAGCGACCTGCCTGCGTTGCCGTCCGCCGAGTCAATATTGTCCATCAGCGACGTCAGCGCCGAGGACTGGGCCAACATTTCGCTGAGCAGCCATCATTTAGATGATCTACAAACTCTCTTACCGAAAGGACCTGCACATGTCGGCTGACATCGACGTACTTATCCAAGGACAACCGGTCATGGCGATTCTCCGGAACATGGATGCCAAACGGGCGGTTGAGTTGGCGTCCAGAGCATGGGATCTCGGCATCGATTTGGTTGAAGTGCCGATCCAGTCTCCTGACGCGATTCCTTCCCTGGAAGCAGTCGTCAGAGCAGGCGCAGAACGCGGCAAAGCCGTTGGCTCCGGAACCATCGTCACGGCGGAGCAGGTCCGGGTCAGCCGCGACGCGGGAGCCGCCTTCACCGTGGCACCAGGATTGGATGAAGAAGTAGTTAGGTTGTGCAGGGAGGACGGGATGCCCCATCTGCCTGGAGTATCAACTCCCAGCGAGATTCAGGCGGCGGTCCGTCTAGGTTGCCACGTGGTCAAGGCCTTTCCGGCGTCCGTTCTGGGTACCGAATGGTTCAAGGCGATGCAGGGGCCATTCCCGGCAGTGACTTTCGTTGCCACCGGCGGCATCGATGCATCGAATGCCGCAGCCTTTCTGCAGGCAGGGGCGCGCACCGTGGCCGTCGGCTCCGCCCTCGCAGATGAACGTCAACTGGACCTTATTGCCGAAATCATCGCCGGCAGACTGACAACCGGAAACTGAAGTTGACGTGAGAAGCCGAACTCTTACGGTTTCGGCCGCCCAACTTGGACCGATTCCTCTGTCCGCAACTCGCGCCGAAACTCTGGCACGCCTGATCAAACTGCTCGAGGAAGCCGCGCTGGAAGGAACGCAGTTGGTGGTCTTCCCGGAAGCCGCGTTGACTCCCTTTTTCCCTCATTGGCTTGTGCGCGATCATGATGAACTCCACAGCTATTACGACAAGAACCTGCCGGGGACGGATACCCAAGCGCTTTTTGACGCAGCCCGTGAACTGCAAATGGCTTTTGTCCTGGGCTATGCGGAACGGGCCGAGGACAATCGCCTGTTCAATACCGCGGTGTTGGTCGATGAGAACGCCAACATCATTCACCGCTATCGAAAGATCCACCTTCCCGGATTCGATGCCGTTCAAAAGGACGCACCGTTTCAAAACCTGGAAAAGCGGTACTTCGAGGTAGGAAATCTTGGTTTCGGCGTGCAGTCCTGGCGCAAGACAAAGATTGGACTGGCCATCTGTAATGATCGACGGTGGGCTGAAACTTATCGGGTGTTGGCTCTTGGAGGTGCCGAACTAGTCTGCCTGGGATACAACACGCCAGCGTCCACGCCGCATCTGCCTGAAAGCGACAGACTTGTTGATTTCCAGAACCATTTGTCGATGCAGGCCGGTGCCTACCAGAACTCGATGTGGGTTATCGGAGTGGCCAAGGCAGGTACTGAAGAAGGGGTAAGCCAGATAGGCGGCAGCGCCATCAATGCCCCTTCCGGCGAAATTGTTGCCGTGGCTAGGACACTCGGTGATGAACTGGTGACAACAGACATCGATCTGGACATGGTCACCCGGTACCGACGTGATGTTTTCAGCTTTTCCCAGCATCGACGGCCCGAACACTACCGGAGTATCACAGAGCCCGTCGCCCGATAATTTTCTCTGGAGATCCTCGCGCTACGCTGCCACAGCTGTTTCAGAACGTCACACCGCAGCGCAACACCACGTTCGCATATGCCGTGGCCTCGCCGGTCCGGATGATCAACCGCGCGGACGGCAGGAGCGCTTTCAGCTCCTCGTGTGTCACGTACGACGGCGAAAGCCCCTCTGCACGGACAGTCGCTTCGACGACGCTTCCGGACGCTTCGGAGGCGATCATGGACGCTTCAATATCGACGTCGGCAAGCACCGCCCGCAGCACGTCGGCAAAGCGCGGGATCCCCTTCACCAGCGCGAGGTCGACGACGGCGGCCGAGTCAGGCAGCGGCAGCCCACAGTCCGCAATCACCACCAGGTGCCCATGCCCTAGGCCACCGAGCGCGGCATTCAGAGGACCGTTCAGTAGACCGTTCTTCTTCATGCGTCGACTCCCTGCGGAGATGCGGCCGGAATTGAAGGAAGCGAATCGTCCAGCGACGGATAGGACGGCTGCGCGCCCTCGGCCCCGACGGCGAACGCGCCCACCCGCACAGCGACGCGGACGGCGTCGGGCAGTGAATCCCCAGCGACCAGCCGGGCAGCCAACGCGCCCACAAACGCGTCCCCGGCCCCGGTGGTGTCGACCACCGGAACCGACGGCGCGGACACCGACAGCACACCGGATGCGGTAGCCAGCAGCGCCCCGGACCCGCCCAGAGTCATCACCACCGACCCGAATCCGCAGGAGAACAACGCAGAAGCAGTCTCCGAGTGATCGGAAGGAGCCGCAGCACCGGTCAGTTGCGCGAGCACCAGCGCGCCCTCGTGTTCGTTGACCACCAGCGGGTCCGCACGCAGCAGCGTGGCACGGTCCAGTTCGATCACGGGCGCCAGGTTAATCAGCACCCGCGTACGCTCACCAAAAGGCGTCGCTGAAACCGCAGCGGCAACCGAAGCGGCAGGGATCTCACCCTGCAGCACCAGCACACCGGCGTCGGCAATCAGCTCCGCGGCCGCGGAAACCAGCGCAGGCGTCACTGCGGCGTTCGCGCCGGGAATGACGACGATAGTGTTCTCGCCGTCGTCGTCGACCTCCACAATGGCGACGCCGGTGGAGACCTCCGCGCGCTGCACAGAAGAAGTATCAACACCCGCCGCGCGAAGGCCGGAGAGCGCGACGTCGGTGTAGGCGTCCTGCCCCACCGCGCCGATCATGGTGGTCGGGGCACCGAGCTTCGCCGCGGCCACGGCCTGGTTGGCGCCCTTGCCGCCGGGCATCACCGTCATGGTCCGGCCCAGCAGGGTTTCCCCCGGCTGTGGGTGGCGTTCCAGTGTTACTACGAGGTCGGCGTTGATAGACCCTACGACGACGACGCCCGGCGGCTTTGCACTCATTCGGTGAATTCTCCGACGTTGTCGGCGTTCACGGTGGTGACGGGAACAGGGATGGTCTCTTCGACTGTTTCGCCGGCGAGAAGCTGCTCCAGCACTTCGACAGCCTGCTTGCCCAGTTCGGCAGGCTGCTGCGCGATGGTGGCGGTCATGGTGCCCGCCTCGATGGCGGCGAGGCCGTCTTCGGTGCCGTCGAAGCCCACCACGCTGACCTCGGTACCCGCGCTGTCGCCGAGGGCCTGGATAGCGCCGAGTGCCATTTCGTCATTCTCGGCGAAAATGCCGGTGACGTCGGGGTTGGCCTGGAGGAGGTTGGTGGCAACGTTGAGGGCTTCGGCGCGGTCAAAGTTGGCGGTCTGCATGGCCACAACCTCAATGTCCGGATACGCCGCCATGCCTTCCTCGAAACCGGCGCCGCGGTCGCGGCTGGCGGAGGTTCCGGCAACGCCCTGCAGCACGATGACCTGGCCTTCCTCGCCCATGGCGGCGGCCAGTTCGTCCGCCGCCTGCTTGCCGCCGGCCACGTTGTCGCTGGAGACGAGCGACTGCACTTCGGCACCGTTCACGGCGCGGTCGACGGCGACAACCGGAATGTCCGCTTCGATCAGTGGAGCAACCGAGGCGGCTGCGGCGTCGGAATCGACCGGGTTGATCAGCACGGCGTCCGTGCCGCTGGTGGCAGCCGTGGCCAGTTGGTTGGTCTGGGTGGCGGAGTCGTTTTGTGCGTCGACAACCTCCAGCTCAATGCCAGCGGCCTCAGCGGCTTCCTCGGCGCCGTCGCGCAGTTCTACGAAAAACGGGTTGTTCAAGGTGGATAGAGCCAGGGTGGCCGAAGCTGAGCCCTCGGCTGATTCGTCGCCGCCACGGTTACAGGCGGTCGCGGTCAGGGCCAGCGCCACGGTCATGGTCAGCACAGCTGCTGTGCGGGGAGAAGTGAACTTCATTGTTGTTTCCTTACTCGGTTGGTTGTTGGGACGGGGAAAAGTTAGTGCGGCGCGTTCTTGCGGCGCAGGGAGTCGATTCCGACGGCGACGGCGATCACCACGCCAATCACCACCTGCTGCCAGAACGAGGAGACATTCAGGAGGTTCAGCCCGTTGCGGATGACCACCAGCACCAGCGCGCCGACCAGCGTGCCGCTGATGCGGCCCACTCCGCCGGCCAGTGATGCACCACCGATAACGACGGCGGCAATCGCGTCCAGCTCGTAGCCCGCCGCGGCCTGTGGCTGGG
>NZ_KI915013.1:25012-31732 GCF_000520595.1 Arthrobacter sp. H5
CGCCGCCGCGGCCTGTGGCTGGGCTGAGTCGAGCCGCCCGGAGAGCAGCAGGCCGGCGAGGGCCGCGAACAGCCCGGAGAGGGCGAACACGGTGACCAGTACCTTGCGGACCGGGACGCCGGAGAGGCGGGCGGCCTGTTTGTTGCCGCCCACGGCGTACATGTAGCGGCCCATGACGGTGAAGTTGAGGATGAACGCGGCGACCACGCCGGCGATCACCAACACCACGATCGGCATCGGGATGACGCCCACGTTTCCGCCGAGGAAGGACACCTCGGGTGCTGTCGCGATGGGACGTCCGTCGGAGATGACCAGGGTCAGACCGCGGGCAACACTGAGCATGGCAAGCGTCGCAATGAAGGAAGGGAGCTTTCCATAGGCGACGGCGAAGCCGCTGACCGCTCCGCTGAGCGTGCCGATCAGGAGTCCGCCCACCACGGCAAGCCAGCCCGGCATGGACCCCTGCGAGAATATCCACGCGGACCCCATGGCGGAGAGCGCTGCAACCGAGCCGACTGACAGGTCGATGCCGGCCGCCACGATCACGAACGTCAGTCCGAAGGCCAGCACCGCGATCACCGAGGCCTGGATGCCGATGTTCAGCAGATTCGGTCCGGTCAGGAAGTCAGGGGTGGCGATGAAGAGGGCGAGGCCCAGGACAAAGAGTCCCACCAGGGCGCCGTTGTCGGCGAGGAACTTCGTCGCTCGTGACCCGCCCGCCGCCTTCTTCGGCGCCGTCGGCGTTGCAACCTTACTCATTTCCGTCCTCCATCAGCTTGTCTTCGAGATCGCGCTGCACATCGCGCACTGCCAGCGTCATGACGGCATCCTGGGTGGCGTCGTCGGCCGCCAGTTCGCCGGAAATGTGTCCGCCGCTCATCACGAGAATCCTGTCGCTCATCCCCAGCACCTCGGGAAGTTCGCTGGACACCATGACCACGGCGCCGCCGGCGGCGGTGATCGCGTTCATCAGTTCGTAGATTTCAACTTTTGCGCCGACGTCGACGCCGCGGGTGGGCTCATCGAGCAGCAGCACGGAGGAGCTCGCAACAATCCAGCGTGCAAAAACGGTTTTCTGCTGGTTTCCGCCGGAGAGCGAGCCCACCGGCTGGTCCAGTGTGTGCATGCGGATGCGCAGCTTGTCGGCAACATCCTGGGCGCGTTTGCGCTGTCCGCTCCGGTCCACCAGACCGGATTTCGCCGTCGTCGCGAGCGTTGCGTAGCCAACGTTTTCGTTGACCGTCGCTCCGAGCACCAGCCCCTGAACTTTCCGGTCTTCGGGGACGTGCCCGACGCCGGCGCGAATGGCTGCGCCTACGCTCGCCTTGGGCAGTTCCTTGCCGCGTACCCGGACCGAACCGTTCACGTAGGGGTCCGCACCGGCGATGGCGCGGATGACCTCGGTGCGGCCTGCGCCCACCAGCCCGGCCAGGCCAACGATCTCGCCTGCCTTCACGGTGAAGGACACGTCATTGATCAGTCCCTTGGTGGAGAGCCCGTTCACTTCGAGCAGGGTGTCCGCCGGGCCGTCGTATTCCCGGCGGCGGGGAAACTGCTGTTCGATGGAGCGGCCCACCATCAGGCGGACGAGTTCGTCCTCGTGAGTGTCGGCGGGCACTTCGGCGATAAATTCGCCGTCGCGCAGTACCGAGACCGAGTCGCCAATCGCGGCGATCTCATCGAGGTGGTGGGAGATGAAGACCATGCCGACGCCGCGCTCTCGCAGGTCCTCGACCACGGAGAAGAGGGCGCTGATCTCGCGTTTGGTGAGTGCCGCCGTCGGCTCATCCAGGACCAGCATGCGGGCGTTGAGGCTGAGCGCCTTGGCAATTTCCACGAGCTGCTGGCGGGCGATGCCGAGCTCGCCGACTTTGTGATCCACGTCGATGTCCAAGCCGATCATCGCGAGGGCTTCCTTGGCGGTCTCGCGCATTGTGCGTTTGTCCACCATCCCGAAGCGGCGGGGGAAGCGGCCCATGGAGATGTTCTCGGCGACGGTCATGGACCCGACCAGGTTGAGTTCCTGGTGGATGGTGGCGATGCCAAGTGCTTCGGAGGCGTTGGTGTCGGTGATGCGTACTTCCTTGCCGTCCACGAGGATGCGACCGCCGTCGGGCTGGTGGACGCCGGCCATCATCTTGATCAGCGTGGATTTGCCGGCGCCGTTCTCTCCGAGGAGAACTTGCACCTTGCCGGGGTGGACATTGACGGTTACGCCTTTGATGACCGTCACCGGTCCGAAGGATTTGGTGACGTTGTCCAGCGTCAGGATGGGGTTGTCGGTCAGAGCGTTACCTGTCACTGCGTTGGACCTCCTGGAAGGGGCGGAGTTGAGCCCCGGATGATGAGCCGGCTGGGCAGGATCACTGATTCCGGGGTTTCTCCGGCGATGACCTGGGTGAGGAGGTCGACGGCGAAGCGGCCCATGGCGTTGACGTCGTGGGCGATGACGGTGAGGGCGGGGTTGAGGAGGGTGAAGGCTTCGATGTCGTCGTAGGCGACGAAAGCTATGTCGGCGCCGATGGCCAGGCCTCGTTCGTTGCAGACGGCGATGGCGCCGATGCTCATGAGGCTGTCCGCGGCGAGCAGGGCGGTGGGTGGGTCTTGTTGTTCGAGGAGGTGGCGGGCGCCGGCCGCGCCGCTGGCGGACTGGAAGTCGCCGAGGAAGATGAGGGCGCCGTCGTCGTCGGCGTGTGTTTCTGTGAGGGCGTCCTTGTAGGCGGCGAGGCGTTCGCGGCCTGTGGAGGTGGACTGCGGGCCGGCGATGTAGCCGATGCGGCGGTGGCCCTGGCCGGTGAGGTGGCGGACGGCTTCCTGGATGCCGGTGGCGTTGTCGGGCGTGACGCTGGGGACTTTCGTGTTTGCGATGACACGGTCGACGAAGACGGTGGGGACGCCGCTGTCCAGGACTGCCTGGAGATCGGCGAGGTTGCCCCGTGGCGCCGCGATGAGTCCGTCGACGCGTTGGGTGAGCATGATGTCGAAGTAGCGGTCCTGCTGTTCGGCGTCTTCGTTGGCGTTTCCGAACAGGGTGAGGTATTCGAAGTCGCGGGCGCGTTGTTCGACGGCGTGGGCCAGGTCCGCGAAGAAGGGGTTGCGGACGTCGGGGAGGACCAGGCCGATGGTTTGCGTGGTGGTTTTGCGGAGGGAGCGGGCCTGGGCGTTGGGGCGGAAACCTAGCTCCTTTACTGCGTCACTGACCGCAGTGCGGGCTTCCTGGGAGGTGGCGGGGTGGCCGGAGAGCACGCGGGAGGCGGTCCCTACGGAGACGCCGGCCTTTTCGGCGACGTCCTTGATCGTCAGTGATCGCACCTGATGCTCCTGGCTTTACTTGTGGAATCGATTCCATGGAATCGATTCCATGACTATGCCACAGGTTGTGGGGCGGGTCAATAGGCCACCCATGGCAGTGGGCGATCACGAGGCGGAAGCAGTAAATTAGTTGCCCGGTGTCTTCCCTGGGTCCTCTAGATCATCTAGGGGACCCATAAGCCCCAGGGTCTGTATCGTCATGGAGAGTTCGCTGAACTCCCTCGGCAAGGGAGACCCGATCATCTCGGCGGCCGTCTTGACTGTGGCTCGCGAGAAGTTGGCGCCGCGCTTACTCGTCAGCCACGATTTGAAATTCTCTTTGGTCAGCCCTCTTGCCTTCGCTTCTTCATACGAGCTAGAAAATGCGTCCCAGTCTGATCCGCCGAGCCCGAAGGCTGAGGGCGGTAAGTAACACAGGATGTCCCGTTTGGAGAGCCCGAACGGCCTGATCCTGTGAAGAACGTTGGAATCGACGGCTCGTTCACCGAGTTCCCGAAGCCAGAGCGTCTCTCGACCGCTTCCGATCTTGCTCAACCGGGCCAATGTTGCTTTGGCCGCTTTTCGGTGTCCCTCGCTGTATTCCGTGGTGGCCTGCTCCCAGATCCTAAGGGTGGGACCGGCAAGAACGTTATCGACAACGAATACGATCGAAGCTGACGTTGCGTCGAAGAGTATTCTCGCGTCGGCAATGGAACGGGCGTGCGAAGCGCCAGAGATGGGAATGACGCGTCCGCCAGCTCTGCGGATATCCTCCCCGAGCGCGGACCTGAGAACAATCTCGTCGTGTGCTCCTTCCACAAGGACGAAGACGCGGGTCAGCTGCAGGAGATCACTGGGAGCTAGTCCTAACGATTCGGCGGACTCGGTCATCAGCGCACTTGACCCTAGGTCGACGGACCGCAGGCGGGTTGGGAATCCTCGGAGGCGGCTGACATGGTGGAGCCGTGCGCCGACACGTACGTCGAGGAACGCAGGTGCATGAGAAGCAGCGAGGACCATGAAGTTCTCTGATCGGCTGTAGAGATTGCGCAGCATCTGCGGCAGCTCGCGTTCTCGCATGCGGTGGAGACCCCGTTCGGGCTCGTCCATCATGAAAACCTGCGGGCGCGTTGGGTCCAGACCCGAGATTGCCCATTGCAGAGCAGCGAGAGCCCACCGAAGTTCAGCTCCCGACAACCGACCAAGACCAAGTTCCTCTCCTTCGGCAAGCACGACCGTCCACTCCGGTATTTCTCCAACAAACCACTCATGTGGTGACTTCAACTCCAGTTGGAGATTGAAGTGATGCGGCCCCGTCAGTTGGAGGAATACATTGGCATCGGACTCGAGAGCGTCGACCGCCTGAAGGAAACGAGGGTTCAGCCTAGTCTCCGATTCATCGGCAATTTCGATCAACTCTCCGTACTCCTCGGCCAGGGAAATATTACTGGGCTCGAGCCGGATGGAGGAGTACCGCCGGGCGAAACGCCCCCGGCAGAATCAAGCGTTGGCGCCCCTCAGGGCCACGAGGAGCATGGGCCAAAGAAAGGCTTCTCCGCCGTGTGGCTTGGAGTAATCGGAGTGATGGTGGTCCTGGTGTTCATCCTGATCATCGGCAACATTATCCCTTTCCTAAGCTGAAGTTACATAGGTCCTTTCCTCGTTTTCCTTCTCGAGTACGAGGCGGCCGATCGCGCTGGCAGGGGTGCTCTGCTTCGCCGCGAGGGTTTGTTGATTTTGTCAATCTGACTTGAGCCCACTTTGGTGGGAAATCGCAGCTTGATCGGGGCCCACCTTGAACCCGGTTGCGGAGGCGATGGCAGCCTGGTTTGAGGCGCCTCAGGCACTCGTACTGGTGGATTGGTGGGTGACCTGCCCCAGGGATTGGTTACCCCGTGAAGAATGAGTCTCAGGCTGTTTGGGGTGGGTTCTGGCAGTGTAGCTCGTGCTCGATCGGGGTCCGGTAATCAAGGCCTGAATGGCGGCGTTGGCGGTTGTAGAAGATCTCGATGTAATCGAAGATCGCGTTGGCCAAGTCGGTCCGGGTCTTCCAGCGTTTCCGGTTCAACAGCCCGATCTGCATGCTGGACCAAAAGGACTCCATCATCGCGTTGTCATAGCCATCGCCGAATCGCCGAGCGCTTGTTCGCTTCGGTTCCAGGCCAACATATGCAGTGCCGGGAAAAGACCTACCGCTTACCCACCGGAAGCGCTGATAACTAGCCAAGATTCGTGGTTAAGCACCCAGTCCGTGTCGCTGGTACCGGCCGGGCACCCAGAAACTTGAGGTTATCCAGGCTGAAACCCTGGAACCAGAGTCTCCCGAATTTTCTCAGTTTTTAGAGCTGAGTTCGTGTAGAGAGCCTAGGATCAGATGTAAGCCCGGAACCAGCTATTTTGGAGGATCGAATGGTGAGCAAGCAGGACGACCATGAGGACGATGAACAGGCAGAAGGGGTTGGACCCGAGGGCACAATTCCCGACAGCGAGGATGGTATTGCAGTCAGCTCGACAGAGGAGCCATCGAACTTTGAGCCGGAAGAGGATAACCCGGACAAGGACGGCAACGGCGGTGCTTGAGCTACGAGAAGATACGGCCATGGCCATCGACGACGGCAGGCTGTCCAGCTATCCGGGGTGACCGTTTGCTGACCACAGAGCCGGGGAGTGCAGCTCTTTTGAATTGGTGGAATGGACGCAAAAGAACACACTTCACGGCTACTTGTTCGCCGGACTGCTCGTTGGACTGAATGGGACAGTGCAGCTGACCGGGACGATGTCGCTTCGTCTATAGGACGTTTGGGCTACGCCTGGACAAAGCCAAGATGGCCTTGGCCGGGGGTTGGAGTGCAAGTAAATAAGGCCAGTCCGCTGAATCCATTCCATCAAAGAGGAGGCCACGGCGGCCCGCTCAAACTCGAAGCTCTGCAACCTGCCGTGCACGGCAAGGAGGATCTGCGGACATTACTAACCGAGCTATCCAGTTCGGATGATCACCTCAACCTGGGCGATCTGCAACGCCTCAAGGGCCGCGTCCAAGCAGAGTAGAACCAGCTTGCCGGAATTATGTGCTTAGTGGGTGAACGGTTAGCTCAGGTAGGGTTTATTCATGGCCAAGCCAGATTTTCCGCGGGCGATATTGGATTTCCAGGCCAGATTCGGCGATGAGCAGGCGTGTCTGGACTATCTGTTCCAGTGCCGGTGGCCTGAGGGTTTCGTCTGTCCGCGGTGTGGCGGCACAACGGCGTGGCCGATAGCAGCACGACGACTATGGCAGTGCGGTGGCTGCGCCTATCAGGTGTCTCTGACGGCCGGTACAGTCCTGCACAAGACCCATACCGCGCTGCATTTGTGGTTCTGGGCTGCTTACCTGATGTCCACGGGAACAACTGGAATTTCTGCCAGGCAGTTGCAGCGTCAACTTGGCCT
>NZ_KI915014.1:0-8791 GCF_000520595.1 Arthrobacter sp. H5
GTCGGCGGGGCCTGTCCTTGGCCTGCGGTCTATAGCGGGCTGGAGCCACGGGGCTCTGACGAGACGGTCCCATCAGCAAGCTCGGTCAACGCCCGAATGTGACCACTTCTACTCGGCCTGATCCCATGGGTTATGGCAATGGGCGCCGAGTGGCTCGAAGTGTTTGGTGTTTCGCGTCGCGACAGTCATCTCGGTGGCCTGCGCGATGGCGGCGATGAGGGCGTCATCTAAAGGGGCGTGATCGGGAACCCGGAAGGTGGCAAGGATCCGCGCGGCCGGTAGGTCGAACGGCAGCACGCGGCCGGCGAAGGCCGGCAGCACGCGATCCTCAAACCATCGGCGCAGGATCTGGCCTTGTGCCGCGTCGGCTCGTTCCTTGGCGACGATACCGCGTTCGACCTCTGCAATCGTCGTGGCAGTTACAAACTGGTCAGCTACCGGGATCGACGCCGCCCAGGCCTCGACCGGCGGATTACGTCCGCGAACTCGCAGAGCGGATACCACATTGGTGTCCAGGACGTACCTCACAGCTCAGGGGTCCGGGCTGTAAGGCCAAGCCGTTGGGGCTCGAGCTCGATGTCGGCGCCCTCATCCATGCCCAAAAGGTCCACCATTGTGACGGGGTCGCGCTTGAGGGCCTCGGCGAAGATCTCGCGCGCCTCTGCCTCGACGGATCGGCGATGGTGCGCGGCTCGCGCGCGTAACGCTGCCTTGGTCCCCGCGGGCAGGCTGCGGATCAGGATCTGTTCCACGATAATTCACCTCCGATATCAATCAAATGATATCATTTCGAGCGACTGCCACACCCCCCTCGCCGCGTTCCGCTAGTCGATCGGCTACCGGACAACCTTGAGAGGCGGTTCTCCTCGTCAATATCATGGAGAACATGAGGCGTGTTGTGTTCATGTGCGGTCCGGCCGGATCTGGTAAATCGACCTTGGCCCGGCGATTAGAGATCGCCGGCTTCATGCGATTGTCGATCGATGAAGAGGCGTGGAGTCGCGGTCATCGGAGTCAGCCGCTTCCAGCCGACGTTGCCCAAACAATTGAGAATGAACTGCAAGATTTGCTGATCAGCCAGGTGAATATGGGCATAGACGTTGTCCTCGACTACTCGTTCTGGTCACGGGCGATGAGGGACAACTACCGGCATCTTCTCAGCCCATTGGGAGTGACGCCGGAGACGATTTACCTTGCCACCCCACGCAACGTTGTTCTCGATCGCATCAGGGCTAGGGATGGCGATGACTCGAACGAGGTGAAGCTTAGCGAGGAAACGGCGGCCGAGTACTTCGATGCTTTCGAGCCTCCGACCGCGGAAGAAGGCCCGCTACAAGTCATCCTTTAGCACGGCATTTCGATGGAGGATTCGATTAAAGGCCGCAAGATGCTTATACAAAGATGGATCAGCGGTAGTGCTGTACTCAAGACCGATCGATGAGAAGTGGGGTTTCCCTGACCATGGGACGAGGATTGCCGTCCTGTGCGGGATACTCGATGAGCACAGGTACTTCAACACTTTGGACCCTTAAGGAGGAAGCACGTGCGGGCAGTTGTTATGGGCGGAACCGGAGCCATCGGTGGAGCCACCGCTTTGCGACTGGCAGCAGCCGGATGGTCGGTCGACGTGACCGGGCGCGACCCGGCGTCGATGCCTCCAGAACTGACCGTCGCGGGTGTACGCTTTCATTCGATTGAGCGGAGCGCCGTGAGGGAGATCGGACATCTGATCGGCGCCGGAGCGGAGTTGCTCGTCGATCTGCTGGCGTACCGCGCTGCCGATGTGCGTGCGCTGCTGCCGGCAATGGGTTCCGTGGCGTGTTCGGTTCTCATCTCCAGCAGGGCCGTCTACGTCGATCCGGCTGGGCACCACATCAACGGGGAAATTCCGCCCCGGTTTCCGGTTCCGATCGACGAAAACCAGCCAACGCTCCCGCCCGCCGGTGAGCATGTGAACCCCTTCACCCGTGAGGGATACGCGCCCATCAAAGGTCGCTGCCGAGCAGGCCGCTTTGGACAGCGGGCTGCCTGTCACGGTCATCCGGCCGTCCAAAGTTCACGGACGATGGGCCCTGAACTCCCGCACGCGCCCTTTCGTGGAATCGATGATCCGCGGCGACCGGACGATCGAGCTCGCGGACAGGGGTGCGTCGACCGACCATTTGACGGCGGCACTCAACACCGCCGCGCTCATCTCCACTGTCGCCGCTCAGCCGGGTCAGCGGATTCTCAACAGTGCTGACCCCGACACCCCGACTGCCGAGCAGATTGTTCGGAGCATCGGCACACAGCTGGGTTGGACTGGAACCCTCAATTTGCTCGACGATGCAAACGATTCAAATCGGGGACGGCACCCCTGGCTGGCGGCGCATCCGATCGTGCTGGATACCGGCGCTTCGGTACGTCTCGGATATACGCCGGTGGGAACCGGTCTGGACCTTCTCAGGGAGGAGATCGACTGGGTGGCCACACACTGCCGCACCCGTTAGTAGGTTGACCTACGGAATGTATCAGTCCGCTGGCGGCTGCTGGAATTTCCTGACATATCGCCGCTGCCAGGGAGTCTCGACCGCCTTCACGTTGTAGTGCTTGCGGACGTATTGCACGGCGTCGTCCGGGTGAATGCCGTCGAGAATTGCGAGGCAGGCCAACGCTGTACCGGTCCGCCCGCGGCCGCCGTCGCAGGCTACCTCCACCCGCTCGGATCCGGCGCGCAGCCACAGCTCGGAGAATGCGTCACGCGCATCCACACGGTCCACCGGCAAACGCCAGTCGGGCCACCGCACCCAACGTAGTGCCCACTCCATCCGCGGCGGCGGCTTACCCAGCAGGTAGAGCCCGAACTGGGGAGCGGCGCCCTCAACGTCGCCATCGCGCAGGCCCCGTCCCCGTATTAGCCGGCCGGAAGGCAGCCGAAGGACATCGGGGCGGGTCTGGTCCCAGGGTTCCACACCCAAAGGATAGCGGTGACCGCCGTGCCGCCATGCAGTGATCGTCAGCCGGCGCAATCAACCGAAACTTGCAAAGCAGCGCAGATGTTGCGCATGCGGGAATCACTCAGCCGTCCAAGGCGCGTCACGAGCACGGCGATCGAGACACTCTCGACAGAGTCGAGGTTGACAGCTGCTCGACGAGGGACCGGGTCGTCGCCCGGTTCGAGGACAACTTCGCTGGGAATTCCCCGGATAGTTGTGGTGCACGGCGCGATGAGTGCGCGTCCAAGACGAGGGATTGCGGCGTCACGCGACAGAACGACGACGGGGCGCCGACCGATCGCGGCAAGCTCGCACCACCACATCTCCCCTCGTGCAGGTACGGGATTCACGAAGCTGCCGCGGCTTGACGGAACGAAGCCAGGTCGCCCCACTCGTCCGGCTCGTCGAGCGGATGCTCATCATAGGCAGCGTAACTCGCGTCGATTTCTGCGGATCGATGACTAACGAGCAGAGCGCGGAGAGCCGCGTCGATGAGAGCGGCGTCAGTGACACCGGAAATTACCCGTCTGGCACCTTCCAGAAGGCCTGCATCCACCGTGGTGCTCAGTCGTGTGCGAGTCATGCCACGACGCCTCGATCTCCTGCTAGTGGTCGAAGAACACCAGCGACGAATTGATCAGCTCTGCGATTACTTCCTCGTCGTGCGCGCGCCGCAGGGATTCCCGGAAGTTTTCCTTGAACAGGGACCGTGCGAGGGTGGCCAGTACTTCCAGATGTTCGGAGAAGGACTGCGCCGGTGTTGCAATCAGCAGGATGAGCGTGGCGCGCCCGTCCACTGCGCCGAAATCCAGGCTGTGCCCGTAACGGGTAACTCCCACCGCGATGGACGTCTGCTGCACGTGTTCGCTGCGGGCATGTGGGATCCCGACGCCGCCGGGAAGGCCCGTGGCCATCTGATGTTCGCGCGAATTCACTTGTTCGAGGAACCCCTCGAGATTGGAAATGCGCCCGCTTTCGAAGAGCCGGGCAGCAAGCTGCGCTGCCGCTTCCTCCTTGTTCTCCGCCACCATGTCCAGGATGACCAGTTCAGGGGTGGTCAGTTCGGCGTCCTGCAGGTCCAGGGAGCTCATACGGCCTTTCAGCGGAGTGGGTTGGAGAGCAGCTTCAGCTTAGCGGCACAATGTCTTCGACGCCCATGCGCGCACTGTCGGCTGAGACGTCGTCGGGCTGTTCCTGACTGAGTCTTTCAGCTTCCACGCGTGCCAGGTAGTGCTTAACCTCACGGTCAACCTGCGCTTCACTCCAGTTGAGGTGCGGCGCCATCAGATCTGCGACCACCGGAGCGGCGGAGACTCCGCGATCCCATGACTCGATTGAGATGCGGGTGCGCCTGGTCAGCACATCACCTACATGGCGGGCATTCTCATGGGTTACGGCGAAGACCACCTCGGCACACAGGTAGTCGTCCGCTCCAGGAAGTGGTTCGCCCAATTCCCGCTTTTCCTTGATCAGCGCAACCACCAGCTCGGCCTGTGTGCCGTAGCGCTGCAGCAGATGCTCCACGCGGGCCACATGGACGCCGGAGGTCTCCGCAAGCCAGACCCGCTTATTCCAGGCTGCCTTGTAGCCTTCCGCACCGAGGAGCGGCACCGTTTCGGTGCAACTGGCGGGTACCCGCTCGTCGAGGGCGCGGGTGGCTTCGTCCACCGCGTCTTTGGCCATCACCCGGTAGGTGGTCCATTTGCCGCCGGCCACCACCACGAGTCCGGGCACAGGGTGCGCGACCACGTGCTCGCGGGAGAGCTTGGCGGTGGAATCGTTTTCGCCAGCAAGCAACGGCCTGAGCCCGGCGTAGACCCCTTCGACGTCCTCGCGGGTCAGCGGCCGCTTCAAAACCCGGTTGACGTGCTCAAGGATGTAGTCGATGTCCTTGGATGACGCTGCAGGGTGTGCCTTGTCGAGATCCCAGTCCGTGTCCGTGGTTCCGATGATCCAGTGCCTCCCCCACGGAATGACAAAAAGCACTGACTTCTCGGTGCGGAGAATCAGGCCCACTGTGGATTGGAAGCGGTCACGCGGCACCACGAGGTGAATTCCCTTCGAGGCACGCACCTTCATCTGTCCGCGATCAGTCACCATGGCCTGAGTTTCATCGGTCCAGACGCCGGTGGCGTTGATCACCTGCTTGGCGCGGATGTTAAATTCCTCGCCGGTCTCCTGGTCCTTGACCCGTGCCCCCACAACGCGTTCGCCTTCACGGAGAAAGTCCACCACGGCAACCCGGTTCGCGGCCTTCGCACCGTAATGCGCGGCGGTGCGCGCCATGTTGACCACGTAGCGGGCATCGTCCACCTGTGCGTCGTAATAGCGGATGGAGCCCACCATCGCATCGTCTTTGAGGCTGGGCGCCGCTCTCAGGGTGCCGCGCCGGGTCAGGTGCTTATGCATGGGAACACCCCGGGAGTTACCGGAGGTCAGGCCCATGGTGTCATAGAGCAGAATTCCGGCGCCCACGTACGGGCGTTCAACAAAACGTTTGGTCAGCGGATAAAGAAAGGGAACAGGTCTGACCAGGTGCGGGGCGATCCGCTGAATCAGGAGGCCACGTTCCTTCAGCGCCTCCTGCACCAGAGCGAAGTCCAGCATCTCCAGGTAACGGAGCCCGCCGTGGATGAGCTTCGACGAACGGGACGACGTACCTGACGCCCAGTCCCGCGCCTCCACAATGCCAACATCGAGACCACGCGTGACGGCATCCAATGCGGATCCAACGCCAACCACGCCGCCTCCCACTATGAGGATGTCCAGTTCCCTGCCGGGCTCAGTGGTGGATTTCAGCGCCGCGAGCGCATTCTCCCGGTTCTGTGGACTGAGCGCCCCTGATGCTGTGCCTGTTTCCATGGCTGTGACCCGCCTTTACTGTTGAGCAATGCGTTCCTCAACCTTAGAACGTGCGGATTCATTCCGCACTGTACTTAACGGACTGATGAGATTATCCGCCTAGCAGGGTGCTTCTCACGGGCTACCCTGGCGGCGCACAATCTCGTTGATCCAGATCGGGGCAAACGGTGACGTGCAGTTAGGCGGCGTCGGGTAGTCCTTGAGAACCTCAAGTCGTTCGCCGATGTCGATCGCCCGCGCACGGTGCCCGGGATGGTGGATCCCAATCTGTGCCAGGCAAGTGTTCATTGCCCATTGCAGGCGGTCAGGCGCATCCTTCATCTGCAGTTCGATCGTGTCGAGCAGCCCCGGCAGGTCCAGGCTCTCGGGCTTCTTCGCCACCCGCTCGCTGGTCAATGCCCACCCGGCGCTGGCGGTCACCGGGTCTGGGTCCGCAGTCCAGGCTATCCGTAGTTCCTCGGCGTGCGGGCTCTTCTTGACCACATACTTCACCAGCCAGTCGTGAACTTTGAGCGCGCGTGACTGGCGCAACATCCCATCCAGTTCGTCGCGGCTGAATTCTTTGGGCCGACAGATCAGCAGGGCGAGGAGCCGGGCGGCGGTGTCACCAGTTGCCCACAGCTCGCGTGCGAGTTCCTGCTGGGTTTTCAACCGCTTGGCGATAGCGCGCAGCTTGGAGAGGTTCACGCCGTGGTCATCTCCATGCGCCTCGTTGACGGCCCGCATCTTCGGATTTTCGAGGTCGGCCAGCTCGGCCGTCAGCACGGCAACTCTCGTCTCGGACATGGCGCCCTTCCTGCTTTTCGTGTTGGCGATCCCAGCCTGGGCCCAGGGGCCGGTTTGTCCTGTCCGTCTGGGACCCTAGCGTCGCTGCCGCGCTCCGGTGCGATCCTGCTTGGCTCGGAAGCGCCGGCCACGATGAACTCTGTGCGCAGCTCTTTACTATGCCCATCACATCGGACCGCGCGGCGTACTCCATGACGGAAGCCAAATCGACATTCTTACACTTAACTTATTATCTGTAAGAGTCAGTACAGGGTGTTTACGTTTAGACACATCACGCGTCAGTCGGTGGACAGGTACGGCGACATCACAACTTCCACCCGCTGGAACTCCTTCAGATCCGAATACCCCGTGGTAGCCATTGCCCGGCGCAGCGCTCCGATGACGTTGGAGGTGCCGTTGGTGTGATGTGAAGGCCCCCAGAGGACCTCCTCCAGCGACCCGACGGTGCCGATGTTGACCCTGTCCCCGCGGGGAAGCTCGTGATGATGTGCTTCCTGGCCCCAATGCCAGCCCTTGCCGGGTGCCTCCTCCGCCCGAGCCAATGCCGAGCCCAGCATGACGGCGTCCGCGCCCACCGCGATGGCCTTCACGATGTCGCCGCTGGTGCCCATACCGCCGTCGGCAATCACATGCACGTACCGTCCGCCCGACTCATCCAGATAGTCCCGGCGCGCGGCGGCCACGTCTGAAATGGCCGACGCCATCGGTGAGTGGATCCCCAAGGCGCGCCGCGTCGTCGTCGTCGCTCCCCCACCAAAGCCGACCAGCACGCCCGCCGCGCCCGTGCGCATGAGGTGCAGCGCCGGTGTGTAGCCGGCGGCGCCGCCCACGATCACCGGAACGTCGAGCTCGTAGATGAACTGCTTGAGGTTCAGCGGTTCCTCATTCTTGGACACGTGCTCTGCAGATACCGTGGTGCCACGGATGACAAAGATGTCGACGCCGGCGGCCAGGACGGTCTTGTAGAACTCCTGCGTGCGGCCCGGAGTGAGCGAACCCGCCACCGTGACGCCTGCTTCGCGGATCTCGGCGAGACGGCTGGTGATCAGGCCCGCCTGGATGGGCGCCTCGTAGATTTCCTGCATGCGCCGGGTGGCTGCAGGGCTGAAATTCTCGGTGGCGAGGCCCGCAATTTCGTCGAGAACCGGCTGTGGATCCTCATACCTGGTCCAGAGTCCTTCAAGGTTGAGCACGCCGAGGCCACCCAGTTTGCCCATGGCGATGGCCGTAGCCGGGGACATGGCCGAGTCCATGGGCGCGGCGATGACCGGCATCTCGAACTGGTAGGCGTCAATCTGCCACTGCACCGACACATCCCGGGGATCGCGGGTTCGCCGCGACGGTACCACCGCCAGATCATCGAGGGAATACGCCCTGCGTCCACGCTTGGCCCGGCCAATCTCAATCTCGTAAGTCACTGGTCTAGGTTATCCCAGCGGGGACTCCTCCCCATTGTGGCCATCCCGGCGCTGACTTAGGGTCGAATTATGACAAGCGAGACGCTCGGAGCAAACCCCGACCAACTGCGCTCGCTGGCGCAATCCATGGGGACCTCCAGCCAGACCATCTCCGCCGCTGATCAAACCATCACGGCCCTGTTGAGCGGCATTCCGTGGAACGGTGGAGACGCGGACCGTTTCCGCGACCGCTGGCACTCCATTTTCCGAATCCAGCTGAATCAGGCCGCGACAACGCTGAGTGATCAGTCCAGACTTCTGGTTGACCAGGCGGACCAACAGGAACAGACCAGCAACGACGGCGGCGGCGGACCGGCAGGGCCAATGGTTCCCGCGTCCCAGACCTCTGACAGCGACGGGAACTTCCTTGACACGTTTCTGAACTTCGGCGGGGATATGGGTGGCTGGCCGCCGTACCAGATAGCAAACTGGGTCACGTCGGCGGGTGGCTTTGGCTCAGAGCGGCTCCTGTCTGCAATGAGGAGCGCCGGGCTGCTGACCAGCGAGTTTGGCACCGCCCCGGGAATTGGATATCTACGTGGCACGCAGGCCCTCAATGCGCTCAACATGGCGGGCAAGTTTGCCGGCGGACTTAGCGTGTTTACCGGACTGGGGCAGACTTATCAGGGCATCCAATCGGGTGACGGCCACGTCATTGCAGACGGCGCCATCACCACCATCCTCGCGGCAGGGAGCCTGACCCCCACACCC
>NZ_KI915014.1:8891-11809 GCF_000520595.1 Arthrobacter sp. H5
CCCCACACCCGCCGCACCGTTCTTCGCGGCGGCTTCCCTGGTCTGGGCGGGTGCCCAGTTCCTCTCCGGAGACGTACCCGTTACGGAAAGGATCACGGACTTCGCCGAGGACGCGGGGGATGTCATCTCGGATGGGGCGGACGCATTGGCAGACGGCGCTAAAAGCGTCTGGAACTCAGTCTTTTAGTAGTGTCGAGTCATACTTACCATCATCATCAACTCCGGGAGAAGAACCGTGACCACCACCGATGCCCTGCAGCTGACAGAGCACGAAGTCCTCGCCCTGCTTTCCTTCAACGAGGGTGAGCCCACCGCCATAACCCGCGACATCTTCCGGTTGACGCCGCAGGCCGGCAATGAGGAATTGACCAAAGCCGGCATGACCACGCTCCTGGTGCGGGATCTCGCCGAGATCAAGGACAGCGACATCATTGTCAAAGGGCCGGCAGAGTTCCTTGCCGCGGTGATGGCAACTGCCGGGGAATGGCTGGAAATCGCGTTGGTGACCCCAAAGACCAACCATGTGATGTTTGCGGTCTCGTCGGCCGGCGGCGCTTTCGTGGCCAACGTCAATGGAAACGGCACCCACAGCTTCACGCCGCTGAAGAATGAGGAACCAATCCTCGGGTTCGGAATCCAGGCCGCAGCGCACTACCTTACAGATTCGGAAGGAAACCGGCCGGTGGCTGCGCAGATCAAGCACCACGGTTTTGGCGTGGAGCCGAGGACAGCCAACCTCATGGTTGATGAGACTGGGGCATGGCAGCTTGCCAAGGGCGAGGGCGCCGGGGCAACCAAGGAGAGCGTGCCCGCCGGTGAAGCGCTTGAGCTCTTCGAGCGGGCCCTTGACCTGGATGAAGGAAAAGTTCGGTCCGAGTGAACGTCAATCCTCCCCGCACACTCGAATACTGGCTCTCGCCACAGCTCAGCCTGGCCGGCCACGGCACACCCACTGTCCTGCGCTGGATGGCCCTCAACGATGCCCAGCGCCGGGCAACTTTCCTGATGATGTACTTCTGGTCGGCCTGGCTGCTGCTGATCGCCGTCGTCCTGCTGTTTGTTGAGCCTGGCACTGCGGTCTATCCAGCGATACCGGCCCTAGTGCTCGCGCTGGGTGCGGTTCTCATGCAGCGCCGGGCTGCCCGACGCCGGATGCCGGCTTACCGTCATCCGGCGTCCTCCCGAGCACCGAGGACAGTCACGGGAGCGTGGACGGGGGTAGCGCTGGCGGGCGCTTTGTCCTGCGCGGCTGTCATCGCTTTCGCGATCTCCGATCCGGGCTCCTTTAGCCCCGGGGATTTGCCCGGAGTCATATTCGTGGTGTTTCTCATCGTAAGCCTGTTCATGGGAACGCTGCTGATCCCGGCACGGCATATTGAGCACTCCCAGCGCCGTTTCCGTGCGCGGATCGAGCGGGAAGCGGACCTCAGACACGCATTGGAAGACCTGGCGCAAACCTACAACGACCCGAAGGGCCCGCCGCAGTTCGGCCCCCTCTAGCAGCTAACGCACCGCCTCAGCCAAGGCACGGCCAGCAGTCTCTTCGGCCTCAATGATGCCGTCGAGAGCCGCAGCCATGGATCCGAACAGAGCCGTGCGTTGATCCGCGGGGCAGGAAACATCAACCAGCTGTGCCAGAGCGGCCCATCGCGCGCCAAGGGCACGGTACTGGGTGGACACCCGCCCGAGCCCACCCAGACCCTTCGTGCCGGCGGCCTCCTCCAAAAACTCGGCGTAGAGCGGGCGGAGCGCGCCCGGTCCACCCCACCCGGATGCGTCGAGGAACGTCCTCAGTTGTCCCAGTGCCGGCCGTAGGCGTTTCTCCTCCTGGAACATGGTGGTCCATCCCTTTTTGGTTCTAACATCGCGGAGCCGCCCGGCCCATGTGCGCATCCCGGGAATACCGAAATTGCCGGAGAACCGGTCTGGAATCCCGGCAGGTGCGTCCTCGCCCAGCAAACCCAGTGCGGTTTCGGCGACCGCGAGTCGGATTCGCGACCCAAGCCCCTCAGCGGTCAGCCCGCCCGGCCCGGCGACGTGCGCCTGCCAGTGTTTATCGGCCTTCCGCCTGGCCCGTGCCGAAGCAAGTTCCGCCGCATCCGCGCGCCGAAGCGTGCCGCCGCCGTCGTCAATCAGGTAGGAGCCGCCGTCGTTTCCTGCCACCACCACGTCCACCGAGTCACTGAACTCGAGCGCCTCAGTTGCGAACCAGGGCAGGGCACCTCTGGTGGCCTTGACGACGACCGCGCTGCCGCCCGCCAGCGCCAGGTCCAGTTTCGACTGCGCCAGGCTGGCACTGGTGGTGCTTTCCTGCACAATGTCCGCACCGCAGCGCTCAATCAGATTCTTCACATAAGGGCCGGGGTGGAACCGGGTCACCACGGTTGCAGTGGTGACGGTCTTGTACTCGAAGGTGAACACCATGAATCCGATACCACCGGCCAAACCGGCAAGCATGGCTTCGCTGAATGGTCGGGACGCTACAGGGTTTTCCACCCCTGACTGATCGAGTACCCGCTGCCATAGTCCGGCATCGTACTGTGAGACGGCGTTGCGGGACGGATATCCGGGAGCCAGACCCGGAACTGACCCGCGGGAGGCATCGATGCGCATGCGTGCGGTGCTGTAGCTCTCGCCGGTCTTCTGCATGCGTTCGCGGACGCGGGATTTGAAGTGCTTCTGCTGAATCATGATCATTCCCTCTGTGCACGCACCAGCTCGGGTCCCACGCACCGTGTCGCCGAACGCACACGTGAAAGAAGTATCAGCGGACAAGCTCCCGGAGGCTTGACCTCCTTTGCCCCGTGAATTCCAACGGCGTGGGCGCCAGGACCGGGGTTGGGCGCTGGGCTGCGCCACTTCTCATGATACCGCGGGGGGTCTCCACGCGCTCGTCCCTCGCTTGGTCGACCACCGGA